>CAILKE010000005.1 GCA_903834765.1 uncultured Bacteroidota bacterium
GGCGTCTATCTTATAAATGAATCTGCTAAAATTATATAGTTTCTTAGTTTTTTGTTGTTTAGCTTACTATAGCTATTCACAAAATACCATTACTGTGTATGGTAAAATCACTGAAGAATTAACGAATAAGCCTATTGAGAGTGTCGTAGTGAAAATTTTAAATTCTAATTACGGAACAGCCACAAAAGCTAACGGTATGTTTTATATTACTATTCCTGCAAAAAAACGCATTTCTATTTTATTTAGTCATATAACTTTTACAAAAAAAGTAAGAGAAATAACAACAGAAGTACATCAAGACTCAGTGTTTGTTTTTATTTCTTTAATGCCCGCTAATACAATAATGGATACCATTTCCGTATTTGGAACCTATAAACCTGATACTTTAGTTGGTTCACCAAATTTTAGTATTTATGATTTTGATTTTTATGAAGACAAATACATATTACTAACGGCTACAAAATCGCTGGAAAAAGCCGAATTGAAATTAGCGGATGTGAATGGCAAAATACTCACAACATATATTGTCCCTAAAGAGGGAGGAGAAGCAAAAGAATTTTATAAAGATTATATGGGCTTTACAAACCTGGTATGTAAAAACATGATTTATAGAATTAATTTATATCATGATCGCTTTGTTTTAATTCCATTGGATGTTGAAGTTGTCAATTCTTTTATTAAGCCTATTATAGACACTATTAATGGGAAATTGATTTTCACTGATTATTGGAAAGATTACCCCTTATTTAACTATTTCAGTTACAATGAAAAAGATAGTGCTAAAAAAGTAGTTCATTCTGTAGAAGACACCGAGTTAATGCATGCTTATAATTTTGAGTATTATTCGCTTAAACCTTCCGAAAAGTTAGAAGCTAGGCGTTTAGCAATGGACTTAAAAACAGATAAACATATTATCGCGTCTTTAATGAGTGGTTTCACTCACAGTATGTTTTATCAACCTTTATATGCGCCTTTGTATGTAATAAATGACACTATTAGTGTATTTGATCATTACAAGGACAAGCTATATCATATTAATAAAAATGGTGCTAAGATGGATTCTGTTTCTATTTCATACAATCATCCAAAAAATTGGAAAGAATGGAAACATTTAATGCTAAAAGACGATATAGAAAATCTCGTTTATGCTGTATATGATAAAAATGGACATAAATATCTGAAACAAATAAGTACTCAAACAGGCAAAGAATTAGGTAAATATACCTTACAATTTCATAGTGCAGTTAAATTAAAAATCCATGATGGCTATGTATACTATATCTATAGACCGTTTGAGAGTACTCAACAAAAATTCTTTTATCGAGAATTAGTGAGGTTAGAAAAATAACTAAAGTGTAAAATTTAATATTAAAAATTCATTTTTTATTTGCACTTTCGTTTTACTAATTAAAAAGTAAGTGAATAAATTAAAAAATCCAACTCTTGTTATCTTACTTTGCAGTATTAATGCTATTGTTCAAACAATAATTGTTTCGTTAGCGTCTTATCAATTTTCAAATCAGTTTAATTTTTCGATAACTTTATTAACCTTTTTTATAGCTTTTGTCATAACGTTTGTTATCATTTATTTTGTATACAATTCTGTTATTTTTTATAAAATTGATAGTATGTATTTACAAGTAAAATCTGAACAATTGAAGGAGATTCCTAATACAGAATTTCAATTAGAGGAAGTTGATTCTATTACACGATTAGACGAAGAAATAAAAAAATTGGCAATTGAAAGAAAAAAAGAAAATCAACAACACAAAAAACTGGATAGTTATCGTAAAGAATTTTTAGGAAATGTATCTCATGAGCTTAAAACGCCTATTTTTAATATACAGGGCTACATATCAACATTAATTGATGGAGGAATTCACGATGATTCTATTAACGTGGAATATCTTAAAAGGGCCGATAAAAGTGTGGATCGTATGATTCAAATTATTGATGATTTAGAAACGATTTCTCAATTAGAAATTGGAACCTTGGAGTTAGATATCGAAAAATATGATTTAACTCAACAGCTAAGGGATATTCTTGAAGCGCTTGAATTACAGGCCAAGAAACAAAATATTAAATTACAATTAGCTAAAAAGTCTGATAAGACTATTTATGTTAAAGCAGATAAATTTAGAATCAGACAGGTGTTAGTTAACCTTATTACTAATAGTATTAAGTATGGTGTTTCTAATGGGAAAACGCTTATAACGATCAATTTGTTCGACGATCAGGTTATTATAGAAATAAAAGATAATGGAATAGGGATTGAAGAAAAACATTTAGCTCGTTTGTTTGAACGTTTCTATCGTGTTGATAAAGGAAGAAGTCGAGAACAAGGAGGAACAGGATTAGGTTTGGCCATTGTTAAACATATTTTAGAGGCACACGGCGAAACAATTGACGTGTCGAGTAAAGTTAATGAAGGAACAATATTTACATTTACATTAAAACGAGCTGATGTTTAATTAATAATTATTTTTTTAGTGATTAGTTGGAGGTAATTATCACGTTTAGAAGATAGCATCATCACATAAATTCCCTTGCTTAAATTGGAGCAATTAATTTCAATTGTTTTGTTATACGTAGTTGTCTGATATACTTCTTTACCTAATACATCAATTAATTTTAGAGTGTGTTCTTCGTATGTATTTTCATTTATAGATACATTTAGTAGTTCGTTGCAGGGATTGGGGTATATACTTACATTTGAATTATCATATAACTGATTAATACCAACGCTATGAATATTTGCTGAATTAAAAAAAGCTAAGCCTCCTGCTTGATTGCCTATTAACAAATCTCGTTTACCATCATTGGTAATATCTTCGAAGCAAGGAGCAGAGCGAGTGCCTTCATTTATCTTAAAAAGTGTTGTATCAACTCGATTGTAGGTTCCTAAAATATTTCCATCTATATTATCATATAAATAAAGGTTCCCAATTTCACTTCCTACTATTAGTTTTGTAACACCTGCATCAGTAAACATAAATGGCACAGAATATCCAGTGGAATATCCATAAGATTTTACATCAACATTACCCAAAAAAGTTGATTGAGAGGTAAATGTTGGAAGAGCAACATTTCCAATATTTTTCCAATATGAGATTCTTCCATTTTGAGAGCCTAATAAAAGATCTAGCGTGCCATTTTTATCAACATCAAATAATTGGGGGTACACAAAATTGCTGCCTAATATATTTTGGTAATTACTTTGGTAATTTCCAAATACAGCTGGATTACCAATGCCTGCAAGATTTTGAAAGTAATGCACTCTTCCATTAGTAGAGCCAATAATTAAATCTTCATCACCATCATTATCCAAATCTCCAAACGTTGGAGCCATAGAATACAAATTATAACTCGACAGTCCTTGATAATCTTTGGTAATTAAGGAAAAAGAAGGTGCTGTATTAGTGCCGATATTTCGATAATAAGCTAATCTTGAAATGTTTGTGTTTACGGAATAGTAACCTAAATTTCCAACAATCAGATCTTTTTTTCCATCAGCATCCGCATCAAATAATACAGGATAGGCGCCTTCACCTAATTCTATCATATCTTCCTGCAAAAAGTTTTTTTTCTGAATTACAAAGTTAACAGTGGGAGTAGAGGATGTATTTTTATAATACCATACACTCTGATAATTCTCTGCACCTGCAACAATGTTAGGGCTTGCGAGTAAGTCTTTTTTACCATCGTTATCTACATCCAAATTATATGTACATGGAAAAGAATTCATTTTAATAACTGTTGTGTTTCCCTTGTTAGGATAGTTAGGATATAACTTAGTGGTGTCTCCTATATGAGCATTGCTTGTAGAACCAACATTATCAACGTATTCAACAGTTGTACAAGATACATCTCCTAATACCAAATCTTTATCGCCATCTCCGTCATTATCAATACACATAATGCAAGATCCCGAATGTGCTATTTTACTAGACTCTCCATTGATAAGATTATTATATAATTTAGGGTAAGGACATTGACTCAAATAAACAACACAGCTATTTTCTTGCATATCTCCCCAACAATCGTCAACCATTTTAAAAACAAGGTTGTCTGCATTTCCATATAATTCCATACTCATATTTTTATGATATTCTATTTTTATTCCAAAAACAGAATATGTCAAAATATCTAAATCACCATCTCCATCTACATCACCAATTCCAGGAAGTCCAACAGGATTACAAGGAATATTAGAAATATTAGGAGTGCCTGAAGGATTATAATCACTTACCAATAGCGAGCTAGCTAGACTGAAACTGACAGTTGACGTTGTACTTGTATTTTTAAAAACTTTAATACCTCCAGTTGTGTATGTGAAGATGTCAGATTTACCATCCAAATCATAATCAAAAAATAAGGCCCATTCTTTTAAATCAGGAATTTTATCTTGATATTCAGGAGAGTGTTTATATTTAGCTATACCAGTAGAACCAATATTTAAAAATGCCCTAAGTTTACCACCCGAGGTACAAACTTTATCAAAAGCTACAATATCATTTTTTCCATCAAAATCTAAATCAATTTGCGAAAAAGAACTATAATTTAATCCTCCTGCCCATGGACTCAAAAGCCTTATGCCACTTTCATATACAGGTAAAGTATCTCTATAAACAGCTATTTGAGCTTTAAGCCCTGAAAATATTATGACTAAATATACAGTTAAGATAATTTTACGCATGATTTTTATTTAAAATAAAAAAGGATAAAGCAAAATGCTCTATCCTTCAAATTTAATAATATTTAATGGCTTATTTTTGTTTAAATCCTATTAAAATTACTGCACATCCAGAGCCTGCATTTTTATTAGCATCTAACTGAGCGTTAATAGTACATTCTAAGGTTGATTTAACTTTAAAATCCCAATATGGGGCATTAGAATGATTTTTATTAGTAAATAATAAATGCCCATCTTGATCGCTTATGCTAAAAACTAAATTGCCATCTGTTTTACCACTACAAGCAGCCAAACGATAAGTTGTTTCTCCAAAAAAAGTAGTATGAAATTCAGCTGTTTCCTCAGAGTTTAATAATAATGAACGGTATGATTGTCCATCAGAAATAAATTGAGCAATAATGTGTTTAGAGCATAAATTAGCAATAGAATCACATTGAGCTTTCGTTGTATTTGTAAAACCTGCAATTGCTAATATTAATAAGGAAGTATAAATAGTTTTTTTCATGTTATTTAATAATTGTATTAAGATTTTGCATTAACAATTTTATCACGAATAGCTGAAACTTTTTCAGCTATTTGTTCTATTTGCTCTTTGCTAATAGATATTTCAGTAGTACTATTAATATATGTTATTTTTTTTGCATCATCTGTTGTTGGCTCTACAAATGTATATTTTGTAGTTACTCCTTCATAAATTTTAGCTAATTCTTCTAACTGTTTTAATAATTCTTCAGCATTAGGCATATTGTGAGAAGATATTAATTTAATTATGCTTTCCAAAGCTTGTTTTTGCTCGGCTATGCGAAATTTAAGTTCTTCTGTTTGTTTTTTGTTATAGGCAGTAATAGAAAAATACATACTTTCAATCCAACCTCCTGCTAATATTAAGGTACTAATTTCAGTACGTTTATTTGTTTTTAAATAAGCATCACTAGCCCTGTAGGCAACTCCAACTAACATTAACATACTATCTTTATTTGAGATATTGTCATTAATGCGTTTCATGGTTTGTTGATCAAAAGCAGCCGTCACGCCTATTTTATCAGCTAATTGTTTTACAGCACCTAAATATCCTAAAGCATCTTGTGTTTGATTATACATACTTACATATCCTAAGTCTGCACCATAAATACCTAGATTTAAAGCTTTTGTGAAATCAGAAGTATACTGACTATTTTTATTACCAGCATTTAAAATTGACTTATCATAAGCGATTCCAGATTTCTGAATTAACAGTGCAGTTTGCATAGGTGATGGAACTGAAAATAATTGTCCACCTACATTTAAAGCTACTGCTTTTACGGTATCCGTATCGGGTAAATCATCACTAGTAGTTTCATTACCTTTTGATTTATCGTCACATGAGTAAATAAGTGAAGTAGCTAATGCTATTGCAATTATTTTTGAGTTAAACTTAAATTTATTGTAATTCATCGTCATAATTAATTCATTAGTTGCTAAAATAACCTATGCAAGTAAATACTTTTTAATGAAACAGCCAAATAATATTTTAAGAGTTATTCAACAGTTTTATTAGATATACCTAAGGCTTCCTCTATGTATTTGAATGTAGATAAAATATCAGGTTTCCCATCCACTAAGGCTACATCATGCTCGAAATGAGCAGATGGTTTTTTGTCAGCTGTTAGTATCGTCCAACCATCTTTCAATTGCTTGATATTACGCGTCCCCATATTAATCATTGGTTCTATCGCGATTACCATTCCATCTTTTAATTTTGGACCATCTCCTCGTTTCCCATAATTAGGAACTTCAGGATCTTCGTGCATTTTTTTACCTAATCCATGTCCTACTAATTCTCTAACAACACCATATCCATTTTTTTCAGCATGATTTTGTATAGCCCAACTAATATCTCCAATTCTATTCCCAGCTTTAAATTGTTCTATCCCTATGTATAAACTTTCTTTGGTTACGTCTAATAAGCGTTGAACTTCTGGCTTGATTTCGCCAACAGCAAATGTATAGGCATGATCTCCATAATAACCATTTTTCAAAACGCCACAATCAACAGAAATGATATCACCTTCTTCCATAGGAATATCAGTTGGAATGCCGTGTACTACTGCAGAATTTAACGACATACATAATGTATTTGGAAAGCCATAAAGTCCTTTAAAACCTGGTATTCCGCCATTATCCCTAATGTATTCTTCTGCTAATCTATCTAAGTATAACGAAGTTACACCTGGTTTGATTTCTTTAGCTAACATTCCTAAAGTACGCGAAACTGACAGTGCTGATTCTCGCATTAATTCTATTTCTTCGCGTGTTTTTAAAATAACCATACTCTATATTTTACTTTCCAAATAATTTTTGAATAAAAGTTTTACTATGCTTGTAATTATTGTGAGCTTCCGGATTTTTCACAACATGATTAAAATCGCCACCTTCTGGGTGTAATATCTGCCAAATTGCACTCCAGCCTAAAAAGCCGCCAACATTCCTATCATCAATAAAAATATCCACATTTAATTTACGGGGTATATTGTCGTTATAATCTTCTTCTGGATAATTTTTATTTACAGCATAAAACTCTACACCATTTTTTCTGCAATATTCTACAGCTTCATTTAATAAATTACCAGTTCGATATGTAAATAAAATTAATTTATGCCCCTTTTTATGAAGTTCCTTTATCGTAGCAAAAGCAAATAGCATTTCTTTACCAATACCAGGGTAGGCGTGTTCTACAATTGTTCCATCAAAATCTATGGCAATCGTTTTACTATTATTATTAATAAATTGTTGCTCCATTTTTTAATTAACCTAACATGTTAAAGTTACTTTTTTAAATATTGTCTGCTTTTAAAACCTTTAAATCACTATCTAATTCATATAAACGAGGAACAGCTGTACCAATTTCAAATTCTAAAATTTCTTTTGGTGTCATTTTCTCTAAATACATAATTAATGCTCTTAAGCTATTACCGTGTGCTGCAATAACGATATTTTTTCCAGCTTTTAATTTTGGTTCTATTTCTGATTTAAAATACGGAATTACTCTATCAGCTGTATCTTTCAAACTTTCTCCATTTGGAGGAGGAATATCGTAACTTCTTCTCCAAACCTTTACTTGATCATCACCATATTTTTTTGCAGTCTCCGTTTTATCTAATCCTTGTAAATCGCCATACATTCTCTCATTCAAAGCATCGTTATATTCGGTTGGAACAATTTTTTGACCTACTTCTAATGCTAACTTTAAAGTTTGTTGAGCTCTTTTTAAACCTGACGCATAAGCTAAATCAAAATGATAAGGTTTTAATTTTTCTCCAGCATTTCTAGCTTCTTGCATTCCTTTTTCAGTTAATTCAACATCAATCCATCCTGTAAATTTATTTTCTAAATTCCAAACACTTTGTCCATGACGGAAGATAATTAGTATTGCCATTTGATATATTTTTCTATTTAATGCGTGAATTAGTTTAAATCTATTTTAAAAATGCGAATATACAAATCTACTTTTAATTAGTTTAAAGAAAACTTAATTAGAATAAGGTGATGTAATAGTTGAAAATCAATAAAGAAAAATTAATATTATTTCAGCACTTACTTATGATTTGAGGTTATTTGAGAATTTATCAAATTATTTTTTTTATTACATATTGATGAATGAAATTTTTTTATTTGTTTTAGGAAAAGTATTCACAAGATAAATCTATTAACAATTGGATGTTATTTAAAATCTTAGAGAATAAAAGTTGAGTGTTTACGGTATATTTGAGTTGAATTAGTTTAATAAAATAGTTAAAGTCGAGATAGTTTTTTTGGTTGGATTAAAAAAAGTATTATTTTTGTCGCCCGTTGTTTGATAGAGTTTAAGGAGTATGTGTTGTTAGATTAATTATTTTCAAAAAAGGTTAAAAAATTTGAAAATAAATTTTGTGGTTAATAAAATAATATATACTTTTGCACCCCGCAAAAGAAAATAGCGGATAGTTCATTAAGATTAGATTGATTGTATGAGTATAAGTTGGATGGGATTATTTTCAAAAAAGGTTAAAAAAGTTGAAAATAAATTTTGTGGAATGAAAAAGAATATATACTTTTGCACCCCGCAAAAGAAATAGCGGACGTTCATTAAGAGATTTATTAGTATAATGTGAGTAATTGCAGATAAGCTAAAAGATATAATTACTTTATAGAAAAGGATTAATAATCTGAGACTATAGAAAGTTCTTTGAAAAAATTGAAACCAAAAAAATGTAGCAGGTAACTCTAAATAAAATTGAGTACATCTGAATTGGTTTTGCAGTGATGCAGAATCTTTAAAAATACATGCTAGACCCTGAACAGACATTCCTAGATATGAATATCTAGATCAAATTACTTTTACAATGGAGAGTTTGATCCTGGCTCAGGATGAACGCTAGCGGCAGGCTTAATACATGCAAGTCGAGGGGCAGCACGAATAGCAATATTTGGTGGCGACCGGCGCACGGGTGCGTAACACGTATACAATCTACCTAAAACAGGGGGATAGCCTTTCGAAAGAGAGATTAATACCCCGTAATATATTTGATGGCATCATTGAATATTGAAAGCTCCGGCGGTTTTAGATGAGTATGCGTCTGATTAGCTAGTTGGTGAGGTAACGGCTCACCAAGGCAACGATCAGTAGGGGATCTGAGAGGACTAACCCCCACACTGGTACTGAGACACGGACCAGACTCCTACGGGAGGCAGCAGTAAGGAATATTGGTCAATGGAGGCAACTCTGAACCAGCCATGCCGCGTGCAGGAAGAAGGCCCTATGGGTCGTAAACTGCTTTTGTACCAGAGAAAACCCGAGTACGTGTACTCGGTTGATAGTATGGTAAGAATAAGCATCGGCTAACTTCGTGCCAGCAGCCGCGGTAAGACGAAGGATGCAAGCGTTATCCGGATTCATTGGGTTTAAAGGGTGCGTAGGCGGACTGATAAGTCAGTGGTGAAATCTCTCAGCTTAACTGAGAAACTGCCATTGATACTGTTAGTCTAGAGTATAGATGACGTTGGCGGAATATGACATGTAGTGGTGAAATACTTAGATATGTCATAGAACACCGATTGCGAAGGCAGCTAACGAAACTATAACTGACGCTGAGGCACGAAAGTGCGGGGATCAAACAGGATTAGATACCCTGGTAGTCCGCACCGTAAACGATGATTACTCGTTGTTGGCAATATGACCGTCAGCGACCAAGCGAAAGCGATAAGTAATCCACCTGGGGAGTACGCCGGCAACGGTGAAACTCAAAGGAATTGACGGGGGCCCGCACAAGCGGAGGAGCATGTGGTTTAATTCGATGATACGCGAGGAACCTTACCTGGGCTTGAAAGTTAGTGACCGGTTCTGAAAGGAATCTTTCCGCAAGGACACGAAACTAGGTGCTGCATGGCTGTCGTCAGCTCGTGCCGTGAGGTGTTGGGTTAAGTCCCGCAACGAGCGCAACCCCTATTGTTAGTTACCAGCGAGTAATGTCGGGAACTCTAACGAAACTGCCCGTGCAAACGGTGAGGAAGGTGGGGACGACGTCAAGTCATCACGGCCCTTACGTCCAGGGCTACACACGTGCTACAATGGTCGGTACAACGGGCAGCTACACAGCGATGTGATGCTAATCTCTAAAAACCGATCTCAGTTCGGATTGAAGTCTGCAACTCGACTTCATGAAGCTGGATTCGCTAGTAATCGCGCATCAGCAATGGCGCGGTGAATACGTTCCCGGGCCTTGTACACACCGCCCGTCAAGCCATGGAAGCTGAGGGTATTTAAAGTCGGTAGCCGCAAGGCGCCGCCTAGAGTAAAATCGGTAACTGGGGCTAAGTCGTAACAAGGTAGCCGTACCGGAAGGTGCGGCTGGAATACCTCCTTTCTGGAGAAGAGTCTAGTGTGGATGTAAACTTTTTTAAAGAGTTATACTGCTATTTTTTTTGGAATCAATTATTAACTGGAATTAAAACAACAAAACCCAAAAACGAGCCAAGTGGGCTTTAACTATGAGGTGAAAGGATTTAAGATTTAAGAAATAAGATTAAAGACTTTGGATTACAAATCTGAAATCTGAAATCAAAAAATCTGAAATCAAAACAGTCCCGTAGCTCAGTTGGTTAGAGCACTACACTGATAATGTAGGGGTCAGCGGTTCAAATCCGCTCGGGACTACACTCAGAGGTTATCAAATTTGAGTTATGAGAGATGAGTTAAATCTCAAAAACTTATAATTCATAACATAATAACTTATAACTCAATTTGGGGGATTAGCTCAGCTGGCTAGAGCGCCTGCCTTGCACGCAGGAGGTCAACGGTTCGACTCCGTTATTCTCCACATTTTAATTCAGATGTTTTAAATTAAATTTTGAAACTAATGATCCAGTTCTTTGACATATTGAGAAAGACACGAGAGTATACACACAGTGATGGGTGTATATAATCAAAAAACAAGATTAAATATTAAGGTGCGTAAAGCATAATAAAAGAAAGTAAATAAGGGCGCATGGAGGATGCCTAGGCTCTTGGAGGCGAAGAAAGACGTGATAAGCTGCGATAAGCTAGGGGGAGAGGCAAATACTCATTATATCCCTAGATTTCTGAATGGGACAACCCAGTATGTTGAAGACATATTATCCATCGTAAGATGAGAAGCAAACCCACTGAACTGAAACATCTAAGTAAGTGGAGGAGGAGAAAATAAATAATGATTCCGTAAGTAGTGGCGAGCGAACGCGGAACAGCCCAAACCAGTGTTGTTACGGCAACACTGGGGTTATAGGACTACAATGTGGACTTATAAATTATAGTGGAACAGGTTTGGAAAGGCCGATCAAAGAGGGTGATAATCCCGTACACGACATAGTTTATATACCTAGTAGTATCCTGAGTACTGCGGGGTCGGAGACGCCCTGTAGGAATTTGCCGGCACCATCCGGTAAGGCTAAATACTCCCAAGAGACCGATAGTGAACTAGTACTGTGAAGGAAAGGTGAAAAGAACCGCGAATAGCGGAGTGAAATAGACCCTGAAACCATGCGCTTACAAGCGGTCGGAGCCCTCAAGTGGGGTGACGGCGTGCCTTTTGTATAATGAGCCTACGAGTTACTCTTCATTGGCAAGGTTAAGGGCTTAAGGTCCGTTAACCGCAGCGAAAGCGAGTCTGAATAGGGCGTATAGTCAGTGGAGGTAGACGCGAAACCTTGTGATCTACCCATGGCCAGGTTGAAGCTCCGATAACACGGAGTGGAGGACCGAACCGATAAGCGTTGAAAAGCTTCCGGATGAGCTGTGGGTAGGGGTGAAAGGCTAATCAAACTGGGAAATAGCTCGTACTCCCCGAAATGCCTTTAGGGGCAGCGTAGAGGTAAAGTTTTATAGAGGTAGAGCTACTGATTGGATGCGGGGGAAGCGATTCCTACCAAGTCCTGACAAACTCCGAATGCTATAAAATATACTCTGCAGTGAGCCATTGGGTGCTAAGGTCCAATGACGAAAGAGAGAGAACTCAGACCAACAGCTAAGGTCCCCAAATCTATTCTAAGTTGATATAACGTGGTGCGACTGCATTGACAGCCAGGATGTTTGCTTGGAAGCAGCCATTCATTTAAAGAGTGCGTAACAGCTCACTGGTCGAGCGGTCGTGCGTGGACGATACTCGGGCATCAAGAATAGTACCGAAGCTTTGGACTTAAATTTATTTAAGTGGTAGGGGAGCATTCTAACTGCGTAGAAGAAGTTGCGTGAGCGCTATTGGAGCGGTTAGAAAAGCAAATGTAGGCATAAGTAACGATAAAACAGGCGAGAAACCTGTTCGCCGATAGACTAAGGTTTCCTGAACAACGATAATCGGTTCAGGGTCAGTCGGGACCTAAGGCGAAGCCGAAGGGCGTAGTCGATGGACAACTGGTTAATATTCCAGTACTTGTATTACTGCGATGGAGAGACGAAGGCGCGTAAGGTCAGCGAACTGACGGAATAGTTCGTTTAAGTGCGTAGGTTTAGGTTATGTAGGCAAATCCGCATAGCTTCTGAAACATGAAAGTACCCAGAGTCGTCAGACAAAGGGATTGACCCCAAGCATACTTCCAAGAAAATCTTCTAAGCTTCAGGTAAATACAACCCGTACCGCAAACCGACACAGGTAGTCAAGTAGAATATACTAAGGCGCTCGAGTGATCCGCGGCTAAGGAACTAGGCAAATTAACCCTGTAACTTCGGGAAAAAGGGTGCCCCCAGCAATGGGGGCCGCAGAGAAATGGCGGTGGCGACTGTTTAACAAAAACACAGGGCTTTGCAAAACTGAAAGGTGAAGTATAAGGCCTGACACCTGCCCGGTGCCGGAAGGTTAAGAGGAGAGGTTAGCGTAAGCGAAGCTTTGAATTGAAGCCCCGGTAAACGGCGGCCGTAACTATAACGGTCCTAAGGTAGCGAAATTCCTTGTCGGGTAAGTTCCGACCTGCACGAATGGTGTAACGATCTCCGCACTGTCTCAGCCGCGAGCTCGGTGAAATTGTGGTATCAGTGAAGACGCTGATTACCC
>CAILKE010000006.1 GCA_903834765.1 uncultured Bacteroidota bacterium
GGCTTACTATTGCTAAATAAAAATTCTTTTAGTTACAAGTTGTTCCAAAAGCTGGAGCAAATATTGAGAAATCATCAACATCTGTATCACCATCTTTATCAATATCAGTTGGGCATGACACTAAACCTTGAGTTGAGCCTAAGAATGCAGAGTATGACCAAGTTGATAACCAGTTATCGCCTGTTGAAGCAAACGCGCCTCTATATGCTGCTGGAACAAAAAACCCATCAACCGGAGCAACTGGACAACCAGCTGTAGATAGAGCAGGATTTGGAATCACATCATTTTTTACTGTAAATTGGTTATTAGAAGTATTTACAGTGAAGTCATAACTAAAACCAGGTAATGTATTACCAACCACGATAGTATTTAAATCAGTAGTTGTGAATTGCGTATTATCACTTGCAACTAAAGCTGTTGTTGCTGATCCAATAGTTAAAGGATTAGTTACACCAACAAATGTATTACATTTAACTTTCAAAGAATTTAAACCATTACCACCAGTGTTAGCCCAGTTATGGTATGCTTCAGAAGTACCTGTTCTAGTTCCTAAAGATTTAATCAAATTTAAACCATTTTTAAAATTAGCAAATACAGAATTATAAAATTCACCTTCCGTTAATTCTTTTGCGTTAATAGCAGCAATTGAACTATTATCTGAAGTTATAGTAGTTTTAGCGTTACCTACAATTGTAGCATTGTAAACTACTGGGTGAGATTTAGGATTGTTGTTAGATTTATTATCATCAGAGTCAGCTTCAAAACCATTATCAGAATCTTGAGAGAAGGTTAAATCACCTTTCATACCAAATAAAAATTGAGCTTTACCTGACCAACCTAAATCGTAGTCAAACATATCATCATTACCAAATAAAGTAGTAACGTATTTTACATTAACTGTTCCACCAAAAAATTCGATGTTATCATCAGCACAAGAAATAATTTCTATATTTTCTATAGAAGTACCTCTTCCTACAGATCCTAAAGTTAAACCATTAATTTCAGCACCAACAGCTAAAATAGCTCCAGAATGTCTAATTGAAACATATCTTAAAATTCCTGAGTTATCATTATCATCAAAAGATTGACTAACACCTTCACCAGCAACAACAACCGTAGAAGTATTAACTCCATAACGATCTTGGTAATTTGATGTTGCAAAACCTTCAATAGTACCAACACCATCAGCTACTGCTAATTTCCCAGAACCACCTGCTACGAATGGACCATTAGAAGATAAAGTTAAATTATTTGTTGCTTTACCTAAAATAACAATACCTCCCCAAACTCCTTTATTTGCGATAGAATAAGAGCCATCCAAAGGATCTGCTTGAGCAGTAAAGACTATAGGACAATCTTTTGTTCCAGAAGCAATAATTTTTCCACCTCTTTCTATTACTAATGCAGTAGCTTTAGCTGGGTCAACAGTAAGTGTTCCAGTTCCAGCAGTTATGCCACCTTTAATAACGGTACCTGGTTGAATAGACAATATTTGACCAGCTGGTATATATATTTTTTGATCTAATAAATAATTTTTGTCACAAGTAAAGTTAGCTCCAGCAGTTAATTCTCCTCCGTATGTTCCAGCAGTAACAGTAAACCCAGGAAGTGAAGAAACAGTAACTGTTGGTCTAGAAGCTACCGGTGGACATCCACAAGAAGAGCCTAAATTGGATTGTGCAAAACTAGGCACAGCAGAAATAAATGCTATGGATGTAGTTGTCAATAATCTTGAAATTTGTTTTTTTGTTTTCATTGTTGTTTTTTGTTTGTTTTAATTTTTTTAGTTAATGAATTTTAATAGGGTATAAAATGCGGTGCAAATATCTATGTTAAGATTGCGGAAAATAGAATTTAATCTTTAAGAAAACTTTATATAATTTTTTGGTAAATAATATAAACTGTACATTTTAATATAATATGCATCAGAAATGAATTTTAAACTTTACAATTGGTTAATACTATTTTTTAAATATTTGCATACCCTTGAAACACCTTTAAAACAAAGGCTTATGCATAGCATAATCTATTATGTTTAATTAGTATATTCTGTTTTCGGTTTTAAAGTAATCTCTGATTTATGAGTTACAACAAAACAGTTAAATAAATAATCCAATCTAAATTTTTATTAAATCAGTTTGTATAAGCTTACTTATATATAAAAAAAGGCCATCTCAAAAGTGAGATGACCTTTTTATTTGAGGCGTATACAATCTATTCCTGTTTTATCATTTTGTAAACCTTGTCATTAACTCTAACAAAGTAAGTTCCGTTTCCTAAATCAGTTGTATTAATAATTGTTTTAGAACCTAAAGCTTTTTGTGAATAAACATTTTCACCTAAAACATTGTAAATATTTATAGTGATAGATTTATTTTGTTCATTGCTATTGTTTACTAAAACTTCAAGAGAATGATTAAATGGATTTGGATACAAATTTATGAAATTGAGATCCTCTAATTGATTAATTGCTGTACAAGTACTTACGTTTTGTGTGATACTTGAACTAGAGCTACATACTCCATCGCTTACTGTTACCGAATATACAGTTGTTACTGAAGGTGAAACGGAAATTGATGCCGTTGTTGCCGCGTTTGACCAAGTGTATACTGTGCCATTTGTATTAGCAGTTAAGGTAACGCTTTCTCCTGCACAAATAAGTGTGTTTGATGATACCACTGAAATTGTTGGAGTTGGGTTTGCTACAATTTGAACACTTGCAGTTGCCGAACAACCATTATCAGTTCCTATTACGGAGTAATTAGTATTTATTACTGGTGAAACAATCTCTGTAACACTTGTGTTGCCTGTTGATACCCAAGAGTACGTTGATGCTCCACTTGCCGTTAGTGTAGTGGTTTGCCCTGCACATAAAGTATTACTACTTGCTGTTGCAATAACAGTTGGTGTAATATTTACCGAAAGTGTAATCACCCCTTGATTACTACAATTATTCAAATCTCTGCCAATAACAGTATAGGTAGTATTTGTTAAAGGAGATACGCTGTAAGTAGAAGCGTTAGGTCCATTTGTCCAAGAATAAGTATTAGCACCACTTGCAGTTAGTAATGAACTATTCCCTGAACATATCACACTATTACTTGCGCTAATTGAAATGCTGGGGCTTGGATTAACTGTAAGTGTTACAGATGCATTTCCTATACATCCATTAACATCTGCACCAATTACACTATATGTAGTGTTTGTTGTTGGCGATACAGTATAACTTATGCTAGTAGAATTATCAGTCCAAGTGTATGTTAATGCACCACTTAAAGTTAAGGTAGCAGTTTCGCTAGGGCAAATTGCTAATTGGCTAGCTGTTATTTGAACCGTTGGAGTTGGATTAACAACAATAGAAATTGTTGCAGTGTTCGAACAATTATTAGCATCAGTTCCTGTAACTGAATAAATTGTATTTACTAAAGGTGATACTGTATATGTTGCATTGTTTCCGCCACCAGTCCACAAATAAGTGCTTGCTCCACTAACATTTATTGAAACCGATTGTGCAGCACAAATAGTAGATGATGTAGTAGTTATTGATAGCGTTGGTAACGGATTAAATACTAAGCTTACAGAATTTGAAGGGACTGTACAGCCAATATTATTAAGTTTTACTGAGTAGTTACCAGAAATAGTAGCATTGTATGTTTCTGTTGTAACACCAATTATTGGTGTCGAACCGTTATACCATGTATAAGTAGCCCCAGAAATTGTACTAGTACTCAAAGCTATACTATTACCTAAGCATGATGTTGTATTTGATATAGCAGCTAATGTTGCAGTTGAAGCTGGGCAAGCCATTTCATAAACAGAAACAGAACTACTAACTTCATTACCTAACACAACTAAAGCTTTACCGTTTGGACTGTCTTGTTGTTTAATGTAAATAATTCCTTCCGGTCCTCTATCTCCTGTTAATCCAGTTAATCCTCTATTATTTATGTATTGCACAAATTGTGGTGCTGTTGGATTACTTATATTAAATACCATTAAGCCTCCAACACGTTCCATGCTAACAAATGCATAAGGAACTCCCGCGATTGTTGCAACAGTAACACCCTCTGGTTCTGGACCTTTATCATCACTTCTGTCTTTTTTTGTGATGTTTGTAGTACTACAGTTAAATATTGAACCATAAGTTGGATCATTAGCAGTAATTTGTTCTAAATCATCGCCACTATCATAAACTAATGCTCCTGTTGTTGCATTCCAAATTGAAAATGAACGAGCACCAAAAGTGTAAATTTCATCAAAGTCACCGTCGTTATCAGTATCACCTAAACGATTTGTGCATTTTAATTTTCCTAAATTAGCATTAGATTTCATAACTGATGCATAAGGAAATGCAATTGGATCTAAAGTATATGTTGCTGCACCAATTGTGGTTTCTTCATTATTTGCTGCGCCATAATCTGCACGAGCATCTCCTTCATTAGCTGTTATTAAATACTCTACTCCTCCGACACTAAAATGTGTTAATGCATCTGGTAAGTACATTCCCTTAATTGGAAAATTAGCAATGTTTACGTTAGTTCCATTATTGGTAGCGTCTAGTCCTTTTCCAAAAACACTATGGTCTTTAAAACCTAATGGCTTAATATCTGTAATTGTATTTGTAGTTAAATTTACGTAAGCAAAAGCATTATTTTCTTGCAATGTAACATACGCTGTTAAATCGTCATCAGATACTGTTATATATTCTGGCTCCATATCCTGAGCAACTGTTGAACCTGGCCCATAAATTCTAACACCATTTGCTTTTAAGGAAGTTGCTTGGCCGTTAAAACTTGTAAATAATGCGTTTGTAACATTGGATTGAGAAAGGGATGGAATTCCTCCTGAGATATCAATAATACTTACCGAACCTTCAGGATCGACAGTATAACC
>CAILKE010000007.1 GCA_903834765.1 uncultured Bacteroidota bacterium
TCAGAAAACCACAATAAAATTTATATTGGTTATACTTCCAATATAGAGCAGCGATTATTGTCTCATAATGAACTCGGAACAAAAGGTTATACGCTTAGATATAGACCATGGAAATTAATTTATACTGAATCTTTTTTATTAAAATCGGATGCAATGAAAAGAGAAAAGCAATTAAAAAGTGCTAAAGGCTTGAAACTTTATAGTTTCAAGCCTTTATTATTTTTAGGACATCTATGTTAAATGCCCTTTAGTTTTTTATTACATATTAAACTCCTACCTCTTTATCTAAGTGCTCTTGAACGACTTCAATTGCATTAGTAATCACATCGCTTAAAGCTGTTATGAATGTGCCTTCTTTAGCAATATTGATGGCATGTTTGATCGCATCTTTTTCTTTAGAAACAATTTCATAAGTCACATTTTTGTTTTGAGATTTAATGCCTTTTAAAATCAAATTAATAATTTCATCTTCAGTTCTTCCTCTCAAATGTTTTTCTTGTCTGATAATGATGTGATTAAACATACGTGCTGCAATAGCGGCGCATTCTTTAATATCCTCATCTCGTCTATCGCCAACACCTGCAATAATGCCAATTTTATGGGGTGAATCAACACTCTGTAAAAAATCTTCTATACCTAAATAGCCTGCAGGGTTATGAGCGAAATCAATCATCACTTTAAAGTTTTTAAAGTTAAAAATATTCATACGTCCAGGTGTTTGTGCAGCGCTTGGTATAAATGTTTCTAAAGATGATTTAATATCTTCTGTTTTAAACCCCCATAAATAACTTGCTAATGTAGCTGCCAGTACATTGGCAATCATAAATTTAGCTTTACCACCTATAGTTAAAGGAATGTGTGTTACTTTATCGACACGCATTTTCCAATCTCCTTTTTTGATAGTTACAAATCCGTTTTCGTAAATAGCGGCAATTCCGCCCTTTCTGCAATGATTCACTACCACATCGCAATGTTCGTTCATACTAAAAAAAGCTACTTTACAATTCAACTCTTTAGAGATTTCAACGCAGTGTTTATCTTCAGCATTCAGTACAGCCCAACCATCTTTTTTTACACTCTTTACGACAGTACTTTTAACACGAGCCAAATCATTCAAATCATGGATATCGCTGATGCCTAAATGATCTTCTTGTATGTTTGTAATAATGCCTATATCACATCTGCTGAAGCCTAAGCCTGATCTTAAAATACCGCCACGTGCAGTTTCTAATACTGCGAACTCAACAGTAGGATCTTTTAAAATAAATTCAGCACTGATAGGCCCTGTGGTGTCGCCTTTTTCGAGCATATGGTTTTGAACATAAATACCATCACTGGTTGTAAACCCAACTTTGAATCCGTTGTTTTTGACAATGTGTGCAATTAATCGCGTTGTGGTTGTTTTACCATTTGTTCCTGTAACAGCAATGATTGGGATGCTACTTGGTTTTCCGGGAGGATACAACATATCTATAACCGGAGCAGCTACATTCCTTGCTAAACCTTCGCTTGGCGCTAAATGCATACGGAATCCAGGAGCAGCATTTACTTCTAAAACAACACCTCCTGTTTCTTTTAGTGGTTGTGTTAAATTTTTTGCCATAATGTCTATACCACATACATCTAGTCCAATAACACGAGCAATACGTTCTGCTAAGAAAATATTTTCAGGGTGTATCATGTCGGTTATATCAATAGAAGTTCCGCCAGTACTAAGGTTAGCAGTTGATTTTAAATATACAATTTCGCCTTTAGTTGGAACGGTTTCAAGTGTATAATCTTTTTTTGCTAGTAAATCTGTTGTATCTCTATCAACTGTTATCTCAGTTAACACATTTTCGTGACCATAACCACGACGTGGATCTGTATTTGTGAAATCGATGAGCTGCTGAACGTTATGCTGCCCATCACCAACAATATTGGCTGGTACACGCTGCGCAGCTGCTACCATTTTATTATCGATGACTAAAATTCGAAAATCATGACCTGTAATAAATTTTTCTACAATTACTCTGCGACTATATTTTTTAGCGAATTCTAAGCCGGCTAATGCGTCTTCCCATGAATTGACATTGATAGAGGCGCCTTTTCCATGATTTCCATCTAAAGGTTTTAAAACGATTGGATAACCAATGCGGTTGATGGTTAATTCCAAATCTTCGGCATCTACACATATATCACCTTTAGCAACAGGGATAGAAGCGTCACCTAACATTTTTTTTGTTTGTTCTTTGTTGCAGGCTAAATCAACAGCAATGTTGCTTGTTTTACAAGTGATAGTGGCTTGAAAACGCATTTGATTTATACCGTATCCTAATTGAACCAAAGAATTTGTACCTAATCGAATCCAAGGAATATCGCGCGCTACTGCTTCATCAACAATGCTTCCTGTGCTTGGCCCTAGTCGAACGTCTTCTCTGATTTCGCGCATTTTTTTGAGATCAGCTTGTAAATCATAATCAACATTATTAATTAATGCTTGAGCAATATTGACAGCACTTTCAGCAGCAAAAATTCCCACTTTTTCTTCAATATAACTAAATACAACATTATAAATGCCGGGAGTTTTTGTTTCGCGAGTTCTGCCGAAGCCTGTCTCCATACCTGCAAGAGTTTGTGTTTCTAATGCAATATGTTCTATCACATGCCCCATCCAAGTTCCTCTTTCAATGCGTTGAAAAAAACCGCCGCGGACTTCTTCAGAGCAACGATGTTCAATCATTGTAGGAAACATTTTTTCTAAACGTTCTCTGAAGCCTGGTATTTTATTAGTAGGAGATTCCTCCATTTCTTCTAAATCTAATCGCATTTGGATTAATTTTTTACGATTTACACTCCAGATGTTTGGACCACGAAGTGCTTGTATGCTGAGGATTTTCATAGGATAAATGATTTTGACCGTTTTTTTTAGTTATTAATGCTGTTTTATAAATGTAGAGTATTTAATACATAAAAGAAATATTTTCGTCGATTATTTCATTTTTTAATAGATAGGAGCATAATATGATTAATAAATGAGTAAACATCGCGGACTAATGATTAAATAATGAGATTATTTTCATTTGGACTATTATCTTTAAACCATTAAATTTTTTTATTTAAACAACTATTTTATTAAATAGCATAAGATTATGAGTAAATTTCTTCCTAAAATTCAGTTATATAATTTTCAATTAATAAGTCTCATAACTATTTTTGTTTTATTAACTTTTAGTGCAAAAGCTCAAATGGTTGGCACTAATGCATATATTAAAGCAACTAGCGTTGAGGTTGGAATAAATGGAGCAGGAGGATATGAAGGAGTAGATATTGCGATATCGCCTCCATTAGCGGGGATGCATCCGCGATCAGGTGCTCTAGCAGGAGCTGCTAATTATTTTGGTTTTGTTGCTAATCCATTACTTAATGGTTGGGCATCTTACGATGGAGATTTTTTTACACCAGGTACGCCTGAAAATGGTTGGGGTATTCAAATAGGAAATGTATCTGGTGCAGGAGGTTATAGTAATAATTGTAGTGACCCTCTAGGTTCAGGAACTCCACAAGTTGATATTCCTGGCTCTATAACTAGTTGGTCGCATAATTTAAGCTGCTACTCAAGTGATTGGCAAGGTAATTTAACAGCCCCAGCCCAAGGAACAAACGCTGCAGTTAATTTACATTTCAAAATAAATTATTTTTTACAACAAAACGATTTATATTATACGACTACTATATCTATCACTAATAATGCGCCTACCGCAATACCTGATTTTTATTATTATCGTTCTTTAGATCCTGATAATGATCAAACACTTAACACAAGTTACGCAACTTCTAATACCATTGAAGATCAGCCAGGAAGCGGTGGTTGTGGAAATATAGCCTGTGTTAGCGCTCAACAAAGTACTCCTAATAATTCTTATTTGGGTTTAGCAGCAGTTGGAGCTAATTTTCGAGTAACATCAGGAGGTTTTGCAAATAGAGATGGCTCCAGTATTTGGAATGCAATTGGTGGTTTGACAGGAACGGTTGGTTATAATAACGGAACGTTAGACGAGGCTATTTCATTAGCATATCGTATTCAAAATTTTGCTGCTGGTTCCACACAAACATTTAAATTTGTGACCATCTTAAAAGCTTCTGATAAGGCTAATGCTATTAATAATTTATTATACTTATCATATCCTAATTCGGCAAATTTACCACCATCTGTTTGTACGCCAGGTATAGATACTGTTTCGGCTTGTGGAGGTTCTGTGCCAATTCAAATTTCTGGACCAAATACAGCTGATTTTACATGGGCATGGACTCCAGCTGTTGGATTATCATCGACGACAGGCACTAATACTGTTGCCTCTCCAACTGGCATTCAAACATACACTTTGATTGGGACACCTACCACAACATGTGTAGTGCCAGTATCTTATTTTTTTGTAGTGAAGCCAATAACAGGAGCGACATTTGCTACAACAGCTCTTTCAAACTCTCCTTTATGCGCGGGTTCTACGTTAAGCTTATCTTCTACGGGAGGCGTTTCATATTCGTGGGCTGGGCCTAACGGTTTTACATCATCTATACAATCTCCTACAATTCCAAACTTACCTCCTTCAGGTATTGGTATTTATACTGTTACAGTAACTAATGCTGCAGGATGCTCTGTCTCTAATACTGTTGCAGTGACATCAAGTTCAACTCCTTCTTTCACCTTGGGTTCTAATGCTCCTTTATGTGTAGGCTCTACCTTAAGTTTAACAGCAACAGGTGGAAGTAGTTATGCGTGGAGTGGTCCAAATGCATTTACATCCAATTCTCAAAATCCTACTATTGCTAATATAACTACACTTAATAGTGGTATTTATACAGCTACTGTAACAGCAGCAGGCTCAACATGCGCTGGCATCAATACCATAAATATAGTTGTAAATACTTCGCCAACAGGAACTGCGAGTGCTAACACACCCTTATGTTCTGGTAAGACACTCAGTTTAACTACAACAGCTGGAACTGGGTTTTCTTATTCTTGGACTGGACCTAATGCATTTACATCATCCATTCAAAATCCAACCATTGCAAATATTCAAATGCTTGACGCAGGAGTTTATACAGTTGTTACAACTGCTTCAACTTCTTGTACTCAAACGAATACAATTAGTGTAGTTGTTAATCCAACTCCTACAGTTGTCATAGGTTCTAATTCACCAATTTGTGCAGGAACAACATTAAGTTTGACCTCAACAGGCGGAGGGACTTATGCCTGGAGTGGACCAAATGGATTTACATCCAATTTGCAAAATCCAACGGTATTAAATACTCTTCTTTCAAATTCAGGAATATATAATTTAACGGTAACAGCCCTAGGGTCATCTTGTTCTACTACTGCCAATATTAGCGTTTCTGTATTACCAACTACAACTATAGCTATTAATCCATATCCAACTATTTGTAATAACGGAACCATAAATTTAATTGCACCAAGTGGCGGAAACTCTTATACTTGGACTGGTCCAAATGCCTTCTCTTCCTCTATTCAAAATCCAACTTTGACAAATGTAGGTTCTATTAATCAAGGTGTATATTCATTATCTGTTACAACAGGTGGATGTTTAAATACAGGAACTGTATCTATTAATATTTTTAACCCACTAGGTTTTTCAATATTGCCAAATAATGCTACTGTATGTGTTGGTAAAACTGGAACATTATCTGCTGCAAGTATTGGTGGCAGTGGCGCTTATAATTATAACTGGTCTCCTACACAAGGGTTAGCTTCTCCTAACTCTTCAAATACAAGCTTTACAGGTTTAGCAACTACTAATTTTACAGTAACAGTGATAGATGCTAATTGCCCTGTAACTTCACCAATTACAGCAACTGTAGATGTTATCGTGAATCCAAGTCCTGTGATTACATTTAGCACAAGTAATGCAAGGGGTTGTGAGCCTTTTTGCACAGATTTAATGAGTACAAGCGTTCCTGCTTCGGCAAATTGTTTTTGGGAGTTTAGTAACAATACAGGTCTTAACGCATGCAGTACTCCTTCTTTTTGTTTTGGCACCCATGGCATATATAGCGCTTCATTAACTGTAACTGATATCAATGGCTGTGTAGATTCTATTGCTCAAAGCTCATTTATATTAGTAGATCCAAAACCTAATCCTAATTTTGATTGGACTCCTAATAATCCAAATATCATTGCTAATGAAGTTTCATTTACAGATCAATCAACCATTGGTTTGCCAATGACAGCGTGGCAATGGAACTTTGGCGATAATTATATCGTGTTTCAAAATGATACCTCGCATAAACAAAATCCAGTTCATTTATTTAATAACGTAGATAGTTATCCTGTCAAATTAATTGTAACAAACAGTTTTGGTTGTACGGACTCTATAATCAAATTACTACCAATCGAGGACGATTATGTTATTTATATTCCTAATTCATTTACCCCTATTAATCAGGATGGAAAAAATGATGTGTTTAATGTACAAGGAATGGGCTTTACGAACGATGGTTTTGAGATGGCAATTTTTGATAGATGGGGAACATTAGTTTTTAAATCTAATGATGTAAATAAAGGTTGGGATGGAACTATAAAAGGAGCCATTGCTAAACAAGATGTCTATGTTTATAAAATAAAAGTTAAAGATTATAAAAATAGAGCGAAAGAGTATGTTGGTCACGTTACCAATCTATAGCTCTTTTTAAGGCTTAGCATCGTATTTTTTTTAATAATAATTTAGTAAACGGCTGTTGAATTTTTTTCGAAAGATTATAGTTCTTGAGGAAAATTTCAAAATGCGCATCTTTATAGTCCATTAATAATTTTACAAATAATTTTTAATTGAACGACATAATCTAAAACGATTGATAAACATCCTTCTCATATCTGATACGCATAGTTATTTAGACCCTAAATTAATTAAACATATTGAAGAGGCAGATGAAGTGTGGCATGCAGGAGATATTGGTAATGCAGATGTTACAGAGGCGATCAAAAAAATAAAACCTCTAAAAGCAGTGTATGGTAATATTGATGATCAAGGTGTCAGAAATGAATTTCCAAAGAATTTAATTTTTATGTGTGAGTCAGTGAAAATTTTTATCACGCATATTTGCGGACAGCCAACTAATTATCTCAAGGAAGTAAAAGATATTATACTTGCAGAAAAGCCACAAGTGTTTATTTGCGGACATTCACATATTTTAAAAGTAATGTATCAAAAACAATATGACGTATTGCATTTAAACCCTGGCGCTTCTGGTTCTCATGGCTTTCATCAAATTAAAACAGCATTGCGTTTTGTAATTGATCAAGACCAAATAAAAGATTTGGCAATTATTGAATTAGGTCCAAGATGAATTTATCATTCAATAATAATGAAAGAAGTCGAAACATATTAAAATGTCTCGACTTCTGATCAGTTGAAATTTGTATTTATAAATAGAGTTTAAATATTATTGAGCATTCCATCCACCATCAATTGGAAGTGCAGTTCCTGTTAATGTTGCAGCGCTATCTGATGCTAAGAACACTGCCATTTGTCCTAATAATTCAACAGGTACAAATTCTTTCACTGCTTGTTTCAATAGCATTACTTTGTTAACTACGTCAGTTTCGCTCATATTATGAACCTTTGCTTGATCGGCAATTTGTTTATCAACTAGAGGAGTTTTTACATAACCGGGGCAAATTGCGTTAGCTGTAATATTAAAAGGTGCGCCTTCTAAGGCAATTGTTTTAGTGAAGCCTACGATACCATGTTTACTGGCAACATAAGCACTTTTAAATTCTGAAGCGACTAATCCGTGAGCTGATGCAATATTGATGATGCGTCCGAATTGACGTTCTTTCATGCCTTTCCAAACTGCTTTGGTTAAATAAAATGCAGAGGTTAAATTAATGCCTATGATAGCGGCCCATTTTTCATCAGGAAAATCTTCGATGGGTGATACGTGTTGAATACCAGCATTATTAATCAATACATCAATCTTACCAAATTTACTAATTCCATCCGCTACCATTTTACGAAGCTCTTCGGGGTTAAGCATATTGGCATTACTATACATGGTTTCAATGCCAAACTCTTTGGCTATACCGTCAGCTATTTCTTGACCGTTAGGTTCAAGCCCATTAAATACAATATTATATTGTTTTGTTTTTGCAAATTCGTGAGCTATGCCTAAGCCTATGCCACTTGTACTTCCAGTAATTAAGATTGTTTTCATAATGTAGAATCTATTGATTTTTTTATTAAATGTGGTTGTTTTTAATTTCCTTTAAAAATAGGTTTTCTTTTTTCTAAAAAAGCAGCAATCCCTTCTTTAGAATCATTGGTCAAAAAACACTTTCCGAATTCGTTTATCTCACTTTCAAATCCTTTTTCGTTAATATCGTAAAAAGAATTTAAGCTTCTTAAAACGGCAGATATAGTAATTGGTGAATGTTTGATGATATCATTTAATAACTCAATGCTTTTCGCTATTAATTGATCTTTAGGAACGATGTAATTTATTAAACCAAAATTTAAGGCGTTTTCAGCTGATATGTTTTTACCCGTCAAATGATACTCTGTTGCTTTTGTTTTTCCAATATATTGGATTAATCGTTGTGTCCCACCATAACCCGCAATGATGCCAAGTTTAACTTCTGGTTGACCAAATTCGGCATGCTCGCTTGCAATTCTTAAATGACAAGCCATAGCCAGTTCACATCCTCCACCTAATGCAAATCCATTAACAGCAGCAAGCACTGGCTTTTTACAATTTTCAATTGTTTTAAATGCACTTTGTCCGATGTGTGCCAAATACCTTGCTTCCGTTTCTGAAAGTCCAATAAACTCTTTAATATCTGCTCCAGCGACAAATGATTTTTCTCCAGAACCAGTTATTATAATCCCTTTAATTAAATTATTTTCTTGAGCTTTAAGAATACAATCTTCTAATTCAAGAACTGTTTGCCTATTCAAAGCATTAAGATATTTAGGCCTATTAATTATAATGGTTAAAATATAATTACTAAGCTCTGTTATTAAGTTTGTATACATGAAATTTCTATATTTTTAAAGTATTCACTTCAGGATAATATTTATCTCTTAAGATCAAAAACTTTTTCTCAACAAATTCATAAAGTAAATAGCTTATGAATATTGATAATAACAAGGCTATTATTGCACTTACAATAATGTTAAGCTTATGATCAAATACGTAGTGAACAAAAATTAAAGCCATGCCATGAAATAAATAGAGCGCATAAGAGTATTTACTTCCTAAAGTGACAATTTTATTTATGAAGTTTAATTTTTTAATTTTTATTGGTTGAATTCTGTTTTCAATATACGGTAGCATCATCGCAATTATTAGTGCGCCTATAGAAAATGTAATTGTTCTTGATACTATAAATTCATCAACTCTATCATTTGGCCATCGAATTAAAAATATAAAATATATGAAAATAGAAAATAATAATACTCCTAAATAATATAATCGTTTGGTGTTTAGTATATTAAATATAGATTTGAAGTGCTGTTTGATGTATGCTAAAATGACGCCTATCAATAAAGTATCTTGGTGTAAAACAATATTACTATTAACGCCACTCCATGGTATATTTGTTTTTATTACCCAAAACCAGCGGAGTATGTTGATGACGATAATTATAATACATAAATAAATTAAAATATTGTTTTTATTAAAGCTAATAAACTTCATGAATATGTATAGTAATATAGGTGTGCCGAGATAAAACCATTCGTCAATGACTAGCGACCAGGTCTCTTGAAAAAATGATATTCCATAGAAGTTGTTTTGTAAAAACAGAAGGTAAAAAATAATATTTTTGCCAACCTCTGGGAAGAAAATGAACTTTATTAAAATAGCTAAATAATACATCGGTAAAATCCGAAACCATCTTCTCATCATAAATAATTTAACTGTGGAGAAACTTATTGATTCAACTGAATAAAAGCTTTTAATTAAAATTTGCCCTATTAAATACCCACTTACTACAAATAGAAATTCAATAGCATAAATACCAAAATTAAAGCCACCTAAAATACCGTAGTGTCTTAACATGACTATTAAAATTGCAACTGTTCGAACTAAATCAATACCAAAACTTCTTTTCATTAAATAACGTTTAATGATTTATATAAAAACTAAATATATAGTTTTATTGTTATAATTAGAAATTAGGTTTCAATAAATATTTACTATAGAAATCAACGATATGTTTTACGGCTTCATCAGCAGTATCAACTATTTTAAATAAGTCTAAGTCAGCTTCGTTGATGTTATGCTCTTCATGAAGCATTGTTTTTTTGATCCAATCAATTAATCCAGTCCAATAATCTATACCTACTAACACTACAGGGAATTCAGCAATTTTGTGTGTTTGTACTAGAGTTAATGATTCAAATAATTCATCAATAGTTCCAAAGCCACCCGGCATGCCAATAAAACCTTGAGAGTATTTTAAAAATACGGTTTTCCGAACAAAGAAATAATTAAAGTCTATGCTTTTATCTCTATCAATATAATCGTTTGGTTTTTGTTCAAACGGTAAATTAATATTTAGCCCCACTGAATTACCTTTGCCTCGTTTAGCCCCTTTATTAGCTGCTTCCATAATACCTGGTCCGCCACCTGTAATTACTCCGTAACCTTCTTGCGTCAATTTAAATGCAATTTCTTCAGCTAATAAATAGTATTTATTGTCTGGTTTTGTTCGTGCTGATCCAAAAATTGAAACACATGGCCCGATTTGTTGCATTCGTTCAAACCCATTTACAAATTCGCTCATGATCTTAAAAATCTTCCAGCTATCAGAAGCCATCACTTCTCTTGTTTCTTTAGTTGCAAACGCTCTTCTTATTTTATCTTCTCTATCGTGTGTCATATACTTTCTTATTAAAAAATTTTAAAGTTTACCAAGTTTAATGAAAATAATAAAAGATAAGAGTTGAGGTATTCTAACTTTTTAACTTTCAAACTTTCATAACCTTTACAGTTTAATTTAAATTAGTTCTTTCTTCAAAAATGGCGCCGTATAGCTTTTTTTAATTTTAACGAGTTCTTCTGGAGTGCCTGTAAATAGAATGTTTCCGCCGCCTTTTCCGCCTTCCATTCCAACATCAATTATATGATCTGCTACTTTTATGATATCCATATTATGCTCTATTACTAATACAGTATTTCCATTTTCAATCAAGCGATTTAATACTCCTAATAGAATACGAATGTCTTCAAAGTGAAGACCAGTAGTAGGTTCATCTAATATATATAACGTATTACCAGTATCTCGTTTACTTAATTCAGTTGAAAGCTTTACGCGTTGAGCTTCGCCACCACTAAGTGTTGTGGCTTGTTGCCCTAAGGTTATATAGCCTAGGCCAACATCTTGTAAGGTTTTTATTTGTCGGAAAATATTTGGAAGCATTTCAAAAAATTCACATGCTTGATCAATTGTCATGTTTAATACATCCGAAATAGATTTTCCTTTATAGCGTATTTCAATGGTTTCGCGATTATAACGTTTGCCATTACATACATCGCAATTAACGTATACATCGGGTAAAAAATTCATTTCAATGGTTTTAACACCAGCGCCACCGCATGTTTCGCAACGGCCCCCTTTTACGTTAAATGAAAAGCGCCCTGGCTTATAACCTCTGATTTTTGATTCTGGTAATTCTGCGAACAAGTTTCTAATATCTGAAAACACATTGGTATATGTAGCCGGATTACTTCGGGGTGTTCTTCCTATAGGCGATTGGTCGATGTCAATGACCTTATCAATGTGTTCAAAGCCAGTGAATGATTTATAGGGTAGTGGGCGTTTTTCGGATTTATAATAGTAATTACTAAGTATTGGATACAGTGTTTCATTTATTAAACTTGATTTCCCACTACCACTCACTCCCGTTACACAAATCATTTTACCTAAAGGAATTTCGATATCAACATTTTTTAGATTATGCCCTGCGCAGCCTTTTAATACAAGTTTTTTTCCATTTCCTTTCCTACGAATTTTTGGCACTTCAATTTTTCGTTTGCCAGTAATATAATCTGCAGTCATGGTATTAAATTTCAACATTTGTTTAGGCGTAGATGCAGCAACGACTCTTCCGCCATGCACGCCAGCTCCAGGGCCGATGTCAATGATGTAATCACTTTCCATCATAATATCTTTATCATGTTCTACAACTAATACACTATTTCCAACATCACGTAAATTTTTAAGGGCCTCTATTAAACGCATATTATCACGTTGATGCAAACCAATACTTGGCTCATCTAAAATATATAACACACCCACTAATTGTGATCCAATTTGTGTAGCTAATCTTATACGCTGCGCTTCGCCACCACTCAACGTTTTTGACGAACGATTCAAGGTGACGTAATCTAAACCAACTTCCAATAAAAATCCAATGCGTGTTCTTATTTCTTTTAATACTTCTTTTGCAATTACATTTTGTGATTTCGTTAAACGCTTTTCTACATCTTTAAACCATTCGCCTAAAATATTAATATCCATTTCGGATAATTCGGCAATATTTTTACCATCAATTTTAAAGTATAAAGATTCTTTTTTTAATCGTGTGCCTTCACACGTAGAACAATTAATTTTATTTGTAAAACCTTCTACCCAGCGCAACATTGCAGGAGAGGGATCTTCTTCAGCTTGTTTGGCTATGTGAGTGGCGATGCCGTCAAAAGAGGTACTATAACCAGTTGAATTGGTATCAGATTTAACCGTAAATAATTCTTCGCTACCATTTAATAAAATATTGATAGCTTCTTCAGGTATATCTTCAAAAGGAGTATCTAAATTAAATTTATATTTTTCGCCAATGGCTTCAATTTGCTTAAATACCCAAATACCTTTAGCAGGACCGAGTGGCGCAATAGCGCCCTTACGAATGGACATACTTTGATTAGGTACTATTTTAGAAATATCGACTTCGGATACAACGCCTAAACCATTGCAATTAGGGCAAGCGCCATAAGGCGAGTTAAAAGAAAATAAATTAGGTGCAGGCTCATCATAAGATATTCCACTAGTAGGGCACATTAAATAGCGAGAAAAGAAGACGGCTTTTTCTAAATCTTCATTTTTTGAAGCTGATTTTTTTGCAGAAGATTTTTTTTCTATTTTAACTTCTTCATTTAAACCAACAACCATAATCGTTCCCTTTCCTTGTTTCATAGCTGTTTGAAGGGATTGATATAATCTAGGCTTAATATCTTCGGTGATTTCTAAACGATCAATAACGATTTCAATGTCATGGATTTTATAACGATCGAGTTGCATTTTTGGAGTAATGTCTACAATTGCGCCATCGATGCGCATTTTAGTAAAACCCTTTTTACGTACTTCTTCAAACAGCTCTCGGTAATGCCCTTTACGGCCTTTGACAACTGGTGCTAATAAATTTATTTTTTTTGAATGGTATTTTTCTAAAATTAAATCAATGATTTGATCATCACTGTAACGTACCATTTTTTCACCTGTAACATACGAATAAGCATCACCTGCTCGTGCATAGAGTAGGCGCAAGAAGTCGTAAATTTCGGTAATGGTGCCAACGGTAGAGCGAGGGTTTTTATTAACTGTTTTTTGTTCGATAGAAATAACAGGACTTAATCCTGAAATTTTATCTACATCGGGGCGTTCCATATTACCCAAAAACTGACGGGCATAGCTTGAAAAGCTTTCAATATAGCGACGCTGTCCTTCTGCATAAATGGTATCAAAGGCTAACGAAGACTTACCGCTACCACTTAAGCCAGTTAATACTACAAGTTTGTTTCGTGGAATAGTTAAGGATATATCTTTTAGGTTGTGCGCTCGTGCACCAATAATTTCGAGTTGTTCTTCTTCCATGAGGAATGTTAGTTAGGGCTGTGATGTTAATCCTTATAATATGTATTATAACAAGCTAAGTTTAAGTAGGTTTAAAATTAAAGATTTTATGCTTGCTTAACTCGTTTTTTTTGAACAACTGTGTTAAACTTTACAAGTCTTATTTTATCATTTAAAAAAAAGTAAAAAAACGTCTTGGAAACTTGTAAGTCAAAAAAAGTTTCCATAGTTTTGTGCCGCCAAATAAAAATGGAACCACAAGAAAAAATATTAAAAACGGCTTTAGAGTTATTTTTTAAATTCGGGATAAAACGTGTTACAATGGATGATATAGCCAAAGAATTAGGCATGTCTAAAAAAACAATTTATCAATTTTATAAAGAAAAGGATGATATTGTGAGTCAACTGTGTGATATAGAAATGTGTAGGCATGAGCAAGAATTTGAGGAAACACATCAAAAATCTAAGGATCCTGTGCATGAGATTATGCTTTTGTCGGAACAAATGAGCGATATGATGCAGCATATTAACCCTATTTTCTTTTTGGATATGCAAAAATATTATCCTACAGCTTTACAACGTTTTCAGAAGTTTAAAAGAGAATATGCTTTTAATCAAATAAAGCGAAATATCATTAAAGGAAAAGAATCGGGAGTTTATAGAGAGGATATTGATCCTGATTTTGTTTCTAACTATAGACTCAATCAAATTGACATGTTTATGTTTGGAAAAACAACCTATGCATTTGATAAAATATCATTTACTAAAGCACATGAGCTGTTATTAGATATGTTTGTTCATGGAGTATGCACCATCAAAGGACATAAACTCATCAATAAATACAAACAAATTAAAGAAGAAGATTAAAGAAATTATAAATTATAAATTTTGAATGATAAATGAAAACAAACGTTAATAGTTACATATTGATTTTTTCAATTTCTGTAACGGGCTTTTTAGCAAAGGCGCAACAAGCATCGAGTAATAATTTTAGCTTACAACAGGCTATTGATTATTCTTTGAAAAATAGTCCCAATTATTTAAATGCAGATTTGGATTTGCAAAATGCAGACTATAAGCGCAAAGAAATTACAGGTTTAGGTTTACCGCAAATTAATGGAAGTATTGATTTGAAAGATTATTTAGCAATCCCAACATCATTATTGCCAGGACAATTTTTTGGTGCACCAGCTGGAACCTATATTCCTGTGAAGTTTGGTACTAAATATAATGCTACTGCTGGTTTTGACGCATCACAATTATTATTTAGTAGTGATTATATTGTTGGATTAAAAGCTGCAAAAGAATTTATTAATTTATCTAAAATAAATGTTCAACGCAGTAAGGTTGATTTAGCTTCAGCTGTTTCTAAAGCATATTATAATGTTTTAGTTAATAGAGAGCGTATTAAATTGTTGGACATTAATATTGTTCGTTTACAAAAATTATATAATGATACTAAAGCCCTTAATCAACAAGGGTTTGTAGAACAAATTGATGTAGAGCGCTTAGAAGTTCAACTCAATAATTTGAAAACGGAAAAAGAAAAAACGGATCGTTTAATTGGATTATCCGAAAATTTATTAAAGTTTCAAATGGGCTATAAAATTGCAGATGCTATTAGCTTAACAGACTCTTTATCATTTAATAATAAAGAAGTGAGTTCACTTAACGCTGGTAAAATAGATGTTTCTAAACGCTCTGATTACCAATTATTGCAAAGCCAACAATCACTTAATAAATTAGATGTTAAGCGTCAGAAAATGGGATATTTACCAACCTTAGTGGCTTATGGAGCTTTTCAATATAATGCTCAACGACAAGAATTTGATTTTTTTGACGGAAAAAAAGATTGGTTTAATGTAGCTTTATTAGGCTTTAAATTAAATGTTAGTGTGTTTGATGGACTACAACGTAATTACCGAGTTCAACAAGCTAAAATTGCTGTATTAAAAGGTGAAAACACTTTGAAAAATGTTGAAATGGCTGCTGAATTAGAAGCTAATGTTGCTGATATTTCATATACAAATGCTTATGCATCGTTACAAACTCAAAAGCGAAATATGCTATTAGCACAGCATGTGTTTGATGTTGCTCAGAAAAAATTCACTGAAGGCGTAGGTAGTAATTTAGAAATTACAACAGCTGAATCATCCTTAAAAGAAGCTCAAACAAATTATTACAATTCAGTATATGATATGTTAGTAGCAGAAATAGATTATAAAAAAGCAACCGGAACTTTAATTAAATAACTCAATAAACAATCAATTTAAAATTATAAATAACAAATATGAAATATTCATCATGTAGTTAAGTTAATGCTAACGAAAATGATGGATAAACCATATGACAACTAAAAAACAAATAAACAACCATATGAAAACTAAATTCTTATACATAGCCTTAGCCTCTTTATTAATAGCGTCTTGCGGGACACCTGATAAAAAAGCGGAACTCGAAAAATTAAGAACTGAAAAAGCAGCGCTTGAAACAAAGATTACTGCATTAGAAGAGGAACTTGCTAAATCAGATACGACAAAACAAAAATTAGTAGATGTAGTGGCAATGCCATTAGCATTGCAATCGTTTAAAACTTTTATTGAAGTGCAAGGCCGAATTGATGCCGACGAAAACGTATCATTGTCAACGGAAATGCCTGGAACAATCACTAAGATAAATGTAAAAGTTGGTCAAGAAGTGAGTAAAGGCCAAGTGCTTGCAGAAACTGATGCGCGAACTACACAACAACAAATTGCTGATATGCAAACCAATTTAGAATTAGCTACTCAAGTTTATCAAAAACAAAAAAATCTTTGGGATCAAAAAATAGGAACAGAGTTGCAGTATTTACAAGCTAAAACAAATAAAGAAAGTTTAGAAAATAAAGTAAATACTATGCAAGAGCAAATTCGCATGAGTAAAGTTATTTCTCCAATAAATGGTACTATTGATGCCGTTAACATTAAAGTAGGACAAGCTGTGGCACCAGGAGCTCCAGCTATTTCAGTGATTAATTTTTCTAACTTAAAAGTTAAAGCAGATGTTTCTGAATCGTATGCAAACCGCATTAAAATGGGTAATGATGTATTAGTATTATTCCCTGATATGCATGATTCCATTAATGCTAAAGTAAATTATTCTTCACGCGCCATTAATAATTTAACACGCACATTTGGCGTAGAAGTTTTATTAGATAACAAAAAAGAATACCATCCTAATATGGTTGCTAAATTAAAAGTAAATGATTACCAATCAACTACTCCAAAAATTGTTGTACCTGTAAAGTTTATACAAAAAGGAACAAATGAATCTTTTGTGTTTTTAGCTGAGAATGGAAAAGTTATTAAGAAAACGATTTCTATATCTCACGAATACAAAGGTTTGGCAGAGGTTTCAGAAGGTTTGAAGGAAGGTGATTTATTAATAACCGAAGGTTACGATTTAATAAACGAAGGCGATAACGTTAACGTTAAAAAATAATTTTCATTTCATTTAATTTTGAAACTTTCTAAACTTGTTAACCTTCTAAATTTAAAAATATGTTAGATAAAATAAAAGAATTTAAACCATCAAGTTGGGCTATAGACAATAAAATGACGGTCTATTTAGTTACCATCTTCATTTGCTTGGCGGGTATTATGGCTTACAACTCTTTACCAAAAGAGCAGTTTCCTGATATTACTGTGCCAACTATTTATATCAATACAATTAATGGTGGTAATTCCCCAACAAATATTGAAAATACAATTACTAAACCAATCGAAAAACGATTGAAAGGTATTTCTGGTATTAAAAAATTCAATAGTACGTCTTTGCAAGATGTATCGGTTATTGTTGTTGAGTTTCTTACGAATGTAAAAGTTGAAGTTGCTAAACAAAAGGTAAAAGATGCCGTTGACGAAGCGCGTGGTGATATGCCTACAACACTTACCAGAGAGCCAATGATTAAGGAAATTGCATTTTCCGAAATCCCTATTATGTATATTAATGTAGCTGGTAAATATGATTTAAAGCAACTTAAAAAATATGCTGAAGATTTACAAGATAGAGTGGAGGGCTTAAAAGAGATTAATGAAGTGAAGTTAGTTGGTGCTTTAGATAGAGAGATTCAAGTAAATATTGATGCATATAAATTGCAAGCAGCTCAATTATCGTTAACAGATATACAACGTGCAATTGGTCAAGAAAATTTAACGATCTCTGGCGGTAATATCCCCTTAAATGGTATGAAGCCAACACTTAGTATTAAAAGTGAATTTAAAGATCCAAAAGAAATTGAAAATATTATTGTAACATCAGCTTCGGGCGCTAAACTATTTATTAAAGATTTTGCTACAGTGGTTGATGGATTCAAAGAACAAGAAAGTTATTCATCTTCAAATGGGAAAAATGTAATTACATTAAATGTTGTAAAACGTTCGGGAGAAAATTTAATTGATGCTGCAGATAAAATCGAAGGAATCATTGCTGAGATGAAAAAATCAGAGTTTCCTCAAGGGCTTGATATTACAATTAGTGGCGATCAAAGTGATAAAACAAAATCATCATTAACAGATTTGATTAATACCATTATCATTGGTTTTATTTTAGTAACTGTTGTATTAATGTTTTTCATGGGTGTTACGAATGCACTGTTTGTAGCCCTTTCTGTTCCTTTATCTATGTTCATTGCCTTTTTGGCAATGCCAAGTATAGGCTTCTCCTTTAATATGATAGTTCTTTTTTCCTTCATACTTGCCCTCGGTATAGTTGTGGATGATGCCATTGTAGTAATTGAAAATACACACCGACTCTTTGATAATGGAAAACGAGATATTAAAACAGCCGCTAAAATGGCTGTAGGAGAAGTGTTTATGCCCGTTCTTTCTGGTACAATTACAACCTTAGCACCATTTATTCCTTTAGTATTTTGGCAAGGCATTATTGGAAAGTTCATGTACTTTTTACCGGTAACATTAATTATCTCTTTAGTAGCATCTTTATTTGTAGCTTATATTATCAATCCAGTATTCGCAGTTGACTTCATGAAATCTCATGAAGAAGAAAGTAAAGAGCATGGTAAAATTACTAAGAAGGCACGTTTGCAATTAATCGTATATGGCTTAGTTGCTCTATTCTCATATATTACTGGTCATTTTGCTGTTGCTAACTTCACCGTATTTTTAGCATTTTTCTTAGTATTAAATCGTTTATGGTTATACAAAGCTATAGAAGCTTGGCAATTTAGAATTTGGCCAGGTTTTGTAAAAGGTTATGTAAAAATATTAGAATGGTTTTTACGTAAACCTTGGAGAACTTTATTATACGTATTACTGCTAATGTTTTTTTCAATTGGTTTGTTCATCGTTCGTAAACCAAAAGTAGTTTTCTTCCCAAGTGGAGATCCTAATAATGTATACGTGTACGTAAAATTACCTGAAGGTACTGATCCTAAAATTACAAATGATGTTATGCGACGAGTAGAAGCAAAAGTGGAAACAGTTTTAGGGAAAGATAATCCTTTAGTTGAATCGATGATAACTAATGTTACCATTGGCACAACAGATCCTCGTGATGGTGATCAGAACTCGTACCCTAATAGAGGAAAAATAGCGATTGCTTTTGTCAATTTCGAAGAACGGAATGGTGCATCTACCACCACCTATTTACAAGGCTTGCAATCTTTAAATTGGGATATACCAGGTGCTGATATCGTTGTAAATAAAGAACAGAGTGGACCACCAACTCCTAAGCCCGTGAGTATTGAAATTATTGGTGAAGACTTTAAAGACTTAATAAAAAATTCGGATGATTTTAAAAAATTTATCACCGATGCTAAAATTCCTGGCATCGTAAGTTTAAAATCTGACTTTGTTAGTAATAAACCAGAAATCATATTTGATATTGATAGAGAACGCGCACTCCGCGAAGGTATATCAACGTACCAGTTAGCGATGGAAATTCGTGGAGCTGTATATGGAGTTGAAGCAACAAAGTTCAGAGATGTGGATGATGAATATCCTGTGCAATTGCGTTACAAATTCGATCAACGTATTGATATAGAAACATTACGTAATTTAAAAATCACCTACCGCGATATGAATATGGGCGGAATGGTAAGATCTGTGCCTATTTCTGCAATGTGCGATGTTCGTTATGATTATACGTTCTCGGGTATTAAACGTAAAAATAACAAACGTGTAATTACTTTATCATCTGATATTAAAGATGGTTTTAATGCAAATGATGTGGTTGCAAAAGTAGAACGCGCCATGAAAGATTATAAAAAAACTGGTGACGTGATTATTAAGTTTGCTGGTGATAAAGAAGAACAAACAGAAACTATGCTATTTTTAAGAAATGCTATGCTATATGCCGTTGGTTTAATGTTATTAGTATTAGTTGCTTTATTCAACTCTTTAGGTAAGCCTCTTATTATTTTATCTGAAATTATTTTCAGTATCGTTGGTGTACTTATAGGAGTATCTGTTTTTAAAATGGATATGAGTATAGTGATGACAGGAATTGGTATTATTGCCCTTGGAGGTATTGTAGTTCGTAATGGTATCTTATTGGTTGAGTTTGCTGAGTTTGCTCGTGAAGGTGGTATGAGCTTATACGACGCTACTGTGGAGGCTGGACGAACGCGTATGACACCCGTAATTTTAACAGCAACAGCCGCCATCTTAGGCTTAATACCATTGGCAGTTGGTTTGAATATAAATTTCGAAACGTTATTATCTTCAGGTAATCCGCACATTTTCTTTGGTGGAGATAACGTGGCGTTCTTCGGGCCATTGAGCTGGACAATGATCTTTGGATTATTATTTGCAACGGTTTTAACTTTAATATTAATACCAGCCATGTATTTAATTACTGAGCGTTTAAAACGTAAATCTATAATCATATTGGAGCATTTCGAATTACCTAAAGCGGTAATGTATGTGCCGTTTTTAATTTTAATTCTGAGGTTAGTATTAGCTATTCAAAAGAAAAAATTAGACTACGGTAATTTAGATAAATAATCTTTTTATAAACGGTTCGCTTTTTGCGGACCGTTTTTGTTTAAAAAGGTATTTGATTTTATTCTTGTTGAGTCAGTATTATTTTATACTTTTAGTTTTACAATGACTCCATTTCTTAACCTATTAGCGCAATACATTTTTGATCATCACGAACATGATACAGAAAAATTATGCATCGTATTACCCAACAAGCGCGGAGCGTTATATTTAAAACAACATCTTGCCAACGTATTTAATAAAACCATTTGGTTACCAACCATTATTAGTGCGGAAGAATTAGTAGCGCAATTATCAGGTTTGCAACAAGCTGATAGTATTGATTTAATTTGTGACTTATATGTAGCTTACACAACTGTTTTAAAAGAAAAAGCCGAACCCTTCGATTCTTTTGCTAAATGGGGTACTTTAATGCTTCAGGACTTTAATGAGGCCGATCGTTATTTAGTAGATACAAAAATTTTATATCAAGAACTGAAAGAAATTAAACTGATTGAAAACTGGTCGCTTAGTGCTGAAAAGCTAACTACTACACAAGAAGAATATTGTCAGTTTATGTTCTTGATGGGCACTATTTACGACGTATTCACTCAAAATTTATTACAAAAAAAACAGGCTTATCAGGGTTTAATGTATCGTAAAGCCGTTGAGCAATATCAGCAATCTACCTATATTGATCAATTTTCAAACATAATCATTGCGGGGTTTAATGCCCTAAACAAAGCGGAAACTATTATATTTTCTGATTTGGTAAAACAAAAAAAAGCAAACATTATGTGGGATGGTGACACGTATTATGTAAACAATGAAGAGTATGAAGCAGGATTATTTTTACGTAAAAATTTCACTAATACGTGGTTAGATACTAAAAATTATATCGGTAGTTATTTTAAGGATATCCCCAAGAATATTGATATAGTGGCCGTTCCAAAGCAGATGGGACAAGCGCAAGTTGTTGCTCACCAATTACAACAGTGGATATCCCAAGGGAAATCATTAACTAAAACCGCTATAGTGTTGGCAGACGAAAGTTTGTTGTTTCCCATTTTAAATTTGTTGCCTAAAGAAGTAAAGTTCGTTAATATCACAATGGAATATCCATTACGTTATACGCCAATTTATGACTTGGTGGATAATTTAATTAACCTTCATCATTCTACACAAAAAGTAGGAAACTCAAAAAGTTTTTATTTCGCAGATGTTTTTAAGATTTTACAAAACACTTTATTTAAACAATATTACCAAGGCTTTGAGCCAACTATTAAATTACAAGCAATCATTCAACGTATTATCGATAAAAATTATGTATGGATAAATACGAGTGTATTGGCGACTTTATTTGAAGATAATTATAAATACATTGCTCATTTATTTGAGCAATGGAAAAGCTCAGAACAAGGCATACTAGCTATTTCTCAAGTCATAACTGTATTCAATAATTCGGAAGACGAAGTGCTTACCATTTCTTCAACTGAAAAAGAATACTTGCACGTTTTTACCAAATATTTCAATCGCTTGCGAGCACTCATTACGACGCATCATTATTTAGAATCTTTAGTAACACTCAAGAGTTTATACAAACAAATTATTGGAGCTGCTTCTGTTCCTTTTATTGGAGAGCCTTTACAGGGATTGCAAATCATGGGTGTGTTAGAAACGCGTACACTTGATTTTGAAAACATTATGGTGTTAGGTGTCAACGAAGGGGTATTGCCATCAGGTAAGTCTACCAATTCATTTATCCCTAATGATTTAAAACGCTTTCATCAAATGCCTTTGTATGGCGATAAAGACGCTGTATATGCTTATCACTTTTATCGCTTATTGCAAAGAGCTACCAACGTTCTATTAACTTATAATACAGAACATAGTGCTTTAGGTTCGGGTGAGAAAAGTAGATTTATTACTCAGTTACAATTTGAATTACAAAAATATAATTCTGAGCATACCATCTCCGAAAAAATGCTGAGCGGAGGAACACTCCCAGCAAGCATTCGCAACGTTATTGAAATTCCAAAAACGGAAATTAATTTATTTCCCATCATCAAAAAATTAACAACAAATGATGAATACAATGGGTTGAGCCCTTCTGCATTGATCACTCATAAAGATTGTGCCTTGCGATTTTTTTTCAGATATGGTGCTGGAATTAAAGAAGCAGCGGATGTAGAAGAAAATGCAGAAGCAAACACACAAGGTTCTATTTTACATAAGTCTTTAGAAAAGCTTTATATGCCTTACATTGGAAATGTTTTGAAAACTGATGATATAAAAAATTGTTTAGCGCAAACAACTGAAACAGTTGATGCGGTATTTCAAACTTTTTTTAGTCAAAAAGAAAGTCAGTTTGGGAAAAATTACTTGCAACGAAAAGTGTTGTACGAATACGTAAATAAATTATTAAAATCTGATTTAAAATTAATTAGTCAATCTGCCAAAGCAAATGAACTATTAAGCATCATTGATTTAGAACGAAACATGAGCGCCACTTTAACCATTGATATAAAGGGAATTCCAACACTTGTTTATATTAAAGGCTCTGCGGATAGAATTGATAAATTAGGAAATCATATTCGTGTGATTGATTATAAATCGTCAATAAAAACAACGGATAAATTTAAGTTCATTGATTTTGATTTATTGTTTTCGGATAAAGATTATAATAAAATGTTACAATTATTTATGTATGCCTGGTTGGCTGTAAAAAATAACATTGCTAAAGCAGAACAATTAAAGCCCTGCATTATTCCTTTCAAAAAATTTGAAGAAACGCCTCGGTTTATTTTAGAGAATACAAGTCGAAATGCGGAAATATTAAATTTTACACCTGAGTTATTGGCTGAATTTGAAGTCCATTTGATTTTGGAAATTCAAAAAATGATTGATAGTAATACCTGTTTCAGTCAGACAGAAGACTTGAAAACCTGCGAATACTGCGCCTATGCTGCTATTTGTAATATTTAAGTTAAATAATTTTTAGAATCCCCTTAGTCTAATACTGCTCAGTATCATTGGGGAAATCCCTACTTTTAACATCTTTGATATATTGCTGAAAAGCACCTGACATACTTTCGTATAAATTCAAATAGCGGCGTAAAAAACGAGGACTAAATTCATGTGTCATGCCTAGCATATCGTGTGTTACTAATACTTGGCCATCAACTCCACCGCCAGCACCAATGCCAATAACAGGTATGGAAATGCTTTTAGCAGTTTGTTCTGCTAATGAAGCAGGTATTTTTTCTAGCACCAACGCAAAACAACCGAAGTCTTCTAATAATTTAGCGTCCTCTAATAAGCGTTGTGCTTCTTCTTCCTCTTTTGCTCTAACTGTATAGGTACCGAATTTATAAATAGATTGTGGCGTTAATCCCAAATGCCCCATAACAGGGATTCCAGCTGATAAAATTCGTTCTATAGAATCTTTAATTTCTCGTCCACCTTCCATTTTCACAGCATGTGCGCCACTTTCTTTCATAATTTGTACTGCTGATTCTAACGCTTTTTTTGAATTCCCTTGGTATGAACCAAAAGGTAAATCAACTACAACTAAGGCTCTATCTATTGCTCTAATAACAGAAGAAGCATGATAAATCATTTGATCCAATGTTATGGGCAACGTTGTTTCATGGCCAGCCATTACATTACTGGCGCTATCACCTACTAAAATTACATCAATACCGGCATGGTCAATAATTTTTGCCATTGTATAATCGTATGCTGTTAGCATAGATATTTTTTCGCCTCGGCGCTTCATTTCCTGCAATTGGTGCGTTGTTACCTTTTTTACTTCTTTATGAACCGACATATTCGTTAGGATTATTAGAGTTAAGCATAGCAAAACTAATAATTTATTTGGAGTTAAGTAAAAATTAGTAAATTTGGCTTTCTTGTAAAAAATATAAATGAAAAAATCAATCATATCTCTCAGTCTTATAGTGTTTGTGTCGCTAATAGTTACTTCATGTAAAAATGATTTAACTGTATTAGCTCCAGGCAAAGAAGTTGTTTCTGTTTATGGAATTTTGAATCCAAATGAGCCACTACAAAGCATTCGTATCAATAAAGTTTTTGCAACTACAGGTGATGCAAATGCAGCAGCTCAAGATGAAAAGATTATTAACTTTGACGCAAATGAACTAGTTGTTACTTTAGAACGATATAATACAGGTAGCACAACCCCTCAATTAACGACGGTTGGCAACAGTTTTAAAAAAGAAATAGTATTAACTGAAACAGTTGTAACTACTGCCGATGGTGCATTTAGCAATCAGCAACGCATTTGGCAAACAACTGATAAATTATTTCATACAGGAGAATATAAACTGGTTATTAAGAAAGCAAGTGATTTAAATACCACTATTGCCTCAGCACAAACAGTAGTTATTGATAGTGTAAGTACTTCATCTGGTGGAGCATCACCTAATCCATTTTATTACATAAATGGAACAGTTACTCCTATGCATGGTGGGGTTTTTCCTTTTCCAATAAGCGATCCTGCTGATAAACCAAAGTATATTAATTACGATGTTTTTACTGTAACTCAATTTATTAAATTTAAGTCAACACCAAACGCAAAAACATACGAAGTTGTGATGCGATTTCACTACGTTGACAGTTTAATTGGAGGAGCTACAAGTAATGAGTATGTTGATTATAATTTCGATTCCCAGCAATCTGCTGCATTAGTAGGTGGCGAATTATTTTTATCATTTAAATTTGTTACAAATGATTTCTATACTAATGTTGCCAGAGAAATTGCTAAAAAACCAACTGTTAATATCAAAAACAGAAAATCAGATTATATGGAATATATTGTGAATGCAGGAACTGAAAATTTATTTACCTTCCTTCAAGTAAATGCTCCTTCCTCAACTATCGCTCAAGATAAACCCTATTATTCTAATATTACTGGTGGGGTTGGAATTTTCGCATGTCGCTCTACTTCCATCGTTACTAAAGACTTATGGAGCAATTTTGTGGATAAAATAGCATGTAATCCAAGTACTTTTCCTTTATTGTTTTGTGACTATTCAGGTAAGCCAAGAGCTTCAACCTGCCCTTAAATCTATATTCTGACAAACATTCCAACTTAAACCATCTAAAATGACAAGTTTTAGGTGGTTTTTTGCTGTTTATGTCAGGCTGTCATAAAAAAGCTTTCTTTTATTAATGGCATAAACATTGACTACCTAAGGGAAAAAAATCACAATTTAAAACATTAAAACAATGGGAAAAATAATAGGAATAGATTTAGGTACAACCAATAGCTGCGTGTCGGTTATGGAAGGTAACGAAGCTGTAGTAATTGCAAATAGCGAAGGTAAGCGTACAACGCCCTCTGTAGTGGCTTTTATTGAAGGTGGCGAACGTAAAGTTGGCGACCCTGCAAAACGTCAAGCAATCACAAATCCAACAAAAACAATATCTTCTATCAAACGTTTTATGGGAGTTACTTTTGACGAAGCTCAAAAAGAAATTCCTCGTATGACTTATAAAGTAGTTAAAGGCGATAATGGCACTCCACGTGTTGTTATTGATGATAGAAACTACTCTGCTCAAGAAATTTCTGCTATCATTTTACAAAAAATGAAAAAAACAGCTGAAGACTTCCTAGGAACAACTGTTGATGAAGCAGTTATTACCGTTCCAGCTTATTTTAACGATGCTCAGCGTCAAGCAACTAAAGAAGCTGGCGAAATCGCAGGATTAAAAGTAAAACGTATCATTAACGAACCAACTGCTGCTGCCCTTGCATATGGCATGGACAAAAAAGGAAAAGACATGAAAATAGTAGTGTTTGACTGTGGTGGTGGAACACATGACGTTTCAGTATTAGAATTAGGAGATGGTGTATTTGAAGTAAAATCTACCGATGGTGATACTCACTTAGGTGGTGATGACTTTGATCAATTAATCATTGACTGGTTAGCTGACGAATTCAACAAAGAAGAAGGCATCGATTTACGTAAAGATCCAATGGCTTTGCAACGTTTAAAAGAAGCTGCTGAAAAAGCAAAAATCGAATTATCAAGTACTACAACTTCTGAAATCAATTTGCCATACATTATGCCAGTAAATGGTATACCAAAACACTTAGTTAAATCGTTAACACGTGCTAAGTTTGAGCAAATGGCAGATAGCCTTATCAAAAGAACAATTGATCCTTGTAAATCAGCATTGAAAAACGCAGGTTTATCTACTTCTGATATAGATGAAATTATATTAGTAGGTGGTTCAACTCGTATACCAGCTGTACAAGAAGCAGTAGAGAAATTCTTTGGAAAAGCGCCAAGTAAAGGTGTTAACCCTGATGAGGTTGTAGCTTTAGGAGCTGCTATCCAAGGTGGTGTATTAACTGGAGAAGTAAAAGATGTATTATTATTAGATGTAACTCCTTTATCATTAGGTATTGAAACGTATGGTGGTGTGTTTACAAAATTAATTGAATCAAATACAACTATTCCTTCTAAGAAAACAGAAACATTCTCTACAGCAAGTGATAACCAACCAAGTGTACAATTACATGTATTACAAGGTGAGCGTCCAATGGCTAAAGATAATCGTACTATTGGTCAGTTTAACTTAGATGGTATTATGCCTTCACCTCGTGGTGTGCCTCAAATTGAAGTAACATTTGATATTGATGCGAATGGTATCTTATCGGTTTCTGCAAAAGATAAAGCAACTGGTAAAGCACAAAACATCCGTATCGAAGCTTCTTCTGGATTAAGCAAAGAAGAAATTGAAAAAATGAAACGTGAAGCTGAAGCTAATGCTGACGCTGATAAAAAAGCGAAAGAAGAAGCTGATAAAATAAATGCAGCTGATGGTATGATTTTCACTTCTGAAAAACAATTGAAAGAATACGGAGATAAAATACCAGCAGATAAAAAAGCAGCTATTGAAAGCGCTTTAGCAGGATTAAAAACAGCTCACGATTCTAGAGATATCGCTGCAATCGATTCAGCTATGACAAGCATTAATGCTGCATGGGAAGCCGCATCTCAAGATATGAATAATGCGATGAACCAACAAGGTGGCGCTGACGCGCAAGGTGGTGCAGAACAACCTAACGCCGATGCTGGTAAATCTGAAAATGTAACTGACGTAGATTACGAAGAAGTAAAATAAGCTTAGTACATAATGATAAACTAAAAAGCTGTTTGTGTTCACAAACAGCTTTTTTTATGAATTTAGTTCAACATCTCGAAGGATTTATTTTACTGTGCTTTAGATCCTGAAACAAGTTCAGGATGAACGTAAAATTAAATGTCAGTTCAAGTATTTTTTGCCTGCCTCTTGCAATCACGCTATAGTGTGAATATCGAGAGCCTTTCTTACAATGACTTCTCGATATGCGCTTGAAAAAAGACTCAAGCGCTACTCGAAGTGACAGTTTAAAAATGAATTATGAAAGTGGCTTATGAGTGCTTTTAAACTTTCGTTTTTTAAATATTACAAGCAGCATTATAACACAAACAGTTATTATTAAAATTGCTAAATATAAATAAATGTGTGTTGCATCTTTTTTACTTAAATAAAAATCGCTACCATAATATACATAAGCTCCCCACATAGATGGTGAATAGTTTTGTTTTGCAAAATAAAGTTTTGTTTCATATAATGCATCTGATGAAGCTAATCCTTGAGCCATAAAAGAATAAAATTTTTCTAAAAATTCAGCATTTTCTTTGTCGTCAATAGGCCACAAACTGCTTATAACAGCGCTTGCATGCTGGTTCATTAATTGGTGCGGTAGGCTGTTAGTTTTATCATAACATTCTTGCTTACCCAAATTGCTACTGCAAGCATTTAATAAATAAGAGCTTCCATCCAAATTATTTTTTAAAACAGTGCTACTACTAATGTAGGCACTATCACTTAATATTAAGAACTGCTCTGTTGAATTGTTATTGGTTTTTGCATGACCTAAAAATTGCATTAATTTATTTTTTTCAAAAAATGGCGACACATTGGATGTATTTATTTTAGTGATATTAAAAAATCCATAGAGCTTATCTATTAATTTATCACTCGAATGTAATTGCGAATAATAATTCGAATTATACTCTGGCATCAATACATTTAGTTGATTGTAAGTTAACACTTTGTCGAATGACTGCATTAAATTTTCAGCACTGATAGTATAAGTAAATTTATATTTTCTAATTAAGGCCGTCTTTAAAATAGAATTTTTAGTACATGAATCTGTTTGTAATAAGTCGAAATTTAGCCCGTTCCAATTCATATCCGGTACAACTACTACATCAGTGATTTTATTTTTTTGAAGCATCGAATCAATTTTTGTAAAAAATAAATCATATAATTCAAATGTTTGTTTTTTAAAACGTTTCATATCATTTTTTAATAAATATGAATTTATAACATTGTTTATAGGAAAATACCTTGCTATTTTTCTATTTTTATTATTCGAGCATTCAACTAGCATGTTAGTATTTGGCAATGATACAATTGCAATTAAAATATCGGGCCCGCTTGTTACAAAATAGTTGATAGTTGCACAATTTTTTTTCTGACAAATTTTCGAAATGCTATTTAACTTTTTGGTATTATTAGCTACGCTAAAATCACAATTAGTATTTTTTTCGGTTCTTTTATTTTTTATGAATTCGATTAATCCATAGCAATGAGCAATATATATGTTATTATTTGTGGCTTTGTATAATAGGAAATATATTAATATCAACTTTTGGTATGGATTAACGGAATATTGATCATCCATACTTTTGATGTTGTTTTCTTTAATTTTTTCTAAATATTTTTCCCAGGCAGGTATACTTTGCAATAATGTTTTTTCTGCTGCATAAATAAATTTGATACTATCAGTTTTATCAAATAAATTGATATAAACTGAAGCTTGCCAAGAGCATATACCCGAATATTCTGAATTCGCTGGTCGTTTCGTTGCACATTGAAGGGCATTTTTTGCTTTCTCTGCCAATGCTATGGCCTCACGATTATGCCCTATATAGCGTTCTGCTAGCAACCACATTTTGTAAATAGAGGCATGTAAAATACTTTTTTTGTTGGGATAAATTGTTGTTGCTAATTTTTCGGCAACAGTTGAGTAGCTTATACATTTTTTATAGAATGCTAATACTTTTTTGTCTTTCCATTTTTCTTCTGAATCAACATTAATACAATCAGTTAAAAATGTAGCGTAACGTTTGTAATGCAAGGCTTTTAAAAATGTGTTATTGCTGTATGCAATAGCCGAATCAAGCAAATGCACATCGGCATATAATGTATTGCGAGCGGCATTTCCTAAATAACTATAATAACGTGCGAGCTGCGTGCTATCCTGATTTTTTTTGCAGACTCGTTTAAAAACTCCTGTTGCTTTAATATAATAATAGTTTGTAGAATCATTCATCAAATATAAAAGCGTATAGTGCGCCACGCGCGCATAATATAGAGCGCTATCTAACGAGGTGCTATTTGTTGTTTCAAATAATAGGTGCAAATAATTTAAATTATTTTTAAAGTCGTTATTCTCTAAACTATATTCGGCCATAAAATCATACGCATGACCTAATTCTTTTTTAGAAACAATTCCTTTTTTTTCGATGGTTTTTTTTGCCAGTAAAAAAGCACTATCTGTTTTACCACTCCAATGCAATTTAAGCGGTATGCCTTGAGAAATGCATATTGTGCTATGGAAACATGAAATGATTAACAGTAGGCTTACAGTATATTTAAACATAAAATATCTTGGGCAAATAAAATCATTTAATATTTTTTAATAGCTATTGATGTGAGTAGTTTTCGAAATCTTTTAAAATTAGCTTCCTTTTAATTTCCAAATTAATTTGATTAAAAGTACGCTTACTTAATATTTTATATCCTTCATCTTGTTTGTTATTATATAAATAACACAAGGCTAAATAAAAATACGATTTATTTTTATATACCGATAAGTTAGATAATGCTTTTAAATAATGAGTAGCGCTATCCAACTGATTTATTTTTATGTAACAAATACCTGCATAATACTGAGCTGTATCATTTTCGCTAACATTTAAAAATTTATTAATGGCTGCATCATAATGTTCACTTTTATAATAACTCATGCCATTGTTTAATGCCATGCTATTATTGGCGGGTCCCATCCAAACTTTAAAACCGGCATCTTCTATCCAATAATTAGTAATAGTGGATGATTTATCAGATAAAGTAAATTTTACTAAAAGCCCTAAGGAAATTATTAATACTATGCCGGCAGCAATTTTATAATAAGTAATAAGAGGTGTTTGTTTTTTAGTTTTAAAATCCAACAATGGTGGTTCGGTAAATTGTTTTAATAATTGTATATTATACTTATTGTTTTCTAAAAACAATTTCAATCCCGCTAATGCTTCATCATCAAATTGATTATTTTTTATGTAATCACAAAAATAAGTTTGATGGCTTAGTAAACCATTCAACACTTCGGTATAGGTATGTTTTTGTTTTGGGTCCATTACATAAAAAGTTGCCATAATTTTTTAATACGTTGTTTGGCATTATGCAACGTATTACGAACGGTATTATAACTAATATTTAATTGAACAGCAATTTCTTCATTTTTATAACCTTGCAAATGCAGTTCAATCATTTCTCTTTCACGCTTAGGTAAATTATTTAATAAGTGTTTAATAGCTTCTAATTCAAAACGAATAAAAGCAGCGTTTGTACTATTAAATGAAATTAAAGTTACTAAATGTTTTTTTATTTCATCCTGCAACTTGTTTGTTTTTAATCCATCTAAACATTTATTTTTTACTATAGTAACTAAAAATGGATAAATACCTTTTTGAGGATGAAGTATTATTTGCTGGCGTTTTTGAGCATTAAGCTGTAAGAGTTTCTCGAAAACAGCGCCTACTATATCTCTGCTTTTTTCAGTGTCAGTAGTGTATTTATAGGCAATCATCACCAACGATTGATAATGGTGTATATACAATTTACCAAGAGAGTCGTTATTACCATTTAGGTAATTACAACTCAACTCATACTCGCTAATATGATTATTGTTTTCCAAAGCTGCGCAAAAATAAAAAAATATTACTGCTTATTAGTACAAAGTAAAATATTAATCGTTTTACCTATACTGCAACCCCATTTCATGCGCAGGTATTTATTTTGTAAAGTGGATGTAAGAAAGATTATTCATATTAATAAACTCATTAAGGCACAACGCACAGGCTCACCAAAAGCATTGAGCACGCAATTGGGTATAAGTGAGCGCACAGCTCATAATTATTTAAGCTTTATGCGTAAAGAATTGAAAGCTCCTATAAAATGGAACTCCTATAAAAACACGTATATATACGAAAACAATGGCGAATTTAAATTTGAATGGCAACCGCATTAAAAAGAATAAACGCCGACTGTAAAAAAATGTATTAGTGTTTCAATTTTTTTTATTTCCAATATATGGAAATAATGTTGCGATAAACGAAATAAACACAAACTGCAACCTCAATGCGGTACAATGATTTTACTTTGACATATTAATAAACCTTTTTTTTGTTAAAGGTTAAAATAACAAAGGCGATACAGGTATCGAAGAATTTAAGTAATCTAAAAGATAAAAACACTAATTAGGTTCGGGAAAATCATTAAAGCACTTTAAAACAAAAATATGGAAATAAAAAAATTTATAGCTGACATACTTGATGAATTGCAAGACCTAAAGGATAATGCAAATAAAAAAAGATACAACATTAAAGAATTAGAATTTGAATTAAATTTTGTTGCAAAAAAATCAGGGACATTAAGAGCTGGATCTGCACTTTGGGATGTTCTTGTACCTGTTACTGCTGAAGGCAATTACTCTAAAGACCAAATACAAAAAGTGAAAATCACACTAATTCCAAAAAATGAAAGTAAAAACAACCCTTCAATGAAAATTCCTCTTATAAAAAATAACCTCTAAACCAAACAACCATGAAAAAAATTCTATCTCTCATAATCTTTGCATATTGTATTCAAAACTATTTGGTAGGGCAAACGCTTATTACCAATGGCGCTAATTTTGGGATTAGTTGTACAAATTCAAAATATAATTTGAGTGCACCTAATGGTGCCATACCATGTTCTACTATGAATGCTGTACAAACATCTATTTTATTTGATGGTGATTGCGCTTCTAATATAATGTTTAACTGCGCAAGTTGCTCAAGTTCAAGTGTTAATTCTGAAATAATTTTTGATACAAAAAGAAGTGTTCAATTAGCCAAAATTATTCTAAAAGGAGGAAGACCAAGTTTGGGATCTGCTACACCTGTTCAATTATTTACATCTTCCTCTCAATTTGGACCTTGGACTCAAATAGGAATAACATTCAACCAGAATGTACCTGCTGTCGTTTGTGCAATAAATACTAGAGAAATTACCTATACTATATCAAACCCTAAAGTTTCACAATTTTGGAAATTTACAATCGCTGGAAATCCAGGTGGTTGCGCATTAGGATTTGATTATAATTTTACTTTAGAAATAGCACTCTATGAACTACCATTAATAACAACAAGTGTTGCAAATCCTTTAATAAATGGGGGATGCACTATCTTAACAGCAAATACGCCCGGTGAAACCTATCAATGGTCAACAGGTGCTACCACACAAACTATTAGTGTGTGCAATTCGGGTGTTTATACTTGCACCGTAACCAATACCAGTTTTACGGGTAATCAAGATCATGTGGCCTCTATTGCGGTAACTACCTTGGGTCAACAAGATAATTTACCAGGGCCTAATGGCGAGGTGTATGCCATTTACAAAAATGGAAATAATGTATATATAGGTGGAGATTTTAATGCCGTTGGCCCTATTACAGGTAGTGGTGCACAAATAGATACTACTACGGCTATAGCCAATACGAGTTTGCCACGTGTAGATGGTACTATTAATACAACGATTAGCGATGGCGCTGGTGGTTGGTTTATTGGTGGTACATTTACCAGAGTTGGTAATTATGTAATTAATAATTTAGCCCATATAAACCCTAACAATACGGTTGATGTAGGTTTTAAACCTGAACCAAATGGTGCTGTGTTTACTTTAAAATTAGACAATGCGGTATTATATATTGGTGGTGCTTTTACTACCGTAAAAGGTTTAGCTAATAATTACATTGCCAAATTAAATAAAATAAATGGCTCGCCTGTTTTTTGGAACGCCAATGCCAATGGCATTGTTAGGTCTATTGCCCAATATGCAGACCAAGTAATTGTTGGTGGAGATTTTACGTCATTAGGTGGTGGCGCGCGTAATTATTTAGGAGCTGTAGATAGTATTTTTGTACAATTAAATGCGTGGAATCCTAACCCTAATGCGGCTGTTTATAAAGTATATGTAAATGGCACAAAATTATATGCTGGTGGCGATTTTACAACTATTGGCGGAGTGAGCAAACAATATGGTTGTGGCTTTACCTTACCTGCTTTTACTACAGATGGTTATAATATGGGAGCTAATAGCAGAATACACGATTTTGTATTAAATAATAATATATTGTATGCAGCTGGTACTTTTACGCTTATTGGTGGTGCAGCTCGTAATTATGTAGCAGGTATGAACTACCTTAATGCATTAGCTAATACCTTTAATGCAACTGCAGATGGCATTGTGTATTCATTGGCAATATCAAGTAATAAATTAATGGTTGGGGGTGCGTTTTCAAATATAGGTGGCGCAGCGCGCAACCGCATAGCCACATTAAGTTTAACAAGTGGCACTGCTACTGCATGGAATCCTAATGTGATAGGATTAAAAGGTACAACTTCGGTAGTTAACTCAATTGCAACTAATAGTAACAATATATATGCAGGCGGCTATTTTTATAGTGTAGGAGCTAGCACCCGAAATAATATTGCATCTTTAGATGCTACAACGGGTTTACTTACAGCCTGGAACCCAAATGCAAACAGTATAGTAAGAGCTATTTATGCCGATAATACCAATGTGTATTTAGGCGGAGATTTTACAACAGTAAACGGTAGTATTTTAAAAAACAGAATTGCGCAAATTAATGCAACTACAGGTACAGCAACCGGTTGGAACCCTAATGCCGACGGGGCAGTTAATGCATTAACGGCAAAGGGCACAACCCTTTTTGTTGGTGGTGCATTTGCAAATATTGGCGGTGGAGCCAGAGCAAAAATTGCTTCCTTAAGTACTTCAAGTGGTGGAGCTACCGCGTTTAATCCAACTGCTAATGGCGATGTCAATGCCTTATCTATTGGTGGAGATACGTTATATGTAGGAGGTGCTTTTACAACAATAGGTGGGCAAACTCGAAATAGAGTAGCGGCTTATGGTATTACCTCAAGCGCGTTATTGGCTACAAACCCTAATGCTAACAATACCGTTAATGCGCTTTCTTTTGCAAATAATAAATTATACATAGCCGGTACATTTACAAATATTGCTGCTGCTAATAGAACTTATTTAGCGGAGTATGATGTAGTAGGTAATGCATTAACTAGTTTAGATGCTTCCTTTGTTACATCATCAGGTATTAACGCGTTGTTTTCATCTGATGTTTCTTTGTATCAAGGTGGTGGTTACAACTTTGCCAATCAAGGGCAGCCAATCAATAATTTATCAGCCATTAATACGGCAAGTGCTGCAGTTGGCTATTGGCAGCCGCAACCTGATGATATTATTAGAACTATTTTTGCAGCTACTGATAAAGTTTATGTGGGTGGCAGATTTAAAACGATTACCAGTCGTTACCAACCTTATTTTGCAAGCACGGATTTGTTTGTTAGTTCAAACAGTAAACCAATCTTAACATCATTATCTTCAAACACAATATGCGTAGGAGATACTATTAAAGTAAATGGTTCTGGTTTTATAGGCGTTTCAGCTGTTAAAATTGGAACAACAGTAATGACGTATAGCGTTATTTCAAGTAACTTAATAAAGGTTTTTACAACAACTAATATTACAGGTATTTTATCAGTTACTAATCCAATTGGTACAACAACTATAAGTCCATCAGTAACGGTTAGCGCATTACCAAGCGCAAGTATTACATCAGTTGGTTCCACTTCTGTTTGTCAAGGGTCTAGTGCATTATTAAATGCAAATACGGGCGCTGGTTTAACTTACCTATGGAGTTTAAATGGAACAACTATTAGCGGTGCAACAGCCGCAACCTATTCGGCAATAGCTGCAGGTATTTATTCGGTTTCAGTAAAAAATGCAGGCGGTTGTTCAAAACAATCAAATGGTATAACGGTTACAGTTAATGCAGCTCCAACAGCAAGTATTTCAGCTGTTGGTTCAACTAGCATTTGTCAAGGCTCAAACTCTGTATTAAATGCTAACACAGGCACTGGTTTATCTTACCAATGGACACAAAATGGTGCAAATATTAGCGGAGCAACAGCAGCATCTTATTCTGCCACTGCAGCAGGCAGTTATGCAGTAGTGGTTACAAATACATTAAATTGTAATGCAACATCAAATACAGCAAGTGTAACAGTAAATACGTTACCGGTTGTAACTGCTAATGCAACAAGTACTGTTGTTTGTACTGGGCAATCAATTACCTTAACAGGTGGTGGTGCAACTACTTATGCATGGTCGGGTGGAGTTACTAATGGTGTATCTTTTGCGCCAACAGTAAATGCTACTTACACAGTAACAGGAACCGCAGCAACAGGTTGTACTAACACAGCAACTAAAGCAATTACAGTAAATACGTTACCTGTTGTAACAGCCAATGCAACAAGCTCTGCCGTTTGTTTAGGTCAAACAACAACCTTATCAGGTGGTGGTGCAAATACATATGCATGGTCAGGCGGTGTTACTAATGGTGTAGCTTTTGCACCAACAGTAAATGCTACTTACACAGTAACAGGTACAGCAGCAACAGGCTGCACAAACACAGCAACTAAACAAATTACAGTAAATAATTTACCAACAGTTACAGCAAACGCAACAAGCA
>CAILKE010000008.1 GCA_903834765.1 uncultured Bacteroidota bacterium
ATATAAATAGCAATACTAAGATTATGAATAGAATAATAATATCTAACTAAATTTTGTTTTAAACGTAATTAATTATATTTTTGAACATAATCTTAAAACTTAAAACAAATGAAAAATTATCTTGTCTTATTTTTGTTATTTATTTCCGCATTTAGCTTTGCTCAAAGTAAATCTAAAGAAGTTACTAGCATTAAAAAATCAAAACTTAGTGAAGTGAAATTATTAGGTGATTTAGTTGCCGATATTTCAAAGGAAAAGTTTGTTGCAATGGAAATTACAGCTAAAGTTGGAGGCACGCTAAAGGTAGCTGAATGTAAAAGTTTTGAGTTAAATGAAAATGTATTGAATATTTTGAAAAATGCTGATGCTGGTGCTAAAATATACCTAGATGTAAAAGTAATTGATGGTCAAAAAACTAAAGCAATTAGTACTGCTTTTCTTGTAAAGGAATAATAAGCTACTCCATAAAATTTATTTAAAATAAACCATACGCCTGTTGCACGCTTTTTTGGTCGACTAGGGTGAGTAGCAACATCTTCAAAAAAACATAGCTTATTTTGTTTTTAAAAACCTATTAACAATGTTTTTCTATTGTAAATAAAATTCACACTTTTGGGTTTTAGAAAACACTTTCTAAAAACGTATGCAACTTAAATACCAAACCAAACCCAAAGCCATTTTATTATTAGAAGATGGTAAAATTTTTGAAGGCAAAGCTGCCGGAAAAATAGGTACTACTACCGGCGAAATATGCTTTAATACTGGCATGACGGGCTATCAAGAAATTTTTACAGATCCTTCTTATTTCGGACAAATTGTTGTGATGAACAATGTGCATGTTGGAAATTACGGCATTGAAGCTTCCGAAGTAGAAAGCGACAGCATCAAAATTTCGGGCATGATTTGTAAAAAATTCAACGATGGTTTTTCTCGTAAACGTGCACAACAATCGCTACAGGATTATTTTTTAAAGGATGGTGTGGTTTCTATTAGCGATGTGGATACACGCGCTATTGTTCGATACATTCGCGATAAAGGTGCTATGAATTGCATCATCTCTTCCGAAAACACCGATATCGATGCCTTAAAAGCCTTATTGGCAAAAGTGCCTAAAATGGAAGGCTTAGAGTTATCGTCTAAAGTTGCCACTAAAACACCTTATGAGTTTGGCGAAGCAACCTCTAAGCATAAAGTAGCCGTGATGGACTTTGGTGTGAAGAAAAACATCTTACGTTCCCTAGCGCAAAGAGATTGCTTTTTAAAGGTATTTCCTATGAAAACATCTTTAAAAGATATCTTAGCTTTTTCACCAGATGGCATCATGTTAAGTAATGGCCCCGGAGATCCTGGTGTGATGAAAGAAGAAATAGCTTTAATTAAACAATTAGTGGATACTGGTTTACCTATTTTTGGAATTTGCTTAGGGCATCAGTTATTAGCAGAATCGCAAGGGATTTCAACCTATAAAATGCATGCAGGACATCGTGGTATTAATCACCCGGTAAAAAACATCATTACAGGCAAATGCGAAATTACCTCGCAAAACCATGGTTTTACAATCAATGTGGATGATATTGCTAAAAACGATCAAATAGAAATTACACATGTCAATTTAAATGATAATACTATTGAAGGTATACGCATCAAAAATAAACCTGTGTTTTCGGTACAATATCACCCTGAGGCTTGTCCTGGGCCATTAGATTCTCGTTATTTATTTGATGATTTCGTTACTAATATTAAGGCTGCTAAAAAATAAAACAACTTAGTACTAAACTAAAAAAATCCCTCATTTATTAAGTAAATGAGGGATTTTTTTGTCATGCTTGAAAGGTTTATTTTTTATTTTCTTTTGCTTGACCATGTAGTCTTCCCCTTTTTTAGTGCCAATCAAAAATAGACTTTTGTTTTTAATTTTTGTTCATTTTTTCTTCGCACTATATCTTCGCAATGCCACCAGAAAAATCTGTATATCGCTCCTTTTCGCCAAAGTCAGCCGCACACTTACCAACGTATGCATTCCTTATTAGTTTACTTATAACATTCCTGTTTTTTTGAACTCTAATTATCAGGACTACAAGCCTTAATAATTGA
>CAILKE010000009.1 GCA_903834765.1 uncultured Bacteroidota bacterium
CTCAAAGGTAAGAAAGCCAAAAGTGAAGTTCATGGTGGCCGTGTAAAAGATTATAGTTAATTTTATGTTAATCAAAACTTAATATTTAATATATATATGAAATATTTATTTTCGATAATCTTTATTATTTACTTAAAATCATCTTGTGCTCAATTAACTATTACAAATGGAGCTTCTCCTGCATCATTAGTAGCAACACTATTGGGTGGTGGGGTAACAGCTTCAAATGTTACTTTTCAAGGTGTTTTTAACAGCAGTGCTGTTTACCAAGTTGGCGCTTTTTCTGCTGTGGGAACTGTATCTACTAATTTAGGTATGAATAATGGCGTTGTTATGTGTACTGGAAAAACAAGCGATATACCTCTTGCTTTAGCAACTTTTCCTGGTTCTAGTAATTTTTCAAGTTCTGGCTTAACTTCAACATGCTCAAATGGTGAAATTAGGCAAGGAGGCTCATGTCCTGTTTACATTAATGATGTTGATGTATTGGCTGGAGCTCAAAATTATTATAATGCCGCTGTTTTAGAATTTGACTTTATACCAAACAATACAAATGTTTCATTCAATTATGTTTTTGGTTCAGAAGAATACGATCAAACAGGTAGTTTTGCAATTAATTATAATTGCTCAACCTATAATGATAAATTTGGTTTTATAATTAGCGGAACTGGCATAGCTGGGGGTCAAGGATACACTGCTGATGGTCGTAATATAGCAGTATTATCTAATGGATCTCAAGTTTCAATAAACTCAGTAAATGATGGAGTAGTTGGAGCTTCTGGAGGCTCACCATCGGCGGCTAATTGCAGTTCTGCAAACCCAGCTTGGATAAATAATTCTCCTTCTTCTGATTTTAAAGGGGCAATTAATGGTATTCAATTTAATGGTAATACAAAAGTTTTAACAGCTTCTCAATCAGGTTTAATAGCAGGTTCAACATATCACATTAAATTAATTGTAACCGATGTTAATGATGGCGCTTATGATAGTGGTGTTTTTTTACAAGCAGGAAGTTTTTCTTCACCAACTATTTTGCCTATTACCTTATTAGGTTTTAATGGCAATTGCAAAAATAATGGTATTGATTTAACTTGGCAAACTGCAAGCGAAACAAATAACGAATTGTTTACTATTGAGCGTTCAATTGATGGAATAAATTTTATAGCTATTGGTCAGATAAATGGATCAGTTTCAACTTCAACTTTAAAATCATACTATTTTTCAGATGCAAATCCTATAAGCGGGATAAACTATTACAGACTTAAACAAAAGGATTTAGACGGCACTTTAACAGTTCATAATATTATATCAGTTGATACACCTTGCAATGATATTAATAGTGTAAATGAAATTTCAATTTATCCAAATCCAATAAACTCTTCTTTTACTTTAGATTTGAATCTTAATGTCATTTCCGAAATAGGAATTATTATAACAAACTCTTTAGGACAAGAAATTAAAACAATCTCCAATAAATCATTTGAAAAAGGATTGCAATTGATTTCAATTGATACTGAGAATTTTTCATCAGGTATTTATTTAGTTAAAACAATTATTAATAACAAAATAATAACAAATAAAATAATCAAACTTTAAAACCCATAATATCTTAAAAAAGTAACACAATGATTATAAATAAAGGTGAATATTAAATTATAATTAAAAAAAATATTAATATGAATATCAAATTACAAACTTC
>CAILKE010000010.1 GCA_903834765.1 uncultured Bacteroidota bacterium
CTAATTCTAAGTTTATACAAAATATGAAAAATATCAAAAATATTATATCACTATTATGCATATTATTTACTTATATTAACTCATATGCTCAAACGGTTACTTTTAAAGAATTACTTGGTAGACCAACAGACAATAGTGTTTCAATTCAATTATTCTTTGATGATACCGTTGAGGTAAGAGTTGAATATGGAACTAGTCCTGGAGTATATGCAAATCAAACAACTTGGCAATCTTATGCCAAAAATACACCTGTAGATATTTTATTATCTGGATTACAATCTAATACCAAATATTATTATAGAGTAAATCATCGCTATCCTGGAAATTCCACATTAACTTTAAGGCCTGAATTTACTTTTCACACACAACGTTCAGTAGGCAGTACATTTTCATTTATAGTTCAAGCAGATCCGCATTTGGATTCTTCATCTGACACCGCATTATATAGGCGATGCTTAAGAAATCAATTAGATGATAATCCGGATTTTATGATAGACTTAGGGGATTTTTTAATGACAGACAAGTTGAAGAATAGCTCTAATATTGTTCCATTTGATACTATTCCTTATAGATGTAAATTATTACGTTCCTATTACGAAACTTCAGGACACTCGGTTCCTTTATATATAGCATTAGGAAATCATGAAGGAGAAGCCGGATGGTACAATAATGGAACTGCAAATAATATTGCCGTATGGAATTCTAATGAACGAAAGAAATATTTCAACAATCCTTTTCCTAATAATTTTTATAGCGGGGATACTACAAACAATAATTATATTGGACAAAGAGAAAATTATTATTCTTGGCAATGGGGAGATGCATTATTTATCGTAATCGACCCATATTGGTATACAAGCCCAAAGCCAACTGCTACTACAGGTTGGAGATGGACGCTTGGAAAAACTCAATACGACTGGCTTAAAATGACCTTAGAAAATAGTAGCGCTACCTATAAATTTATTTTCTCACACCAAATTATAGGTGGTGACCCTGATGGACGAGGAGGTGTGGAGTTTGCTGATTTATATGAATGGGGTGGTAATAATTTAGATGGAACGCCAGGCTTTGCTACTAACAGACCAGGCTGGTATAAGCCTATTAAAGATTTATTGACAGAACATCATGTGTCTATTTTTTTTCATGGACACGATCATTTTTTTGGCAAGCAGGAAAAAGATTGTTTAATTTATCAAGAAACACCACAGCCTAGTTTGCCCATATTTACTGGAACTACAGTAGCTTCAGGTTATGGTTATTTATCAGGACAAATTTTACCAAATACTGGGCACTTAAGAGTCACTGTTGGCTCAAATGGATTGCAAGTTGATTATGTTAGAGCATTTCTTCCAACTCAGGAAACTGCCACAAGACATAATAAAGACATCTCGGCTACCTATTTTATTGGACCAGTTAATTGCTATGATTCCCTCACTACAGGTGTTCCTGTTTTGTGGAATAGTAATTATGATGATGAATTAATTTGTCCAAATCCATTTACAAATGAAGCAAAAATTGAATTCACCGTTAATAGTTCTGAGAAAATGGATTTATTCATCTTCAATCAAAACGGGCAATTAGTTAGAAAATTAATCGCTGGCAGCATTGTGCAAGCGGGAAAATTTGAAATCATTTGGGATGGTAAGGATTATTTAGGGAATACACTTTCATCTGGAATGTACTGGTATTCAATTAAAGGAGAATCAAACAAGCAAAAAACAGGCAAAATTATACTTTCTAAATAATTAAAAAAAATTAATATGATTTATATTCGAATTATTCTTTTTTTGTTGATAATAGAGTTATTTAACAATAATATTCTTAATGCACACAATGCGCATGAATCAAAACATCATCTAAAACATTGGATTATAAATCAAGGTAAACAATCGATTGATGGTTCTTTTTATATGTATAAAAATGGAAATGTTTACATAGAAGATATAAATAATAAAATAGTTAATTTCCCTCTTAAATCATTTTCTGAAAATGATCAGTCATTTGTATTAAAAAAACAAGAAAACATTATTAATCTCAACAAACACTTTGAAAATAGTATAATAAAGGAAAAAGTCACTTCTGGGAACTCTAAAGTTTTTATTGTTTTTGGGATATTTATAATTCTTACTATTATAGTTTACTCATTAACAAACAAAACGAAGTTAAAATATATTGTCACAATTATTTCATTTGGAACTGTTATAACATTAGTTAGTTTTAATACAAATGTGTTAAAACTATTAAGTGTTAATTCAAACCCTACAACAATAGATTCTGCGTTTACTCCTTTTAAACCAAATGTAAATACGTTTTGGGATGCTACCTATTTTTATGTTGAATCAATAGGCGTTCCAACCACACATACTATGATGGTAGGAATCTCCAATCATGGTTGGCAGCAACAAGTGCCAGTTTCGCAATGCTATATGGGAACAAATGCTTGGCCAATTCCTTTAAATCCAATAGTTGCCGCAACTCCAATTCCTGTTAATGCTGCTCATTTTTCGAGAGGAGCCGTTGCAGTTGCTGTAAATGGTATTGCAATTTTTAATCCCTATACTAATACAGGTGTTGATGCCTTTCTTGATGGACAATTAGATAATTATGGTGGTCATTGCGGTAGAGCAGATGATTATCATTATCATACGGCACCATTACACTTATATAGCGCTACAACGGCAACGTTACCAATTGCCTATGCATTAGATGGATTTGCTGTATATGGAGCCATTGAGCCCGATGGTTCATCAATGCAGACATTAGATGCTAATCATGGACATTATTGGACAAATGGAGTGTATCATTATCATGGCAGTGCTGCAGCTCCCTATATGATTGCTAATATGGTTGGCCAAGTTACGGAAGATGCAACTCATCAAATTATTCCGCAATCAGCTGCGCAACCAATCAGGCCTTCATTAACACCATTAAATGGAGCATTAATTACAAGCTGTACTCCAAATACAAACCATAACGGATATAATGTCACGTATTCATTTGGTAGTCAAATTGACTCTGTTGTATACAATTGGAGCGTAACTGGATTATATACCTACAAATATTATCATAATGGTGTTTTAGACAGCACAAAAACTTACAATAAGACAGCTCCTTGCGTTATGCCAAATACCACAACAGGAATAAAAAATAATTTTATTTCAGGAGACATAATAACTATTTATCCAAATCCAACTAGTGACTATTTGAATTTAAAACTAAATTGCAATATTCAAGAAAAAGAGATTCAAGATATTTCAATATACAGTTTAAAAGGAGAATTAGTATTAAAAATGACAGGCTACAAGTCTAACATAGATATAAAAAATTTATTAAAGGGAACATATATTTTAAAAATTGACCTCGCTAAATCTCAATTAATAAAAAAATTTGTAGTACAATAATTTTAATAAATTTATTGAAATGAAATATATAAACGTTTATATAATTTTATCAATCCCATTTTTTTCTTCAGCACAATACATGGGAACTGCTGCAGTTACGCAAGGATCTGCAACTACAATCACAAACAATTTATATACATGCACAGGTGGAAGAATTGCAGGTATTGGAACAATTACTGCTACTGACAACTCAACATGGACAGTTCCTGCAGTTGTGAACTATACGAATAATAGTTTTCCTTTCGCTTCAAATTTATATAATTCTTGCATTGGAGCCACATATGCAAACTCAAATTTAGCACTTGCCGCTTTAACAGGAACTGATATAGTAACTATAGATCCAACGGGAGAAGTTATAACTGCATATGTATTTGCAGATAATTATTTTGAAATGTATATCAATGGTGTACCTGTTGGTAAAGATAATGTTCCATATACTCAATTCAATTCTAATATTATTAGATTTAGGGTAAATAAGCCATTTACTATTGCAATGCTTTTGGTTGATTGGGAGGAGAATTTAGGATTAGGTTCTGAAAACAATAATGGATATGCATTTCACGCAGGAGATGGAGGAATGGTTGCTGTTTTTAAAGATGCTTCTAATAACATTATTGCCAAAACTGACGGAAGCTGGAAAGCACAGACATTTTACACTTCTCCAATAATGGATTTAAGTTGCCCTTATGAAGTAGGAACATCTAGATTATCTAGTAATTGTAGCGCATCTGACTCAAACGATGGGAATGCATATTATGGTTTACATTGGAATAGGCCATCCAACTGGAATGACGCTGCATTTATTGATAATACTTGGCCAAATGCAAATGTTTATACTAACGCCACTATTGGTGTAAGTAATAAACCATCTTACACAAACTTTACAAATATTTTTGATGACCCGCAAAATGACGCGCAATTTATTTGGAGTTCAAATGTTATATTAGATAATGAAGTTATTGTCAGGTACAATGTAGGTTCAACAGCATTCGTATTTGAAAATCATGTAAAAAACAATATTTTAAAATTACACCCTAATCCTGCAAAAGATAATTTTAAAATCTATTTTAGTGATGAAACAAAAATCAGTGACATTAAAAATATTTGTATTTATAATTCAAAGGGAGAAAAATTGTTCGAAACAGAAAAATCTTTCGAAACTATATACATGCCAAATTTGCAAAGTGGTTTATATTTAGTTAAAATCAATTTTAAAGATTATCAAATAACAGAGAAACTAATAGTAGAATAAATTATCACAATTTTACATGAAAAAACACCACGCATTCTTACTTTCTATTTTAAGCTCAGTTATTGGATATTCTCAGAGTGTTACCAAAACAATGCTTCGTTTGCCAGATACAGGACAAAACATTAGTTATACTTCCACATTTGGCGAAGACAATGATTTTAATATAAATATTCCATACTTTTTAATTAATGGAGATGGAACAGTTACAGATACTATTTCAGGATTAATGTGGCAACAAACAGATGGCGGAGAAATGACAATTGAAAATGCAGTTATATATTGCAGCACTCTTACGTTAGCAGGCTATAGTGATTGGAGACTGCCAAATACCCATGAGTCATTTAGCATTCTTAATCACCAAAATGTTAATCCATCATTAGACAATACTGTTTTCCCTACTTCATTGGCTGAATATTGGTGGACAAGTGACCGACAGCCCAATGATAGTTCTAAAGTATGGGTTACAAACGGAGGAGGAGGTGTTGGAAATCATCCTAAAACTGAAACTTTAAGTGCTGGTGGTCCCAAACATTTTCATACAAGGGCAGTAAGAGATATTTATCCAACAACTATAATAGCCAACCATTTTTCGGATAATTTAAATGGCACCATAACGGATAATATAACGAATTTAATTTGGCAAAAAAAATCCATGAATGATTCTTTAACATGGGAGGATGCTTTAGTAAAAGCGGATACAATGATTTTAGGAGGTTATAGTGACTGGCGACTACCTAATATAAAAGAACTTCAATCAATTAATGTCGAACAAATAATGAATCCCTCTATAATTACAACTTATTTCACAAATATTGGAATTAATAAAGTATGGTCATCAACTACTCTACCGAATCAAATAACAAAAGCTTGGTATTTAGATACAAAGTACGGAGTTACAACCTACCAAACAAAAACAAGCAAACAAAAAGTACTTTTTGTAAGATCGAATCAAAATATTATTACTAATTTAAAAGGAAATTTTGTTTTAAATGAATCAAATTATGCTATTCCAAATCCTTTTACGTCGACCATAAAACTTCCTAAAAATCTGGAAAATACTTCTACCATATTAATTAATAATTTAGGCGAAATTATTTTTTCAGGACAACAAATTCAAATGCAAGATTTTTTCAATTTACCAAAGGGTATTTACAGTCTAAAAATATTGGGCGAGACTATTATCACCATAAAAATGATTAAAGAATAATATTATAAAATCATTTAAATAAACGCGATTTTTTATAAAAGTAAAAATAGCTCAAAATAAACTTTAGAGATTCTTAATTACTATTTTTTTGTAATTATTTAAAAAAATAAAGTAATAATTTATTTTGGACACATTGATAAATCAATAATAACATTCAACTTTAATAAAATAAATATTAAAAACTCGCTATTAAAGTAGCAACAACATAATTATAGCAAATCCATTTAAAATCAAATTTCTTCCTAACTTTTTATTACCTTTGCGCCAATATGCCAAATATAGTAGCCATAGTTGGAAGACCGAATGTAGGGAAATCAACACTTTTTAATAGATTAACAGAGTCGCGCGAAGCCATTGTAGATGAAGAAGCTGGTGTTACGCGAGATAGACATTACGGAAAAACTAACTGGAACGGAGTTGAGTTTTCGATAGTAGATACAGGTGGATACATCAAAGGAAGCGATGATGTATTTGAATCTGAAATTAGAAAACAAGTGCAAATTGCTGTTGACGAATGTACGTCTCTATTGTTTTTAGTAGATGTATCTGAAGGAATTACACAATTTGATAAGGAAGTTGCAAGTGTGGTGCGCAAAAGTAAAAAGCCGGTGATGCTTGTCGTAAATAAAGTAGATAACAGCGATCGTAACTCTTATGCCGCTGAATTTTATGCGTTAGGTTTAGGTGAACCTTACTGTATTTCGTCAAATAGCGGAAGCGGAACTGGAGATATGTTGGATGCTTTAGTGAAATCATTCCCTGAAGATTTAGGCGCTATTGAAGGTGATACATTACCTAAAATAGCAATTGTTGGAAGACCTAACGTAGGCAAATCATCTTTAGTAAATGCTTTATTAGGCGAAGAAAGAAACATTGTTACTCCTGTTGCAGGAACGACAAGAGATACCATTCATACACGATACAATAAATTCGGTCACGATTTTTTATTGATTGATACGGCAGGAATGCGTAAAAAAGCGAAGGTTCATGAAGACTTAGAGTTTTATAGTGTGATGCGTACCATTCGCGCTATTGAAACAGCAGATGTTTGTGTATTAATGATTGATGCAACTCAAGGGATTGAATCCCAGGATTTGAATATCATTCACTTAGCCGTAAAAAATCACAAAGGATTAGTAATCGTTGTCAATAAATGGGATTTAGTGGAAGAGAAAAGTACAATGACGACGTTAAGCTTTGAAACTGCTATTCGCGAGCGTACTGCACCTTTTAAAGATATTCCTATTATTTTTACGTCGGTTATTGAAAAGCAACGTATCATGAAAGTGATAGAAACGGCAATGATGGTGTATGCAAATAAATCAACGCAAATACCAACAAGCAAATTGAATGACTTCTTCTTACCATTAATTGAGAATTTTCCTCCACCTGCCAGTAAAGGTAAATTAGTGAAAATAAAATATGTGACTCAAATTAAAGGAACTTGTGCTTTTGTATTTTTCTGTAATTCGCCACAATATTTAACGGATGCTTACAAGCGTTTCTTAGAAAATAAATTCCGCGATAACTTTGATTTTACAGGGGTTCCATTGTCTTTTTATTTTAGAAAGAAAAGTTAAGTTTATTTTCTTTTAATAATTGGAAAGCTGAAAACGCAGATTGTTATGATTTTTTGATTTGATATCATAATTTATCAATGTGAATCAACATTAACAGCGCTCTATAATAAATAAGATTACAATTTCAATTCTTCTGTTGGATCCCAAAAATATTTATCAAAATTTTGAACGGTATCGTTGATTACTTTTATTTTTTCTTTTTCTAATAACTCTTGCATTAAAAAAGGCGTTTCAAAATGATGCTTGCCAGTTAATTGTCCGTTACGATTTAAAACTCGATGGGCGGGCACATATTCTTTTTGAGTATGCGCTGCATTCATCGCATAACCAACAACACGAGACGATGATTTAGCTCCTAAATATACAGCAATAGCGCCATAACTGGTTACTCGTCCTTTAGGGATTAAACGTACCACTTGATATACCTGATCAAAAAAATCGTTGGTTATTTTTGCCATATTACTGTATCATTAAATTACAGCCTCTGATATCGCTATTATCAAAGCGGCCGATGATTTCAAAATTATTATTATCATTGATTTTTCC
>CAILKE010000011.1 GCA_903834765.1 uncultured Bacteroidota bacterium
CTAAAAATTCATTAATATTTTTAACACCTCGTTTGACATATTTGAAAAAGGTTTTGCCATTTATTGATAAACAAGTCATTAAAATATTTACTGGTCAACGCAGAGTAGGCAAAAGTTATTTACTCTTTCAAATCATGCAATACATACAGCAACAAAATAAAAAAGCTGCAATCATTTACATTAATAAAGAGGATTTAACTTTTGTGAGCATACAAACAGCGCAGCAGCTAAACGATTACATTTTATTACATAAATCAAAAAGTAAAAAAACCTATGTTTTTATAGATGAAATTCAGGAAATTAAAGAATTTGAAAACGCCTTGAGATCCTTGTTGCTCGATGAAACATTGGATATTTATTGCACTGGTAGTAATGCCAATTTATTGTCAAAAGATGTAGCCGGTAAATTAAGTGGCAGATGTATAGAAACGGTGGTATATAGTTTATCTTACAACGAATTTCTTGAATTTCATAAACTAAAAAATACTAACGAAGCATTGGAAAGCTATTTAAAATATGGAGGTTTACCATATTTAAAAAATTTAAAACTTACCGACCAAATTGTTTTTGAATACCAAAAAAATATTTACTATACAATTGTTTACCGAGATATTGTAAATAGATACGCGCTTAGAAACGGGCCTTTTTTAGAACAATTAATTTTGTTTTTGGCCAGTAATATTGGAAGTGTTTTTTCTGCCAAAAAAATCAGTGATTTTTTAAAATCACAGCAAGTAAAAATGGCACCTAATCAGGTTCAGCTATATATTTCGTATTTAGTAAATGCATTTATCATTCAGCAAGCTTCGCGCTATGATATTGTAGGAAAACGATTATTTGAAATTGGAGAAAAATATTATTTCGAAAACTTAGGTATCAGAAATAGCATTTGGGGTTACCGACCAGAAGACAAAGGCAAGATAATGGAAAATGCAGTATTTAATCACCTTATATTTAAAAATAATGAAGTAAAAGTGGGCGTATTACATGAAGCAGAAATTGACTTTATTGCCCAAAAAGAAGGAGAAAAGCATTACTATCAAGTGGCACTTTCTATTCACGAAACACAAACCATAGAGCGTGAATTTGGCAACCTAAAAAAAATAAAAGACAATTATCCAAAAACAGTTATAACCTACGATACATTTAAAGGTAACACAATGGAGGGCATAAAATGTATTGATTTAAAAAGTTTTTTGAGCACGTAGATTAACGATACTTAGCTGTTTATGTTGTGGCAGCTCGAACTGCAGAGGTTTCGATTGTCACATCGAGCGCAGTCGAGATGCGTTCGTGCTTTTTGTTCTCGATACAGCGCTAAGAGGCAGCGCTTACTCGAACTGACAGTTTTTTAATGCTGTCACTTCGAGTGCGAGGAACGAGCGTATCGAGAAGGGGCTTATTGTTCTCGATACTCACGCCATAGCGTGATGGCAAGAGGTAGGTAAAAATACTCGAACTGACAGAGTTTTTGTGTCACATCGAGAGGTTTAGATTGTCACATCGAGCGCAGTCGAGATGTGTTCGGGCTTATTGTTCTCGATACAGCGCAAAAGAGGCAGCGCTTACTCGAACTGACAGAGGTTTCGACTGCCACTTCGACTTCGCTCAGTGTGGCAGCTCGAACTAACACTTCATCGCTAAAATGCCCTCGCAATGAACGATAAATTACTTTTTCCAAATTATGGAATAATAATAATAATATCTAAATAAATTTTCTAATACACTTATTTTTACAAAAAAAATGTTTTATGTGTTACTTCAAATCAATTTTAATTTTTTCACTCCTTTTTTCATCGGCTTTACCTAGTTTTGGTCAAAAAAAAATAAAGTATAAAAAAACAGAATCAGGCCTTGGTTACAAAATCATAATTAAAACCAAAGGTAAACAAACCCTGCCCGAAAATCGCTTGTATGTAAGTTATAATTTATTTTACCAAGCTACCGATACTTCTGCCATCAAAGAAGTTATGACAGGAGGCACTAAAGATTTTATTTTAGGTCAGGATGATGTGTTGCCTGGATGGAACGAAGGCTTTTTATTAATGAAAGAAGGTGATAGTGCTGTATTCAAAATTCCGTATCAATTAGGTTACGGAGACAAAAAAACGGGTAAAATTCCTGCTAAATCCACGCTTTTTTTATATACTAAATTATTAAAAGTACAAGAGGCTTTTTTTTCTCATAAAGGTTTAGATACGATTCGGTTTGAATCAGGTTTGAAAAAAATAATAGTTAAATCAAGTGTAGGCGAAAAATCACAAATATTATCAGAGGTTCGTATGAAATTTACAGGCTATGTATATAGCACCAAAGGTTTTAAAAAAGTATTCGAATCTTCTCAAACTAACAGTAACGAAGCTCAATTTCAAATAGGGGTTGGGCGTTTTATAAAAGGCCTGGATGAAGGAATTGCATCTATGCGTGTAGGTGAAAAAAGTACGTTTATTGTTCCTTCGTCTATAGGATATGGTAATAAATTAACCGGTAAAATTTTACCAAATACAACGTTGTATTATGATGTTGAATTACTAAGTTCCAGCTGGCCATTTTTAAAACCATTGAACACAGATACTCTTTTATTAAAAGACAGTATAAAATTGGTGATTTCCGAAAAAAAAGAACTCAGAAAAGTTACTATAGAGGATGTAGTTACTTTTAAAGCAAAAGCTTTCAAAAAAAATGAAGCTGGTCTTTTTGCTATATTTGATAATACTTTTGAAAGAAATCAATCGATTACTTTTCGTCCAGGTTCGGGCAAATCTTTTCCAGGTTTAGAGGACGCATTGTTAGGAATGAAAGTTGGAGAAAAAGCTACAGCAATTATACCCTACAAATTAGCAAATTCCAAAAAAAAAATACCCGGTTTAATAAAAAACAGCCCAGTGTATTTTGATCTTTATATTGAAAGCGTCAAGCCTTACCCTTTTTTAACATTACCATCACTTGATACTGTTACTCTGCCTTCAGGTTTACGTTATTTGTATAACGATATTGGTAATGGCGCAGAAACTAAAACAGGCGATTCAGTAATGGTGGCCTACACCGTTTATTTTATTGAAAAAGATGGAACCCGTCATATTTTGGATGCTACCCGCGATAGTGGTAAACGATTAAATGCTAAAATAGGTCAAGGAAAAAATATTAAGGGAGTAGAAGAGGGGCTGATAGGCATGAAACAAGGAAGCACAAAACGTTTAATTATACCGCCGTCTTTAGGTTACGGCGAAAAAGGATTACCAGATAGAGGTTTTCCGGCAAACACAAATCTTATTTTTGATATAGAATTTTTAGAAATAATAAAATAATACGTATGCAAATTTTAAAAAATATTGGAAGTGTAATGATAGGTGGCCTTTTTTTTATAGGCTGTAATACTAACACAAAAGTTGATCGTGTTTATAAATTATTTCCAGTGAAAGCAGGAAACAATTGGGGCTACGTTGATTCAACTTGTTCGTTTAAATTAGAACCTGTTTATGAAAACGCGGGTGATTTTAATAATAACAGAGCATTTGTAATGCAGGCTGGCAGAGGGTCCTACATAAATGATTCCGCTAAATTAATTTGTAGATTTCAGTTTTTAAAAGTTACTGATTTTAGCGAAAATAAAGCGTTTGTATTAGATACTTTAAATACAATACGCTGTATTGATTTAAATGCGCAAACTTTATTTACATTAAAAGGTGTAGAGGAAGCTAATTTATTTTACGAAGATTTAGCAGCCATTAAAAAAAATGATAAATACGGTTTTGTTGATATGAATGGAAATGAAAAAATTAGTTGTCAGTATGATGCTGTTTTATCTTTTTCAGAAGGCGTTTGTGCAGTTGCTAAATCTAAAGCGCAAGGCGACTCTACCGTTTTAATTTGGAATTACATTGATAAAACTGGTAAAAATATTATTAAAGATTATTTTGAAACTGCTTTAAATTTCAGTGATGGTTTTGCTGCCGTTTGTAAAAAAGGTCAATGGTATTGGATTAATAAAAATGGAAAATCTATCTTAGGTAATGATTATGAGCAATGCCAATCATTTAAAGATGGGTTAGCTGCCTTCAAAAAAAATGGATACTGGGGTATTATTAGTACTGATGGTAAAGTTGTTTTAGAACCTAGTTATGCCTCTATTGGTAATTTTAAAGATGGCTTGGCGGTTGCATCTTTAGGGCCTAATACCATTGGGTTCATTAATAAAGAAGGTGTCATTACAATTAACCCAACCTTTCAATCAGCCTCAAGTTTTAAAGGCGGTGTAGCTTATGTATTTAATAATCATAAAATAAGTTTAATAACAAGTAAAGGCACATTATTTTGTTCTGGTCAATTTGATTCTGCTCCTGGTTTTTTAGGTGAAGATTTGGGTTTTGTTGATATTTCAATGAATACTCAAATTACTATTAATAAACCTTCTGATTTAATAGAATAAACATCAAAATAATAAATAGGCTCTTAATAATAATAAAGATGAATTCCATATTTTATTTTTTTTTGATTAAATTTAATTTGATTTAATTTAATTTAATAATACATTAATAATATTAAAAAAAATATCATGTTAAGTTTTCATTCCGGAAGTGCAAGAGTAATTAATACCAAGCGTGGTGTTACAGAATGTATGGAGATTGCCTTAGGCGATTCCCATGAAGATTGCGATTTAGTTATTCTTCACGCATCTATAGGACATAATTTTTCTGAGCTTATACAACAAGCTAAACTAATGGCTCCTCATGCAAAAATTTTGGCGGCATCTTGTTGCGGAGTAGTTGGAAGAGAAGGAGTAAGCGAGTCGATGAAAGATATTGCATTAATGGCTGTTAAAGGCAAAGAATTTTCTGTAGCGCATGTTGATGGTATTTATGGTCATAATTCGTATGAAAAAACGTTAGAAATGGCCAATGCATTAAAGAAACAATCGCCTGATATAACTATGATTTATTTTTTAGCTTCAGGTATTGATATTGCAAATGATTTATGCATTAAAGCATTTGAATCCGTTTTTGGTTCGGATGTTACTATTTTTGGTGCAACATCATCCGATAACATGAAAGGGTTTATCAGTTTTCAAGCGGTTGATGATAAGGTATATGAGCATGCGGCTTATGCAGTTGGGTTTAGTGATCCAACATTAACTATCGATACTCAAGCAACACACGGGTTTATTGCAGTAGGCGAACCCTTAGTTGTTACAAAATCAACCGGACATATTATCGAAGAATTTAATGGAAATCCAGCTTGGCAAGAATACACGAAACGTTTAGGATTACCCGAAACGGCTACTTGCGGCGATTCTATTCCTGTTGGTGCTTTAGGCGAAAAACTATCGCCATTGTTAGCCAAAGAATACGGGAATAATCATATACTAAGGGTAGTAACAAAGCATGATGGAAATAACATGTTTTATTCTACGCAATGCCCTGTTGGAACTGAATTATGGCTAACGAAAAGAGATGAAGAATTAATTTTTAGCGAAATGGATCGTATGGTAAAGGACATGAATGCACGTGCAAACGGAAAAAAACCTGTTGCTGTTTTTCATGCAGATTGTTTAGCTAGAGGCCGCTTTTTATTTGATCGAATTATAAAAGAAGAATTAGTAAGTAAAATGCAAAATCCATTTTATACTGACGGTAATTGCCCGCCATGGCTAGGGATGTATGGTTTTGGCGAATTTGCAAAATTAGGTGGTAAAAACGAATACCATAATTATACAACAGCGCTTTATGTTATTTATAGATAACATTTTTATTTTTTATTTCGCTCTGCAACTTGTTAAATATGAATAATCAAAAAGATTACGAAAAACTTTTAAAAGATTACCAAGATTTACAGTTGCGCGTAACACAGTTTTCAGCTATTGAGCAAAAACTAATTAATACCCAAGATAAATTAGATACTGAATTACTGTTTTATAAAAGATTACAAAAATTTAATGCACAAGCATTAAAAGAATCTTCCTTACAACATTTAGTAAAATTAATTACAGAATCTGTCATTGATATTTTAGAGGTAGAATCATCTCTGGTATATTTTAAGGATGATATCGATTCTAAATTTTCACTATTATCTCAAGAAGGTTTATCAATTGATGATTCAAATAAAGAAAACTTTATTCAAGATATAGACTTATTTTTTAAAAACAAACCCGAAGGAAAAGCAATAATACTTTCAGCGGATGTTTTTCCAAAATATACAGCATTAAAAAATTTTTCAAGTGGATTGTTTTTTCATTTAACCGAAAAAGAATTAGGATATTCATTTTGTATATTAGGTCTTATCTCTATTGAAAAAGCAGCTATATATGATAAATTGCAAAGCAAGCACGAAATAATTTTTAGTATATTTTCTCACCAGGTACAATCTCTATTTGCAAACAGAGAAAAAAATGATAAGATCCAAGAGCAAATTATTAAAATTTCCGAATCTGAAGTTGAATTAAATAAACTCTCCTTAATAGCCACTAAAACTAATAACGGCGTAATTATTACAGATAATGAAGGTAACATTGAATGGGTAAATGATGCCTTCACACATATTTCTGGTTATACATTGGAAGAAGTAAAAGGCAAAAAACCAAAAGATTTTTTGCACGGTGATAAAACAGACGAAGCGTTAATTCAAACATTACGTAATGCATTAAGTAAAAAAGAAAATGTAGAATTAACACTTATAAATTATTCTAAATCGGGAAAAGAATATTATAATCATTTAGAAATAACTCCTGTTTTTGATTCGAATGGAAATCATATTAATTTCATTTCATTGCAAAAAGATATTACTGATGAGATACGCTCTAAACAGGAATTAATAAGAGTTAATTCTCGTTTCGAATTAGTGACATCAAAATCTAATATTGGTATTTGGGAATGGGAAATTGAAACTAATAAAGTAATATGGAATGATGTGTTTCTTCAGCAATATGGAATTAAGCCAAGCGACACTAATATTGATCGCTTTTGGGAGAGATCAGTGCATCCTGAAGATTGGCCTGAATTAAATTTTAAAACAACCGAATTTTTAAAATCAGGAAATGATGTTTTAGAATATGAATATAGAATCATTAAAAATGATACTGGTGAAATTAGAATAATGCGCGATAACACAATTGCTGATAGAGATGCAGAAGGAAAAGTATTACGCCTTACGGGTAGCTCTATTGATATTACAGATGAGCGCTTATATAATATACAACTCGAGCAAAATTTAAAACAACAAGAATTATTGTCTGAAATTTCATTAGGATTAAATAATTTAACTGACTTTGATTTAAGGATTAATTCTGTTCTTGAACAAATTGGAAAACATCTAAACGTGTGTAGAGTTTATGTTTTTGAAAATAGTGAAAATTCCACTTTATTTAGTAATACTTATGAGTGGTGCAATGAGCATATAATACCTCAAATTGATGAAATGCAGCTTATTCCTTACGAAAGCATCCCATCATTTAAGTCACTTTTATTTAAAAATGGTTTTATTTATTCAGAGGACATTTCTTTATTGCCAAAGGATATCAAAGAGTTGTTAGAAACTAAGGATATAAAATCTATAGTAATTTATCCATTATATGTGAATGGCCTTTACTTTGGGTTTATTGGTTTTAGTGAAAGTATTAATCATAAAAAATGGTCGAAGTTAGAATTTGAATTGCTGAGAACTGTTTCCGGAATTTTATCAAATGCATTTGAACGCCACAATTACGAAATATCATTAAAAGTTAGTGAAGCAAAATACCGCGGTATTATTGAAAACATAAATATTGGCCTTATTGAAACCGACATCAATGGTAAGGTAGCATTTAATAATCAAAAATACGAAGATTTAACGTTAACGAACAACACCTCATTGTTAGTTATTACAAATGATGCTGAAAATGATTTAAAACAGAAATTAATTAACGGTAATATTTTATCCTATCTGAAAATTGATCATTTTTTATATGAAATTGATTTTAAACGTAGTGATGATAAAATTATAACATTACTTGTTAGTTGTGCGCCATCATTTAATCAACAAGGTGAAATTTCAGGATATATTAATGTGTTCTTAGATATCACAGCTGTAAGGCTTTTACAAAAAAAATTAAATATTGCTTTAGATGAAAGAGATGGTTTTCTTCAAAAAACAAATTCTGTTAAGCTATTTTATGAAAACATTTTAAATCATTCACCTGCAAATATTGCAGTTATCAGTCCCGAATTATCCTTTATATATGTTAATGATTTAATGATAGAAAGAGAGCCTTTAATGGCTGAAGCAATAGGAAAATCATTTGCAGAATTAGTTGGGCTTTATCCTGATGAAGCAAAACGATTGAATAACTTATCTTCCTTTATTAATAAGGCAATTGAAAATAAAAAACTATTGCAATTTGAAGAGAATCTTAATTTAGGAGAAGAAGATAACATCGTTGTTTTAAGAAGTATATTGCCACATTATAAAGAAGATGGTAATTTGGAATATATTATACTTTCAGGTATTGATATTACCAATTTGAAAAATATTGAAACTTCTGTTTTAAAGAAAAACGAAGAACTTAAAAAAATAAACACAGAGTTAGATAATTTTGTATATAGTGTATCACATGATTTAAGATCTCCATTACTGTCTATCAAAGGAATTTTGGAATTGATTAAAAAAACGGCTGATTTAGATGAAAAATCAAATTCATATTTAAACATGGCTCAAATTAGTGCTTCTCGATTAGATGTTACCATACAAGAAATTTTAGAATATTCAAAAAATGCTCGTTTTGAATTACAATTAGAAGAATTTGATATTCAAGAAATGGTAAAATTGATTTTTAATGATCTTTTATATCCTGATAGTGTTGGTGTTACGTTACAAATTGACATTGCGGGTTCGCCAATCATATATTCTGATAAATTAAGGTTAAATACTTTATTAAGAAATTTAATTGGCAACTCATTTAAATATAAAAGAAACGATATTGATGATTGTTTTGTTAAATTTAAACTTATAAGTAATAAAGAAATGTATGTCATACAAGTAATAGATAATGGAATTGGAATTTCTGAACGAAGTATTGGTAAAGTTTTTGATATGTTTTACAGAGGCACAAAAATAAGTATGGGAACAGGTTTAGGACTATATATATGTAAAGAGATAGTTAATAAATTAAAAGGTACAATTTCTGTTCAATCTAAAGTAAATAATGGCACACTCATAGAAATTTCTATACCTAAATTAAAACAGTAAATAATAATATTTTAATTCAAATTTTGAATTATACTCAATAATTCATAAATTTAAAATTGATAAGCAAATGAATCCAATGGAAAACAATGAATTAGGTATAAAAAAATACCTTTTAATTGACGATGATGATATATTTAATTTCCTTCATTCTGAAGTAATTAAGCAAGTGGATGAATCATCTGAAATAACAATATATAATTCGAGCTTAGATGCGTTAGAATACATTAAGGATCTTATTGATAATCAAATACAACTTCCAAATTATATTTTTGTTGATATTAGAATGCCTGAAATGAATGGATTTGAATTAATGGATGAACTGATAAAGTTTCCTTTAGAATTATTTAAAAATACTAAAATATATTTTGTAACATCATCACTTGACGATAGGGACAACATTAAATCGTTAGATTATCCAATTATTAAAGGATTTATAGAAAAAACAATTACTGCAGAACTTTTAAAAGATTTGTGATAAATTATTTTAACACTTTGTCTATTTCTTGTATTACTTTTTGAGTGTATTTAATAATTTTTGCCTCATCTAAATTGTTATCTTTTTTACCTAATTGATTTACTTCATTTTCAATGTTATCGAGAGAAATAAAGTGGATAGATACTTTCATTTTGTGACATAATTCTGAGATTTTAGCATATTCTTTATTTTGCAAATGCTTCTTAATTTTACTTATATCAATCACTAAATTTTTCATCAAAACCTTAAGTGATTCCTCAACTAAATCATCATTTTTTAACATCGTTTTTAATCTTGATGTATTAATTTTATCGAACTTATTTTTCATCTTATTTAATTTTTTAATAATTATTTATTAAATTTTAAGTCCTAAAAAAAATAATCTTAAAGCCTGTTTAAATTTATAGTGTAATAATTGTTATAATGTATTTTTGAGCGAAAAGAGGCAAATTTTGCAGAGATAGTTAGCTACTATCTCAAAAAAATTTAACGAATTTGTTGCCAAAAAGACACATAACAAAATTATTAGATAAATTTTAAACAGGCTCTTAGTAATCCGATATTTTTCTTGTTAGTTGCTGCTGTTAAAGCTTCCGTCTTTTAGCATATTATATATTTTACTTTTGCTTATTCCTAACTCATTGGCTGTTTTAACAACCTGGAAATCGTTTCTTTTAAGGTAATTAAATATAAAACGATTATTAAAATCATTTAAAGTAGAATTGTTTAAGTCGTATGTTGTTTGTGAATTGGAATTGAAAAGAATTTCACTTTCTGTTATTGAATTTTCATCAGATAATACACATGCTAATTCTATAATAGCCTTTAACTCTTTTACATTACCTGGGTAATTATAACGCATTAATTTTTTTTTCGCATCGTTTGAAATTATTTTATTGATGATATTATTGTTTCTGCAAAATTCATTTTTAAATTCTTCAGAAATTAAAGGAATATCTTCAGCTCTAGATCTTAAAGGTGGAATTTCTATTCTCAATCCTAAGGTCTCAAAATAGAGTTCATCATTTAATTTTTTCTTCTTTAATAAATCCTGTAAATTAAAAGTACTGCCTATAATAAAACGATGGTTATTGTTTCCTGTGTAGTCTTTTTTACGTGTTATTTCTTTTAATTTCTTAATGAAATTTATTAGTTTAACTTGTAAATCGACACTAAAGTCTGAAATTTCGTTTATGAAAAAGGTACCTTTTTCATATTTTTTTAATTCTTCAGGTATTTTTTTCGACTCACTATTTTCTATTTTTATATATTTTTCAAAATTTTCTAAATCATGAATTCCAATTTCATGCAGAGGCAAATAGGATAGTTTAGAAGATGCATGAATAACCTTTGCAATAAATCTTTTTCCTGTCCCACTTTCTCCAGTTATTGAAATATTTAGGTTAGACTGAGCCGCTTTGAGAATTAATTTTTTAATATTTGATATCGAATGACTTTTGCCAATTAAAAAAGTTTCTAATTGTATGAAATTTTGAAATTGATTTTTCAAAGTATTATTCTCTTCCGATAATTTTTTTTCTTTTAAATACGATTGTAGTATTTTATCTAAATAATCTAAGGCATTTTCATCTTTTATAACATAATCATCTGCACCCAATTTAATCAAACTTGTTGCTATTTTTATATCTTTTTGAGATGAAATAATGATAATTTTAATATCAGGATTTGCTGATTTGTATTTTTCAATTACTTCATCAGCAACCATGTCAACCAATCTGTAATCTAAAATTATAAAATCGGGATTTTGACTAATTTTTTTTAAAACCTGTTTTCCTGAAAAATAACTGCTGCACTGAAGGCTGCTATTTGAAGAGAGTGACTTTAATAATACATTATTAAAAAACTCATCATCTTCAACAATAAAAGTTTTGTATACGAATTCCATAGTTTATAATTATTAATCCTAAAATTAATAAATAATTTTTAGAATATCTTGTGTTATATATTCTATTTTTTGGAAAATGTTAATAATTTCTATAAATAGGATTGTTTAATGCGTTATTTGTTCGAAACCAATTCCTTGATTTTTTGTTTTAAATTATCAGCATCAAATGGTTTACTTATATATTTTGTCATGCCAGCATTTAAACATTTTTGTTGATTACTTTTAACAGCATTTGCAGTTAAACCAATAATTGGCGTTTGTAATTTTAAATTTTTTCTAATGTATTTTGTAGCCTTTATACCATCCATTACTGGCATTTGTACATCCATTAAAATTAAATCAAATGTTTTTGTGTTTATTATTTCTATTGCTTTTTTTCCGTTTTTAGCTACGTCAATATTTATTCCCCATAAATCTGATAATTTTTGGATTAAAAATATATTTAAATCGTCATCTTCTACCAATAGTATGTTTGGTGGGCTGGTAAATTCATTCTTTATTTGTTTTTTTGATACTGCTTTTTCATTTTTATCAATTTCATGAGATTTTTTTAATTCAATTTCAATTGTAAATGTGGAACCTTTGCTTTTTGTGCTTTTTACATGAAGCTCGCCTCCTAATAAATTCACGATTTTTTTTGATAAAGAAAGACCTAATCCTGTACCTCCATATTTTCTGGTAATAGAAGTATCTTCTTGTTGAAATGCATCAAATATGACGTTTATTTTTTCTTTTGTAATACCTATGCCTGTGTCTTTTATTGCTATTGCTATTTTTTGAGATTGACTCGTGTTCTTTATAACATTAACGGAAATGCTAATAGAGCCATTATGGGTGAATTTTATAGCATTCGATATTAAATTAATGATGACTTGATTTAATTTTATTTTATCAGTAATTAATAGACTTAGTTTTTCTGAATAATTACTACTTACCTTTAAATTTTTAATGCTTATTTTTTCTTTAAATGAAAAGATGGCGTTTTCTATGAGTTCTTTAATAGATAGTGTTTCAGGCACTATATTTATTTCATGAGCTTCAATTTTTGAAAAATCTAAAATATCATTGATGAGCCCTTTTAAATTTTCGGCTGACAAACCTAATATTTTGATGGAATCTTGTTCCTTTTTTACATAAGGCGATTGTTTTAATAAATTACTGATTCCAATAATTGTATTTAATGGTGTTCTTATCTCATGGCTTAAATTAGCTAAAAAACGTTCTTGTAGTTGCTTTCTTTTTTTAATTTCTTCTATATATTTTAGTAATTTTTCTTGTTTATCTTCTTGGTCCTTTTTAAATAATAAATTTAAATACACATTACTAAATAAGAGAGCTACAAAGTTTAAAATAGATATATGTGTGTTATTAAACCTATTTGGCTTAGCGCTGCACAGCGTAATGACTCCCACACATTCGTCTGCTGCAATAATAGGTATACATACTCTTGAACGAGTTTTAAAACTTCTGTTACTATCAATCGATAACTTATTTTTTTCTTTTAAAGTATCTTTAATTAATATTGCTTTTTTATTCTTATAAACCCAACCTGGGTGTCTTTTCATTGCTGATTGTTCGGCAATTATACTTTCGGTTTTTGTAAAACCTTTGTATGAGATTATTTTTAATTTTCTGCTTTTTTTATTATATAAATATAAGCCTACTAATTCAACCTCTATTACATTTTCAATAATTGTTTGGGTATTGAAGACCAAATTTTCTACTGAATAAGAATTTGAAATCAGATGAGTAATTTTCTCTAGCTTTTCATAATATTTTTTGGAAATCGACATTGGAGGACGGAGCTATTTTTTTGCCGAACAAAGATAGTAAACTTAACCCGTTTTCCATATCTTGGAAAAAAAACCAAAAAGATTTTTTTTTTTTAATCTATTAAATATTTTTACTATAATTATGGTCGTTTTACTTCATTACAATTAAATAAACTAAACTAAACATTATAATGTTAACTACTAACAGTAAATATATTATGTACAAGCTAAATTTAAGGTTTGCTTTTTTTGTTGTCTTGTCATTTTCGCAAGCAATGACATCATTTTCTCAACTGGTATTAAACAGCGGTGCCGTTGTAAAATTAAATGGAGGAACTAGTGGTAGCCCTATTTATTTTATATTAAATACCCCACCAGCAACTCCAATTTCAACATCTGGTACCTCAGGTATAGTTATGGAGGCAGAGTACAACGTGCTAAAATACAATTTAGGAACTGCTTTAACAGCCATTACGGTTCCTTATTTATCTAATAACTTAGAATTAATACCTCTAACACTTTCACCATCTGCAGTTGGAGTGGGTTCTGGAAATATTAATTTTTCAGCTGTTATTCCTGCTTCTAGAGCAACAGGATTTGATAACGATGGTTACAAGCCTTCTGATGTAACTAACATGGGTTCTGTTGGTATTACTAACAATTCTGATAAAACAATTGATCGTTTTTGGATTATTGATGCAAATGGTTATTCCACCAAACCAGCTGTTACTCTTGATTTTACGTATATTGACGCCGAATGGGCAACGAATACTGGTAACACTATTACGGAAGCTAATTTAGGTGCTCAACGATTTAATAATACCGTTACTATAAGAGACTGGGAAGGTTTTGGTGCATTTGCACCTGCCGGCACTATTAATACTGCTGCCAATACTGTTTCTGGAGTAAGCGTATCCGCTGCTAATTTTTATAGATCATGGACTCTTAACGATAGAACAGTGCCATTACCCATTGAACTCATTAATTTTGAAGCTAATTGTGTTAATAATAAAACTGTTTTAAGTTGGTGCACCGCAACCGAAACCAATAACCGTTATTTCACTATTGCTCAATCTACTGATGGTATTAATTTTACGCCTATTGATATCGTCAATGGCAGCGGTACTTCTAGCCAAAAACATTGCTACCAATATACAGTGCAAGCACAGCAAGATGCTACTACCTATTATCAGCTTTGGCAAACAGATGTTGACCAAACTGTAAAAAAATTAAAAATAATTTCAGCACAACCTTGCGACGGAAAAACAGGCAATGTTACTATTACTAACGATGGCACTAAACAAGTTACTTTATTTTTGAATTCATTAATTGATAGTAACGACGAAGTTGAGGTGCACAATACACTTGGGCAAATAGTGATGGAACAAACTATAAGTACCCAAAAAGGTAGTAATCAATTTAATCTTAATTTATCTTATATTTGCAATGGCATTTATTATGTAAGTATTATAAGAAACAACCAAAGCCTAACGAGTAAAAAAATAATTATTGCCGATAACTAAACCTTAAAATATATAAACAATGAAAATTAAATTTATACTTTTAGCCGTATCGTTTGCATCTTTTGTTCAGCAAGCGATTTCTCAAAATGTAGGTATTAACTCCACAGCTGCTACCCCTGATCCTAGCGCCATGTTAGACATTGTTTCTTCTAACAAAGGTTTATTAATACCTCGTATTTCATTAAGTAGCACTGTTGATAATGCTATCAGCCCTGCAACAAGTTTATTAGTATATAATACTAATGCAGCTATGACTAATGGTAATGGCGAAGGGTACTATTACAATAGTAGCGTTACCCCTGGCGCACCAAGTTGGGTTAAATTTTATGCCAGCAATGGCAAGGCTTGGGAAACAACCGGCAACTCAGGAACTTCAGCTTCAACAAATTTTATTGGTACTACTGATGCTGTTGATTTTGTTACAAAAACTAGCAACTTAGAAAGGATGCGAATAACAAGTAGTGGAAAAGTTGGGATCAATACCTCAGCTCCATTAATGAGATTGGATGTTACAGACGCCTCTACCACAGCGGATGATGCTACCATTAGAGGTGCTGCAACCGGTGCCGCTAGAACTTATGGAGTTTATGGTAATTCAAGTTCAACAACATTAAATGCCAGTGGTGTTAAGGGTGAGGCAAATGGAGCGGGCGCTGTAAATGGTGTTTGGGGTGTATCAAGCGCTGCAGCTGGTTCGGGTTTATATGGCCTAGCGAGTTCAGCTACGGGTACAGGCATATTTGGTTCTAATAATGCAGCCGCTGGTGCTGCAGCTGGTTTTGCCGGATTTTTTACAAGCTCTCAAACGGGTGGCGCTGCATTGGCATCTTGTCTCGGCGGAACAAATTATTACACTAGTTCTGCAGTTTCTGGTGTAGCAGTTGCCACCATAGCCGGTGGAACTGGTGTAGTAGGATCTTCTTTTAACGCAACAGGACAAGGTGTTGCTGGTTTAAGTACCGCAGCCGCTGTTGCACCTGTTGGTGTTTATGGTGTAAATACCGGTGTGGCAAACGGAACGGGTTTTTTAACCGCTACTTGCAGGAAAGCTATTTATGGTCAGGCAAATAACTTAGCTGGTACTTATCTTTTTGGTGTTTATGGAAGTGGCGGTAATAATGCAAGAACTGGCGGAGTTATTGGACATAACAACGGAGGCGCCTTTTTTTCTGCAGGTGCACTAGGTTATTATACTTCTGGTTTGGCAAATGTAAGTGTATATGGTTTTGGAGCTGCTTTTACTACTGGTGCAGCTACTGGCAGAATGCATAATAATAATAATAATAATAATAACATTGCAGGTGAAATATTTCTGCCTGAAACCAACAATAATATTGGCTTAGGAATTTATGGCGGCGTAATGGGTGGTTGGATAAAAGGATTGGTTTATGGAGTAAATCTTTCCGGAAAAAAATACGGAGCTTATGTTCATGGCAAAACAATAACAAACGATGTAATAGTAGTTTTAAATAAGAATGAAAATTCAGAAAACAGAATAGCTACCTACGCTACAACATCTACAAAAGTTGAAGTTTCAACAAAAGGAAAACATAAACTGGAAAGTGGTAGTGTTTTTGTGGCTTTTGACGCTGATTTTAGGAATTTGGTATCTAGTGCTGAACCTATAATAATCACATGTACGCCTCTTGGTAACACAAACGGAGTATATGTATCTTCTATTTCACCCGAGGGCTTTACAGTGGTCGAAAATAACAAGGGTGTTGCAAGTGCAGATTTTAACTGGATAGCAATTGGTGTTAAAAAAGGCTACGAAAAAACCACAATATCCGAAGAAATAATTGCTAATGATTTTGAGGAGAAAATAAATGGAAATAGCGGTGTAATGTATAACGATAATAATCCGCAAACACCTGAGTACTCAATATGGTGGGATGGTAATAAAGTACGCTTTGATAAACCTACCATAAAAAAAGATTTAGAGCCTGCACATACTATGATGAACGAGGCAAAGGAGTATCGCGCCCAAAATAATTAAGTAAAATTGATTATCAAATAGTTGTTAAGCCAAAGACAGTATATGGAGAAGGTCGTTTTCCTCAAGTCTCCCGGACCAGCTTGGTTAAAATCAGATTTAGAGCCAGCTTCAGCAATAGCTAAAAATCAACCTCAAGTTCGAGATTTTTTTTATTGGTCTGTTGATTGGGAGGTATATGGCTGTATTTATGGAACAAATGCCTGCTCAAAAGCCCAAAAAATAATATGATGTTAGATTTTTTTGATACAAAAATATTATCTAATAATATTAATTTATATTTTGGCATATATTTTGTATTAGTGATATTGCATTAATTTAATTATATAATTTAAAAATATTTACTATGAAAAATTTATTTACAAAAAAAGCATCACTTATTATAATAATTATAATGAGTTTTATTAATCTATCCTCACAAGTTTTTTGGACAGAAGATTTTGGAACGGTTTCTACTAACGGAGGAGATAAAGGTGTTAAAGCTAAGGGATACAATAGTGCCAATGGTGTATATTCATTAACCGATGTTGGATTAAATGGTAGCTACCCAAATATTTGGTATGTTAGTTCTATTGAGGCGGGTATGGGAGCTGGTAATTGTTCAAATGGGTATTTACAAGATAATACTTTAATTAATAAAACATTACATTTAAGTCGTCAACCCTATGTTATAAGTCTATCAAGTGTAGATACATTAGGTGATTTTGGTGCAGTATATTCTAGAAATACAAATTCAGAAACCGATTGTCGTATAGAAACACCTTTTATTAATTGTACTGGTAAAGAGAACATTCTTATTAATTTTGATTATTTTTTAGGTAGTTTAAATGGAACTAATGATAGCTTTTCATTATATTACTTTGATGGCAGTATTTGGAGTTTGATTAATAATTTTAGCCCAACTCAAATGGGTATTTGCAATCCAGGAAATCAAGGTTTATGGACAAATTCAGATTATTATTTATTACCATCATCTGCAAATAATAATCCAAACGTTAAAATTGGTTTTAGATGGATGAATGAAACTTCTTCATCTAATATTGTTACCTCAATTGTTCCGCCATTAGATTCATTGAAATTAGTTAGTAATGTTTATAGCTCTTCTGCACAAGATACACTTTCTAATCATGCTCCACAATTAGATTCATTGAATACAAATAGCAATGGTAATAACGCAGCTACAAATGGTAATAACGCAGCTATAAATCTTTATAGCTCTTCTGCACAAGTTCCACCAAAAGATTCATTGAATACAAATAGCAATGGTAATAACGCAACTACAAATTCTCAAGATACAATTTCTAATCCTATTGGTGAAGGATTGTCGATAGTTCAATTAACTGCTGCTAATCCAAAATTTTCTTTTCAGTCTCTAATTTCTGTAGCTATTGATAATATTAGTGTTTCAGGTTCTGTTTATTCAAATAGTATTACAGCTAAAACTGCTAACAACAAAATAGATGTTAAAACGATAGCAGATAAAAAAAGTATCCCAAACATTGTTTTTACTACTTATAGCGAAAAGTTTCCGGCTAATGATTTAGTAGTTGAAAATAGCAAGGATGGTAATAACTTTACGGTGTTAAGTAAAATCAAAAGTAGGGCAGTAAAGGGCAGTGTTGCTAAGCTAGAATATAATTTTACGGATGATAATGCAACTGATGGCGTAAATTATTACCGCATTA
>CAILKE010000012.1 GCA_903834765.1 uncultured Bacteroidota bacterium
TCACCCTATATTAGGGGAAACTTGGTTAGGCGAAGGAGATAAAATTATAAAATACTCCAAACGCCCTCTATTTTTTTTTAGCGTTATTCATATTGGCTCATATTTCAACTTTCTATTTCGAAAAGAAATTTATTAATTTGGGAAAGACGTTTTCAGCCATTTTAGTAACCCGTAAATCGTAATTTGAAACACAAATAGATGTTGAATCCAGGGCAATCGCACTTAAAAAACTGTAATGGTCAAGTAAAACAGGACACTTTTTAAGCCATGTTTCTATAAAACGCCTGTTCAAAAGTCAAAGGTGATTTATAACCTAATTTTGAGTGAGATCGTTTACCATTATAAAAAGCTAGATAATCAATCACACTTAACTTTGCTGCGTTTTTAGATCTGAACTTTTCGTAATTTAATTGCTCATGTTTTAAACTACGAAAAAATCTTTCTGTTGGGCTATTATCCCAACAATTCCCCTTTCGACTCATACTTTGTGTCATCTTGAATATTTTTAATTGTTTTCGATAAGCATCGCTAGCATATTGGCTACCTCGATCTGAATGATGTATCAAGCCTGGTGGCGGCTTTCTTCGCCAAAACGCCATGTTTAATGCCTGACTACATAACGACGTACGCATATGATCCTCTATCGCCCAACCTACAATTTGCCTTGAAAATAAATCCATCACTATCGCCACATAAACCCAGCCTTCAAGCGTCCAAACGTAGGTAATATCAGTTGTCCAGACTTGATTAGGCGCTTTCGCGTCGAAGTTCCGATCAAGGATATTTGGCGAAATTGATTCTTTATGATTGCTATCCGTTGTCACTTTAAATTTCTTAGGATATCGAACCTGTAAGGCCAGTTTTTTCATCAAAGTCCTTGTTTGATAACGTCCAACATCATAACCCGCTTTTTTTAATTCATGAGATAAACGCCTTGATCCAAAAACAAACTTATTTTCTTTAAAAAGTTGCACCGTTTTTGAATTAAGTTTTTCATTTTCAATGGCTTTATGAGTCAATTTAGGTATTTTAGTCCATGCATAATAGGCACTTTTACTCACCTCCATTACACGACATAACATCGTTACAGCATAGGTCTTCTGTTGCTCTCGAATAAATCCGTATTTTATTCGACTTCCTTGGCAAAGAAGACGGCTGCCTTTTTTAAAATTTCTCGCTCCATTCTTAACTGATCGTTTTCCTTACGTAATCTTAGTATTTCTGCGTGCTGCTCTAAACTAGGCTTAGCTTTACGATCGGCTGTCGCCTTAGGCGGTTCTTTCTCAGTGATTACCCAACGACTGATTGCGCTTTTAGATATTCTAAGATTTTTGGCCGCTTCCTCTTGACTGTAGCCATTTTCAAGCACTAATTTTGCCGCATCTTTTTTAAATTCAAGTGTGTATTTTGGACGCTTTTGTTTTATCGGATTGCTCATTTTTTCACCTCTAGTTACATTATAAATGTGTCTTTAGAAGTGTCCTGATTTATTAGACCATTTCACAAATTGCTTGTCTAACAATACA
>CAILKE010000013.1 GCA_903834765.1 uncultured Bacteroidota bacterium
CCACAGGCGGTACAGGCGCATACACAGGCACGGGTACATTTACCGTAGCAGCAGGCAATTACACATACACGGTAACAGATGCCAACGGCTGTGCGAACACGAAAACAATTACGGTAACAGAACCAACAGCCTTAGTAGCAGCGGTGAACATCACGACACCAATCGCCTGTAATGGCGGCAACGCAGTAGTGACTGTATCAGCCACAGGCGGTACAGGCGCATACACAGGCACGGGTACATTTACCGTAGCAGCAGGCAATTACACATACACGGTAACAGATGCCAACGGCTGTGCGAACACGAAAACAATTACGGTAACAGAACCAACACAATTATCATTAACAACTACAGTTACAGCTGTATCTTGTTATGGTAGCATAAACGGAGCGGTTTCATTAACAGTAACAGGTGGAACATCAGCATACACATACAGTTGGTCAAATGGTGCAACAACTCAAAATTTAAGCAATGTTGGCACAGGAACTTATTCAGTTTTAGTAATTGATGCAAATGGATGTTTAGCTAATACATCAGTGTTAATATCTCAACCAAGTAGACTAATAGCATCATCTAACATAACTAGTTCAATAACATGTAACGGGGGTACCGGAGCTGTAACGGTAACCGCAACAGGAGGTACAGCTCCATATACAGGAACAGGTACATTTACAGCTACTGCAGGTAGTCATACATACACAGTAACAGATGCTAACGGCTGTTCTAGTACTACTACGATAACATTAACCCAGCCTGCAGCAATAGTGTTAGGTTCTATCTCAGGCCCAACAAATCCATGTCCTTATTTAACAACAGGATCAACTGTGACATATACTGTAGCATCTGTAGTTGGGGCGTTTTCATACAGTTGGACTGCCCCTGCAGGAGCTACCATTGTTAGTGGTAATGGAACAAATATTATACGTGTAACCTTTACGACTAGTTTTGTAGGTGGTAACTTATCTGTATATTTTACTAGTAATTGTGGTAATAGTACACCAAGGTTATTAGCATTATCGTTATCAAATTCTTTTTCGGTGGGAAATATTACAGGACCGCAAATGGTTTGTTCTTATATCAATACAACAAGCAACGCAACATACTCAGTTGCTCCTGTTACAAGTGCTTCTAATTATTCTTGGACAGCACCAAGTGGCGCTTTAATTATGTCTGGACAAGGTTCAAATATTGTACAAGTTAATTATCCATTAGGCTTTACATCAGGTACAATAAATGTATCCGTATCATCTTACTGTGGCTCTAGTACAAATAAATCATTAGCTGTTAGTGTGTTGCCAGCTAATCCTGGTGTTATTACAGGGGTAAGTTGTATTACTATAGGTAATTCTAGTGCGTATAGTATTCCTGCGGTTGTTGGTGCTACAAGTTATAGTTGGACTGCGCCGGCTGGTTCTTCAATAATTTCTGGTCAAGGAACAACAAATGTCAATATCTCTTACGGTTCAGGTTTTGTTGGAGGTAATATTTATGCATCAGCCGTAAATTCATGCGGTAGTTCTTCTGTTCAATCACAAAAAACAATAGGAACTGCAGTACAAATTCCAGTGCAAATTTATGGTCCAGCAGTTGTTTGCTCTTTGGTTGGGACTACAAATACTACAACTTATTATGTAAGCCCTGTTCCAGGAGCCACCTCTTATCAATGGGGAAAACCTTCAACAGCTATTATTGTTTCTGGTCAGGGAACAAATACAATTACTGTTAGATTTAACTCAACATTTACGAGCGGTAATATAACTTGTATGTCTGTAAATGGTTGCGGTAGTAGCCCTATACGTTATTATGCAGTGTCAAAAACACCAGTTTCTACTAATCCAATTTTAGGAGCAACTAATGTGTATACTAATGTTACAACAGCAACTACAACAACATATTCAACAGCTGCTATTTCAGGCGTTAATTCATATTCTTGGACAGCTTCAGCTGGAATGACAATAGTTTCGGGCCAAGGAACAAACTCTGTTAATTTCAGTTTTGCAAGTAGTTTTACCTCGGGAACAGTTACTGTAAATGCAGTAACAACTTGTGGTAATGGAAATATTGTTTCTTTAGTTGTTAAGTCAATACCACCTGTTCGCTTAGGAGCACCGTCATCTAAACTTGCTATTACTAAAATAAACACGAATAATGTTACTTGTTTTGGATACAAGGATGGTGAAGCTAAAATACATGTAGAAGGCGGTGTTGCGCCTTATACTTATGAATTAAATCATAGTTTGATGCAAAATTCGAATGAATTCAAAAACTTATCAGATGGAGATTATTTTGTAAAAGTAACAGATAGTAAAGGTGATTTTATAAATACTCAATTCTCAATATCACAACCAAGTGAATTAGAGGTTAAACCTTACATAATTAGAAATTGTTCTTATAAAGGCTCGAATGATGGATATGCTGTTATTAGTGCTAAAGGAGGAACTGGAATGTATAGTTACAATTGGAGTTCTTTAAAAGACAATACAGAGCAAGTAATTGCTAATTTATCGGCAGGAACTTATTCTGCTTTTGTAACAGATGAAAATAATTGTAAATCGGCACTTGAAGTTGTAATTGTTAATCCTGATATTACAAAAGCCAATGCACTCGATCCTGTTAAATTAGTTGTTTATCCTGTTCCGGCGAATAATGAATTAAACATTAAGTTTGATAAAACAATGGATACAGAATATTTATTAAGAATAGTTTCTATTACTGATGGAAATATTATTTTCAACGAAATTGTTTTATCGAATTTTGATTCCACTATTTCTTTAAATTGTTTAAATTGGAAAGTAGGATCATATTTTGTTTCTTTAATAAATAAGGATGGCAATACTGTAGCAACAAAAGAAATTGTAATACATCATTAGCATTAATATGATAGAAAAAAATTAGATATATAGAAAACCTAAAAAGTAATTAGAAATATTCCATAATTTGGAAAATATGAAAATAGATTATTATATTTTTAAAATAAGACGGAAATTGCGTTAAATATTTGTTTAATGTTTAAATTAATTTCTTTTTTATGAAGCCCATTTGTATTTTGTTTTTTTTTGTTGCATTATTAAGTTCAACAAATTCGTTTTCTCAGGTAGCTAAAAAAGCATTAGGAGATACAACAACACAAAAAGTTGTTATTGATACTGTTAAGACCAAAGTTGCAATTAAAGATACTTTACCTGACACGGGTGTATCTATTTCGCCTTCAACGATGAGATTTAATGTTAAGCCTGGAAACATTCAAACGAAAACAATAAAGATGACCAATGATACTAAAAAAACGTACAATTTTCAGGTAGGTTTTCAAGATTATGGAGTAGGTGCTGATGGGACTTCTGATGCGCCAGTTGATAAATATTCTATGTTCGCTTTAAGTAAGTATGTAATTGTTACGCCTACCTTAGTTGAGTTAAAACCCCGACAAACAAAGGTTATTACGGTTACCCTTGATATTCCATCGGGTGATTCAATGGCCGTTAGTATGTGGACTATTTTAACTTTAGACCAAGTGTTAGAAAGAGCAAAGTTGGAAATACCAAATCCTTCTGATAAATCGATTGGAATGGGTGTACAAAATTCATTTGGTTTTGGTGTTAATATTTTTCAAAACCCTCCAAATGTAACTGTTAATAGCGTTGAAATAATGTCGATGAATTTTAATAAAAAAACAGACAAAACATCCAATCAGATTTACATGAAAGCAAAGAATACTGGAAACGGTATAGGTTATTGCTTATATTATTTAGAGCTTACAAATTTAGTTACTGGAAAACAAACAAAATTAAAGGTAAAACAGTTTGCTATATTCCCTGGATATACAAAGGATTTTAAGTTTGATTTACCAGCAGATTTAGAAAAAGGCGCTTATTCTGCAATGGCAGTATTAGATTTTGGTAACAAAGAGGAATTGCAAACCGCAGAATTAGATTTTAAAGTTGATTAATTTTTTTGTAATATTTTAATCCAAAACCTAGAGATTATCTTTTACTGAAAAATGAAATGTTTAAAAAAAATAGTTCTAATACTTCTTTTTTTAGTATTTAAAAATTTATCTATATTTTCACAGTGCACAGTTAATATTGGTGCTAATTTATCAGTATGTCAAAATAGTTTAGTAAGCATCACTGCAACATCAGTATCTACACCAACAAGCGTTTCAGTTTCTAGTTATTCTTGGTCTACTATCCCAGCCTCTACTACTACAAATGGAAATCCATTTATAGTTCCTACGTCTACCGTTGGAACTTATACTCTTGTTACAACAGCTCGGTTTACTAATTCTTGTGTTGCTACAAAATCAATTACAGTAACGGTTAAGCCTTTGCCTTCAGTTCCAACTATTACTTTATCTAATACAAATCCTTGTGCAGGAACTTCAGTTTCTTTTTCTACAAGTAGCGTAGCTGGGCATGTATACACTTGGGATTATGGAGATGGAACCATTCCGGTAGGAACAGGTACAGTTGTTTCTCATACATACAACCCACCAACTGGTAGTGGCACTATTGCTTATACTGTAATGTTAACCGTTAAAAATAGTACAACCAACTGCACGTCTTCATCTACACAAACAATTGCAGTAAATCAAAAACCTCCAATACCATTAATTACTGTTGCTCCGTCCACTCTTCAGTGCGCTGGGTTACCTTTTAATTTTTCAACACCAGCACAAGCAAATGTGAATTTTTTGTGGAGTTTTGGACAAGGTACTGTTACAGCTTCTGGTAATTCTTGTTCAAATTTATATTCTACGCCAACAGGTTCTGGCACTGTTAGCTATACAGTTACTTCTACCGCTACTAATTCTCTCAGTGGCTGCACTAGTTCAACAACACAGGCAGTAACTGTAAAGCAATATCCAGACGCTTCTATAACTAATTTTAATTCTAATAATACGCCGTTTACTAAATGTGCCATCGGTAATTTTGATATGGAGGTTACTAATACTTCTACCACAACAGCTTTTAATACATTATATGCTATTAATTGGGGTGACGGAACAGCTTCTTTCTCAAATTCAATAATACCAATCGGTCTTACTCATACTTACACAGCTTCAGGTAATTTTACTCTAACCTTACAAGTAACTGGAATTAATGGATGCGTGGCAACCACCAATTACACCGTATTTAATGGAACGCCACCAGTTATTAATCTATCAAATTTATCAGGAACCGCTGATTTATGCGCACCGTCCTCTTTACTGTTTGGGTTGAATAATACTTCAGGTAATCCCCCTGGTACTGTTTATACTTATACAACTAATGCAGGTTTTTCAGGAACTTTTTCTAATCCACTTCCTGCGACGTATTCGCAATTATTTTCAAGTGGTTCTTGCGGAACGCTTGGTGGAACTATTCCTAATACTTTTTTCTTCAAAGTAAAAGCCCAAAATACCTGCGGCTTTAGCGTTTCTTCAATTGAACCCATTACAGTTTCCCAAAAACCAAAAGCTAAATTTACTGTTACAGATACAGTAGCTTGTAGTACAGGAACCAATTCTATTCTTTCTTTTTCTAATACAACTCAAGCTGGGTCTTCTGTAAATAGTGCCGGCACTTGCGACCCAAGTACACCAATAAATTGGTCAGTTGCACCTCTAACTGGTTGGTCAGTTAACACAGGTTCTTTAGGTTTAGCAAATCCAACAAGTAATCCAATCACATGGGGTTCATCTTCATTAAAATTAGCTTTTTCAACGGTAGGTCAATATACTATTTCAATGATTGCCAGAAATAATTGTGGCACAGATACAATTAAAGAAGTCATATGTGTTCAATCACCAACTTCTCCTTCTCATACTCAAAATATAATTGCTGGATGTTCTCCGTTACTAGTTAATTTTTCTAATTTATCTTTAGGAATGGACCAGTGCAGGCCAACACTTATTGGTTGGAAAATCGGTAAAAGTTCATTTACTTGCGCTACGGATACAGTAAAAGACTTTGTGTTTTCCGCTGGCACTAATTCCGCTTCAGTAAATTCATCTGTTCGCTTTTTAAATCAAGGTACATACACTGTTAATGTTTCTTTAACGGATAAATGCGGCATCTTTTCTTCTACAAATTCTACCATTACAGTTAATCGAAAACCGCAGGTTTCTATTACTTCAGCTTCAGTTGTATGCGTTGGGCAAACTGTAACACCAACTGCCAGCGTGTTGCCATGTGGCTCTGCAATTGATATTCCAAATTCTTATATTTGGTCTTTTCCTGATGGGGCTCCATCTTCTTCCACACTTCAAATTCCAAGCTCTATTACTTATTCTTCATCAGGCACTAAAACAATTTCTGTTGTTGTTACTAATTCTTGTGGAGTTAGTGTTACTTCAAAAACAATTTCCGTATCTGCTTCTCCCCTGGCAATAGCTGGTTTGGATCAACAAACTTGCAGTGGTGTTAGTCTTTCAATAGGTTCGAATTCTGTAGCTGGCACTACCTATTCATGGTCTCCTGCTTTAGGCTTAAGTTCAATTACATCTTCTTCTCCAACAGTTTCGCAAACAAATACAACATCTACAGCTTTTACAAATACGTATATCTTAACATCAAGTAATGCATTTAATTGTAAATCTAAAGACACAGTTTTAGTAACTATAAATCCTTTACCTAATTTAACTACAAGCCCATCATCTACTATTTGTATTGGTAATAGTGCAACGCTTACGGCTACTGGATTAAATACATACTCCTGGATACCAGTGTCTAATTTAAGCTCTACAAATACATCGTCAACAATTGCTTCTCCTACAATTACTACCATTTATTCAGTTACAACTACTAACACCCTAACAACTTGTTCAACTACTAAAACATTAACAGTTACCGTATTACCTCTGCCAATTGTAAGTGCAGGAGCTGATAAAATTATTTGCAATGTTGGAACAGTTTTAACATTGACAGGAACCCCTGTGGGTGGTTTGTGGACTGGATCGGGAATATCTTCTGCGGGAGTTTATACCGCTACGAGCAATGGAACATTTCAAGTTGTTTATTCATTTACTAATACTTCTGGATGTTCAACTAAAGATACAGCTATTGTTTCAGTGAATAATCCTATAAACCCAAATGCTGGTTCTGATTTTAGTGTTTGTATAAATACTTCGACTTTGCAATTAAATCCTACGCCTGCAGGTGGATCTTGGTCTGGGTCAAGTTTAGTGAATTCACAAGGGGTTTTTACTCCTACAATTTCAGGGTCTTATAGCTTAATTTATACAACAGGATCCGGTACATGCGCTAAAAATGATACATTGAAATTAACTGTTAATGCATTGCCTATTATAAATGCTGGATTAAATCAAACATCATGTATTTCATCAAATTCATTTAGTTTAACTGGCTTTAGCCCACCCGGAGGATCTTGGACTGGCACTGGGATAACAAATAGTATTTCCGCCATATTTAATCCCACAGTTTCAGGAGTTGGAATTTTTCCTTTAACCTATTCTTATACTGACGCTGCAACTACTTGTACTAATTCATCAATTAAAACGATTACAGTTGAAGCCTTACCTTTAATTGCTTTTTCTAGTCCATCAATTGCATGTGTAAACTCAGTTGTTTCTTTTACAAATAATTCATCAGCGGTTAGCAGTAGTTTTTGGAATTTTGGAAATTCTAATTCCTCTTCTTTAAGTTCGCCCAATTATAGTTATTCAAGTGTTGGCACATATACTGTGAATTTAATTGGTACATCAGTTTTAGGTTGTAAAGATTCTATTCAGAAAAGTATTCAAATTGTTTCAACGCCTACTGCTAACTTTTCATTATCTCCAAGCGTAGGTTGTTCTCCTTTTGCTGTTAGTTTTACTAATACCTCTGTAGGTGGTAATAATCCGCAATATTTATGGAATTTTGGAAATGGAAATAGTATTGCTACTGCTAATCCTGGTTTAGAAACGTATACTAAAGGACTTGTAGATACCATTTATCAAGTCTCATTATCTGTGTCAAATATTTGTGGTGTTTCTATTAAAACAAATACTGTTCAAGTTAACATTATTCCAATTGCAAATTTTGGAACTAATTTTAATTCAGGATGCTCACCTTTTTCTCCATTAATAAATAACACATCATTGGGACAACCAACCAGTTATTTATGGAATTTTGGTGATGGTTCTGCAACCTCAAATTTGTATAATCCGAATACTCATTCTTTTTCTATTATTGGAAATGATACTACTTATAATATTAAATTAATTGTATCTAATGCCTGCGGTATTGATTCAATAATTAAATCCATTACCGTAAAAAAAAATAATGTTATTTCTTTTTTTAATACGAATATTATTTCAGGATGTGCCCCTCAAACCATTACTTTTACTAACTTCTCTTCTGTTGGCACTAATGTTTCATGGAATTTTGGTGATGGGAATATTTCAAATTCTATCAATCCTTCGCACACATACGCTTCTTCAGGTACCTACACGTGTCAGCAATTTGCAAATAATGGTTGTGGTTATGATACCTCTCAAGTTGTTATTCAAATTTATGCTAAACCTAACTTATTATTTTCAACTAGTTCCTTAAGTGCATGTGTAAATAGTCCGTTTACATTTATGAATAATTCTACATCATTAGCAAATGTAAATTGGAATTTTGGAGATGGTTTTACATCTAATACGTTTAGTCCTATTCATACTTATAATACCGCTGGATTATATACCGTTAAATTAATTGGGGTGTCAAGTCCTTTTGGTTGTATTGATTCAATTTCAAGAGTTATTACAGTTATTAATAATACCCTTTCAATAAATGCCGGCGCAGATCAAAGCTTATGTAATCAACCCGTATCAGTAACATTAGGAGGTAGTCCGTTAGGCGGCAGTTGGTCGGGCACGAATGTCACAGCTGGTGGAGTATATACACCAAATGGAGTAGGAGCGTATTCTATTGTTTACACCTATACTAATACAAACAGTTGTATCAATAGCGATACCTTAGTGATAACGGTAACTAATCCAGTAAATGCGAATGCAGGTTCTGATTTAA
>CAILKE010000014.1 GCA_903834765.1 uncultured Bacteroidota bacterium
GCCATTTTATGTCTTTTTCTTTTCTTTCCGCTTGGCATAATTTGTTGTTTTTAATGGTTAATAATTTATTTTTTTAATTGTTCTATATATTTCAGTACTTCTTGTTTTGCCATCGCATCATCTGTGAGGCTGGCATATTTTTGCAACATTTCTATTGTTTTATTTTTATCACCTTTTTGCTCATACGCATCTGCTAAATGTAAATACGCTTCTATATAAAGTGTGTCAATTTGCAATACTTTTTCAAAACGCTTTATTGCTCTATCCCATTGTTGGGATTTCACAGAGAAGAACGCGAAATTCAACTGCAATTTCACATTATTACTATCCGTTTTTTCAACTTCTCTTAATAAGCTAATTCCCTTCATAGGATCTTGAGTTCCTTCAACATAACAAGCCGCCAATTGTATTTTGGCATCTATGTTTTTAGCATCTTTATCTAAAGCTGTTTGATAACATCGCATAGCGCTTTGGTATAGCACCGGAATTTCATTGTTATCTTTGATGAAACGAACCGAAAAATAATATCGATCACCTGCTTTAACGAAAGCAGAAGATTGGTTCTTTTTAGAAGCTATTTTCTCAACAAAATAAGACGCTAAATCAGGTCGTTTTAATTTATCCCAAAATTGTACTACTGGAATAAATGCTGTATCTATTGATGAAGAAGTTGCTGATGCTAATAAAGCATCATATGCTTTTTTATCTTCTACACTTAAAGTTTTAGTAACCATATTTATAAATGGTTCAATGGTTGCTAAAGGCGCAGTCTCTTTAGCTTTGTCTTCAGACTTACCTGTGTGAGTTTTTGGTGCAAGAAATAAAAGAACGAATAAACAAATGGATATTGCTACTAATACAATTTGTGTTTTACGTGCTAGTGTCATTCAATTTGTTTGTTATCTAATGGCTCAGCCACTTTTACATTACGCTTTACTCTATCAGCAAATGTTTTGGCTGGTTTAAAAGCTGGGATAAAATGCGCAGGAATTACAACAGTTGTATTTTTAGAAATATTACGTCCCACTTTTTCGGCACGTTTCTTCACTACAAAAGTTCCAAAACCTCTTAAATAAACATTTTTACCATCAGTCATAGAAGTACGAATTGATTTCATAAATGCTTCTACGGTTGTTTGCACAACTATCTTTTCGATGCCTGTTTTTTCTGAAATTTCGTTTACTATATCCGCTTTAGTCATTTACAAAATATTTATAATCAACGATTTAAAAATAAAAATCGGGGTGCAAAGATATTGTTTTTATTGTAATTCAAAAATTTAAAGGCGTTTTTTTGAGAAAAATCAATGGATTTAACAAATAAATGGAAAATAACATAAGACTTACCTGTTTTTCTCTTCCCTATAAAGTTCAAAATTCCGGCTCTTCTTTAATAGGATAGCCGGAATTAAGTATTAATTTAATGAAAACCTATGGTTACTGATATATAAACATAGATGAGATATTATTAGCAATTTGATTAGATATAGAGCTAGTATTATCTAATGGACTTAATACATTTAAATTACTATTGCCATTCAAAATAATACCATTAAATAATTTATTATAATCAATCACTATGTGAATAAACTGTGTTTGATCAGGGCTTATTGTATAATTCTGGTCGGGCATACTAACGCTTTTTAAATGCGAATCAGTGCCAATTCTATATGAAAAGGTTTGCATCCCTGCAATTGTTCCATTTGCAGCATTCGAGGTATCTATTTTACCTTGAAAATTCACAAACACATATCCGTTCCATGGTTGAACCGTATTGCCAAACCACATGTTCGGTTTATAAAAAGTACTATCACTTGGTTCTGGCAGTAATGCATTAGATGCAGGAGACAAGCCTACATTAAAGCGAATGGATTTATAATTACCCGCAGGAACACTTCCAAGCATATATTCTTCAATTGGTTGTGTTTTTGCAATCGTCAATCCAGAAATATCAACTGTAGAACCATCGGCTTTCACTAATTGAATGTTGGAAATATACAATTGCGCAATGCTAATAGATATTTTTCGTCCATTAGCCATTACATAAATACTGTCATAATCAGCGACTTCAATTGTATCTACATTTGTGTGAAGATGTAACACTGCTGACCCATTTGCTGGAGCAGGCTCTGGTTCTGGTGTAGGCGAAGTAGTATCTTTTTTACAAGATACATTTACCAGTGTGATTAAAACTAAAATTATTGCGATTTTTTTTGTTATTGATTTCATAAAGTGTTTTTTGAGATTAATAGTTAATAATTAAAATGACATTTGCCATCCTGCAAAAATCATTTGAGTTGTTTTCATTTGAATGCCATTTGCTTGTTGGTAAAACGGAATACCATATTCGATTAAAAGTTGGTTGCCTTTTAAACATCCTTTTGGAATTAAAAAATTCAATCCACCAAAAACTCCCAATCGCTTGCCCCCACTATTTTTTGTGTCGGCCATAGGATCAATTGCTCTATATGGAGATATTTCTTTATCAAAACCATACATTTTAGCAGATGCGTTTCCTTCAACCCGTATTGAATTACTTATCCAGTTATTACATTTATAAGCAATCCAAGCAGTGGCATTAGCTGCATTTCCATAAGAATAGTTATAACGGTTAACACCAATATTGATAATTCCTGTAGCTTGAACTCCCCACGAAAAATGATTGGCATAACCAGTATATGTTAATCCTGGCAACCAAGCATAGGTGCCAGTTCCCAATTGCATGCTATACGATTTACGCTGATCTTGTCCTGCATGTGTTGTACCATATAATGAAATACTGCCTGTAGGAAGGTTAATACCGTTGCTTACCAAAATTTCATGATTATTCTTATGAATCAATTTATATAAAACATATAATTTTGTATCACTAAATCCTTTCGAATTATCCGTCATATCCATAGTAGAGTTCATTGAGGTCATATTCATACTTCCCATATTCATGTTGCCCATGCCATACATACTCATGGTCATATCCATATCATTCACAACATAGTTTGCCATTGCCATCAATGTTATTTTATCTGTGATGCCATACATAAGCATCAACATGTGCATTTGCATTTGCATGTTGTTGGGCGACATGATATAATTTTGCATAATGGCATCTGATTCAATCGGAGAAGTATTTTTAATATTCCCTTTCATAAACATGTTCATATATCTATAAGAGATCATCCATTGACCCTTATCGTGACCATGATCTAACATAACACCAATAGGCGCATGGAAATCAGGTCTGGAATTACAACCACAATTTTTTTTACAGATACTGTCTTGTGATATAGCGTTACTCATATTAATTATTAATATGAGTAACCATACATTTTTTAGTGAAACCATCTTTTTAAGTTTTATTAAATGTTTGGTTTCTTAAGTTTTTCAATGGCCTTTGAATATTTTCGCACCAAACGAAATTCGTTTAATACTAATAATACAAAAACCAAGAAAATAAAGCTAATTATTTTCATTGCCTAAGTTATTAATTGATGAATGTTAAATTGAATTAAGTACTGGAAAAATCCAGTAAAATCAACTAAACACAGGGCGGATGAAAAATAATAGATGGGAAACTTTCTAATAAAACATTAGAAAATGGAAATGTAAGTTCTTGTAAAATCGAATGTTGATAAACTTGATAAGTTATACATCCAGTAAAAATTTCTGCTTTTTCTATTTTATCTTTAAGAGATGAGGGTAAATCAGATTGACGTTTATCTTCCTTTTTTAGTTCCTTATCTAACACACACTTCCCGGCACAACAGCTTTTAGCCTTGTTTCTATTTTCGCATAATGTTTTAGCGATTTCTTTTTGGTTAAACGCGAATTTCAAATAAATAAAGGACTTTGCGCCACATTGCCATGATAAACTCATAAAGAGCAACATAGAACATAGTATTTGAAATCGTTTTTTCAATTTATATTGAGCTTTAAACACTACAAATATACTTGCTTTTATAGAGTTGGCAAATACAGGATTAATAAATGAGGTAAATTCACTTAAAAATAAGATCACATTGTAAATCAGAAATTATTAATTTACCAATCCAGTTTCTACATCCTTACTAAAAGCCCGTTTATCAACCTGTTTTCCTAAAGTATCAAAAAACAACCATAAGCTATCGCGTAAATCATTTTTGAACCATCCCTTATACTGTGGTTTTCCATTGGGATAATACACGTTGGATGCGCCTTGTTTTTTACCTTTATCATAATAACATTCGCTCCACATATTTCCATTTTCATAAAAAGCCATCCACTGTCCGTGACGTTGACCAAATCTATAAAAGCCAGAAAATTTCACAATACCGTTTGGATACTTATCTACGTAATCTCCTGTATAATCTGTATCTGGGGGGGCAATTAAATATTTATTAGCAACGGCTGAGACAGTATTACTAGCTATGGTTTTTAGAGAATCTTGTTTAGCTGTTTCTGATGCTTGATTGCTTTTACAGTTTGAGAAAAAAGTAATAGTTATTAATAAAAAAACGATAATGGTGAATGTCAATTTTTTCATAGGAATATGTATCTTATTTTTTTCGTTCGATGGAATAATTAACTAATTGTATTAAGCTTTGCTTTGATGGACTATCCTTTACTGTTTCTAAGCAAGATAATGACTTTTCTTTGAACTGCTGCATCACTTTTTCAGCATAATCAATACCACCTTTTTGATGAACAAAACTAACAACTTCGGCTACTTTTATAGGATCATCGTTATGATTTTTAATGATATTGATCATCTTCCGTTTTTCTGACCAAGTACAATTATTTAGAGCATAAATTAATGGCAACGTCATTTTTTTTTCTTTAATATCAATACCTGTAGGTTTGCCTATCGATGTATCGTCACCGAAATCAAACAAATCATCTTTTATTTGAAAAGCAATTCCCGTATTAATTCCGAAATCCAAAAACTGATCTATAACTTTTTTATCATCTGTTAAAGAAGCCACGCCGGCTGCACAACAAGCAGCAATGAGTGTTGCTGTTTTTTTACGAATAATTTCAAAATATATTTCTTCAGAGATATCGAGTTTACGAGCTTTTTCAATTTGCAACAATTCACCCTCACTCATTTCACGAACAGCATTACTTACTATTTTTAATAAATGGAAATCACTATTATCGATGGAAAGCAATAAACCACTTGATAATAAAAAATCACCAATTAATACAGCAATTTTATTTTTCCAAAGTGCATTAACACTAAAAAATCCTCGTCGCTCGTTACTATCATCAACTACATCGTCATGCACTAAAGTTGCTGTGTGAAGTAATTCAATTAAGGATGCCGCTCGGTAAGTACTTTCATTAATTTCTCCAACGCACTGTGCACTTAAAAACACAAACATGGGACGCATTTGTTTACCCTTACGTTTAACGATATAACCTGTGATTTTATTTAATAAAGGTACATTACTCTTCATCGACTGTTTGAACTTAATTTCAAACTCATCCATGTGCTTTGTAATCGGCGCTTTTATTTGATCAACAATATTCACTACTTAATAAAAAGTTGGGTAAATATAAGCTTTAATGAAGTGGTAAAAAACAAAATTTTACTTAAAAACTTGCACGGTTGATTTATTTTTATTGACCAATTGTCCGCAAGCAGCGTCAATGTCTTTTCCTCTGCTACGGCGCACATTTACAATAATACCTCTGCTTTCTAAATGCGCTGTAAAAGCGTCTAAACGCTCAGGAAGCGTTTGTTTAAATTCACCATCATCAATAGGATTATATTCGATGATGTTCACTTTAGCGGTGGTCTTTTTACAAAAATCAGCTAACTCTCGCGCATCTTGTATACCGTCGTTAAAGTCTTTAAACACTATATATTCAAAGGTTACACGCGAACCTGTTTTATCGTAAAAGTAATTCAATGCTTCTTCTAAACTAGCCAAAGAATTCGATTCATTAATTGGCATGATATGATTTCTTTTTTCATCATTAGCCGCATGAAGCGATAATGCCAAATTAAATTTCACGTTATCATCACCCAACTTCATAATCATTTTAGCAATACCGGCTGTACTAACCGTAATGCGTGATGGACTCATTCCTAAACCATCAGGGGAAGTAATGCGATCTACCGAACGAATCGTTTCCGAATAATTCAATAAAGGCTCGCCCATGCCCATGTATACAATGTTTGTAAGTGGTTGGTTGTATTTACTTTCAGCTAAATTTTTGACTAAAGCCACTTGATCATAAATCTCATCGGCATTCAAATTACGCAAACGTTTTAATTTACCTGTAGCGCAAAATTTACAAGTCAAGCTACAACCTACTTGAGATGAGATACAAGCCGTCATGCGTGTTTTAGTGGGTATCAAAACACTTTCAACGACATTACCATCCGCTAGTTTCATCGCGCATTTTATGGTACGATCAGCACTCACTTGCATATCACTAATCGACACGGCATTAATCACAAATTCTTGCTTCAACCAATCTCTAAGCGACTTAGAAAGATTTGACATATCATCAAACTGATGAGCCGATTTTTGCCACAGCCATTCGTAAATTTGCTTAGCGCGAAATTTAGGCTCACCTTTTTCTTTCAAAATATCAATGAGTTGTGCTTCTGTATAGCTTCGTATATCTTTTAAATCTGACATAGTTTGTGTTGCAAAGGTAAGTTTTATTACCGAAAATTGGTTTATATTTAGACTCTTGTTTAATTTTTAATTCTTCATGCGCTTTATATCAGCCACTCAGCTATTTTCTGGTAAGGATTTTTTAAATTCTGACTCGGTTATTGTTCTAAATACTGATAATTCTATTGAAGATATTATTTCATCTATAGACATAGATCCTACTAAAATAGAGCATTTTGAAGGCATTATATGTCCTGGATTTATTAATACCCACTGCCATTTAGAATTAAGTCATTTAAAAAATACGATTCCTTATCACACAGGCATTATTGATTTTGGCTTGGAGATCATTAAAAACAGAAATACTATTCCTGAAGAATTACAACTCGACTACATGCAACAAGCAGATACTGACATGTATCAAGCGGGCATTGTAGCCGTTGGAGATATCAGTAATACCAAGCTTTCTATACAACCTAAAAAAAAATCATCGATTTTCTATCACACGTTTGTGGAATTAATTGGGTTAAATCCTGAAAGAGCTGCCTCCGTTTTTGATGCTGGTAGACAAACGCTCACGCAATTTATTATTAAAGATTTAGCTTGTTCACTTGCTCCACATGCCCCCTATTCTGCTTCGCCATTATTAATTGAGCTAATATCTCAAATGTGCTTACAAACTGGGAATCCTACAAGTATTCATAATCAAGAAAGCAAAGCAGAAAATGATTTTTTTAATTCAAAAACCGGAGATTATTTAAGATTATATGAAACATTAAAACTATCCTTAGATTTTTTTAATCCTACAAACAAAAGCAGTTTAGAATCTGTATTACCATTCTTTCAAACAGACTTAAAAACATTATTAGTTCACAATACGTTTAGCTCTCAGCAGGATATTGATATTGCAAATAAACTTCATCCAAACCTATATTGGTGTTTATGTCCTAATGCTAATTTATACATTGAAAATACCTTGCCTAATATAGAACAATTAGTAAAATCGAATTGCATAGTAACTCTTGGAACCGATAGTTTAGCAAGTAATACAGGCTTATCGATCTTAGATGAAATTAACATCATCATTAAACACAAACCTTCTATTCCATTAAAAATATTGCTAAAAGCAGCTACATACAATGGCGCGCAGTTTTTGGGAATAGAAGATACATTTGGATCTTTTGAAAAACACAAAACACCGGGACTGAATTTGTTACAAAAAAAATCGACGCGCTATACTATCACTAAAATAGTCTAATACGCTTTAACTTAAAATAACCTAAACTTAATTTCATTACATCAATTTTTAATTACATTTGCTTTATGACTAAAATTATTTTCTCAACCATTATTTTATTGAGCTTCATTTCAAATTTTGCTCAAACTAAAGGCCCTATTACGGTGGCATTTTATAACTGCGAAAACTTTTTTGATATCAAGGATGATCCCAATAAAAAAGATGATGAGTTCTTGCCTGAATCACCAATGAAATGGGATGAAACGCGCTATATGAATAAACTAAATAAAGTTGCTCAAGTTTTAGATTCTACAGTTGAAGGTCCGGGATTACCAGCATTAGTAGGTTTAGTGGAAATTGAAAACAAAGAAGTACTTGAAGATTTAGTTTCTAAATCTCAATTCAAAGACAAATCTTATGGCGTCATTTGCACGGATAGTCCTGATGAGCGCAGCATTGACGTTGGATTATTATATAATAAAACTATATTTACATTAGTAGAATTTAAAGAATTAAATGCAACAAATCCAGCTATAGGCGATTACAAAACGCGTAATATTTTATTTGCTACTTTAAAAGCAAAGAATGGAGATGTGATTTACGTCTTTGTTAATCACTGGCCAAGTCGCAGAGAAGGGGAAAAAGAAAGCGAACCTCGTCGTGTTTATGCTGCTGAACAAGTGCGAAACAAAATAAATGAATTACAAAAGAAAGATGGAAAAGCTAAAGTGATTGTAATGGGCGATTTCAATGATCATCCCGACAACAATAGTATTTTAAATATCTTGAAAGCAAGCGATAAACCTAAAGAAAAAGGAGATTTATATAACGCTTATCAAACATTAGATGCAGAAAAACAAGGCACACATTATTTTGATAAAGAATGGAGAGTGTTAGATCAAATAATCGTTTCTCAAGGATTTATTGGTGCTAAAAAAGGCTATAAGTTTGAGCCTAAAAATGCTCATATCTTGAAAAAAGATTTTGTATTATATAAAAATGCTAAAACAGGTGAAGTGAGTCCGAGCAGAACATATAGTGGTACAAAATACTACAATGGTTATAGTGACCATTTATCTGTATACATTACTATCGATTAGTGTTTTTTATTTTGACCCTTTAATTGCTGTAAACACCAACTTTCAGCATCTACGATATTCTTAAATAATTTAGATGGGTTAACAGGTTTATTGATTTTTAAATAAAAATTAGCAATAAGTCGATGAGCTAAAGAAGTCACTACAAATGCGCTACAAATTTTAGGAAATTCATGTTGATTTTGTTTAGAATATGCATTACCCTCGGCAGTGAATACGACAGAGCCGTCTTCAGCTGAATAAAGATAAGGATAACTCACTCCTTCAACTAAATCATTAAATACCTCGAATAATTTCTTTAAAGCAGAAGGATCAATTTCTTTGTTTTTCTTAAACAGAACTCTAACAATACCATCATTACACATTGATATATATGCAACCTCCGTTTCAACTTTTTTTATAACAATGTAGTTTGACATTTAAAAAAATAAGTATATTAGTAAAAACAAATATAACAATCTAATCGAAAAATGAAATATTCTGCCATTAAAAAAGACCTATTCATCGATAATCGTAAAAAATTCGCCAAACACTTAAAACCAAATTCATTAGCATTATTTGTAAGTAATGATTTTTTGCCAACTAATGGAGATGGTTCTTTTGGCTTTGTACAAAACTCCGATTTATTTTATTTAACGGGGGTTGACCAAGAAGATACCATTTTAATGATATTTCCAGACGTGAAAGACGGAAAAAATAAAGAAGTATTATTCATAAAAGAAACATCTGAATTAATTGCTATTTGGGAAGGAGCAAAGCTTACCAAAAAACAAGCAACTGAAGTTAGCGGTATTGAAAATATATATTGGATTCATGAATTTGAAAAAACCTTTAAAACCTTTGCCTTTCAAGCTGAAAATTTCTATTTGAATAGTAACGAACACACGCGTCGTTATATAGATATGGAAACCGCGGAAATGCGTTTCAATAATAAGTTAAGAGCACAATTTCCATTACACTCCATTCTTCGTTCTGCTCCAATAATGCATAGCATTCGTTCGGTTAAACATCCTATAGAAATTGAGTTAATGCAACAGGCTTGTAACATTACTGAAAAAGGATTCCGTCGCTTATTAAATTTTGTAAAACCAGGCGTTATGGAATACGAAATTGAAGCCGAATTGATTCATGAATTTGTGCGTAATAGGAGCCGTGGTTTTGCCTATGGTCCTATCATTGCAAGCGGAGGCTCTGCATGTGTTTTACACTATGTAGACAATAATAAACCTTGTAAAGATGGTGATGTTATTTTATTAGATGTTGCAGCCGAATACGCTAACTATGCAAGTGATATGACGCGCGCTATCCCTGTATCAGGCAAATTTACGCCACGTCAGCGCCAATTATATGATGCCGTATTGCGCGTGATGAAAGGAGCTACTAGTATGCTCAAAGCAGGTAATACCTTTGAAAAATATAACGTTGCGGTTGGTGATTTAATGACAGAAGAATTATTACAATTAGGGTTATTAAAAACAGAAGACGTTAAAAATCAAAATCCTGCTTGGCCGGCTTACAAAAAATACTTTATGCACGGAACGTCTCACTTTATTGGGTTAGACGTGCATGATGTTGGCTTTTTTGCAGAACCGATGCAAATTGGCAATGCTTTTACAGTTGAGCCTGGTATTTATATTCCAGAAGAAAATTTAGGAATTCGATTAGAAAACAACATCATCATTACTTCTAATGGAAATGATGATCTTATGAAAAATATTCCTTTAGAAGCTGAAGAAATTGAGGCTTTAATGGGTAAGTAATTAATATCAAAAAACTGAGGTTACCTTTTTAATTAATTGGTATTAATCTAAACAAAAGACTTTATGTCGAAAGTATCGTACACCGACCTTGATTTTATAGAAGGGCTCAAGCATAATAACGATGCGGTGTTAAGGGCTTTATACAAAAAGTATTATAACCTCGTTCTTAAATATGTTGTAAACAATAGTGGTAGCAGTGAAGCCGCAGCCGATATCTATCAAGAAACGTTGATTGTATTATATGAAAATGTTCAAAAACCAACGTTTGAGCTTAATTGCCAATTACAAACCTTTATTTTTTCTATTGCTAAACGCTTATGGCTGAAGCAACTTCGTGGAAATGGTCATTTAGCTCGCTTTAACGAAGGCGAAGAAGATGATGTAGTTGATGTATCTGATGAAATAACTGACCACCTTAAAAAGGAATCAGACATTTTGAAAATGAATACCTGTATGGACAATTTAGGCGAACCCTGCAAAACTATTTTAAAGGACTTTTATGTGTATAAGCTAAGCATGGATGAGATTTCTGAAAAATTCGGTTATACAAATTCTGATAATGCTAAAACGCAAAAGTATAAATGTTTACAACGCTTAAAACGATATTTTTTTGAAGATAAATAATATAAAAAGCCCTTAAAAGCTTATAACTAGAGAGACATGAGAACGGCAGAATTATTTGATAATTACTTATTTGGAAACATTTCAGCTTCTGATAAACAAGCATTTGAAGCACGTTTACAATCGGACGCTGAATTTGCCCTAGCGTTTGACAAACATAAAACATTAATCGAAAGCATTAATCAACAAGAGCAGCGTACGCATTTAAAACAAATACTTTCTACTATTCATAATCAAGAATACGGAAAAGACGCTAAAATCATATCGATTAAAAAGGAAACATTTATTGAAAAACACGGTAAAACATTTGCTGTAGCTGCTTCTGTGGCTATAGTTGCTGTTTTAGGAACTGTTACATTATTAAGTACTGGCGGTTATTTATTAAAAAAACAAAGTAACGACATCACTGATTTAAAGAGAGATGTAACTGAACTAAAATACTCTCAAGATGCAATAATAGAGGGGATTACAGATGCTTCTAAAAATCGTATAAAAAAATATGCGCCTGCAAATATTGAGGGGACTGGCTTTGCATTAAACAATAAAGGGTATTTTATTACAAGTTGGCACATGGTAAAAAATGCTGATTCTGTATTTGTTACCAATGGCTCATTAGACAGAGCATCTGCTAAATTAATTACGAGTAATCCACAATTAGATATTGCTATTTATAAAATAGAAAATTGCGATGCCTTAAAAAATATAATTTTTCCATTTTCATTTAAAACAAACACTTCCGAAATTGGCGATAAAATATTTACCCTTGGATATCCTCGCAGAGATGCGGTATATGGTGAAGGTGCTTTAAGTTCAATGACTGGATTTAATAATGACACAACTATGTATCAAATTTCAATTCCAGTTAATCCAGGTAATAGTGGTGGCCCATTAATGGATGAACAAGGTACTATTATAGGTGTGATTAGAGGTAAATTAACTTCAGCAGAAGGAACTGGTTATGCTATTAAATCTGATTTGATACAACAAACTATCAATTCATTAGAAAATGATTCGTTGAAAAAAGAATTGACTTTAGATACTAAAAAATCAAGCTTACGCGGTTTAAAACGTAGCGAACAAGTGAAACGCATTCAGCCATTTGTGTTTAATGTCATGGTTTACAAAAGATAAAATTGTACTTCTTTTAAATTATTAAAATCCTCACAAATGTGAGGATTTTTTGTTTTGATTATAACTAATTAAATTGCATTTTTATAATTCATAACAACCGCATAATAAAAAATGCTAAACTACAACTCATGAATTTTAAACACATCTTACTTACTTCATCAATTATAGGATTTACTGTTGCCTGTTCTACTTCTAAAAAAACACAATCAACTAACACTATTGCTGTTGAAGAACCTTCTATCACTTTAGATACCATTAAAGTGTCTGCAGAAGAGCCCCCTAAAAAGAAAATATATCAAGCCACAAATACAAAGCTAAATGATATCATCCACACTAAACTATGGGTAAGTTTTGATTGGCAAAAATCACAACTAAATGGAAAGGCGGAAATTGAAGTGAAACCCTATTTTTATGCTACAAGTATGCTCTACTTAAATGCTAGAGGTATGGATATCAAATCAGTTCAATTATTTGAAAAATCATCCGTTGGCGCTAAGACTTCTTTAAAGGCCAAGGAATATGAACAAAAGAGTGATCTAACCGAAAAACCAAATACTTACAAATATGAAAACGATTCATTAAAAATAAATTTAGGTAGGGAATATTCTTCCAAAGAAACGTATTATGTTACAATAGAATATGTTTCTAAACCTAACGAATTAAAAAAAGGCGGTAGCAATGCGATCAGTGATGATAAAGGATTATATTTCATTAACCCTACTGGCAGCGATCCAACTAAAATGCCTCAGATATGGACTCAAGGCGAAACTCAATCGAACTCAGCGTGGTTTCCTACTATAGATAATCCAACTGAAAAAATGACCGATGAAATTTACATGACAGTAGAGGATAAATATATGACACTATCTAACGGTTTATTAACTGACTCTAAAAAAAATGCTGATGGTACACGAACAGATCATTGGAAAATGGATTTACCGCATGCTCCCTACCTAGTGATGATGGCTGTTGGTGAATTTAAAAAAGTAATTGATGAGCCATGGAACGGGAAAGAAATTTCTTATTATGTAGAAAAAGAATATGAGCCGCATGCGAAAGCCATTTTTGGTAAAACAAAAAAAATGATTGAGTTTTATTCAACTAAGCTTGGAGTTCCTTACGCTTGGCCTAAATATGCGCAAATAGTTGTTCGTGATTATGTAAGTGGTGCAATGGAAAATACATCCGCAACCTTACATGGCGATTTTGTGTGCTACCAAACAAAACGAGAAATGATTGATGAAGCTAAAGGTGAATCTACTATAGCACACGAATTATTTCACCAATGGTTTGGAGATTTGGCAAGCTGTGAAAGCTGGAGTAATTTAACCCTTAACGAATCATTTGCAACTTATGGCGAATATCTATGGGAAGAATTTGAACATGGAAGAGATGCGGCAGATGATCATCATGCTGATTCGAGAAAAGGATATTGGGCAACATCAGAAAGAAAACAGGTTGACTTAGTTCGCTTTGATTATGAAGATAGAGAAGATATGTTTGACGGTATTAGCTACAACAAAGGCGGACAAATTTTACATATGTTACGTAAATATGTTGGTGATGATGCCTTTTTCACATCATTAAAATTATACCTCGAAAAAAACAAATTTAAAACTGCTGAAGCTCACGATCTTCGCTTAGCATTTGAAGAAGTAACGGGTGAAGATTTGAATTGGTTTTTTAACGAATGGTATTTTGCAAAAGGACATCCGGAATTAGATATAAAAAAATCATACGATGCAATTACAAAAAAATTAACCTTAACTATTACGCAACAGCAAGACTTTAAAATATCGCCATTATACAAATTACCAATAGATATAGACATCTATTGGGATGGAAAAAAAGAACGTAAACGAATTTGGATAGATGATGTAAAAAATACATTCACGTTTGATGTAAGCTCTAATCCAAGTCTTGTCAACATAGATGCGGAAAGACAATTATTAGCAAAACTAACTTATGAAAAAACAAAAGAAGAATATGTGTTTCAATACAAAAACGCGCCACTATGGGGCGATAGAGAAGAAGCATTAAATTATTTTGAAAAACATTTAGATGATAAAACAATATATGAATTAGTAAAAACGATTGCTGAAAAAGATTCTTGGAAAGAATTCAGAAAAGATGCAATAGCTATGTTAGCGGATAAAACCAAAGATAATGAAGCTGAATTAAAACCATTATTTACATCTATTTATAAAAATGATTTAGTTACAACAGTAAGAGCAAACGCATTAAATGCATTAACAAAAAGCTTTAGCGGTAACGAGTTGAACCCCTTATATGAAAGCGCCTTAAATGAACAGTCATACGCTATAGTTGCTGAAGGTTTGGCTGGCATTTCTAAAAGTAATCCTGAGTTAGCTTTACAAAAAGCTAAAGCTCTTGAAGGTGAAACATCTGCTAAAATTATGTATGCTGTTGCAGATTTATATGCGACTTCAGGTAACGATGATAATGCCACTTATTTTAGAAAATCAAAAAGTCAATTTACAGGATTTGCCTTGATGGGATATTCCAATATGTATGGTAAATTTTTGAAGCACTGTACGAAGCCTCAAACGGCTATTGACGGAGCAAATGATTTTGCATCTATTGCTAACACCGATAATAAATATGTAAAATATACTGCATTAAAAGTATTGAAGGATAATGTATTAAAAACATGGCAAGAGAAAGAAGATAAATTAAATTCGGCTATAGAAAAATCAAAAGCGACAAATGCTGATACATCAACTTTAACAAACGAACTAAAAACAGCATCAGATACTAAAAAACAAATTTTAGATATATATAATTCAATTAAGAAATAAACTTTGAACGTCATGCTGAACTTGTTTCAGCATCTCACATATAAACATGAAACTTACTAATGCGTTTGTTTACATTATGTCAAATAAAAATGTAACGACATTTTATATAGGTGTAACAAATGATTTAGAGCGAAGAGTAAAAGAACATAAAGAAGGAAATGGTTCAGAATTCACATCCAAATATAAGCTAACCCATTTATTATATTACGAAACAATAAGCGACATCAAAACAGCTATCAGTCGAGAAAAACAACTTAAGAATTGGCATAGAGAATGGAAAATAAATTTAATAAAAGAATTAAATCCTTTAATGACGGATTTAGCAGCTGATTGGAATTAATTAAAAACTAATTTGTGGGATGCTGAAACAAGTTCAGCATGACGTAACTCAAAAAATAAACATCATAATATGAAAACTCTATTTGTAATTTCAATTGCTTTTATCATCAGCACTACACTCGCACAAAACAAACTATTAACCATACAAGATGCTGTATTAAAGGGGCGCACAACTCTTGCTCCTAAAAAATTACAAGGATTAACGTTTATTGCTGGAGTAGATAAATTCTCTTATATAGACAACAATGTCATTAAGATTGGTGATAATGCGAATGGTAAAACAACAGATGCATTATCCTTAAAAGAGTTAAACACAGTATTAAAATCTACCTCTAAAGATACACTGGCTGCATTGACTACAATAACTTGGAAAAACGCTAATCAATTTTATTTTTCTAACAAAAAGGGAGAACTCATTTATTCGTTAGATAAAAAAACAATTTCAGAAACGGATAAAAAAACAGAAGATGCCACATTAGAATCGTTTGAAAAAGAGCCTGAAACAGGCGCTACCACATATTGCAAAAATTACAACTTATTCGTTTCCAAAGACGGAAAAGAAACACAAGTAACAACTGATGGCTCAAGCGACATTGTTTATACTGGAAAAAATGTGCATCAAAACGAATTTGGAATTAACGGCGGTACATTTTGGAGTACTAACGGTAACTACCTTGCGTTTTACAGAATGGATCAATCGAATGTGACTAATTATCCAATCATTGATTGGACTACTCACCCAGCAGTAAATAAAAACATTAAATATCCAATGGCTGGAAATCAAAGCCACTGGGTTACTTTAGGGATTTATGATTTAAAAAATAATAAAACCTGGTATGTAAAAACCGAAGGCGACAAAGAACAATACTTAACAAATATTGCATGGAGTCCTGACGAAAAACATATTTACATTGCCATCTTAAGTCGTACACAAAATGACATGAAATTGAATGAATACGATGCATTAACAGGAAATTATACTCGAACCTTATTTGAAGAACACGATGACAAATACACAGAGCCTCTTCATGCTATGCTATTTGTAAAAAACAATCCTAATCAGTTTATTTGGCAAAGCAGAAGAGATGGCTTTAATCATTTTTACTTATATCATATTAATTGCACGTTGATTAAACAATTAACTAAAGGAAATTGGGAAGTGAAAACTGAAAATGGATTTGATGAAAAAGGAGAACGTTTATTTTTTCATGCCAATGCGGAAAGCCCTGTTAATCAAGATTTTTATAGCGTAAATCTAAAATCAGCAGAAGTGAAAAAATTAACATCTGGAAATGGAGTACATACTTGTTCCATAGATGCTAAAGGAAATTATGTGATAGATAATTTTAGCAGCACTTATACACCAAGAGAATATGCCGTCATTAATACAAACACCAAAAAATCAATCTCAATATTCAAAGCAGAAAATCCTATTAAAGATTACAAATTAGGAAATTGGAGTTTATTTACCATAAAAAATAACGAAGGCACTGATTTATATTGTCGCTTATTTAAACCCGTTGATTTTGATTCAACTAAAAAATATCCTGTATTAGTGTATTTATATAATGGCCCTCACTCGCAAATGGTAACTAATACTTGGATGGCAGGCGGTGAGCTTTGGTATCAATACATGGCAGAAAAAGGCTTTATTATATTTACAGTAGATGGCAGAGGAACAGATTACCGAGGCAGAACATTTTCTCAAGCGACGCATCGTCAATTGGGAACTAAAGAAATGGAAGATCAACTATCTGGTGTTGCCTATTTAAAATCATTACCTTATGTAGATGCAAATAGATTAGGGGTTCATGGGTGGAGCTTTGGTGGCTTTATGACGACCTCCTTAATGACTCGCAACCCAGGAGTATTTAAAGTAGCAGCTGCCGGTGGTCCTGTAATCGATTGGACGTACTATGAAATCATGTACACAGAGCGGTATATGGATTCTCCACAAGATAACAAAGAAGGTTACGAAAAAAACAACTTACTTAATTACGTAGATAAATTAAAAGGAAAATTATTGATGATACATGGCGCACAAGATCCTGTAGTTGTGTTACAACATAGTATTTTATATCAGAAAAAAGCTGTGGATAAAGGCATTCAACTCGATTTCTATTTATATCCTGGGCACGAACATAATGTGTTAGGAAAAGACAGAGCACACTTAATGGAAAAAATTACGAATTACTTTATTGATAATTTATAATTTTTCAACACAGAGAAAGAAGAGTAAATAGAGAATCGCAGAGTTTTAAAAATTAAATAAAAATAACTTAAATACAGAATCTCAGTGTTCTCAAAACCTCTGAAACTCTGTGTTTAAATAAATAAAAAAGAAATGGACTTTACAAAATACAATCATACAGTTACAGAACGATTTATTCGTTACGCAAAAATTGATACACAATCAGATCCTAATTCGGAAACTTGCCCAAGTACGATGAAACAAAAAAACTTAGGCAAATTATTAGTAGAAGAATTATTAGCTATGGGAATTAAAGATGCTGAAATGGACGAGCATGGCTATATATATGCAACAGTTCCAAGTAACACTACAAAGCAAGTGCCTGTTATTTGTTTTTGCTCTCATATGGACACATCACCAGATTGTAGTGGCGAAAATGTAAACCCTATCATACACGCTAATTATAATGGCAATGATATTGTATTGCCAAATGATAAAACACAAATTATTAAGTTTGCTGAACATCCTGATTTAGCAGGACAATTAGGTAATGATATTATTACAACAGATGGAACAACATTATTGGGAGCGGATAACAAAGCTGGAATCGCTGAAATTATGGATGCCACACATTATTTAATGAGCCACCCAGAAGTAAAACACGGCGCTATTCGTATTTTATTTACACCTGATGAAGAAATAGGCAGAGGTGCTGATAAAGTCAATATTAAAAAATTAGGCGCACAATATGGTTACACGATGGATGGCGAATCTCGTGGACATTTAGAAAATGAAACTTTTAGTGCTGACGGCGTTACTATTACAATCCACGGCCTACCAACACACCCTGGTTTTGCAAAAAATAAAATGGAACATGCTATTAAAATAGCTGCTGAAATTGTAAATCGTATTCCGAAAAATAAAACTCCTGAAACTACTGAAAAGAAAGAGCCTTTCATGCATCCGGTTGCTATTAATGGTGGATTAGAAAAAGTTGAAATCAAATTTATCATTCGTGCTTTTGATACACCAACATTAAAAATGCTAGAGACAGAATTAGAAGAGATCACCAAATCTGTTTTAACAAATTATAAAAAATCGAGTTACGAATTTAAAGTAACAGAGCAATATAGAAACATGAAAGACATGTTAGATACATGCTATCATGTTGTTGATTACGCATTAGAAGCAATTAAACGCACAGGTGTAACTCCAGTATTATCAAGTATTCGTGGCGGAACGGATGGCTCTCGTTTATCATTTATGGGATTGCCTTGTCCTAATATTTATGCAGGTGAACACGCGTTTCATAGCAAACAAGAATGGGTGAGTGTACAAGATATGCAATTAGCGACTCAAACTATTGTCCATTTAGCAAGCATTTGGGAAGAGCATAGCAAATAAAACACTAATTCATCAAGTAAATTATGATGCTTCTATGTAAATACGAATAGGATATGGCAAAACATATTAAACAACAAGTCCCTATTATTCCCGCATCTAGCGTGGCATTTCTGAAATTATTAAAAAAGAATAATGACAGAGATTGGTTTGCTAAACATAAAGATGAATTCATAATAGAGCAAAGTTATATTGAAACATTTGCAGATGCCTTATTAGCGGAGCTTAACACGCATGATGTAATTGAGACTCCTTCTGGCAAAAAAAGTTTGCATCGCATTTATAGGGACACACGATTTTCAAACAACAAAACTCCTTATAAATCTAACTGGAGCGGGAGTTTTAGACGAGCTACCAAACAACGTCGTGGTGGCTACTATTTTCACATCGAGGCTGGTAACAGTTTTATAGCAGGAGGGTTTTGGTCGCCAAATCCAGAGGATTTAAAACGCATTCGTGATGATTTTGCTTATGATTCAAAACCATTACGAAAAATTTTAAAAAGCAAATCCTTTGTTTCTACTTTTGGAACTTTACAAGGCGAGCAATTAAAAACAACACCTAAGGGATTTGACGCTGAAAGCGAAGCCATTGATTTACTGCGCTACAAGCAGTTTTTAGTGATTAGAAAATTTACAGATAAAGAAGTGTTGAGTGATACCTTTTTAAAAGAAGCTAATCAAACCTTTAAAAACATGCGTCCATTCTTTGATTACATGAGTGAAGTGTTAACAACCGATGTGAATGGAATTGAGATTTAATTAAAATAAAAAATTATTTATTTACTTTTTCTCAGCTAAATAAATAGCAGCTAAACCAAAACTAACCGACTGAAACGTTGCTTTACAATAGCCTGTTTTTTCAAGTATTTCAATGAATCGCTCATTATCAGGAAACACTTTAATAGATTCTGGCAAATAGGTATACGCACTCGAATCTTTAGAAAATAATTTGCCTAACGTTGGTGTGATGTATTTAAAATGAAATTTATAAAACTGTTTCATCGGAAATTTGCGAGGTGTAGAAAATTCTAAAATACAAATTTGTCCACCTGGTTTCAATATCCGATTCATATTCTGTAATCCCTTTTCCAAATTTTGAAAATTACGAACCCCAAATCCTACTGTAATAGCATCGATGGAATTACTTGGCAAATCACAAGTTTCAGCATCACCATATTGTAATGAAATTTTATGATGAAGATTTAATTTTTCAATTTTTTCTCTCCCAAATTTCATCATCCCCTCGCTGATATCAATTCCAATAACAGAGGTCGGATTTAATTTCATGCATTCTATAGCAAAATCAGCAGTGCCGGTAGCAACATCCAATAAATTTTTTGGATTTTTTTCAGAGATCAATTGCACACATTTTCGTCTCCAACCTTTGTGAATACCAAGGGACAATAAAGAGTTTAAAAAATCATAGCGATAGGCAATGTTATTAAACATTTGCGCTACTTGATCTTTCTTGGAGTCGTTGTTATTATAGGGGGTTACTGTTTCCATTTTATTTTTCAATTTTTTAACACAGAGTTTAGGAGAAAAAGGAGTTCGCTGAGTTTATTTTTATTGTTATAATGTGAAATTTAGAAACTTTTTAAATTTCCGTTAATTTTTCTTTTAATTCCTTGGGTTAATAATGGAACGTTAAAATTGATTAATAACCCAAGCTTTTTATTTGATAGTTTAAGATAAGACACCAATTGTGCCTCATGCACTGGTAAGATTGTTTCTATAGATTTTAATTCTACTATAATTTCATCTTCAACTCAGAAACTCTGTGTTGAAAAAAAACTACTTCACAAAATCCAACTTCAATGCTTCTTCTAATAACTGTTCCTTACTAACAGGTACCACGCCAATTTGTTCGCAAACTAAGCCACCTGCTAAATTCGAAATAGCAGCCATAACAACTGGATTAACATGAAGTGCCATTAATAAGGCTGCCACACTAATTACTGTATCCCCCGCTCCACTCACGTCAGCAATACTACGAATATGTGCAGGCGTGTGTTCTTTAATAGATCGAGAATTAATTAATACACCTTTTTCAGCTAATGTCACCAAAGCCGTTTCAAATTTTTGCTTTACTCTGAAACTACTAATAGCACGTTGCAATTCATTAATATTATCTGAACTAATATCCAATTTTAAACCTTCTCGTAACTCTTTTAAATTTGGTTTAAATAAGGTTACTCCTTTATACGCATTAAAGTTTTTCTTCTTAGGATCAACGCAAGTTGGAATACCTTTACTTTTAGCCAATTCTACTACTTTAGATATTAACTTAGGAGTAATCAATCCCTTATTATAATCTTCAAATAAAATAACATCTATCTTATCATGTTGAATGATGTATGAAATCAATGTGATTAATTGCTGTGTTTCTGCTGGCGCAATATCCTCATCTATCTCTTCGTCGATACGCATTAATTGATGATTATTACCAATAACACGTGTTTTTTCTGTAGTAATTCGTGTACGCGATTTTAAAATTCCTTTCTGACTTAATTTTTGAGTTTTCAATAAATCCAAAAAATTTTGTCCTTCAAAATCAATGCCTATAACCGAACATAAAATAGGATTGGCTCCCATCGCTTGTATGTTAAGAGCTACGTTAGCAGCGCCACCCAAACGTTTTTCCTTTTTTTGAACTGCAACAATAGGCACTGGAGCTTCAGGAGAAATACGATTTACTTTTCCCCACAAATAACTATCAATCATCACATCACCAATAATCAATACGTTTAAATTACTAAACGATCTAAAGATTTCGCGGATGTGTTCTTTCTTTACAGATAATTTTTTCATGTATTCTTTATTCTATTTTCCCGTCTATTTATTTTAATTTATCAATCGCTTCTTTCATTCTCTTCAATGCTTCTATCAATTTATCTTCTGAAGTTGCATACGAAAAGCGAATATATTTATCGTCACCAAAAGCTGCGCCAGGAACTAATGCCACGTGAGCGACATCTAATAAGAACATCGATAAATCAGTTGCGTTATTAATAGTATACGTTTCATATTTTTTTCCGAACAAGGCTGAAACTTCAGGATATACGTAAAATGCACCTTGAGGGACATTGGTTTTAAATCCTTTAATGTCTTTTATTAATTCCAATACTAAATTACGACGATTCAAAAAAGCATCACGCATGTAGTGCGTAGATTCAGCAGGCAAAAGCATTGCTGCTTCCATTGCCTTTTGTGTAATACTACAAGTAGCTGAAGTAAATTGTCCTTGCATTTTATCACAGGCTTGCGCAATCCATCTCGGAGCAGCCATTATTCCGCCTCTCCAGCCTGTCATTGCAAAACCTTTTGATACACCATTGATGGTAATTACTCTATCTTTAATATCAGGAAACTGGGCCATACTTTCATGTCCACCTACAAAATTAATGTGTTCATATATTTCATCACTCATGATATAAAGTTCATCATGCTGTTTTACCACGTCAGCAATTTCTCTTAACTCTTGTTTGGTATATACAGAACCAGTTGGATTACATGGTGTGCTAAACATCATCATCCGTGTTTTGGGCGTGATGTGTTTTTTTAATTGTTCAGCCGTTACTTTAAAGTCATTATCTATTTCAGTATCAATGATTACAGGAACGCCTCCAGCTAATTTTAAAATTTCCAAATAACTAACCCAAAATGGCGCAGGAATTAATACCTCATCACCAGGATTGATGAGGCATAATACCGCATTAGCAATACTTTGTTTAGCACCTGTAGAAACAACAATGTCATCAGCTTCATAATCCAACCCGTTGTCGCGTTTAAATTTATGAGCAATGGCTTGACGTAATTCTAAATAACCGCTCACGTGTGTATAATAACTAAAGTTATCGTTAATAGCCTTTATAGCTGCTTGTTTTACTACTTCGGGAGTTGCAAAATCTGGTTCCCCCAAACTTAAACTTATAATATCAATACCTTGTGCCTTTAATTCACGACTTTTACGCGCCATCGCAATAGTTTGCGATTCGGAAATAAGATTGATTCTATCTGATAAATGTGCCATAATTCTGTTTTAAAATGCTTAGCAAATCTAACAAATACTATCACATAACACGTCTTTTTATATAAATTTTATGTTGTGATTTGTTATCAATTTTCTGTTGTGATTTTCTGTTTTATTAAGTAATTTTCAGATTAAATTCAATTAAATATCGTTTATTAAACATTCACAATTGCATTATGAACTATTGGTTAATCAAATCGGAGCCCTTTAAATATAGCTGGGATCAATTTAAAAAAGATAAAAAAACATGCTGGGATGGCGTGCGAAATTACCAAGCACGTAACAATTTAAAAGCCATGAAAAAAGGCGATTTACTCTTGTTTTATCATAGCAACGAAGGCATGTGTATAGTAGGTATAGCAAAATTGGTAAAAGAATATTACCAGGATCCAACTACAAGTGAAGACGCCTGGGTAAGTGTAGATGTAGCGCCTTTTAAAGCTTTAAAAACACCAGTAACCTTAGCGCAAATAAAAGCCGACGAATACTTAAAAGATATGCAATTGATAAAACTACAACGCTTATCAGTAGGAATGGTAAAGCCTGAAGAATTCGATAGAATTTGTATGCTTGGCGGATTGTAACTAATAAAGAATTCTGAATTATATGTTACACAACCATATAATATATACTTTTTCAACACAGAGGTAAAGAGAAAAAAAGAGTCCGCAGAAATTATTATTATTGATTTCGTGAAATAGAAAACTCCGTGAACTCTATGAGCTTCTAATCTCCGTGTTAAAACTCAAACTGTAAATAAAATAAAACAACCATGAAAAATATCCTGTCCATACTAAGCATCTGCATTTACTTTAATGCATCTGCTCAAACAAAACCAACCTTCCCTACCCTTGCAGGACATACATTGGAAGGAACAGCTATTAGCTTACCTGAACAACCAGCAAAGAAATTTTCTATCATTGGCATTTGCTTTAAGCGCACTGCCGAAGAAAATTTAAAAACATGGATTACTCCTATGTACGAAACCTTTGTAGCCAAGGCAAACGGAACAGATTACTTTGATGTAGCTAATTATTATGATGTGAATTATTTTTTTATTCCATTGATTAGTGGGTTTAAAAAAGCGGCAAACGATTTTAAAGCTAGCACGCAAAAAGAATTATGGAAAAATGTAATTGATTGCGACACCGATATTAAATTGCTTAAAGAACAGCTAAAACCGAGCGACGACAACCAACCTTATTTTTTTGTATTAGACCTTAACGGTAAAATAGTAGAAGTGGTTTCTGGTAAATATTCAGAAGACAAAATGGACAAATTGCAAGACGCGATTGATTAGAATTATTGAACTTAAACATTCATTATTACTTACCTATATTATCAAAAAACAATTTTCATATATACTATTATTTTTCGGTTGTAGCTTTTTAGGAAAAGCTCAGTTAAGGAATCATTTATTATATGAACAATCTAATATCTTTCAAACCCATCATGCATTTTCATTTAATTTCAAAGGAATTAATTTGCCTGACAATATAAACAACGCGATAATGTCTAATCACGCTACTTTGCAAGTATTACCAAAATCGATTGCTTCCAGCTTTATAAAAGACTTGCCATTTTTCTGCGCAATGGAATGTAAAGTTCATAAGCTCACCAATATCTGGATAAAACTTCGTGCAGGTGATGATGAAAGCTATATGAAATTAATTAAATCTGCATCTCGATAAAATAAATTCCATAAAAAAACCGTAGCCTTTCGACTACGGTTTTTAAAATTTTGAAATCTCTTTTATTTTTTAATGCAACTAAGCAAATGAAGTGTCTAATAAGAAAATTCAAGTTCGAGGCTTGCGAAGGCTTAAATAATGGGAGTTTGCTTTCCGCAAATGACCATTTTTAAGGTGAGCATAACGATGAAATTGAATATTCTTGCTGACACTATTTGCGTAAATCTAACTCTGCAATAATATTAGTTGCTCCACCTAATTTTTCTACAACCCATAATAAATAACGTACATCTAAATTAATGGTACGATTTAAATCCTTATCAAATTTAATTTTATGACTTAAGGCTTCGTAATTACCATCAAATGCTAAACCAATTAACTCACCATTAGCATTGATCACAGGTGAACCAGAGTTACCACCTGTAATATCATTAGAACTAATAAATGATACTACAATGTCTTTTGCTGACGCATCAATATATTGCCCAAAATCTTTATTTTTAGCTAACTCAATTAATTTTACAGGAGCATCAAATTCGTAATCTCCTGGCTTGTATTTTTCTAAGATGCCTGTTAATGTACAAATATGGCTATATTTCACAGCATCTCTTGGAGAATACGATTTTACGTTACCATAACTTACACGCATGGTAAAGTTTGCATCAGGATACATTTTTTTACCCTTATTCATTTCTAAAATTCCTTTTAAATATAATTTTCCTAACACAAAATTTTGTGCTCCAAAATCAGAAAATAATTTAGCGTATTTAGTATTAAAGTTAGTATTAAATGCATTGGCAATTATAAATGCGGGATCTTTGTGTAATGAGGCTGTGTCAGGGTTGGCCATCATTGCATCCCATTTAGCATTATCTAAAAATGTTGTGTTTTTAAATACATCATTTGCAAAAGCTTCGTAAGTAGCTTTCGTTTTTATATCTCCATACTTATTAGTAACCATTGCGTAAAACCCAACAGGATGTTGAGCTACATCGATGTCATTATAAAAAGCTTGAGTAACAAATGCTAAAATATTTTTATCAGAAACTACATTTTCATCTTTAATGAAGTTTACACGATCTGCCTTAGCGGCAGCAATTACTTTTGCAATTTCTTCTTTCGTAGCATCTTTTTTACTTAAAGTCGCATCTAATTTTTGTAAAGAAGAAGCAAACTTAATTAATGGAGAACCGAAAATACCTTCAGTCATATATACACGTTGTTTAGCATATGGACGCCAAGCATCGTACATTTTTTGATAGTCGTTAAATATATTTTCGTATTCCGATTTACCTTTTGCCCATGATAAAAATGCTGCTTCGTTTGCTTGTTTTTCGTCGTAAGTTTTAAACTTTAATAATTGTTTTGATTCGCCATCAAAAAACTTCCAGTAGTTTGCTACACCTGCATAATATCCAGCTAATTGGATTTTAACAGCAGGATCTTTTTTCATTTCTTCTAACATAAATTTCAAACGCGCATCACGCAAATCCACTAAAGATGGATTTTCGATATCTGTTTTTAATTTAACACCATAAGATGTTTCATAGCGATTAGTTCCGCCAGGATAGCCCCAAATCATAGTATAATCGCCATCTTTAACACCTTTAATAGAAACAGGCAATGAGTATTTTGCTTTTAAAGGAACATTATCTGCTGCGTATTCTGCTGCTTTACCTTCTTTATTTGTATATACACGAAAGATAGAAAAATCTCCTGTATGGCGAGGCCATTCCCAGTTATCAGTGTCACCACCAAATTTACCAATGCTTTCAGGAGGTGTGCCAACTAAACGTACATCTTTGTAACGCTCATAAACAAATAATAAAAACTGATTAGCTTTGAACATAGAAGAAATACGACCTTCGTAGCCGGAACCTTCCGTTTCTTTCGTAGCCATTTCAGCTAAAATACCTGGTAATTTTTGAGTTAATTCTAGTGCAGGAATGTCTTTAATTTTTTCGTTTACTTTATCAGTTACATCAACGATCTTCATTAAAAATTGAGCGTGCACACCAGGCGCATAAATTTCTTCTGATTTTGATTTAGACCAAAAACCATCTTTTAAATAGTTATGATCTACCGTGCTAGCTGCTGCAATAGCGCTATAGCCACAGTGATGGTTTGTAAAAATTAATCCTTCTTTACTAACTATCTCGCCTGTACAACCTCCTCCAAAAATAATAATAGCATCTTTAATACACGCTTGATTCATGCTGTAAAGCTGTTCTTTGCTCACTTTCAAACCTTTCTTTACCATATCGGCATAAACTTGTTCGCCCAATAACATAGGCAACCACATACCTTCATCAGCTTTAGCTAAAGGTTTAAACAAAAAAGTACAGGTAATAATTAAGAGTATTGCTTTTTTCATAAGTGTTTAGTGTTTTATAAATCGGGCACTAAACTAAAAGAAAAAATGGAACTAACTGCATTTTTTAGATAAATATCTAATAAGTAATTCTGCGGGTTGTTTTTTAGGGCTAAACAGAATAATATTATCTATATACCCCTATTAAAGATGTAAATTAATCTAAACGTAAATTAGAAGAACCAATGATAACACCATCGCAACTTATTTCAATGATATAATTACCAGAAACTAATTCACCTTGTCCTTCGCAATATGTAACGCCACTTATTTCAGCATTTGAATAATTAAGTGTTTCTTTTCCTGCAAAATAACCTGATGACTTGTTAAACGTAAATTTATAATTATCATCATAATTTTTAGCCATTTCTTTACCATCAGGTGTTACGATACGCACATAAACTGTTTTCTCACCAGCCTTAGCAATTTTATTTTCACCCAAGGAAAATGATACTTTGATTTTTTGAGTACGAGACGCCTTAGTTGTTTCGCTCTCTTTTTTACCGCCACTCTTAAATTTAACACCTTTTGCTACTACGTTGAAACAACTTAAAATAGATCCTTTTTGAATAGTTGCTTGTAAATCTTCTTTATCCTTATTTAAACCAGTAATTTTACCTTTTTCTGTATCTAATTCTTTTAAGACATTGTTTTTTTCAACGATAAGCGTTTTATTAAGTGTGCCTAATGAATCAATCGTTCTCACATAACCTCTCATGATTTGACGCAATGTTTCTGATTCTTTTTTTAATTTAGAAATGATATATGCATCGCCTTTGTGCTTTTCTGCATCTTCCAGCAACTGAGCAATTTCGGCTTTCTTAGCTTCAATTTCAGCTTGTAAGGCTTTATCGCTGGTTTGTAAATTACCGTAATCTTTTTGCAATTGAAGAAGTTCTTCTTTCACATTGTCACGTTCTAAAATTACTTGCTCTTTTATCACAATCTCAGAAGAGGCTTTATTTTTTTCTTGCCAATACATCCAAAAAGTAACAGTATTTGCCACAACTAATAAACCTATTATTATCCATAATAAGCCTCCTTTTTTTCTATTGTCTTCTGACGATTGTTCTTCCATAATTGTATTTAAACATTCAAAAATAACATAAAAAAACAGATGAGAAACAATAGTTTTTCAAAAATGTAATGTTTATAGCTTATTGTGACTTTTTAGGGAACTCAACTGTTTATATCTGGGCTTTATGAAAAGTTTCAACTGGAACTATTCTACGATGACTTTATCTTTTATTAAATTGGCGGAAATCCAAGCATCCAAAGCTATTTTGAAAGCCTCTTTTTCTTTCATCATATCAGTTCTCATGGTAATGGCTTCATTTTTATCATTCACGAAATAAGTTAACCCATGTCTAGCTTCAATCTTTGTTATTTCTGAAGCACGCATGGTATTTAATTTATTGGTAGAAATAATCAGCATATCTCCTTCTAAAGCTACATAACATAAATGTTTAACATACCGCCATACAGTTACAATAATCTCAGTAAAAGCTATTAAAAAGCATAAAAAAGCCATGTATTTAATAATACTGTCTGAATAATATAATACAATGCCACAACATGCAAATGCTATAATTTTAATAAAACGTTTAGCAAAAAAACCATCAGTAAAATAAATGAATTTAACTGTTTCTTTTTTGATGCTCGATATTTTAAATGCTTCGAAACAAGCGGCAAATACATATAAAGCGCCTACTCCTAAAAAAATATATCTAACTTCTTTAAAGCCTATATTATTCGTGAAAATAAACACTAAGCTAATCGTAATGAGAACTAATAAAATAATATTTTTAAATAAAATGGAGAAAAGCGAAATCATAGTAGTTGAAGGATATTATAAAAAAAGCCCGTTCTATATAAACGGGCTTTTTAATTTATTATTTAGAAATCAAATTTACCTCGGTGGTCTTCAATATTTGCCTTATCTTTTAAAGCTTCATACAATTCGTAATCTACGCGACTTGCATTTGCTTGCTCCACTTCTTTTTGTTTCGCTTTAAAATCTTTTGGTAATGGCATTTCGTTTACACCAGTTACACAAACTACAAATACACCATTATCACCTTTAATAGCTTTACTTGTTGTGTTTGCTTTCATAGAGGTAGCCGTTCCTATTAAATCATCTTCGCGACCAATAGCTGCAACGTTATAAGATGAAAACGTTAAGTTATCTGCTTTTTCAGGCATTAAGCCCATTTTAGCAGCGATATCTTCAGCTGTTTTCGCAGATCCTGCTTTTGTATTAAATTCTGTAATAAAAGCTTCTGCTTTTTTATCGCGAATCGCTTTTACTTTTGCTTCTTCTTTTACTTCTTCTAAAGGAGCAACGCCTTTTTCTTTAACAGAAACTAAGTTAGCTACAATGAAACGATCTTTGAATTCAAATACAGGAGAAATTTCACCTTTTTTAGATTTATATATCCAACGAATTAATTCTTTTGGATTTTCTAAACCAGCAATGGTCTTATCGTTTTCCTTAATATTATCGGCAATACGTTTATTTAATTTTTGAGTTTCTATACTTTTATTAAATAAATCAGCTGTTTGGTTTTGACCGGCAAAATCACTTGCTTGTTTAAAATACTCTTGAGTAGTTTCGCTGCTTGGCCCAATTAATTTAGAGATCTGAGCTACTTTATATGAATTGTGACGTGTTTTAGAAACACCCAATACTTCTATAATATGAAAACCGAATTGAGTTGGAACAACACTAATGTTTCCAACAGTACCTTCTAAACCGGCGCTTTTAAATGCATCAACAAAACCTTTATTTTCATCAAACCAACCATAATCACCTCCATTGTTAAGCGAGCCACCATCGTCAGATACCGTTTTTACTAACGTATCGAAGCTCACTTGTTTAGCTTTTAATAACACTAATAAACTATCTGCCATGCGTTTTGCAGCCTCTGGCGTGCGTTGTTTTTGAGCTCTTTGACTTTGTAAACCAATTAAGATATGACGTACTTTAGCTGAATCGGCTATTGATTTTACATCTTCTAATTTGTATATTTTTACAAAAGTACCTTCAGTATAAGGGCCATATACAGTTCCTTTAGGAGCGCCGAATACTGTAGAATCTGAAATAATCATATTCTTTTTAGTGAAATTAGAAATAACTACTTGCTCTCCATCACTTTCTTGAGCAATATAACTTGAATCTTCTTTTGCTATTTTTGTTTTAAATTCTTCCACAACACGCATCGCATCTTTTTGTAAAGCTTCAAAATCTAATTTAGAAGGCATTACATCATAAGCGATGTATTCAATCTTACGAGTTGTTTCTTTAACTTTATATTCGTTTTGGTGCTTGTTGTAATAAGCTGCAATATCATCATCCGTTACTTTAACTGTAGAATCAGAAACAGAAGAGTAACGTTTCATTACGAAATTTGTATTTACTTGCTTCGATTGAGCTACAAATGCGTCTTTTGCTTCAGCAGTTGTTACATACAATCCTTTTTTAAGTAAGTTATTATATTTTTCAGCTGTACGAACTTCTATAATCGATTTTTCTAATTGCTTCCAAAATGTTTCTTGTTCAGCAGTCATTTGGTTTACAAAACCATTTAATTTAGCTGGATCTAACGTCCCATCGGGACGGGCAAATTGCTCATACACTTTACCTGTTTGTTGATCCGTTAATTGTTGGACAACATATTGATGTGGATGAACTAGCATTAAATCATATAATTCATCATCTGACACGGCAACTCCAACTTTTTTGAATTGTCTTTTGATAACTTCATCATTTATCATCTGATTCCAAACCTGATCAATAATTTGCTCTTTGGTTTTTTCATCAATTTGTGCTTGAGGATTAGCTTTTTGAATTTGTGCTACTTGCTCATCTACTTTAGTTTTAAAAAGAGTTACATCAATTTTATCACCATCAATAACGCCTACTAATCTATCTTGACTAGAAAACAAAGCTCCTCCAGAACCTAGTAAACTTTCTAATACAAATATTAATAAGGCTAAACCTACGATTCCAACCAAAAGACCTGTTTTGCTACGGATTTTTTCTAAAACGCTCATATACTATTATTAAATTAAGGAATGCAAAGATAAAATTATTGCCGAAATAGGGAAAATTAATTGAAATTATTTTTCAGGCTTTGTTTTCCGGTAATTTTAAGGTCAGAAAACCTGAACATCTTTATTTAACTATCTAACAAGCATTAATCCTAATTGTTGAGCCTGTAGCCTTATTTCGGGCACAGCAATAGTTTCCCACAAAATTCCCTTAAGAGGCGGGCCAATTGTATATAGATATTTATCTATTTGCCCATTCTCACTGGCGTAAATACCATACTTTAGAGCATCTGCACGGATAATATTATCACGTAACAATTGTTTTATCAAAGGAAAAGCTAATTTTTCAAAATTCGATTCAGGTCCCGTACAATTTATTAATATAGCTGCATTTAAATAATTATCCTGCCCTTTGGCAGAATACTGAACTTCAAAACCAGTTACACTTGATTTAATATCATATACCCGGCCTCTTATAAGCTCCAACTGTTTAGCGTTTAATAACTCATTAATTACTTGCATGCTTTGGCTGGCTGTTCTATGCCGAGCCACGCCCCATTTATGGCGTAAATGTCTCAAAAATTGCTGTTTATCCTCCAAAGAAAAACCCAACCATAAACGTTGTAAGTGCGGACGAAGGGTGTCGATTACACTGTGAATACTATATTGATTAGCCCTGGCATATTTAAGCTGTTGATTGACTAGGCTAAAAAGTTGCAAAAGGGTATAAGTTTGTTGCTCATTAATATAAGATGATATTGCTGGCAATGAGTTTTCAATATGTGCATTTGGCAAATAGCCATGCGGTGATATGGCTGTTATTTTGCCTTTATATTGATGTTTATTTAAACTCAACACAACATCAATCATTGTTAGTCCTGAACCAATAATAAGTATAGACTCTTGAGTTATTGCATGCTTTAGTAATTGAGAGGAAAACGCGTTTTGAAAATAACGATTCGATTGTTGAAAATCAGAATGAATAGAGCGGGGATGAGCCGGTAAATAATTTCCAAATGCCAGCACCACTTGTTCAACCTGATAATCCTCATTAGAAGATACACGATAATCGTTACCTTTTTTGTTTATGGCAGTTACCTCCTCTGCTAAACAAATAATTTTAACAAGTGTGTTAGATTCTTTTAACTCATTAAACGTACTTGACACGTATTGCCCATAAACAGTTCGAGGAACAAAATCCTGTGAAGAAAACGGTAGTTTTTGTTGAGTTAACCAATTGGCAAAATGCATAGGTTGATCAGCAAATACAGACATATTAGACGCTCTTACATTTAATAAATGCACCTCTTCATTTGTAGAATAAGCCAAGCCTTTACAAAACGCATTTTTAGCATCAAACCATAGAATCTGGGTTGCACGATTACTTTGTTTTAGAATATTTAAAACAACTAACGCACCGCTTAAGCCTCCACCTATAATAGCAATGGTTTTACTCATTTATTTTTTAAGAGGCTTTTGATTTAATTGACGTACTTTATCTTGATTTTTCCGCTGATATTTTCTTAATAAATACATAATAGAGCCAATTAAAAATACAAACGAAAAATACAAGGCATCTTGCCTGTTACCCATAATTAAAAAATAAACGGCAATACCAGCACTAACAAGGGCTGCAACTAACCAAAAAATTTCGAGTGCTCTAAATAATTTATTCATAAAAAAGTATCGTATCGTTTATAAATTTTCGTCTCCAATATTTATGGAACCTGTAATCTCTTTAATTTCATATTGAGTAAAATCTTGGTTGGCTTCTAAGCCTTTACCCATAATGATTTCCTTGGCTGTAGTAATTTTCACAAAAGCATCGGAGGTAATTTTTTTTTTTTGTTCGTCCCAAATTAAGTGCTCTGTATTTAATTTATCGCCCTTTGCATTCACAACTTCTACATTGTATTTTACCTCCATTCGCTTCGTATCTTCATAACGCACGCCATAATTGGCTTTTAATGTAGTTGATTCTTTGCCTTTGTCATCGTAAAAAATAACGAATAAACCTTTAGGCATAATCGTGATACGTTGCTTCACATTTTTATCATACATCTGCATTTGAGGAGCTTGCAGTTTAATTTTTAAAATGGTAGAGTCAGAATACAAAAGCGTAATGTCTTTACCTGTTTGAGACGGCATGACAACTTTTTTGCCAATAGCCATTACTTCATTTCTATCAGTTTCGCAAGAATAAAACAACATTGAAACTATCAATACTACAACCAAACACAGTATGTTTTTTAGAATTGACATAGATAAATTATTAATCGTATTTATATTTTATAAACCAACGTTTATTAAACGTAAAGCCTAAAATAATTCGAGCATAATCTTCTTGTAATAAATTATTATTGACAGAACCTAAGCGACCAAACTGTGCAGAAATATTGATAACAGCAATGTCGTCAAAACGTCCAATACCAACCGGCAATCCTAAACCAGCCGTAATTGCATAATTGGTAATGCCAGTACTTTTTAAATCTAAATATCCATCGCTATAAGTAAAACCTATACGGTACTGCACACGTTTCAGGTAATTAGAAGACCCATAAGCTATTTTATTTGGAACATAATTTAAACCTGCTGACAAACGCATACTATTTTTAAAATCAGTACTTGGAGCATTAAACAATTTAAATCCACTCCAATTTGTTATAGCACCATCTATTAAGATTGTTAATTTTTCTCCTTTTTTTACAGAAAGTCCTAAACCCATTTCTAAAGGCAATGTTATAGTTCCTTTATTATCCTGAGAATTCACTACTGTATCTTTTGGTCGTTGAGTACCAAAATCATCTATACTATAATTATAAATAATGGTGCTTTGTTTAGCAGCAATATTAGTGGGCGAATGGATATAAAACCCAGCACCTATTTTTATTTTTTGTTTAAAAGCCCTTCTATGACCTTGTTTCAAGGTGTCTTTTCCATGATAACGGATCGAATCAATCGTGAAATGTGTTTGTAAACCAAAGTTAAATGTAAAATCATTTACTTGAATAGAGCGTTGACGTTTACTATTAAAATAATTGTAATATATACCTGTGGTGGTTGAAGAACTAGGATAAATAACATCTGTTGATTGGTTTACTGTTCCAAATAAATAATTTCCAGTAGCACCAATTGCTAACTCAGATAATAATTGTTTACTAAATTTTTTACGTTTTAATTTAGCTGACTGTTGATATTTAACAATCGTATCGTATTTACTTGAATGCTGAAACTTTGAAAATTGCTTACGGAATGGCTTTAACCCCACTCCAACAAAAACTTTATTAATACCCCCAACACCTTCAAATATATAATTCATAGTACCAACACTAGCTACCTCTTCTGTAGAATTAATTTTATATCCTACAGTGCTATAGGGCATCACGCCAAAAGCACCGCCACCGCCTATTTTACGCAGAGGAAAACCAACAGATCCGTATGAAAAGTTTGTATTTGTTTTATTAGCTGATAAAGAAGAACTGGATATTTTACTAAACTGCATTTGACCACCCAATTCTAATGTCGTAAGCTTAAGCCCTGCTAAACCTGCAGGATTAGATACATTAATGAAAAACGGCGCAATGGTATCTTGATGATAGGCGATAAAAGAACCACCCATAGCAGATGAAGCTGCAAATGTTTGTTGATTTAATTCGCCCAAACCATAGCGCGAATAAGGGCTAGAAGTAAGAATCTGTGCAACAGAAAAAAAATTATTACTTAATAAAGCAATAACTAAAATACATTTTTTGAAAGTGAAAATATGTTTACGTTTGTTCAAGATTATAATTTAAAATATCGTTAAGTCCTTTTAAAACTAAATTTTGGTGGGCAAAGATGCTATTTTTTAACCGTTTTGCCAAGAATTCCGAATCGCCACCTGTTAAAAGAACTAAAATATCAGGATATTGACTTTTATAGTATTCGATGATGCCATCAACCTCAGCAACACTGCCATTTAAAACCCCTGATAATATAGAGTTTTGAGTGTTTGTACCTATTAAATCGGAGTAAGACCAATCAGGCTCCACGAATGGTAATTTACTGGTAAAATGTTGCAATGCTTTAAAACGCATTCGAATACCAGGAGAAATTGCTCCACCTAAATATTCATTTTTGTTATTTGTGAAATTATATTTAATACAAGTACCGGCATCAATAGTTAAAACATTGCAATTTGGATGTATATAATAAGATGCTATAGCTGCTGAAAGCCTATCTGAACCTAATGTAGCAGCAGATTGGTATAAATTAGTAACAGGGATTTTTGTTGATGATGTGAATATGATGATAGGCATTTTTTGTTGCAGTTTTTCATAAAAGGAATCTAACCCTTCTATTACGGAACCGATAATAGCATAATTAGCCTTATTGATGAATTCGGTATCGGCTAATAGTTGTTCTAAGGAATCAACTATTTTGAATGCATGAAGCTTACTAGCAACAAATAGTGCTGATTTTATGCGTGTATTACCAATATCTATTACTAAATTCAATGAGCTAAAAGTAAGTTAAATCTTGCTTCAAGCAATGTATTTTAATATTTTTTAATATTTCTTTTGCAGTATAAATAATTCTCTTAAATTTGCACCCCAATTAAGTTGGTACCTTAGCTCAGTCGGTAGAGCAATAGACTGAAAATCTATGTGTCCCTGGTTCGATTCCTGGAGGTACCACAATCAAAACAAATAAAACCCCTGATAGCAAAGCTTTCAGGGGTTTTTGATTTAATGGGTAACAACATAGGTACAACATTCAGTTCTGTTCAAAACTTTTCATCCGTTGAACCCTTACCGCTCCAAAAAACACCAACTCATGCTTTATCTATACCTATGGTAGGGAGTAAATATGCCTTTTACTGTAATTATTATTTCCTTTTTGATGCGAATCGTTATCAAGTAATGCAAACGCAACGCTTTTATGGTCGTGGCGTTTTGATGATTTAGTTTTGTAGTGTGGAACAAAATCATATTCGCGATAAAGAGATTGTGAAACCAAAATTGAAGCGACTGCAGCGCCTAAATTTTGAAATTCAAAAATCAATCTAAAAATTAAATCATGGCAAGGCAAAAAGGAATAATTAAGCTAAAAGGAAAAATCGGAGATATTTCCTTTTACAAAACACAAGATGGGCATTTAGCTCGAGAAAAAGGAGGCGTTGATGCTTCACGTATTGCAAACGATAAAGCATTTGCACGTACTCGAGAAAACGGCGCGGAATTCGGCTCCTCTGCCCGTTCGGGAAAAATGTTGAGAGATGCATTGCGCCCTATGTTGATGACAGCTGCTGATAATCGTTTAACATCACGATTAACCAAGCAAATGACTGATATTAAAAATTTGGATGCAACTTCGGTAAGAGGCAAAAGATCAGTTGGCGTTGCCATTGCTCTAGTGCCTGCACAAGCGATGTTAAAAGGTTTCAATTTCAATAACAGAGCAATTTTAGGGGCGGTGTTATTTAAACCATATACTGTGAATACAGTTACAGGTGTAATAACCATTAATGGATTAGTGCCAATTAATGACATTGCTTACCCAACAGGTGCAACGCACATGACTGTAAAAGGTTCTTGGGCTCGAGTTGATTTTAGTACCGGTATTTATGATGTAAAATTATCAAACGTGGTTAATATCCCAATTGATACAACATCAAATAATATTGTATTAACTCCACCAGGTATACCGTCAGGTTTTGGAACAAGTTTGTATTTAATACAAATTGAGTTCTACCAAGAAATCAACGGAGCTCAATACTCTCTAAAAAATGGCACTTACAATGCGTTAAGCATTGTTGAGGTAGCCTAAAACAAAAGCCCTTATCCGCCAGTTGGCGGACAGGGCTTTTAAATCAAAAAAATCATTAATCATTAAAAAAAGAAACAATGAAACTCATTGATAGATTAAAAGCAACAACACCAAAATTCTATAAAATATTAAGAAATATTGGTTTAGGAATGGCCGCAGCAGGTGGCATATTGGTAGCATCGCCAGTTGCGATACCCGCAGTATTAGTAACCATTGGAGGTTATTTAATAGTTGCAGGAAGCGTAGCGACTGCAATAAGCCAAACAGTTACAACAACTGAAGGCGATACTTCGACAAGCTCTGCAAACCAAAAAAGCAACTGAGTAATAATTATTAAAATCATTATCAACATGCACGAAGAAAAAAATCAAATCGGAAATACTCAAACGAAAGTTGAGTTACAAATTATTCCTTGCGAAACTAAAAACGTACAAATCAAAGATCATCAATCACAAAATGATTGTGGAGGCAAATTAATTTTAGCCATCACTTGTGATGGATCAAAATTAACTAAGGCTGATTCTGGTCGTTTAGATGAATTCCAGGAGGAAGTTTGGGTAACTCTAAAAACAACCAAAGCAGATGCAGGCAAAATACCTGACATTGATTTGAGTGTTCATGAAAGAAGTACAACTAAAATGACTAAAGCTAATTCAGGTAAAACTGTTTAAACATTAAAAAATGTCAACACACAACAACATAGAAAGTGGAACTATACTGGGTACTGTTTCTGGAACGGTTTTAACCGTAGCTGTGAACGTGGGTTCATCAGATATTTTAAAAACAGTTATCCTTGCTTCACTTGGTGCGGTGGTTAGTTTTAGCGTGTCTTTGTTGTTAAAGTGGTTAGTCAAGAAGTTTAAGTAATACCTCACCCTAAATCCCTCTCCAATAGAGAGGAACTTTTAAAAGTCTTGCACAATGATGTGCAGGGCTTTTTTTGTGACTTACTTTTTTAAATATTTATAAAATAAGGATTTGCGCAATTGCATTAAATAATCTAATTGTGTTTGAAGATTTACTTTTAAAGCTTCAATTTGAGTCAAAGAATTTTGAACATCAGAAAACGAACGATTGCCGGTATTAACTGAGTTTAAAGTTTCTTCTACAACATCAATTAAATCGCCTAAGCGAATATAATCGATTACTGAGCCCATAAGGTGTTTTCTAAAAAAACGAAGCTCCCATAAGCCTAATAATAAGAAAAAGTAAAACTCTTTTTCATTTTCATCATCTGCCAGGAATACAAAACAATTTGAACAATAATGTGGCAATGGTTTGCCTGAGTTTAATCCTTTATTTAAAATAAAGAAATGATGTTGTTTGTAGGTTGTACCTAATTTGTGTGTTTTAATTTTTGATTTTAGCATAACTATTTTTTTAAGGGTTTGTTTCCCTTTTTCCACCTTGTGCTTTGAACTTTTGATTAATTGAAAACAAAGAAAAAACGCAAAAAAACGAGCTAAAGAAAAGCCCGAAAAAAATGAAAAAAGAAAGCATTTTGTAAAAGGCTGGACACTGAGGTTGTCAAGGTTTTTGACAAAAAAAATACTACCTGAATGAGGTAGTATTAAAAATGATTCCTTTATATGAACCGAATGAAGTGTGGAGATTTTTTTTGCAAAACCCGAAGGGCTTGACCTTGCAATCCGAAAGTGGAAAGCCTTAAATTGCTTTTCTTTTTTTATTTTTGAATAATTTACCTGTTAATACATTCTATTTTTAAAATAAATATCGATTGGAATGTAATGGTAAAAGCGCCTGCGGCGTGGGAAGGAAAACGGTTGCAAAAAATGAAGTGAGGTACGAACAAAATGATTTGCAATCCGTTGTGCGGCGAGCCACCTGCGAGTGGAGAGAGGGTGTGCAGCATGGGAGCATGAAGAGGTACGATGAATGCGGATGCAAACTATGTGGCAAGTGTGGCAAACTAAATAAATTAATCTACCTTAATTTATGCCACACGATAGAAACACAAGGGCAATGGGTTGGTTTATTTTTATGCTTAGCTTTTTGCGTTGGAAAAAATAAGCGCCCATTGAACGCAGCCCGAACGACTATGCAGGCGAGCTGAAAAGTTGGTAGCCGGTGGACTGAAAGTGGCTGAAATGAGTGAAGTGAAATGAAACCCAGTGTAAGTAGTAAAGCGGATGTAACGGGTGTAATGTAACGAAATGAATGAAGGTACTTGAAGGACAAAGGAGGCTACCGTGACGAAAGCACGGGCAACGAGCAAAAAATGTGACAAACCCAAAGCCCGACCATAGAGATGGGCAAAATAGCTTATGCTTAAAGCCTTGAAAACACGTAGTTAAAGCATGTGCTATTTTGGTTTGGCGCAATTTGTTGCTTGCACCTGCTGAGGAACACCACTTTACCTGTTACAAGAAGGGAGTGTAATCTGAACTGTGTCAAATTATTTTTTTTATATTTGACACAGTTTAATTTACATCCTCTACAAGAAATCAAAATAGATTTATAAAAGTAATAAGAGTTCTTTCTTTACCATTTCATAAGCAACAGTGTGTTCGTATTTTTCTTCGGGACGTAACAACGCTGTAATATCTCCTAAAAAGTTTTCGCTTTTCATCTTCGCTTCCATGTTATCTATGAACTCTTTTTGAGATGGAATTTTGCCTACTGAAAATTCCATGTACTTTTTAAAGCATTGTATTACTTGTTTTCCATCAACGTCAGTTGTAGTAAATGCTTTGTATAAATCATATAAATCCCTTCCTTTTCTTCTTTGATAAAGAGCTCTTAATTTTGTTCCTAACAGTTCTTCAATTTTATATGTTGTGATATTACACTCTCCATTAAACCATTCTGAGTTTACAATAAATGGTACTTTTTGCCATCCTAATTCTGCAAAATGTTCTCTACAATTAGTTTCTACTTTTAATTTAATTTGTGTTATTGGTGGAATTTCAGAAGGAAATCTATATTTCAATTCAGTCATTAAATCACCAGGAGAAACATTTATTTTTCCTTCAATAAAACTTAAAGCTATTTTTAATCTATCCAAAATTTCACCAAATGGAACTGCCTTTATTTGAACCAAGTCTATATCTTCTGAATATCTTGGTTGAGGACTTAAAAATAATTTATGTAAAGCTGTACCTCCTCTAAATGCTAAGTTTTCTGCTAAAAAATCATCGTTGAATATTGCAACTAAAGCTCTGCAAATTACCAAATCCTGTTCTACCTGTTCGTTTGTACTCCATGGAACATTATTACTCCATTCTATTATGTATGCTTGAGGTATCATTTTGTTATTTTAAATATCTGATTCTACTTCGGTATTAATTATCACTTTCCATTTTTCATCAAAAGGAAATCCTTTCTTTTCACCTGATTCGCTAAGCGGTTTTCGGTTAAATTTTAATTCTGCTTGCAGACAAATATTATATAGTTTCTCTGCAATTGTATCTTTATTCAAAATTTTATCTAAAATATAACCTAGGCGCTGTAGTGTTACCAATGGTATTTCTTTTACAAATTCTTTAGTAATACTTTCTGGTTTTATTTCATCTGCTAATTCTTCTAACACAGTTGCTACTCTACTTAATCCACCAACTCTTTTTTGAAATTGAATTAAATCAGTAGCTGTTAAAATTGGAGATGATATTTTTATGTAACCAGTTTCTGTTTTACGGTTTTCGGTATATTGTTCAGGAACTGTTTTTCTACTGATGTAACTAATTTTAATTCCTTTTTTATTAGTTACACGCATTTGCGGAAATTCAGTTACAACAAAAAATTCTTGAGGTTGCTGATGCGATGCTCCATGAAATACCGCAGCGTTTAAAAGAGCTAAGTAATAAGGTCTTTTATAATATTTCATTAATCCATCTAAAAAAATAGTAGGTGGTAAAATACCACGCGATGCATATTGAGAAGATATTATTAAGTAATATCCGTTACTTATAGAAATTATTTTATTCTTTTTGAATAAACGATTAATAGAACGATTTAGTGATATTTCTGAATTTTCAGGAAAGGCCGCCCTTAATTCTTCAATAGAAAACGACGTTTTCCCTTTAGAAGCTAGTTGGTCTATCCAATCAATTAATCTATTATGAGTATTTATATCTTTCATTGAAGAACTATTTTATGACAAATGTACCGAAAAACGGTTCAATTTGCATGAAATTGTTTCTTTTCATGTAAACCAATGCTGTTCGTTTCAATTTTTTGGATTTTATTTGACAACATTTACGTTGATATAACGCATTATAAATCAAATATTTAGATTTTTCTTAAAGTGTAAAATCAAAGTTCTATCAACAGAATTACTTTTTATAAATTTTGTGGGTTAATAGAAATTTTATTTGTAGCAAATTTAAAATCAACAAATTGTTTATTTTAATGTCGCTGCATTACAAATGTAGCAAAGCGGGTACTATAATTTAAAATAAATAAATAATTCCCATTAAATTAAAAATAAATTAAATAATTAGTATTGCATAATTATTTAATATATATTCAAATTCATCAGCCAATATAAAATCACACCAAACTATTAATTAAATAATTACATGATAAATATATCTCAGACATCAGTAATTATCTATTCTATATATTTAGAAATCATGTAGTTATTTAAAAAACTACATGATTTCTAAAATAATTCATTTTTCTTGTAACTTTTTTTAAAATCCGCGGTATACGTCCGTCCTTACAAATTTTAAATCCCAAAAATATGACCTAACAAAATCAATTTATTATAATATCTATTCTTAATTCAATTATTAACCTCAAAATCTATAATCATGAAAAATAAAGAAACCAAAACGGATGAAAAATATAAACTTCAAGTTTTTAATCCAAAATACAGGTATAATAATAATAAACGAATTACAATTTTAAGGGTAGTTATTGATGAAGAGTATACAAGAGTTGATTTTTTATTTTGGTCACTTAAAAATAATAATATGGGAAAGTGGATACAAATAGAAAAAGAGACATATATAAAGGCATTTAATTGCGATAAAAAATTAAAGCTGATAAAGGCAGAAAATATAGGTGTTTCGCCAAATAAAAGTTTTTTTAAAACCAAATTAAATCTATTAAATTTTACACTTTACTTTCCACCGTTACCAAAGGATGTTGTTGCGTTTGATTTAATTGAAAAAGATACAATGAATGAAAATTATTTCAATTTCCATAAAATCAATCTAAAAAAAGCTGAAAAAAAGTTTCATGGTTATAAGAATTGATCTATATTCATTTATTAAAGAAATAGGTAATTTTAAAATGAAGTATAAATTTAAATTATAAACTAAAAAATAAAATTATGAAAAACACATTAGAATATTTAAGTCAATTTAAGGATAAGGGTGGAATTTATATAGTTCGCCCAAAAAGCATAAAAATTTTAGAGGATATTTGCCTAAAATTAAATTTTGATTTTGTAAGTGAGGTCGCTTATATCGGTAAAGCGGAAAAAACAAAAACTAGCGATTTATTTAACAGGGGAAAGCAAGAAATGGGATGGTCAAATTTTGAGGGTGCAACTTTCGTAAGGAAAATAGGAAGGTTTCTTGATTTTGATATTAAAGATAAAAAAAATAAAAATTTGCAAGAACAAACTAGAGAATTCATTTGTAATAATTTCACAATTGAATGTATAGAGTTTACTGAAAACATTCAAGATATTGAAACAAAATATATTCATGAATTTAGTCCTTGTTTTAATGTAAAAAAATTGAAAATAAAAAAATAAAACGTCAGTGTATAATAAAAGAATTTCCAAACAATACAAAAACACTATGTCATCATTCCTGAAAATAATTAACGTATTATGCTTCATTAAAAAAAAGTTGGGCAGTAGACAATCGTATTGAAATTATTTTTTTTGAAGCTTAATGAATAACATGCAAAAGAAATATTATAGTGAAGAAAGTCCATTTGTTTCGGGAGAAATAAATAAATGGGATTTTTTAGTTGATTCTTTAGATATTAATGATACCTACATTGAAGTTGTAGAAGAACTTCTTCATAATACCGATGCCGAAGACAGAATGAAAATTAATGGGTTGCTCAATAAACCAGTAAATTATTTTAAATGCCAACAACCAACAGAGCGAAGCGTTTCTTTAAGTCCTTTTTTAACAAAAAACACTTATAACTCGGTTTGCTTTAAATATAAACTCACCGGTGAAATTATTGATGAGCTAAAATCAACCTGGAAAGAAGAACTAAAAGAAACATCCATAATTACTCCGTTTATTGTATACTATAAAAAAATACCACTATTATGGGTTAATTTTTATGGTACGGTTGCACTTCTTGGAAATAATGAATTTAACTTTTGGAAACAAACTGGTTTTGATTTTAAAGAATGTGTTTTGGAGTTAAATGATATCAGTTATGGAATACTCTAAAAAATAATAGCCTTGATAATCAACAATTTAAATTTAAATTAAATAAATAATTAGTATTAACTTATTTCCTGTTATATATTCAATTAAATCACCAACAAAAAAACGATTTTAATTATCACTTAATGGCATTATAAACAAATTTTAAAAGTTACCTATTCAAATTCTTCCGATACACGGGAGCATTTATAACTTTTAAAACAGATGCCATGAACACACAAAACTTTAACGAATTAACTCAAACACTTCAATCTTTAATTATTGCAAGTGAAAATGAAGGAATGTATAAATTGGATGTTAAATTTCATCCTGATGGGGAAACTATTTCTGGAAGTCAGTGTAAAACTATTTCCAAAATAGAAAGGTATAATCTAAAAACAAGTGGGTATTTTAATGTTGTATTTCACAATCAGTTGAATGGATCAAATTTTACTATGGGTCATGTATTTAGACTAAATTTTGAGGTATTAAAAAATAAAATTGATATAGCTCGTAGCTTTGGGTATTTTCCTTTTGATGAATTAGATACTATTGAAGTAAAAAATAGTATTGCGAAACAAATTGAGATAAATTATAATGAGTTCAAAATTAATTTGGCTTGTTATAATGGCAAATTTGATAATTATGAAGGTATAGCTAAATTTATTATTAAGTATAATGCTGAAATTATGTTAAGGGTAAATCCTCGTTTTGAATTTGGATTGTATTTACCTGAAGAAAAAAATAGACATACGTATAGTTTAAATTATAAATTAGAATGGTATGAAGACTATTGTATAAAAAGTGGATTAAATTCTGTGAATGATTATTTATTAGGTGAGTTAAAAAAAAGATATGATTTAGAAAACGATTGGCATTATGGTGTAAATGACATAAGTGAAATGGCATTTAACACAAAAATAGATGTATTTGAAAAAGCAATGCTTAATCTATTTTTTAATTCGGATATGTTAGTTAAAAGTTATAGAAAATTTGGAAGAGAAGAACTTTTTTTTCATAAAGAGTTAGCTGATGCCTATAATTTTGAATCTCAAATTCAAAGAAGTTTTTGGTTTAATGAAGTAAATCCAGCTTTATTTAATAATAAAGGGTATAAACATATACCGAATGAAATTGAAAAATGTATTAAAGATGTATTTAAGTTTAGTGAAAAGACTAAAGTAAATTATTTATTGTTAATAGAATTATGTGTGAATTTAAAATTTTTAAAAGATGAGGAAAGTATATTGTCATTTTTATATAGTTTATTGTATAATTTAAGTTATATCAATAAGGTAGATGTAAATTTTGAAAGTAAATTAAAAGTATTGAGTCAAAAATTAAATGATATGAGAAAAACTTATGATTCAATAAAATTTATTGTTCCAGAAAATGATACTGTAAAATTGGATAAGGAGTTTGGTCAAAAAATGGATGATTTTTTAGTTGAAATAGGTGTATGGAGAAAACCTGAAGATGATGATAAAGATTTAGGTGATAGAGAATGGGATATTGAAATGAGACAAATTTTATGGAGAGCAAGGTATGTAAATTTAGAAGATGAATTTAATCAGCTTTATCAATGTATCTGGTCAGTATGGACTAATAATTTAAGAGGAGGTGGAAGAGATATGAAATTGATTTTTAAAAATTTAAATAAGTGGAAAAAAATAATACCTCCTGCTTTATAAATAGTAAAGCCGTTAATAGAAAATTAAAAAGTAATAATTAAAAAATTATAAAAGATGAATAAAAATAAATGTATAGATATATTATTAGGTGTTGCCATTGGTGATGCTTTGGGCGTTCCAGTAGAGTTTAAAAATAGGGAGTATTTGAAAGAAAATCCTGTTATCGATATGATTGGTTTTGGAACACATAATCAACCAGCAGGAACTTGGTCGGATGACAGCTCTTTAACGTTTTGCTTAGCAGAATCATTGATAGATGGTTATACTATTGAAAAGAGTGCGAACAATCTATTAAAATGGTATTCAGAAAATTATTGGACGGCTGATGGCGAAGTATTTGATATTGGAAACACAACCTTAAAAGTAATTATTATACTAAAGTGCGGTGTTAGTGCAAGTGAAAGCGGATTAACAACTGAACAATCGAATGGTAATGGTTCTTTAATGCGCATGTCTCCATTAATTATATATCTAAAAGATAAACCCATTGAAACAAGATATAATTTAATTAAAGAAGAATCATCTATTACTCATGCGCACATGGTTTCTGTGATAGCTTGCTTCTACTTTGTTGAATTTGGAATCGGTTTATTAAAAGGTAAAGAAAAATTTGAAGTTTATAAAGAACTACAAAAAACAATGCCAGATTTTTTAAGAACACAGTCTATAAGTGAAAAAGAAATAAAGTACTTTGAAAGATTACTAGTTAGTAATATTAATGAAGATGAGGAAGATATTATTTTCTCAACAGGATACGTTATTCATACCTTAACTGCATCTATTTGGTGCATTTTAACTACAAATAATTTTGAAGAAGCTGTTTTAAAAGCGGTTAATTTAGGGCAAGATACAGACACAACAGCCAGTATAGTTGGGGCGCTTGCTGCACTAATTTATGGCCAATCTCAAATGCCTGAAAAATGGATCAACACCATTAAACGAAAAGATGATATTATGGATTTAGGTGATCGATTATTTAATTCGTAAAATAAATAAAGCAAAATATTTGCATTTATCAAAATATTAATATATAGTTGTATAGGACCCTTTCCTGAAATAAAATATTCGATACCTATTTTGAGAAATTTTAGAGTTTAATCACTATAAACAAAGCTAAACAGATGGAAATCTTATAAAATTATTTAAGTTGCAATATACTGTAACTTTTTATTTAAATTTAATTATAAGTTTAATTTTAAATAATTGTAATTATGAAAACTCAACTCCCAAAACATTTTCAACTTAATAATTGCATTAAATATTACACGATTAGTCATAATGGCAGAGATGTGTTTTATTTTAATAAAGAGTCTTTTTTTAGTGGATTTCCGCACCAAATGAATGTAAAAACTGAAGTCTTTAATGACCAATTACTAGAATACTGTGAGTCAAAAATGAATAGAGGTTTTATGACTGATGAGCAAATGGAATTTTATATTGTGAAATATTTTAATCGTTTATTAACACATAAGGAAAAGTTTAATTTATTTAAAATAGACGATTACCTATTAGATAAAAATGGAAAGTTAAGCTACAATACATTTAATTACGACCGCCGGCTTAGAAAAAGAATTTTTAAGCATGCAGCAAACTATTTTCATTTAGATACGCCATACTCTGAAAACAAAAATTGGTACATTTTCAATTGTATTAAAAAAGAGTCTATTAATTTTGAAAAAGATAAAGACATAGCTGAATTTAGCCGTGCCGAATTTGAAAAAGAATTGAATAATGATCAATTAAGATTAGAATATGTAGAACATTATGATGCTGAAAATAAATTCCATTTTGAATTTATTTCAGATGATGAAGAAAATTTCAACTTTGTGAAAATTGTTTTGTATTTGGTTCAAAATGGAAAAATGAAACTATTTTTCTTAAAGGATAATTATAATTAGCAACATGGGCCCAATAGAAAAAACATTTTTATATTAAAATATGGAAATCTTATAAAATAGTATTAGATACAATTTTGTGACTTTTTAAGGTGAATTTAATTATAAGTTAAACTTTAAACCTAATATTATGAAAACTCAACTAGTAAAAAACTATCTATTAAATAATTGTGGAAAGTATTACACAATCAGTAAACAAGGAAGAGATGTGTTTTATTTTAATAAAGAAAGTAATTTTCAGGGTTTTCCGAATCAATTGAATGTAAATACAGAAGATTTTGATGATGCTTTTTTAAAATACTGTGAAGAGAAAATGAACAATTGGTATATAACGGATGAGCAATTAGAGTTTTACATCATTAAATATTTTAACCGTTTATTGAATTATAAAAATAAATTTGATCGCTATAAGATTGATGAATATCTGTTGGATAAAAATGGAAAACTAAGTTTTCTTACTTTAAAATACGATAAAAGACACAGAAAAAATATTGGGCGAAACGTTTCAAATTATTTTAAATTGGATACTCCCTATTCTGAAAATTGTGATTGGTATCTTTTTAATATGATTGTAAAAAGTACGACTGAATCTGAAACGTATAAAGATGTAGAAGAGTTGAGCAGAGCTGATTTTGAAAAAGAATTAAGTAGTGATGCTCTGAAATTGGAGTATGTTGAACTTTATGGTGATCAAAATAAATTCTATTTTGAACTAATAGACGATTCTGAAGATTTTGAGTACGTGAAAATTGTTTTGTATCTTATAGAGAATGATAAAGTTAAATTCTTTTTCTTAAAGGATAATTAGATTTAGAAATAGTATAAATTATATAATTAATTATGAATAAAGAAGAAATTTCAACTGGTTATAATAACCTTGATACAGCTTGGGGATATATAGAGAAAAGCCAACTTATATTAGTAGCAGCAAGGCCGGGCATGGGTAAAACTACATTTTTAGCAAACATTGGTAAGCGAATAGCTAACAATCATACTGTGCTTTTAATTAGCTTGGAACAATCAAAAATCAATTTGATTAAAAGATATGGCGAATTAAATTTTACTATAAATGACTCACCTGAATTCAATATTGAAAAGCTTAAGGATGCAATTATAGAATCAAACTGTGAAATAATTTTGATTGATTATATTCAATTGATCGATGGAGATAGAAATAGCATCATTAATTCTTTAAAGGCTTTGGCTTTAGAATTAAAAGTGTGTATCATTACAACAGGTCAGTTAAGTCGCGAATTGGAATACAGAGCTATTGATCAAAGGCGCCCAGTGATAGCTGATTTAAATAATTCTGTATTATTTAATAGTGATCTGATAAATGATTTTGATAAAATTATTTTTTTGTATTCAGATTCCTATTATTCTGCCTATACTTTTAAAAATAATATTTTGGAAGTAATTTCTTTGAATAAGAATGATACAGAATGGAAAACGACAGAATTAAGAATTAGTGATACAAAAACTGATTTATCTGAATAAGGTTCAAAACTATTTTTATAGTCTTATTTTATTTATTTGAAACGAATCAAAATGGGCACAATAGAAAAAAAACTTTTTGAAATAGAAAGTAAAAGAATAGTAAAACATACTTCTGAAGAGAAAATATCACCACGCGTTCAATTATTTTTGGATGAATGTAAAAGAATAATTAAAATTCTTAAGGATGATAACTTATTAGAAGAAGAAAGAGCTAAATATTTATATTAGAAATTCCTTTATTCTCAACCTTAAAGAATTTAAATGTTTACATTATGGATTAACAATTAACTATGATAAAAATTAATCGTATTGAAAAACTCACTTAAAATTAGATTTTTTGGTAATGGTTTAATTTATCACTCCGCCACATTTAGTATAGATTGGTGGGAACATATGCTTCAAAAAAATCGCATAAAACAAGAGGTGTTTCTTGATAATTTATTTATTGATGACTTGTTTTTAGAAAAAACTATTATTCATCCAAATACTGGATTATCTTGTTGTAATTACAAGGATTTGTTGGGGAAGCATATTTTTAAAGGAGCTTCAGTTAAAGAGCATGGATTTATGGAAATTAAACAAAACAACAAAAATGTATTTAAAGGAAATATTCAAACTATTTGTTTAGATAATTTATTATTTCCATTATTTAATAGTGAAACTAAGCCATTATTAATTTCAGGAGAAGAAGGAATAACTATTACTACTGGTGTTTTTATGAAAGGTTTGGTTGGCTCTTATAATTTATCAATTGAGGAGTTTATTAACGATAAATTACAATTTCATTTATTAGAGTTAGACAATTTTAAAACAACAGGAACATTTATGGATTTTATCTCTTATGAAGGATTCATAATGAAGCCTCAGCCTATAGATTATGTCATAACCTCTCAAAGGTATTGGTGTGAAATGGTTTGAAATTGAAGATATATGTAAACTTATTTTATAACTTAAAAATAACTTTGATAATAGCTTTTTTTAATTTATATTTAAAGTGTTCCTCCTAAAACAAACAAACAACAAAATCTTTGTTAAGAAGCTAAAAGTATGTTTAAAATAAAAGATCATTATATCCTACTTGGAAGCACGGTTGATGTAAGTTGGGAGTTAGATCCAAACTTAAGATTTTTATTTTTGTGGTACCCTGTTAGTTGGTTGCCTTGGAAAAATTATAAATCAATTGATTCTATGGGTGAA
>CAILKE010000015.1 GCA_903834765.1 uncultured Bacteroidota bacterium
CTTTATAATACATTATATTTAAATAACTAATCAAAATAACTTTTTTATGATAAAAGATATAATAAAATATGCCTCATTTTTCAAAACAAAATTATCTGAAGATGCTATAAACTCAAAAATTGTGTTTGACGATCAAGGCAGTATAAAAGAGATAAAATATCATGTAACTATTAGTGGTTTTATTAGGGGATTAGTTGTATACCTTAGAATAAATGATTTTCAACAAATTTTAGAAATTACTGAGAATGTTAAAATACCATTAGAAATTCCAAGCCCTTTAGGCTCGATAGGTGGCGTTATATCTGTAGATAATATGATAAAAACTGAATTTAAAATGAATACAGATTTTAAAATTGATATATCATTAGGTTTTTTTGGTAGTTATAATATGGTTGAGCATAAAGTTGCTTTTGATGTTGAGCATAATCATTTACACCAAATAAGTAATAACATAAATGACTATAAATTTTTAATTCTAATTGGCTTAATTAAGGCAGATGCTGTAGTAAAAAATGAAGAAATAGAACTGTTTAGGGAGTTTATGAAACAAGCTGATGTCTCATTTGAAAAGCAAAATTATTTTATAAGTTTATTAAGTTCAAATGAGCCATTTAATTTAGATTTAACAAAAATAAAAGACAGTAGTTTGTCTGTTTCTTTAATAGATGTTATGATTCATTTAGCGAAAAGAGATAATGAGATACATGTAAAAGAATTTGAATACATTATCCAGGTTTGTGAAAATTTGAGTATTGATACTAAATCCGTTATTGAAGAATTAGGGTCAAATTATCTTGCAATAAAATACTTTTTAAAAGGCATTGCATCCGAATCAAATGATATTTTAATTTATAGTTTTAATAATTCAAAAAACAAGGCACAATTTTATAATAACAATAGAGTTTTTATTTTTGATGAAGGTAATAAGGTTTTTGCAAAAGGTAGCTACTCAAATGGAGGTAAAATACTAGTATTAGATGATGGTAAAAAATTTGAATCTGACAATATCAATAGTAATTTAATGGCGGCATTAGGGTAATTTTTTTTGTATAGAAGAGTATAACTAAACTTCTGTTGTTCTTACTTTAGAATATTTAAGTCAATATTTATATTCCTTTGGATTTAAATCAAACCATTGCATATTGATTAATTTAAATATATCAATTTTATGTTCGTATCTGATGATAGATTGATCCATCGGATCTTAATTTAAAACCAATGTGGTTTTAGTAATTTCTAATACCACTTCTACAATACTATCGTCTTTTAGTCAATATTTAAGATTATTTTTTTCTCAAGATTAACAAAGGTGTTTTGGTATCAAAGGTTACTTCTTTCGAATTATTTCTGTTAAATATTCGATCGAACCAATTTCGATTTTGCCTTGTAAATAATACTACCAGTGAAGGTTTATTTTTTATCATATCTCTCTGTAAATGTTGCGAAATGGTTTTGTCAATTTGCATTTTCTTAAAATGAAAGAAGATATCTTTGGCAATATGCTTAGAGGCTATTTTATTTAATTTGGTTATTACCTCATGCAACTCAATCATGTAATCGTAATGATAAACATGGACTTCTGCCTTAAATGGTTTTGCAATCTTTTGCACAGATGATAATTCGCTTTTTAGAGCTGACATATCAGACGCATACCAAATGTCTTTGATCGGTTTTATTCGGTAATTTTTAGGAACAACAATTACTTCTGTTGAAGAGTCTTTCAAAAGTGCTGAAGTTGTTGTTCCTATGAGTTTATTAATAATACCTCCGCCTCTTGTACTTATACAAATATAGTCGCACGACTTTCGTTTAGCATATTCTTGAATCATTCCTACGATATCGAATCCTGATTCGACTATGCAGTTATATTTACCGGGACGCATTTTATTACTTTTGTAAATTGACGCAACGTATTTATTTAATTTTTCAACTCGATCTTCTAGGTTACTACCGTCAATTTCATTACCTTCTAATTCATTCCAGTTATCGTCGTTAAAGCCTTCGTAAACATGGTAAAATATTAATTCACATTTGAGCTTTGCGGCAAACTGTATAGCGAAACGAATAGCAGCTTTGGAGTTTGAAGAGTAATCGGTGGTAACTAATATTTTTTGCATCAGCGTATGATTAAGGATTAATTATTTTAATTCCCCTCAAAGTTCTGTGGCTTAAGACTTTAATTATATGATATATGTTATTGTTGCGATTGATTATCATCACATATCTTCAGCTTTACGAAATAGTTGAATCTATTTAATGCACACTTTATTTTACTTTTACTCTCTTGATTCTAGTCTGAAGGATTCATTGATTGTTTTTTATTAAGTATAAGCGATTATTTTGTAACGTCCTAAAATAAGTTGACGGATTTTTAATTAATCTCGATTGCCTCTGGTAGTCGGGATTTTTTTTGATACATTTCCTCAGGTGTTCTCATCATTAGAGCTAAATGAGGTCTGTATCGATTGTACAAATTTATACTTTCTTTTAATAGTTGTGCTACTTGGTCTTTGTTTTTTAGTTTTTTGTTCATAC
>CAILKE010000016.1 GCA_903834765.1 uncultured Bacteroidota bacterium
AGTTGGCGTAACGTTAACTGTTACGTTTGTAATATTTGAACATCCTGTTAACGTGTTTGTTCCTGTTACACTATACGTCGTTGTTTGAGCTGGACTAACGGTTATTGTATTTGCTGTTTCTGTCGTACTCCATGTATAACTATCTGCGCCAGTGATTGATAATGTCGCTGTTGAATTGGAACAGATAGCGGTGTTCGATACAGTTGCGTTTAACAAAGGAATATTAGCATCTGCCGTCATCGTTACAGTTGATAAAGCAGATATACAACCACTTACTGTATTGGTTACTTGTACAGTAAATACTCCGCTTCCATTAGCAACGGGGTTATTAATCGTCGTATTATTCAAACTTCCTGATGATGGTGCTGTCCAAACATATGTTGAATTTGGATCCGAACTACTTGTTGCATTTAATGTAGCTGTAGGATTAGCGCAAGTTGTTGTTAAACTGCTTGGAGTTAATGTCATTGTTGGAGTTACTGTATTACTTGGAACACTTACTGTTGTCGTTCCTATACATCCATTTATATTATTTGATACAATAACTGTATAGTTTCCTCCTGCATCAATACTTGGATTTGCAGTTGTTCCGTTAGAAATCGTTCCTGGTCCTGTCCAAGAATATGCGTAATTAGTTCCTGTGGGGCTAGCTGCTAAAGTCATAGTACTTGTAATACATGTAATCGATGAACTTGGCGAAATATTAGCTATTACAGCTGTTGTATTCGTTGGTACGGTTACATTAAATATCGATTGACAGTTTGTTACCGTATTAGTAATAGTTACACTGTATGTCCCTGCTAAAGTTGCTGTAGTTGTCGCAGTATTGTTTGTGCCTGATATACCTGGCCCTGACCATATATAAGATACTGGATCAGAGTTTGATAACGTTACACCAATTGCTACTAAAGAGTTTGTACAGGTAATAGAGTTAGTAATAGCATTTACTGTTGCTTGTGGCACGTTGGTAGACGAGCTTACACTTACTGTGGATGAGTTGGTACATCCTGATACCGGATATGTTGTTACTAAAGTGTAAGTTCCCGGCGCACATGCTGTTGTTGTAAAATTATTTGAACTTCCACAAACGCCCCCTAACCAAATTGCTGTTGAACCTAACGGTGTTGCAGAACCAGTTAGTGTTACCGAACTTACTCCACACACTAATGTTTGTGTGTTTCCTGCATTAGCTATTGGTGTCGTTAAATTATTTGTCACAGTTGCAACAGCAGTATTAGTGCATCCGTTTGAAGTGCTTGTTGTGGTTAAAGTATAGTTTCCTGATGCAGTTGCTGCAGCATTTGCTAATGTTGTTGATCCTGATATCCCTACACCTGACCAATTATATGTTACTCCAGTTAATGGCCCTCCAGTTAATGTAGTTGATATATTTGAGCAAGTTAATGTTCCTCCTATCGCTGATGCTGATGGAGCTGTTATATTTTGAGCAACGGCAACAGTTCCTGCAGTTGGACATCCGTTCGATGTATTTGTTACAGTATAATTATAAATTCCTCCAACATTTATGGTTGGTGTAGAAGTTGCACTCCCTGATGTAATACCTGGTCCTGTCCATGAATAACTTACTGGAGATGTTGTTGTTGTTGCACTCGCATTAACAGATGTTAATGTACAATTCAGTACTCCGTTTGTTGATGCTGTTACTAATGGGGTTAATGTGTTTTGGATAACAGATAAAACCGCTGATGAAGTGCAACTATTTATTGCATTAGATATTGTAAGTGTATAGTTCCCGGGTTGAGATACTCCTGTATTTGAATTTGTTGGTGTCGTTCCCGCAGGATTTCCAACCGTTGGTCCTGTCCATGCATAATTTACAGAAGTATTAGTAGAACTGCCAGTTAATATACTCAATGTATTTGTACATGTAATAGTTTGAGAGCTCCCTATTGAGATATTAGGCGGATTAATATTTGCTATAACTGATTCAACGTTAATAGAACTACAACCATTTAAAGGATCTGTAATTGTTAAGGTATAAGTACCAGGAGCTGAGACAATCGATGAAGAGTTTGTAGGCGTAGAACCTGCTGGCACCGGATTAGTTGGTCCAACCCAAGAATAGGTTACCCCTGGAGTAGTAGAGCTTCCATTAAGGGTAACAGTTGGTGTGCCACAAGTTATAACTAAATCACTTCCAATTGAAAGTTGTGGTATAATTGTATTTCCTATAACAGCTAAAGAACCTGAAGTAGTGCAGCCGTTTGATGTATTTGAAACTGTATAATTATAAGTGCCAGGTTGATTGACCGTTATTGTATTGATGTTAGTTGCAGATGTAATACCTATACCCGACCAATTATAGCTTACAGGTGAAGACGTTGTTGTAATTATAGCATTTACAGTAGTATTAGAACAGCTTAATGTATTTGAATTAGTGGCTGTGATAGTTGGAGCTAATATATTGGATCCAACTGTTGTGATAGCTGTATTCGTGCATCCATTTGCAGCAGTTACAACTAAAGTATAGATGCCTGGCGCTGTTGCTATGGCGTTTTGAGAATTTACACCTCCGCTAAATCCAGATCCTGACCAAGTATATGTTAATCCAGCTGGCCCACCGTTTAAAGCAACAGTAGTTGTTAAACAGGTTATTGAATTTGGAGATGTAGCAGTTGGAATTGGTAATGTTGTGTTTTGCGTCACAGCTTGTAATCCAGTTGTCTTGCAGCCATTGCTTGTGTTTGTGATGGTATAATTAAAATTCCCCCCTTGATTCACATTAATCGTTGCTGTACCTGCTCCTGATATTATTCCTGTTCCGCTCCAAACATAACTTACTGGTGTAGTTGTTGTAGTTGCAATAATTTGTGCAGAGGTTGTTAAGCAACTTAATGAATTAGAAACAGCCGATGTGGCAGTTACAACAGTGGTGTTTTGAACAACGGCTACCGTTCCTGTTGTGCTACAGCCTGAGCTTGTATTAGTAACTATATAAGTATATGTTCCGGGCGAACTTACTGAAGCAGATGCTGTTGTAGCGCCACTGGTAACACTAGGGCCAGACCAACTATACGTTACTGGAGTGGAAGTTGTTGTAGCAATAGCTTGAATGGTTGTTGTATTGCAAGTTAATGTGTTTGAAGTTGAAGATGTAACGCTTGGTGGCGCACCCCCAGAACCAATATTATATGTTGCTGTAGAACTGCATCCTCCAGGATTAATAACTAATGTGTAAATGCCTGTCCCAGAAACTGCTGTTGATGCAGCGCTAGGTGATGCAACGGTTGAACCTCCTGGACCCGTCCAAGAATATGTTGGAGAACTGGCAGATGTTGTTCCAGTTAGAGTTGTAGATGTTGTGCCACACGCTAAAGTTGGCGAAGAAATAGTAGCTGTAGGAGGAGGAGTTCCAGTAATCGGAGAAATAAAAATGTATTGGTATTGAGAAATTCCATACCGAACAGGAGAGCCAGCGGGACTAGGACAATGAGTTGGTAAATCTTGATTTGAATAAACAATAGTAATTTGTTTTATTTGCTGCCCCACAATTCCCACAGACATTGCTTGGTTTTTACATTGACCAAGCAAGTTGTTAGCTGTTAAAACCCTTGTGTTTCCAACCACAGCATTATCAATAGCACCGTTTAATGTAACCCCAGGAATAACAGGGTTACCAGCATTATCTAAAGCGCTAATGGTTACCTTATCTTGATAATAAACGAAGTTGTTTGTTCCATCATTATAAATCGCCTCCGTGATATCGTATATATTAAAGGTAACTGGAGCGCATAAATTATTAGGAAAGTTAATTACAATTGTCTCGCTATTATTCCAAACTCCTGTACCTAATCCGTTTCCAGCACCACTCATTTCTAACCTCAATCCAGTATATGTTCCACAGTTTTGAGCAGTACTACCACTTGTCCCAAACCCTAATGCAGAAACTCCTGCAGACCCACTTTCTCTCACGTCAAATGTTCCTCCGCCTGCAGTTGCTTTGGTCATATTAAAACTAGCAGAAGGCGTCCAAGTTACTCCATTGGTAGGATAACCAGTCCAATTAAACGTTTGAGAAAAAAAGTTCGAAAACAGAAAGCAAAGCAATACTGTTACTTTAGTTTTTAATAATGTCATATCTATTAATTTTGTAACAACCAATATTATAACAATAAGTTTAATTAAAATAGGGGGCTACCCCCTTACAATGCAAAGAATATAATATATTTGAGAATGAAATTTAAAAAGACCAAAAATATACTTTTTGTTATTATTTCTTGGTTTCTTTTTAATCATGGAGCACTTGCTCAGTACTGTCCAGAAATTGATTCGTTAATCATAGAAGTTAAAGAAGCAACTTTCGAAGATTCTATACAGCTTTTTAATAAAGGCAAAAAAGCACTAACTATAATTTCAAAATCAAAATTTAAAGACGCAATATCAGAGGTATATCTTTATTATGGCAATTATTTTTATTATATTAGAAATGTTGAACGCGCAAATTTATTTTTTGAAAAAGCAAAGTTATTTGCTTCCAACACAGGAAATAAACACATTGAAACACTTGCCAAAATTCGCTTAATATATATTAATAATGAATTTAATGAAAAGGCACCATTAGAACAAGATTTATTAAATCTGCTTTTAGAAACAAAACAATCTAAGGATTATGCTAATTATGCTGAGATATTAAATTTATTAGGAATAATAAAAGAATCAAAAAATGATTTGCAAGGTGCCGCCGAATTATATCTTGAAGGAATAGTTTTTTCCGAATCCCATTCGATACCCCATTATCCAGCCGTTTTCAAAAACAACTTAGGATTAATTAAACTTTATGCTAAACAAATAGACGACGCATTAGTTGATTTTGAGGCGGGCTTAAAATCTGCTAATAAAGAAAATGATAAAAATTTAGCAAGCCATATTCAAATTAATATTTGCCTAATTTATGTTCAAAAAAATAGAATAAAAGAAGCTTTGGCAATATTTGAAAACGTTATAAACTATGCAAGAACTAACAATCATCCGCGTGAATTATCAACGGCTTTTATTAATATGAGTTCTGCTTTTAATAATTCTAATAATCAAGATATTGCAATCTCTTATATAGATTCGGCAATAGTTGTTCTTCAAAAACACAACTTAAATGTTGAATTAACAAAAGCTTATATAGTGAAAACAGATGTGCTCATCACGTTAAAAAAAAACGATGAGGCATCCAAAACAATAGCTCTTGCTGAAACATTATCTGAGAAAACTAATAACTTAGAAGATAAAGCTTCTTGTAAATATTTTCGATACCTCATAGATAACGCTGATAAAAAATATCAATCTGCGCTTAATAACTTTTTATCTTATCAGAAATTGAAAGACAGCCTTCAGCAAAAAATTAACGGCAGATTAATTCAGGAATTGCAACTGAAATATAATGTACAAAAAAAGGAAGTAGAATTGGAGAAAGAAAAATCAAACTCCTTATTATTAGGAAAAAAGAACCAAGAAGAGCGCTTTTTAAAGTGGCTATCAATTGGTATTTCATTAATTGTTTTGATATTAATTGTTGGTATTATTTCCTATAGATATTCAGTAAAAACTAGGGAAAGTCAGGCTATGTTTAGTCGGCAATTAATTCAAAGTGTAGAGCAAGACCGTTTAAGAATTTCTATGGACTTGCATGATGATATTGGGCAATCTCTTTCTATCATAAAAGCAAAAATATCTCATTTTAAAAATGATCAAGATTACGCTGTATTAGAAACAGATTTATCTTCTGTGATTGAACAAACACGAGAAATATCAAAAAACTTGTACCCTTCTTATTTAGAGAAAATCGGCTTGGTTCGATCTGTTGCGCGATTAACAGAAGGTATTCAATACTCTTCAAAATTAGAATGTAGTTTTGATATTTCCGAAAAAGTTGAAGACTTACCTTTAGAAACTAAAACACATATTTATAGAATATTACAAGAGTGTTCAAATAACACTATTAAACACGCTCAAGCAAGTGCTTTAAAAATAGAGATAACAGAACACAATAATGAGTTTCATTTAATTTATCAAGACAACGGCATAGGTTTAAATTCAAAACAAAAAAATGGTTTAGGTTTATTGTCGATAAAAGAACGCGCAAAAATTATTAATGGCGTTGTTAGTTTTGAGACTAAAACAAATTTAAGTTTTAAATTAACATTAAAATTCAATGCCTAATGACATCACTAAAAACTCTTTTAATTGCAGATGATCATCCTATTTTTAGAAAGGGATTAATGGATCTTATTCAACAAACATTTCCTAAGGTTAAAATTATAGAATGTTGCAATGGCACTGAGGCATTTTCTGGAATAAAAAATTATAAGCCAAATATTGCTATTTTAGATATTAATATGCCTGAAGCTAATGGACTAGAAGTTTGTAAAAAAGTTATTAAAGAAAAAACAAACACAAAAATAATCATCCTTACTATGTATCAAGAAAAGGAAATGATTAAAAATGCCATGCTTGCAGGAGCTAGCGGATATATTTTGAAAGACAATGCTGTTGATGAAATTATGGACTGCTTAAACACTGTTTGGAATGGCAAAACTTATTTTGGAACAGCAATGTTGCCCTATCATATTGAATTATCGGAGGAAGACAAGAAAAAACAACTACTTATTGATGCTTTAAATACATTAAGTCAAGCAGAATTAAAAACATTAAAACTCGTTAGCTTAAATAAAACGTCGAAAGAAATTTCTGAATTATTATTTTTATCAGAAAAAACAGTAGAAAATTATCGTTCACGTATTTGCCAAAAATTAGAATTACCGCCTCGCAATAATAGTTTAGTAATCTGGATTAACGAAAATAAAGCCTTGTTGAGTTATATAAGTGAATTTTAATTATATAAAACTTAAGATAAAAAACCATTGACGTTTTTACTTGCTGCAGCATTTAATATTAGAAATAGCTGAAAAAAGGGTTAATCTATTGTATATCAACAAAAAATCCCCTTCAAATATTTGAAGGGGATTGATTTGAGGTCCCGTCCAGAATAGAACCCTCGCCCTTTTTAGGCTGATATTCAATTGGTTAAGAGAATTATAAAATCTCAACTGCAACATTACTGCAACAACTTATTAAAAAGCAAATCTAAATGAGTGAATGATTTGATTACTGGAGGTTGATTAATTAACTTAGCTTTTTATAAAAAATAGGAAGTTGAAAGAGATTTTTGAAAATATATGCGAAATGGCCAAGAAAAATGGCTCTAATTTGTTTTGGGTTTGTTTTTCACTCCTAGTCCAAAATTCTTTTCCGAATTTCAAAATTCAAAATTTTGTAGGGTTTCTATTTAGAGTTTTTAATTATGTGGTTCTCTTTTTTATCTATATGCTAATTGATATATTAAAAGAATTTAGTCGGTCAATAGAATATTCTAAGACTACATCTTTATTAATTAGTATGCATACATTGAAAGCCTCTAAATTCGTATTAAATCAATCAAAAATCCTTATATCCAAAAGTGGGGAGTTTGCTGAAAGAAGTATGCAGTTTACCATAGTGGTTTTGGTTGCATGGCTAATTATTTTTAGATTAAAACTACATGATTGGGGTTTTAAATTAAGCCCACAAAAACTCATGGCTGTAGCCGCTATAATTTTCATCGCAATTTGTATTGCAGCGCTTCCAAAATTGAAGCTTGGTACCCATCAACCGGATAAATCTTCATAAGCAATACTGCCTAGTAGAATTCAATCACATTTTAATTTTTAAACTGTCTCCTGGTTATGGAGATTCACTATAACATATAAAAACATGAAAGAGCAAATAGTAGATTCAGACAAACATTATAGCCCAGAATTCTATAAACCAGCCCCCGCTGAAATTTTAGAGGATTATTACCCATTAATTGGACAAGTAGCATCACAATTTAACTATTTAGATGATTCATTAAGTGAAAGTTTAGTTGGATTTATTAACCCAGACGATGAGGAAATTGGATGGATTGTTATTGCTGGGATGCAGTTTAATCAAAAAGTTGATCTTTGGGAAAAAATATTGAAGTGGTGTATATATGATTCAGACTGGAGCGAAATAGACAAAAACTCTGCAACCCTTAAAGTAAAAGATATATCATTAGAGTTGAAAGACGTAGCTACTAAAAGAAATAAAATAGTTCATGCTGATTGGGAAGGAATAAACGACAAATTATTAGTAAAGACTAAAACAAAAAATAGTGATAAAGGAGTTCAGCATTGTTACGTGAGTATTGAAAAATCAGAATTCGATAAAATAATAGATCAATTTGATACCTTATCTATTACATTGTATGATTTTGATAAATATATTTTTGAAAAACTTAAATAATGACAAGAATGAATTGCATATATTGTTCGAGACCTTTAGATAAATCTAACGAACATATTATTCCCGACTCAATGAATGGTAGGTTGCAATCAACAAACATTATTTGTGCTGATTGTAATAATAAGTTTGGAAGGTATGTTGATCCAGTATTTAAAGAGATGTTAAATCCCTTACTAATTGTATTTGGATTTGAAAATGCAAGGCATACACACGCAGAAGGTTTAGATAACGAAACATATAATTTTAGTAAAGATGGTAAACCATCTTATCTAAAAAATGAAGTTACCATTTCCCAAGAAGATAATAAAACTATACTACGCGCTGCGGGAAATCCAAAAGAAGCATTAAAAGCATTTCAGAAGCAAGCTAAAAAACTGAATGAGAGTGGAAAAGTATTTACTGGAGATATTACAGTAGAAAACATTGCTGAGTACAATAGTTTTCGAATTAAATGGGAAATGAAGGTTAACTCAAAATTAATTTTAGCTCTCAATAAAATAGCTACTGAATTTTATGCTCATTGCGAGTTAGATACGTCCTTAATTATTGATTTGTTATCAAGGATTCGAGGATTAGACGAAAGCATTGACAATGTAACTTTCTGTAATTGGAATTGTGAAGTTCGGAAATACGCGGAAGATGAAGTAACACATTTAATAGTCTTAAGAAAAAATAAGGATAATACCCTATATTGTTATCTGGAGTTGTTTAATGTTATTTGTGTTGCCATCCCATTATGTAATAACTATGAAAGCCAAGCAGACTTCGTGTATTATCAAAATGCTCTTACAGGAGAAAAATTAACTAAAGAGATCATCTTTGAAACTGAAGTTGAATTCACAAACAATAGAGTTGGAAATTTTGACTTACTTATTAATGCAGCGTGTGAAAGGCATAATCAAATTAAATTTAGAGAAATTTATACTGAAGAAACTAAAAAGATTCTAGAACAATACAAACTAGACATGGAGCAAGGGGTTATACCTGCTAACGATGAAAAATTTGTTTTAGAGAAACGGCTTGGAGCAATGATAGCTCAATTAAGTATTGATTTTCCTTATATGATAGAAGATTACAAGGACGAGATGAATGACGATATGAACCATATTCACTCAAATCTCAGGGAAGATCAATATGATGATTTTTGCGAAAAATATAAATTTCTAATTGGGAAGAATGTGAAAATTGGCAATGATTTTTTCGTATTTGATTCATTTGTCAAATCGCCGTTTATTATAAGAAATAGCATACAGCTTTTGAAAGTCCATTTCTGCCTAACTAACATCAAGACAAATAAGCCGAAGTATTATCCCTACGAAGAATTTTTAAGAATGTTGAGCAATGCGGCTGATAAACTTAAACAGGAAGATCCACCTGCAAATTAGCTTCGTTATCATCCATAAGATATATAAATAAAAAAACATACTTATGGAAGATAATATAATAATGGTGAGTTATTTGAAAAGCGGAAGATGTTGGTGGATACTAAGAGTATTTGATAACAATACATTTGATATTTATTTTACTAGCTCTCAACCAACTTATGATAAAGAGGTAAGAAGACAACGATACAGCTTTGATGATTTTGATACAGTTATTAAAGTAGGAGAATTAAAAGATTGGATTGGTAGTATTATTGGTGTTAAATAAACTACAGTTTTTCAATAGCTGTTATGCCACTAATTTTAGCTTCAATTATCTTATCTATTGATTCACCGTTACGTTCTACGTTTAATATGAAGAGTGGATGGTGCAAGGTTAAAACACTGGCTGTAAATGTGTCACCGTTTTTAAGTTGACTGCGTTTTGAAGAAATAACTTTAAAACGTGATTTCCCAATAAACTCAATTATCACTTCTGCATTTGGCTTAAACTTATATTCATATTGTTCACCCAACTTAAGTTTATTTGGTTTTAGTTCAATGATACTATTTGAACTTATGTTTTCGTTAGGATCAAACGGTTTTATTAAATCTTCCCATGTAGAATAGCCTAAATAATTACTGATAACATCTAAAGTGTAAACACGAGCTTCTTGAGTTCCTTTTACAAATCCAAATAAGCGTCTTAAAGTCGAGGCAGAAATACGACAATTAGACTCAGAAGATATTTTATTTGCTAGAATATCACAATCACGAGAATACAAAACCTTGATTCCGCTTTTTTCTTCTATACGTTTTTTAATTATTTCTGATAACACTTTGTAAAAATATAGTGCAATGTTGTCATTTAATCAGAATGGAATAAATGATACAAATGAATGAAATGAAATTAATGAAAGAATTGCTTTCAATTTAGTTAAGTGTTTTTTCCAATCTTTATATTGAAGTAGATTCAATTTAAAAAAACATGAAAAAATCAATCTTAACAATCGCAATTACTATGATTTCAACATTATCAATGTTGTCGCAATCATGGACACAAGTTGGCTCAGGATTATCATCAACTGTAAATGGATTATACACTGATGCTAGCGCAAACAGATTATATGCTACTGGAGCATTCACTGGAAAAGTTGCTTATTTATCTGGTTCAACTTGGAGTGTAGTTCCTTCTTATACTGGAACAACTGGTAATTCAATTTTATCTTATAGCAGTACTATAATTCCAATGGGAACTATAATTGTTTGCGCTGATAAAATTTATTCCTATGAAACTGGAGCATGGTCTGCGAGAACTACTGGTAACGCTTTGAGTAAGTATACAGCTTCATGTGTTGATAGTTTAACCGATTATTTATATGTCGCTGGATTACCTATAGGAGCATCATCATATAAAATCTTCAAATATGATTTAGCAGATTTATATGTTGTGAGTGGAACATTAACTCCTGTTGCAACTTACACAAGTCCTAATTTTCCAACTTCAACTGGCAAAATAAATGATTTAAAAATTTTAAATAATGTGTTATATATTGGCTTAGAAAATTCAGGAGCAGCTTTAATGCAATTAGATTTATCAACCTCTTCTTTAACAACTGTAGGAACGCCAACAATAGCAGTAAATGTAAAATGTTTAAGTGTTAATTCAAATCAATTATATGTAACTGGAAGTTTTAATAGTTTTAATAATCCAACACCTTCAAATAATTTAACATCATATAATGGAACTGCTTTTCAATCTTACGGTTCTCTAATGAACTCTGCTACATTAGGTCAAAATCAAATGTATAATGGCAAATTATATGTTGCTGGTTCTACTAATACTCTTGTTAAAGTTGTTACTGGAACAAATACAGCTTCTCCAATTGTTAGTATATATCCAATGGCAACAACAGGTTCAATTAATACAATGGCTGTTTATAATGGTGATTTATATGCAGGTGGAACTTTTACAGTCTCAACTGGTGGCTCTTCACATTTTGATAATATAGCTAAGTATAACAGCAGTGTAACAACAACATTAAATAATATGCAGCAATCAAACAATGTAAATATTTATCCAAATCCATTTACAAATAATTTGACTATTGATGTCGAGAATAGTTACATTTTAGATGTATTTGATTATACTGGTAGAAAAATTAGAACAATCAACTGTAATGGTAAAACTGAAATAACATTAGAAAAGTCTGGGATTTATTTTATCGAAGTTAATAATGAAAATATACACTTTATTAAAAAAGTAATTAAAGAGTAACATCTATCACTGGCTAATTAAAGTAATAACAATCCTATTTTCTTCACAGGCAATCGAAACAGATTGCCCTTGATGAAACCCCCAATCACTTAGCCAACGTCCACATAATTTGATTTCGGGTACAGTTTTGTGTACTCTATTAAGAGTTAATTTATGTTTGGCATGTATCTTTAATTTTCTGCTAGTCTTCTTCATTTTATATTTAGCTGTTTCAAGCTAATCTATTTCATTCATTCTATTGGAAAAACAGTATTGATTTTTTTGTGGAAAAATCTTCCACAAAAAAGATATATAAAATAAAAACAATACAATGGAGATACCACTAAACTATCTAGTCGAGTTTTCTAAATCGGATATTATAGATTTAAAACTTATTACTGAAACACCTGATAAGCTTATTTTCAAAGAAACTAAAGTTCATTATGATTTAGAAACAAACGAAAAATCAAAGCTATTGATCTATATTGAATTAACTCAAATGACAGATAAAGAACGAAGACATGAATTAATGAGGACTATCGAATTTAAAAGTCCTACTGAGGATGTAAGCAAAAATACCGACCAACTAAATGAAAAGATATAAAGATTTTATTATTAAGTTTCATGAAGGAGAACAAGTAACACTGAATTATAAAAGTGAAGTTGATGGATTGGTTAGATATGAAACATCATTTGTAAACCCTACTAGTTTAAAAGAAGGAGAATATGTGAAACTTACTTTAATAGTTGAGCACGCTCTTATCAATAAAGAAAATAAAAAAATCCACTAAATGCTTCTATTAAAATATTTCGAAAACTTTAACGATGATGACAATAAGTTGTCAAAAAAAGTATATGATCTACAAAATGATAATGAATTTAATGCTAATAAGTATGTTGAATCCGAAGAATCTTATCGCTTCGTTTATTATAGTGATGATTATTCACACTATAAACTGCAAATCTATCCGCAGTTTGAAATTTGTTTAATTACTTATCCCGATTCAGCATTTAACTGGACCGCTTGTAATGCAATTGAAAAAAATGAAGATTACTTTAGGCAAGATGTTTTTGATAGTGAATTTTATGATTGGCTTTTATTTACTGTTACTAATTATAAAAGTATAGAAATTCCAAGCATAACATTTAAAACAACAAAACTATTGTCCCGAAATTAATTCCAAATATTTAAAATAAATAGATTCGCTCATACTAACCATTGAATGAATAATCTATTTAATAAAAAGAAATTTCAGCTAAATCAAATAGAAAAACTGGATCCAATGGTTGAATTATTTTTATTGGAAATGGTACTCGAAACATTAGTGGAAGATGAAAAATATGAGTTAGCCTCAATTATTTTTAACAGAATTGAGAGTGTTAAAAACACCTCAGACTTAGATAGGTCATAAACTCTCAATCCTCTTTTAGTAGTGTAAAATAAACGTTACAATAAATTGTCAAGGGTCAATGGAAGTAGGTACTTTAGCTATGAAACGCCTGTTAATAGGCATTAATATAAACTTAAAACAGAAATGAAAATGAAAACAACAGAAGAACAACCGTTATCTCCAACGCAACAAACTTTGATCGATCACCTTGAAAAATTTGCCAATTCACCGGTAGATTTAATTGTTACAGCAACTGGATTAAACAAATTATTAGTCACTAATTCTTTAAAAATATTATTGGAGAAAAAGAAGCTAGTTGAAGTTTCTGATACAACTCCTCCAGTATACAATTTAGTAGCTACTACTAAAAAAATTACAAATATTGCTGAGAAAAAATCAGTCAAAACTGAAACAGATAAGACTTCACTACCAAAAACTGAAGTAGCAAAAAAGAAAGCTGATGATGAAGTTGTTTTAAAAAAAGAAAATGGTCGTGATACTTCTAAACTGAAATTTAATGGAAATGAATACGGAAAAGGAAGATTAGTATTAGCTGTTGTAAAAAAATATATGGAAGATAATCCTAGAACAACTTTAACAAAATTGAAAGAAGTATTTCCTGACGAACTACAAAATAGATATGGAATCATACAAGAAGTTGCAAAAGCAAAAAAGTTAAGTGCTGAAATTGACCGTTTTTTCTTTAAGCCTGAAGACTTAATCAAAGTTGGAGATAAAAAAGTTGCTGTTTGTAATCAATTTGGATCACACAACCTTCCATTAAAACATTTTAAGTCTTTAGGATTTGTAATTAAATAAAAACCACGCCATGGTTTTTAACGAGGGGAGCAATTATTGCTCCCTTTGTTGTTTTTATCGTTTCTCATTAGGTTTATTTAGGAGGAGAATGGTTTAAAAGCCATAACAATACTCATTTTAACAAAAACTATATTCTAGGTTTAAGCAGGAGGGCTGAGGAACATGTTTTAAAGCTAAATACAATGCTAATTCTTTAAAATTTCAAATAAGTACCCAAATTGTGCTCGTTTTGTATTAGTTCGTTTAAAGCTTTTACCCTGCGAATACAGTAACATTTCAAAATAAGTAACAAATCTTACATCAATTGGTTGTTTTGCTAAAATTTGCCGTCATTTTACTTGGGAGTACCCTTAAATTTTCTCATATTTGAACATAACGGTTTCAAAAAAGAGAAGTACTAAATGGCAAAAATTAAGGCAGAAATAGCAAAACCAAAAGCAGATATTGATTTTGAAAAAGAATTGTGGAATGTAGCCAATGAGTTACGAGGAGCAGTAGCAGAAAATCAATATAAGGATTATGTGTTGTCCCTTATTTTTTTAAAACACATGAGTGAGCGTTATGAAACGCGCCGTGACGAATTATTACATTTAGTTAGCGAACCACAGTCAGAATACTTTACTAAAAATAAAAAAGAAGCCGAAGCAATAGTAAGTGATCCTGATGAGTACATTTCTAAAAACACGTTCATTATACCACATAAAGCCACTTGGCAATATTTACAGGATAATACTGAGCAGGATGATATTAAAGTAAAAGTAGATGACGCGTTTGAATTATTAGAAAACACAATTGCAATTTTTCGTCCTGAGTTAAAAGGCATTCTTCCAAGAATATTTGTAAAGAGTCAATTATCAAGTAAACAGTTAGGTGGGTTAATTAATTTATTTTCTAATCCTAAATTTTCAGAAAAAAACAATCCTGAAAGTGATGTCTTAGGTCGGATATACGAATACTACATTGGACGTTTTGCTATTGCTGAAGGTAGTGGTGCAGGCCAGTTCTTTACGCCTGGTTGTATAGTACGATTGCTTGTGGAAATGTTGGAGCCACTAAAAGGAAAGATTGCAGATTTTGCTTGTGGAAGCGGCGGAATGTTTGTGCAATCTTTAAAATTTATTAATGCACATGGCGGTAATAAAAAAGATATTTCACTATATGGACAAGAACGTTATGATGGAACATTACGTTTAGCTAAAATGAATTTGGCTTTACGTGACTTAAATTTTCAATTAGAGTTAGGTGATTCTTTATTACAAGATAAATTGCCAGAGTTAAAAGCAGATTACATTATTATGAATCCGCCATTTAATGTAAGCCAATGGCACCCTGAAGATTTACCTGAAAATGACCCACGTTTATTTAAACTAAAAGATAGTAACGACCCAGTTGTAACCGATGGTAACGCAAATTACATGTGGTTTCAAACTGTATGGAGCCATTTAAGTGATAGTGGAACTGCGGGTATTGTTATGGCAAATGGTGCCATGACCTCCAATAACAAAGGAGAACGTAATGTACGTGAACACATGCTTAATGAAAGCATGATTGATTGCATTGTACGTTTACCGGATAAATTATTTTTAACTACTGGCATACCTGCATGTTTGTTTTTTTTAAGCAAAACACGCAAAGGAAATAAACAGCATCGTGAACGTAAAAACGATGTATTATTCATAGATGCTAGTAAACTTGGTGAAATGACTAACCGTAAATTACGTGTGCTTACTGATGGAGAAATGGAACGTATTGCTAATGTTTACCATAATTGGAGAAATACAAAAGGTAAATATGAAGACATACAAGCCTTTTGCAAAAATGCTACTTTACAAGACATTATTAAGCAAGATTACAAATTAACACCTGGTATTTATGTTGGTAGTGAAGATGCCGAAATTGATTTAATACCATTTGAAGAAAAAATGGACACACTTAAATCTACTCTTAAACAACAATTTGCTAAGAGTATTGAGTTGCAAAAACGTATTGAAAAAAATTTAAGTCAATTATAATATGGCAAAAAGAAATCTAACTACAAACTCCAGAATACTAAATGAACATCTTACAAAATACAGAAATACATTTTTTGCATTTTGTGAGTTAATAAACAATTCCATACAAGCAGGAGCTACAAATATCTCCATTGATATTAAGTATCCAAAAGCTAATGCAGTTGCCACTTCTCCTGTAGAAGAAATAGTTATTAAAGATGATGGGAAAGGTGTTTCTAACTCTGAGTTTGACCAAAAAATACTTGAGATTGGAACAACTTCTAAAGATGGTGGCGAAGGGATAGGAAGATTTGGAGCATTACAAATAGGCTCTAAAATGGAAATTGAAACCGTTGCGTATGACAAAAAAATTGACCAATTCACTAAAGTAAATTTTAATTTAGATTCAAGTCTATTTAAAAACAAAGAGCTAAAAGATCTCGATTTAGAAATACAATCTGAGGATTTAGGAAAAAACGATAAACCAACTTCTTATCAAGTTAAAATAAAGGAGCTATATCATGCGAAACAAGACACCGTTCAACGCAAAAATAAAATAACAGAAGATTTTTTAGAAGAAAATATAAAACTTTCAATTTTCGAAAGATATACGTTACCAATATTTAATGAAAGTATTTCTTTTACAATCAATAAGCAAAAAATAAAAAAGAAAGATTTTTTAGAAGAAGAGCCTTCTAAAAAAACATTAAGCATTAAGGATCTCAAAGGAACATTAAGGAAAGTAAACCTATATTTCTATAATATTAAAGTTAATTTAAAAAAAGTAAAAGTATTTTTTCAGGTTGAAAATGCTGGTATAAAAACAGTAGGTCATGAATACACATATTCATCTGACTGGTATACTCCTGATTTAGGAACATGGTTTGTTTATGTAGATTCTGATTTCTTCTCGAGTGATTTATTTAGAAATGTAGACTTTGGAGTTTATGCAGATGATGAGTTAAGGAATTTACAAATTAATGTTAGAGCTGCGATTGACGAGTTTTTTAAAAATAGAAATAAAAAATTTGAAAAATTCGTAAATACTTTAGAAAGCGATACATACTATCCATTTAAAAAAGGCGAGCCTGTTATGGATACGCAACAGAACTTGTTTAATAAAGTAGCTTTTCTAATCGAAGAAGAACATAAATTAATTGAAGGGGACAATAAAATTAGAAATTTTATATACCCATTAATAAATAGTGCCATTAGAGAGGGGAAAATAAAAGATATTTTCGAAAAAGTACTTAATTTAAAAGCTGACACCATTGATAAATTCCATTCATTACTTGAAAAAACAGATTTGGAAGATGTTATTTCTTTTTCAAGTCAAGTGGCAGATAGATTACAATTTTTAGATTTTTTAGAAAACATAACTTACGGAAAAGTAGCTGAATTTTTAAAAGAGAGAAAGCAGTTACATAAGATAGTCGAAAAAAATCTTTGGGTTTTCGGTGAAAATTATAATGGCACACCAGCATTGTGGTCGGACAAAAATTTAGGTAAAATACTAACTGATTTACATCAAGAAATTGAATATACTCCATCAGAACCAGATGATAATATTGATACTGATTTAAAGATAGAGGGAATAAGTGAAATCACAGATTTAGTTTTTTATAATGAAAAAATAACCGATGATGATTGCAGAGAGATTATGGTCGTAGAGTTAAAAGCACCTAAGTGTAAAATCTCACCAAAAGAATTAAGTCAAATATTTGGTTATGGTTATAAAATAAAAGAGAACTCTCAGTTTCCTTCTGATAAAGTAAAATATAAATTACTATTAATATCATCCAAAATTAATGGTAAAGCAGATACTCAGATTAAATCTAATAATTTACGTAAGGAAAAGCCTTTTTTATATCAAAAAATAGAAGAAAAAAATATTGAAATCTATGTTATGACTTGGGCTGAATTATTAGAATTGAATAAACGAAAATTGGGCTACTTATCAAATAAATTAAAAGTAAAAGAGAAAGATGTTTCTGAGGTTTTTGAAGAAGAGTATCCGGAAATTGTTGATGCAACATTTACTTCACGAATGAGGAAAACAGCTTAATGAATAACTGGAAAAAATATAAACTTACTGATTTGGGAACGTTAGCTAGAGGCAAATCTAAAAACAGACCTAGAGATGCTGCGTTTCTTTATGGTGGACCATATCCATTTATTCAAACTGGGGATATAAAAGGTTCTAATCATAGAATCTATAGTTATACTCAAACATATTCTGAAGCGGGATTAAAGCAAAGTAAGCTTTGGCCTAAAGACACTATATGCCTTACGATTGCTGCAAATATTGGTGATACTGCTATTCTAGATTTTCCCGCTTGCTTTCCTGATAGTGTATTAGGATTTATTGCAGATAAAACAAAATGTGATGTTGAGTTTATTGAATACCTTTTGCAACATTATAAAAAGGAAATTCAATCTCATTCAATTGGCTCAGTTCAAGACAATATAAATCTTGGAACATTTGAAAATGTAGAATTTAATCTCCCCACCCTCTCCGAACAACAAACCATTGCCGAAATACTATCATCATTAGATGATAAAATAGAACTCAACTTACAAATCAATAAAACCTTAGAGGAAATGGCTAATGCTTTATACAAACATTGGTTTGTTGATTTTGGCCCTTTTCAAGACGGTAAGTTTGTTGAGAGTGAATTAGGTTTGATACCCGAAGGTTGGGAGGTTAAAACACTAGAATATATCGCTGACTTTAAAAATGGGAAAGGAATAAAAGATGAAGACAAGCATGAAAATGGTAAATACATTGTGCTCGGTTCAAATGGTATAGTTGGCAGAACCGATAAAGTATTATTTAAAGAACCTGTAATTGCTACAGGAAGAGTTGGTGCAAATTATGGTGCAATTCACTATTCACTTCTTCCATGTTGGATTTCAGATAATGCTATTACCTCACAACCAATCATCAAAACCAATTTATGGTTCCTGCTTAGATTATTACAAAACATCAATTATAATAATTTTGCTGTAGGTTCAGCCCAACCACTTATAACTCAAGGTGCGATAAAGAACATTTTATTTGCATATCCTAATCAAAACATATTAGATAACTATTATTCTAAAGTTAATAATCTATATCTAAGTATTAATGAAAATAAAATTGAATGTGAAAATCTTAAGCAGATCCGTGATTGTCTACTACCAAAATTAATTAGTGGAGAAATAGGAGTAAAGGATCCAGCTAAAAAAGTAAAAGAAGTATTGTAGTGAGCATAAACAAAATAAAAGATTTTGGGTTTTACAAACTCACTGCTCCTATACAGGAACAAGCCAATTCTTTTGTGTCTTATGTAGTGTCGCCCGATGGCAAATCTTATTTTATAAAAATACCAAAGGGTTTGCAAAGTGGTTCGGCAGCTGGGCGTATGTTTTCAAACATGCTTCAAAAATTAAAATCAATTAATAACCCTTACTTAGGCAAAGTAATTGATTATGGGTTTGAGCAAGGTTATGCTTACATTATTATGGAAGACTATAGCCAATATAAACCCTTGCAATTATTGGTTTCTGATAATGGTTACAGCCTTTCAAAAACAATGCAGCTTTGGTATAAATGTGCTGCTGCTTTGCATACACTTTCAGGTTCTAATTTATTTCATCGCGATTTGCAACCTGCTAATATTTTAGTGCATAACGATGAACTAAAATTAGTTGATATTGGTTGGGCAGAATTGGAGCATACTATTAGCCAAACCGAACAACAACTAAACTTGGCAAAAGAGTTTGCAGCTCCCGAACTTATACAGCAAAATGAGTCGTTAAACCGCCGTCATAGTGATGTTTATTCCTTAGCACAAATTGTGGTTTATTTAATACTAGAGCACCAATTGTTTTACGAATACAGAAACACTGATAAACGATTGGAACTTATTAAAGAAAATTTTGAAAATCGTATTAGTGTAGATGCTTTAGAACAATTATTACATACTCTAAAAAAATGCCTCGACCTTATACCACAAAACCGCTTTGGTAATTATGTGGAATTGCAAGAAGCTATTAAAAAATTAATAGATGCTGATACACTGGCACCTTTGGATGCCAAGGTAGATTCGATCTTACCACGGTTATCGAGATCACAAGACCATGAATTTTATAAGTGGAAAACGCTTATAACCGAAGAGATGGATTTTATAAAGGCAAATGCCTTTACAGTATCCTATAGCGAAAGAACAATAGATGCTCAAAAATCGGAAGCTATTTTTAAGTTGCAGGATATTGAAGACCAAAAAGTAATGGACTTTATTAATAAAACCCGTAAGGAAGATGATATTACAATCGTAATACCTGGCACTCATAAAGATAGCAGAGGTCGCGCTGCCTCTATAGGCTATACTGAAAGCTATAACAAACAAAGCAAAGAACTAAAAGTAAAAAACTTTACAGGCGATGCCGATGCTATACCTATGCGCGGCACCCTAGCCCAGGATATTGAAAAAGAATTAATACAATATAAACGTCAGCAAGCAGCTATTACCGATTTTAAAAAAGGCGACATGGTAAATCCTGAGTTGCGCAACTACTTATTTAACGCACATCAATTGCCAGAAGCAGGTTTTATAAATTCCAATCTTCAAATTATTTCTCAAACAAAACAACATACACCTGTTCCTTTTAAAAATTCACAACTCAACGCCGTTGAAAAAAGTTTGTTTCGAGCTCCTTATGTATTAATACAAGGCCCGCCGGGCACAGGTAAAACAACAGTTATTACGGAGGTCATAAGGCAATTGGTAAAACGTAATCCTGAAGTTAAAATATTAATAACCTCTCAAACCAATTTGGCAGTAGATAACGTGCTAAAAAAAATTGCTAGCGATAAAAACATTCGCTTTATTCGTTTAGGCGCCGAAGAACGCATTTCGTTTAATGAACTAAAAAAAGAATCGTACGAAAACAAATTAAAAACCTGGGGTGATAAATCGAGAGAAAAATCAAAGGCGCATTTTAAAGCTCATTATAAAGCAACAGAACTTAATCCCATACTAAATACGATTGTATCAACCTTTGAAGCCAATAAACACAATTGGAAAGAAGCTAAACAAAAACTAATGCAAGTATTGTCGTTTGGCAAGCACGCTTATGTTGGCTTATCATCTCATTTAGATACGAAGGACACTTTTGAAAAAGCCTTAAAACCGCTTTTACCGCAACAATATCATCAATACAGTCAGTTAAAAAACATACAGGATAAATGGTTGCAAATCATATCAAACATACATGATAAACCTGCTATTACCGAACGCTTGATGCGAAGCGTAAATGTAATTGCATCTACCTGCAACCATATCGCCGCTGGTTTATACCGCAATCATAAATTTAATTTCGATTATATGATTATGGATGAGGCTGCAAAAGCTACTTTGCCCGAAACCTTAGTGCCGTTAAATATGGCAAAAAACGTCATCTTAATTGGCGACCATAAACAGTTACCACCGTTGGTCTTATCAACCAAAAGTGTAAAAGAAAAGGTAGTGCAAAAACTAAAAACACAACTCGACGAAGAAAATATTGATTTTGATAAAATGTATTTAGAGGAGCCTACGCTCTTTGAAACTATGTACGAAAGTGCCTCTACCGATTACAAAGAGTTGTTGGATACACAATTTCGAATGCCCATAAGTTTAGGAAACATGGTTTCAAAATTTGTTTACAACCGTGATCTAAAATCAGAAGAAGGTATGTGTGGAGCTAGCCACACTATTTCAAACTTTGGCCCACTAGTATTTATTGATACTTCAACATCACCGTTACGATTTTCAAAACAAAACAAACACTCGCATAGCAATGCATATAATGCTAAAACAATTTTTAATGTATTGCAGTACATCGATCAATTTGAGGAAGTAAAAGGTTATACCATTGGTATCATCACAGGATATTTAGCGCAGGTAAGTGAGTTAGAAAAATTATTAAGTGGCAAAACATTTAAAAACATACAAGTACCCAATGATTTTAAACGAGCCAATGATAGAGAATTAGTGATCTCTACCGTTGATAAATTTCAGGGCAGTGAAAAAGACATTATTATTTTTGATGTGGTAAAAAGTGAAGTAAATGGCAGTCTTGGTTTTTTAGCGATGCCAAACCGCATTAACGTTGCCTTTTCGCGCGCCCAGCGCTTAATGATTGCTGTGGGCGATACTGACTTTATAAAAAACACAAGCTCTCAAATACTGGCAAAAAAAGTATTGTTGCAGGAATTTACTGAATATATGTTAGATAAGGCCCAAGTCATAAACGCAGAAGAAATTGAAAAACTAAAACCTTAATGGCTGAAAAATTCAGACATAACCATAAAAACCAAAAGCAAAGCCAAAAAGTTTTGCCCAATAGATCTTATAATAAGGTACAATCGTCACTATACGATGACTTTGAAAAAGCATACGGCATGGATTACATGTTACAAAACGTGCTGCAAATAGCATGGCCTGTGCATAAAGTAAAATTGGATGTGATAGTAACCGCAGAGCCCGAAAATGTTTTAAAAGAAATTCATTTTACCTTGTTGCAATTGATTAAACTAAACATCAATACCTACGAAAGCATTGCTGCCTTTTTAGGATTGGAGCCAACCGACTTTTTATTAGATGAATTGTTGGAACTTCGAAAAAATTATTTAATTGAATATCATAACGAGGCTTTTTATATAAAGCCTATGGGTGAAGATTATTTAATGGGTAAAATAAATATACCGGTTACCGAGAAAAAAGTGTATGCCATTTGTATTGATGGTTTTACTAATGAAGTTATAAGAGATTACGAAATCACAAGAGCAGATGAAACCTTTCAACAAATTGAAGGACAATCTATAAAAATTGATTATACTTTTATTGAAACGCATTGGTTAAACATTAGTGCCAAATATAAAGCCAATAACAAAGGCTTTGAAATTGTTGACTTAGCTAATGGCAGGCAGAGTGTGGATTCGCACCAGTTATTTGAAAAACGATACTTGATGATTTTTAAAGGTAAGGAAGGAGCAGAAGAAGGAAAGATAAAATTAAAGCTAGTAAATGAAAGCCGTCAAGAATTCAGCAATGCATGCCAAGTAATAGAAACGTTTATTTTTAATTCTCCTGAAAACTACCTGCAAAAGTTTGAAGGATTTGAGTATAAAGCGTCAAGTAAAAATAATGATCCCTTAAAAGATAAATTAAATGCTATTGACGGCTATTTGCACATTAATTTCCAAGAGGTAGATGATTATTTACGTTACGCTTTAACGCATGGTAAAACCGTGTATTTAGAAGTACCACGTATCTTAAAAAAAGCGAAATCTTTTATTGATGACATTGAACAATTTTTAAAGAAACCCGAATCAAAATTATACCTCATTTACGGCGTAAGCCATGATTATAAACATGATGAGGGTATTCTATCTAAACTAAATGAATTAAAAAGAAGTTACCGTAACTTTGTATTAATTGATTTACCTGACCATGCTTATAATATTGGATTGGAAGTGAGTGGTGTGCACAATAGAACCATTATTAAAGACAGTGACTTTTATATTGAAACTTCATACAATTTCTTTACATTAGATGTAGAAAGAAAAGAAAAGATTTCGGCGGAAACCGCAACCATATTTAAAAGAGAAGTAGAGGAATATTTAAATAAACAAAAAAAATTGTACGGAATAAGGTGAGCGAATTAAAAGAGTTTCATATAGAACAAGCTGCTATTGAATGGTTACAGCAGATGGGTTATGTTTATCAGCATGGCGCGGCTATTACACGTGATGCTCGTACTGTAGTATTGGAAGATGAGTTGATGCAATTTATTGCTAAAACTTATCCTAAGCTTCCTGCTGATATGGTGAAAGAAGCAGCTAAAGAATTTATTAATAATGCAGGTGCTGATATGGACTACCGTAACCGTGATTTTCATTTAAAACTCACTAAGGGAATTGATATTAGTTGGAAAGATTCAAGTGGCAAAGAATCTGCTTTGCATGTATATCCAATTGATTTCGAAAATCCACAAAACAATACTTTTACTTGCGTTAATCAATTAGAGATTGTTGGGCGTAACCGTCGCATCCCTGATTTACTTATTTACATCAATGGGTTACCCTTAATTATCTTTGAATTCAAAAATTGGTTTGATTATAACACGACTGAAAACGAAGCTTACAATCAAATACAACATTACAAACAAGACATACCTTTATTATTTGAGTACAACGCCTTAACTATTATTAGTGATGGCAAAACCGCTCAACATGGTATGTTCCCAGCTAGTATGGAATGGTACTCGCCATGGAAATCCATAAATGGTAAAGACATTGTTGATGCCAATGATTTTCAATTAAACACCTTATTGCATGGCTTGTTTGTAAAAGAACGGTTAATCAACTACTTAAAATATTTTATTTTCTTTGAAGATCATAATGGTACTTTAATAAAAAAAGGCGCTAAGTATCATCAATACTTTGGAGTAAACTTTGCGGTTGAAAAAACCAAGCAAGCTATTAAACCAATTGGTGATGGACGTATTGGTGTGATATGGCACACACAAGGTTCGGGCAAAAGTATTTCGATGGCAATATACACAGGTATGTTACGTCAGTTACCTGAATTAAAAAATCCAACCGTAATTATTCAAGTAGATAGAAATGATTTGGATTGGCAGCTTTACGAAAACTTTGTATTATGTAAAGACATTGTTGGCTCTGTGCAACATGCAACCAGTACTGATGAATTAAGACGTTTATTAGATACCGACGCAGGTGGTGTTATTTTTACCACCATTGAAAAGTTTCGTTTAAAAAAGGATGATGGCGAAATCCAACATCCAGTTTTATCAAAACGTGATAACATCATTGTAATCGCCGATGAAGCGCACCGTACACAATATGGTTTATTGGATGGCTATGCAGCTAATTTAAGAACCGCTTTACCTAACGCTTCTTTTATTGGATTTACTGGTACACCAGTAGATAGTAAACAAGCCGATACAGAAGAGTTATTTGGAGAGGTAATACATACCTATGATATTAAACAAGCGGTTGAAGATGGAGCAACAGTTCCAATATACTATGAGCCACGTTTAGCAAAATTGCATTTAGCAAACGAAAACATTGATGAAGAAGTTGATGAATTGCAAGAAGCCCAAGGCGACCAACAATCTTTAAAATGGGCTGCTATTGAAGATGCAGCAGGTTCATTGGATAGAGTTTCAAAAATAGCAGAAGACATTATATCGCATTTTAACAAACGTACAGGCACCTTAGAAGGTAAAGCCATGGTGGTTTGTATGAGCCGTAAAAATTGCGTGAAGATGTATGATGCTTTAAAACAAATTGAAGGTTGCCCCGAAATAGCAGTTATTATTACTGCAAACATTTCTAAAGACCCACCAGAGTGGAAAGACCACATTAGAACCAAAGACCAATTTGAGGCGATTAAAAAACGTTTCAAAAATCCTGACGACCCTTTAAAAATTGTAATTGTACGTGATATGTGGTTAACAGGCTTTGATGCGCCTATTATCAATACCATGTATGTAGATAAGGTTATGACAGGGCACAATCTAATGCAAGCTATTGCCAGGGCTAATCGTGTGTTCGCAGATAAACAATCAGGTGTTATTGTAGATTATATTGGTATCGGTGATCAATTGAAAGCAGCCACTATGAAATACACTCAAGGTGGTGGACGTGGTGATACAAAGATTGACATCGAGCAAGCTTTAGAAATGTTCTACAATCAAGTAGAAAAATGTAAAGCTCATATACCAGATAATATTAATTATCAAAAATGGAAAGTCTTGACTACTGGTGATAAAATGATGTTGATTAATGAAGGAATGAGTGTCATTTTAAAGTCAGATCAGTTAGCCGAAGAATTCATGCAAGATGAAAAAAAGTTAACTGGTTTAGTAAGCATTGTTAAAAGTAGAGAGGAGTTGGCAGAGTTTGCTTTAGATGTAATTTACATTCAGCATGTGTCAGCAGCGGTGCGTAAAGCAAAATCAATAGTAGTCGGTAAAAAAGACAATCAAAAGAAAGTACGTGATTTAATTTCACAAAGTATAGAATCGGAGGACATCATTGATGTATTTGCCATGGCTGGTATTGCTCGTCCTGATGTATCTATATTAAATGAAGAATTTTTATTAGGCGCTAAAAAAGATAAATCGGGATTAGCTTTAAAAATTGAGTTAATGCGTAACATTTTAAAGGGTGAAATAGCTTTACGTTTAAGAAAAAACATAAAAAAATATACTTCCTTAAAAGAAGAAATAGAAAAAGTAATTGACCTCTATCATAAAAACGCTATTGATTCTTATACTACTATCCTTGAATTAGTAGAACGTGCTAAGGACATGCAGGAAGAAGAAAAACGCCAAAAGGAATTAGGAATCACCGATGAAGAGTTGGCTTTTTACGACATCATCAATGCTAAAAAAGAAATCATACAAGAAGCTGGACCAATACAAAACATAGTTCATGCAGTTTGCAAAGCAGTAAAAGATAATTTAGAAATTGACTGGACGAAGAAAGAAGATGCAAAAGCAAATATTCGTTTAGCTGTTAAACGAGAACTTAGAGGAAAAGTAAGTTTAGAAGAACTCAACATCATACTACAAGAAATTATGGAACAAACAGAAGGTCAATTTAAAGATTGGCCTATTGTTGGATAAAAAATATAAATTATGGCAGATTGTATTAAATGTGGCGCTTACACAAAATTTAATGGTGGCTTATGTTTAAGTTGCTACAAAAAAGATACTAAAGAAGATGTTTTAGTTGAAGAGCCAAGTGGTTTAAAAGACAAAGAATGGACTTATCATTATAATATGATTAAAGGTCGTATTGCTGAAACTTTAATCCAAGAATTGTTTTTAAGTCTTAAATTTAACGTATTCCGCTATGGTATGGAAAATACTATTCCTGGTATTATGGAGTTATTAAAAGGAGTAAGAACAGATGTAGCAAAGGATATTAAAAACATGCCTGATTTTGTTGTTCAAGACCCACGAAGTAATTCAGTATATTTTGTTGAAGTAAAATTTAGAGCAGCGGAAACATTTAAAATTTCTGATTTACCAAAAGAGTATCCTTATACAAATGCTTATATTATTGTTGTTTCCAAAAAACACATCAAATGCATTACTGTTGAGGAATTAAAAAACGGTAAAGAAATTACACCAACTTGTAAAAACTATCTTGGTAGTCGAAAAGAATTTGATTTAGATAAGGAAGTAATTATCGATTTCTGTGATTTTGCAGTAAAGTTTTTTGAGAACGTGTAAGTAAATATAAAAACACATACACGAATTGAAAATTTAAGAATCTTAATTACTAAGTGTATATGTTAATGAAAAAATCAATATAAATTAGAATAAATTTCAACATGGATGCTTCAACATATAAGGAATCAATTGATCTATATAAAAACAAATTATTAAACCATCTTAATTCAGTAAGTTTAATAAGTCCACCTAATTTTAATTCATTTCCAATTGATTGTAGGCAGATTGACAGTTTTAAAGAAAAAAAATATAAAGCATTAGTTGAAAAAGGTGTTTTAGATGGAGATACACCATACATTTATTACTTTAAGTTGGCTTCAAAATGTGATAAGAAAGCGCTAATAAATGAAATACAGATATTTAAAAGTAGTGAAGATAATAGTAAGGCTTTAAAATTACCTTTGGTTCATGGTCACTTTGATAGCGATATACTTTATGTTGGTAAATCTCAAGGTGATTTTTTAACCAGGACTAAAGTTCATTTTGGATTTACTGGCGACAAAACTTATGGCTTACATTTAAAGAAGTGGTTTGACATTATAGGAATAAGTCCAGATCTTACACTTCAATTTTATTATGCTCCAATAGAGGTAAAAGATGAAAATTTAGTTGAATTAATTGAAAGTTCCTTACACCTTAAATTAAAACCTATATTAGGACGTTCAGGCCACTAAAAAATGTATTTTCTTACACAACAAGACCCAAACTATACCATTAAAGGCTCCCGTGACCCATTAGGGTTTCAGGTGTTGTGGCAAGCTGCTGGCCGTAAACTAATACCTCATTTATCTACAGTATCAGGAAGTATTATTGATTTTCAAATAATATCATTAGCCTTTTACATAAAAAAAGAATTTAATATTAGTGATGAAGAATTTAATTCGTTCTTCATTAAATTAGAACAACTAATGGCTTATTCAAGATTTAAGTTAAATGAAGAGACAGGTTTTAATGGTATCGATAAAGTAAGAAAAACATTACAATCAGGAAGTTCTACCGTTAAAATCTCAAATGCAGAACAAATACTGTCTAACCAACGTGCTTATGGTATTTGGGGTAAATACAATAGACCATTTACTGATATGCAGTTAAAGGAGAATGAAGAATTTGATAAAATTTATAAATCAAAAATTGAAAACAACTCAGAATTCTTAAACCAAATAAAAGTATTAATTAAAAAAGGAGATACTGATACTGCCTCCGTTAGTATAGAAAAACTTTCTCATTTTACAAGCTTAATTAATAAACCTACTGATAAAGAAAAAGAACTATTTATCAATAAAATTCTACAAGATAATTGTGATGACGAGTTGCTTAAAATATTTTCTAGCAATCCAGAATTAATTAAATTGGGTGGTTACGAATTGTTTGAAAAAATTAGTTCAAATTCTAATAATCAAAAATTAAAGGCGGAAATTAAGCATATTGTAAATACAGAGAAAGTATTAAGCCCTTTAAATAGAATATTCAGGCTTTTACAAACACAGTCATTTTGGTCAAAAGAGCAAATTGATAATAATGAAAACATTTCAAAATGGAGAACTAATGTTGATTCATCAGTTTTGGATTCAACAACGAAAGAACTTTCAATATTATTGCAAAAATCAAATTGGGAATTAGTATCAGGACTTGTTAAGCGTAACGAAGAAGTATCAAATTTAAGGAATTCAGCGGCTTGGGTTCGCTTTGCAGCAAACGGCATAGAAGTTAATCATTTTGAAGGTGCTGGTGAGTGGGAATACAACCCCGAATCTGAAATGGATAATAATTACTTTTTATATACCTATGTTTCTTTATTTGAACAGTTAAATTAAAGTGGAGAAATTTATATTAAAAGAGAAGCTTAAAGAGCAAATTGACAATAGGAAAGTTATTGCATCATTGTTCTATACTTTTAATTTTGATCCTAAGTTTTTTGAAAATTACATCATGCCTTTACTTATCCCAAAAGAAAAAAGTGAAAAATTTAGAGATGAAGTAATACATAATAAAATATTATGGAGGCAATATATTAAAGACGACATAATACCCCCTACAGCTGTATTCTGCGATTATTTCGCAAAAGATAATACAGAGGCACCATCATTAGGATATGACATACATTGTATTAGAACGCCTGCTGCACAGGGTAAAATATGTAATTTTCATCCAAAACATATTTTTTTATTAGTTGAAGATGCTTCTAATACGTCATTAATTGTAGTTACAGGTTCTGGTAATATCACACCAAGTGGTTGGTGTGATAATATAGAATGCTTTTCAATAGAAGAATATAAGAAAAATAAAACTTTCCCAAATAAGACAACAACAAACATATTTCAAGACATAATAATTCAAACAGGGAAGCTAGCCAACTTAAAATTTTATTTGCCTGCTGAGGAGTTAATTAATGACTTTTTAAAATATGTTGATTATGAATTTCAATATTTTAATAGCACTGTTACTTCTTTTGAAGACTTTATAACTGAAAATATTTTATTAAAAGATACTATAACTGAAATTGAAATTGTATCTCCATATTTTAGTAATGATACTAAGTTAGTTTCACATTTAATGAGTAAGGGGATTAAAACAATCAAATGTTTAGTCCCAACATTAAAGGATAATGAAATACAAATTAATAAAGAAACCTTTGATACTTTAAGTGTTTCTGGTTTAAAATGGTCATTTTGGTCTGATTCGAAAATTAATAAAGAAGTAAGAAACTTGCATGCTAAAATATACAGGTTGCATGGTGAAAAGTATATTTATACAATTATAGGTTCAGTGAACTTCACCAATCCTGCATGGAAAAAATTTGAGCAAAAAAATAACGAGGCCAATATTGAATCAGCCTATCTTTATAAAGAAAAAATGGCTATTAAATTATTAAAAGAGGCTAAAAATATTGATTTTAGCACCTATAATTTTATACCTAAAGAAAGTTTAGAAAACCAAATTGAAAATTTATTTAATCGAAATCCTCCTGATATAAGCTTTGAGATTGATTGGAAAAATAAATTAATTAAATACGAAGGCAAGAAAATAAATTCTGAATGTTTTTTCACTTCTTTGCTTGATAAAAAAGTAATCACAACAGGTAAGCATGAGTATACTTTAAATAGCCAAGATTTAAAATCTCTTTCTAAGAATAGTTTAATTGAAGTTACTTTAATTAATAACGGTAATACCGAATTTTATAGTTTTTATCCAACACAACTAAATTTTGAGTTCAAGCCACTAGATTTTAAAATTGATGCTTCAACAATTTTAAAATATTGGCAATTTTTAGAAGATGAATTCCAAAAGGAAGGATTATTAAGTTTACTTATTGAGAGAATAACTGATGAATCAGGTATTGTGCATGAAGATAGAATTGAAAAAGTTTCTATTCTTAATGAAATGGCAACACATTTTAGCGCACTAATTAAACTAGAAGAATTTTTATTTTATAAAAAACTAACTTCTAAAACAGCTCAAAAGGAACATTTCAACTTTTTAAAGTATTACCTTTTATCTGAAAACATTGATACTATATCTTTCTACCTTGCAGATCTAGAAACCCAATTTCAAAACAATAAAATTTACAAAACATTTTATTGGATGATTTTACAAATAATAATTAACAACTTTTATTTAAAGGCTGAAAAATGGGATTTCAAAAAGGAAATTGATAATAAAGAATGGAATGTTTTTAAAATCGACTTAAAACAAAAGCAAGAAACATTATCAATTTTAGCAAAAAATATTTCTAAAGAGCTTTCTGATGAAAATATAAATCAGAAACTAGAGTGGGTAATAGAAAAATTAAAGGAAAATCATGAGTAATTTAAAGGAAGATATAAATAACATTCTTAGATTACGAACCAATGATTCAATTGGTAAAGAATTGGCTGAACGCCAATTTGAAGTTATTATGAGATCATTTGAATACCTCAATAAGCCTGAAAACAATATTATTTACATTGCTGATGAAGTAGGATTAGGAAAAACATATATAGCCGCTGGTATAGCTATGTTATTTCGTCATTTTAGTTCAGACATTAATAATCATAAAGATTTAATTATTGTACCAAAGAAGAACTTGCAATTTAAATGGAAAAAAGAACTGAATAATTTTATAAAATTTAATTACGTTGTAGAAAGTGATTCAATAAAAAAATTAGATTTTGAAAGTTGTATTAAGGATAAATTATTTGGCGTAAAATCAGAGGATCCAATAACAATTTTCAGAATGACTTCCTTTAGTAGCATAACATCTTCTGCAACAAATGAGAGAGCAAAACATTACAATCATTTGGTATATGTAGTTTTTGAAGAAGATGAATATTGTGAGGAAATTTTACTCGAAGCGTGGAATTTGAAATATTTTGAAAAAGATAATCAACATAAATTGAGAAAGTTAATTGCTTATTTATTTAATGTAATTTCTTCAAAAGTTGATTGTTTAATAATTGATGAAGCTCATAATTACAAATATGGCATTGGAAATGATTTTCACGATTCATCAATTAGAAACGAAGTAACAGCAAGATTTTTAGGGGCAGTTGATGATAAATCAATAATTAATGATTTTTCTAAATATAATTTACGTGGTAAAATCAAATTCCCTCTAGCAAATAAGACAATTTGTTTATCAGCAACCCCAAAAGACAGAAATTTACTTGAAATTAGAAATCAATTAAATTGCTTTGCTAAAACACATGTACTATCTGATTGTAAAGAAAGTAATGATATTAAAGAAAAATTAAAATCGTTTTTAATAAGAGGTAATTTAGAATACAATTTAACCTCACGTGAAATACCTTTTTCAAGAAATGAATGTAGAGAAGAACACAGAAAAGGTAACGTTAATAAAATTGGTGAGGCAAAAAGATTAATTGTTGAAGATAATTTTGAAAGTGTGTTTTGGCAGCTTTTACAATATAAATCAATCAAACATTTAGATCAAAAAAACAATAAGTCATTTGAAATAGGAATGCTTGCTGGCTTTGAAAGCTACCAATTAGACACAGATAAAGTAAGAGCTACTAATGATGAAGTTGAAAACGAATCGTATAGCGATGAAAGTAAAGAGTACGAACAAACCTCAAGCAGGAAACATAAAGAAAGTCAGGATATAAATATTGTAAAAGACATAGTTGATTCATACGTTGAACGATTTAAAAAAGAACCTCCACCGCATCCAAAACAAAGTAAACTTGAGGAAGAGATAGTTAATCAACTATCTAGGCAAGAAAAATCATTAATCTTTGTAAGAAGGGTTGCTACTGCTTACGAATTAGAAAAACGCTTAATTCATTTATACGAAAATAAAGTTATTAAGGATAAGCATTTAAAGTTCACAGGTAAATATTCAAAATTTAACAGTCAAAAACTGAATGATTTACTTTCTGAATTTGATGAAAAACATATTGCTGAAAAGCTTGATGATGTTTTTAGATTAATTGATAATCGTTTAAATGTTCAGCAAATAATACATTATAAATTACCCGACGAGAGTTTTCATTTACCTATAAATTCTTTAACTCTGTTACATAGAACATATAGTAATCCCAAAAACTCTGTATTTAAAGATTATATTAAAAAATTCATCATTAAGAATTCTAAAAATATACTCGATGATTCAAAAAGTTTGATTATCAGTTCAATCGAAAGTACCCTCATTGACTATCTAAATGAAATCAATGAAAACGATGGGATTGAAATAGAAATCAATGAATTTGATAACGCTGGAGATGAAAACTTTAAATATTTTTTTAGCGACTATTTTAAGGAAAATAAAAATGGATTCTTTTTTAGAACCAAGATGTATAGAGAGAATTGGTTTGATTTTAATTTGTGCCTAATTAATCAGTACTTCGATTTATTTAAATACAATTCGCAACTATTGAAAATTGATATTGATAAAATTACTTTTGACGATAAGAAAAAGAAACATCAAAAATTCAATGATTATCAAGATGCGTATAAAAAATTTATAATATCAAATATTATTGCTGGTTCAGCTCAAAATGAAACCCAAGCAATTGAGCAATTAACTATCAATACTTTTCTTACAGATATTTTAATTAATCATTGTTTTGCAGAATTTTATAATTGGATTGAGAAACATAATAACTCAGAAGCAGCGAGAGTTTTTGAGGATTTACAATTACTAAATGTATTATTAAAATGTGTTTTCAGAACTGGCAGTGGCTTACTACCAGCATTTGTTGCTGATTCAAGCGAAGGTGATTTCTCAGCAAATTTAGTAGAGTTAATTACTTTGGTAGATTCTCCATTTTATTATATGTTAAATGAAATTAAAACCATAATAAATGATTTTGATTTAATTATTGCAGTGAATTTTCAGGACAAAGATGAACGCAAAATCATAAGTACATTCAAAAATTTATCGCCAATCATTGGCACTAGTGGTCAAGATAAAAGAGATAGAGGTATTTTAGCAAATCAATTTAGAATGCCAGGCTATCCCTACGTATTGGTAACAACAGATATTTTTCGTGAAGGAGAAGATTTACATACCTATTGCCAAAATATTTACCATTACGGTATAGCATGGAATCCTAGTGATATGGAACAAAGAACAGGTCGTATCGATAGAATTAATTCATTAAGTTATAGAAGACTAAATCAAACTAATGATGTTAGTTTTAATAATAAAATTCATGTCTTTTATCCTTATTTAACCCAATCCGTTGAAGTAAATCAAGTTGCTAAATTGCTTACCAACATGAATATTTTTATTGAAGACTTTAATGAAATTGATAAAACGAATAGTTATGAATCAAGCGTAAATACTAATGAAGAAATAACCGAAAAAGATATGCCAGAAGCAATTAAAAAAAGATTAATATCAAAATATGATATTCACGATTTTATGGTTTAGCACTATGTCGCTTCTTCATATTTTTTATTTATTTCATCGTATTACTTTTATTTCCAATTAAATAATCACCGAAAAAATAGTTGCACAATTCCGCGCGGATGACCTTAATTTTTAAATCATCATGCAAATGATCTATATCCTCAAACAATAAAGCTTCACTATCCTTTGTATTAAAAAGGTCTTTCAACTTATTAATTTTACTAATGTAAAAAGAATCATTTTTGAATTTTTGATAAGCATTAGCACCTTTTATACTAATTGTTATTAGTTGGGGTTGGTTGGGAAATTGGGACGGATTAATTTGTATTAATCCGTCAGCTACTAAATCATCAAATAGTTCATTTAATGTTATTGGGTCTGTCAATTGATTTTTTAAGACCTTTAATATAGATTTTTCATCATATTGAATAATATCATTGTATTTCGCATGTTCCTCAAATAGGGTCTTAATTATTAGATAGGCGTCTACACTACTTTGTACTATAGTTCTCATTGTTAATCTATTAAAATCCTTATGAAGATAATAATTATTCTTATATCTTTTGAAGTGATTAATACCCGCGCTTTTAATGGCTCAAAGGAGCAGTATTATACTCGGTTAAAAGTTTCGTTAAACTATATCTTTGTACTAATCGTTTAACTTGTTGGGGTTTAAAGTCCATGCCATTTATAGTTTTAGTTTTTAACTTATTTAATTCATTAGATATAGCTAAGTAGTTTACTTGTTTTGTTTTCAGTATTATATTTTCTATGGATAGTACAATGTTTTTATTTTTATAACTATAAAGCTTTTTAGTGGCATTTGCCCCTTCGCTTCTTCCTTTTGTGCTAAAATTTCTAGTGCCTATTTTAGTAAACTCCCAATTATTTTCAGCCCTTAATTTATCCATTGTTTGTTTTATACGGTTACGTGTTACCGTAACCTCATTTTCGTACACAACGCTTAATATCTGTAAAGTAAACCGATCTATATTTTGATTCTCAACAAAAATGATATTTATAGATGAATCATATATCTGTTGTATAGTTGAACTCTTGCGCCCTAAACGGTCAATTGATTTACAAATCAGAGTTGCATTATTCTTTTTACAATAATCAATTGCTCTTAACAATTCTTTTCTGTTATCTTTTCTGCCGCTTATTTGTTCAATAAATTTCTGTTCAATGATATATTTATTGAGAGCAAAAGATGTGATAATGTTTTCTTGAATTACAAGACTATTATCCTGTCGCTTAGTCGATGTTCTAATATATGCTACTGCTTTCATGCTATAAATATTTATGATTTATAGCTAATGTACTAAAAGCTTTATATGCTTAACACAGCTAAGTCAACTGACTTAGCTGTGTTAAGAAAGGCCAGAATATACAATTCATTGCATTTAAAATGGTTAACTTCGTAACTATGAATTGGGAAAGTAAATACGATGAATACGTTTTAAAGATGTCAGAAGAATATTTTGAAGAGAGATTTGAAATACGTCAGGATGTCCCCTTTGAATTTGTTTACAAATACGAAAACATTAGAGAGTTTTTAAATGACAATAAAACAAACTTTTTGAATTTTATAGTATCTGATCCACTATCAGCCTTTCGAAATCTACAGTCACAATTACCAATTCTAGCAGAGCATTTAATATACTGTGCACATAAAGAGCAATCACTAAGTGAAAAAGACTTCTGTAAATGCTTTCTGCGGATATACTTATATGCAGCAAAAGGGAAAACATTGTTTAAGCATTTAATTAGTTATTCAGAATTGGTTGAAATATTTAGTACCTATAATTTTAAATCTATTATGGATACTGATGAGAAAAAACAATTTGAAAAACTGCAAACAAGTGTGGCATTATTTCGAGGGTCAGCGGGAATTGATTTTGATGAAGCAAAGAAAGGTATTAGTTGGTCCTTAAATTATGATAGAGCAGAAGAATTTGCTCTGTATGATAGAGATTACTTTAATGCTAATTCTGCCATTGTTATTGACGCAACTATCTCAAAGAAAGACATCCTAGTTTTTTCCAATCTACGAGGGGAATATGAAGTTATTATTAATCCTGATGAATTAAGAAATATACGTTTTAGAGACCTAGGTCGTTGAGCACAGTTAAGTAATTAATACGACAACACTTATTTTTAAATAACTATTGACATTTTACCTAGATTAACTATATTTAATTAAAACAATAGATATTATGAAAATTTCAAACGACATAAAAACAGAAATGGATGCATTAATTGCTAATAATATAGGATTTAACGAAATGTACCAAGAGCTCCAATTGAAGTATACTATTACGGTAGGTGAAATTACTCTAATAGGAGAAAGTCAGGGAACAATCCCTTGTTGGACTTGTAAGATAAACCAAAATGAAATTACGATAGAATCTCCGCTAGCAAGCAGAGATATTGAGTCATTTGTTCATGAATTATTGCATGGTATTTTAGACTCAAAAGGCTTTTCTGAAACTAAAATTGTATTAAATTGGATCAACAAGCTGCCGCACCCTATCCCGTTTTTATTAGGGGAGCCCAATTTACTTGGCCACATTAATAATTCACTGGCACATGAAAAAATGTATCCGTATTATGATGCGCATGGGTTTAATCCTGAAAATTTCGTACTTGATTATGCGCTTTGTCCGGTGCAAGATGCCTATATGGATTGTATAAATTCGGATTTTTACAACGCTGGATTGCCCAACGATGCAATTGGTGTTTATATCGGTCAATTTATTGCATGTAGATATTGTTTGAACGATACTTTTTTACCGCAGATTAGAGAATGTCTGAATACTCTTCATACTATTAATAATGATCTATATGATTTATGTGAAGAATTTTTAGTTGAATGGAGTACTATTCCTGAAAGGCATAATTTAGCACATATCATAAGATTTGCCTATAAAGTTCGTGATTGGTATAATACTAATAAAGGCCTTTTTATAAATGGGATTTCGTAAATAATGAAAATTACCCCCATATAATAGAACAAAATTTATCAGAGGTATATAAAGTAAAACTTAATACCAATGATAAAATTCCTACCAAAAAACCTAGACTTAAAACATTTATTAGCCGAACACCCACCAGAGTTCAAATATCATATTGATCACTTTGTACATCTTTGTAGCTTATTGTATGAATTACCAGCAAAGAAGAAAGGTGCTCTAAATGAAGGAGGTTATGTTTCTTTAAATGCTCACATGTTAAAGAAAGTAAATAACAATTATAAGAAGTATTTTAATTATTTAATTCAGCATGGTGTAATAGAATGTGATAATTCATACATCGTTGGCAAGAAAAGTAAAAGTTACCGCTATGCCCCAAAATACCAGGATATAATACAACCTACTTATATTACTAAGTATACTTTAACTAAAAACTTAAAAGAAATACACAGGTTTAACAGAGACATGTATGCTAAATATAATTATTTGTATAAATGGTTTGATGATGGGCTATGTGTAGATTTTGAAAAAGCAGAACAAAAGCTGATTGAACTATATCAAAAGAATAAAGAAGCAGGAGAGAAGAACGCCCTACATAAACTGAATGTTAATTTAGTAAACCTAATTAAGCTACAAAAGAAGGATTTCTATTTCACTGTAGATTCAACATCTAAAAGATTACATACCTTACTTACTAAAATAAAAAAGGATTTAAGAGAGTACATTACATTTGATAATAAAAAGTTAAGTAATATCGACATACAATGTTCTCAACCAACATTATCATTGTGTTTATTAGAACCATCATTTTATAATACAGAATTAAAGCAGGAGCGTGTCACTATAAATTCTATAGACCCACAGCTAACAGATAAACTGCCGATACAAGCTATTACTAAATATGTAACAGCTAATCAAGATAAATTTGACAGCTACCGTAAATTAGTGTTTGATGATTTATATGTCGGTATGGCTGAGATTTTAAAAAGTAAATCCGTTAATATTGCCACTGACAGAGATAGTTTAAAAGATATGATGTATATGGTACTATACTCTAGTAATAAGTTTTTAAACGGCAACCAAGGACTACCTAAACGTATTTTTAAAGAACTGTTTCCTGAAGTGTACGAAGTATTTAAAATGTATAAATCAGCAGGACAAGAAAACCTACCAATACTACTACAAAAAATTGAAGCTGTATTGATATTAGAAAAGGCCGCTAAAACAATAGCAAAAGCTCAACCCGGCATGCCACTTTTTACAATCCACGATTCTATAGTCTGCCCGACTGATAAAACTGAATTTTGTAAAAATATTATTGTATCAGAAGCTATTAAGTATTTAGGTTTTGAGCCCAAACTTAAGATTGATCTGTGGGCTGAACCCACAGAGAAGAAGGGGGGTTAGGTGTTCTAAATATAATTTTCGGGGGTCACATGTGTGATACACTCTATTATATAATTTTGGGATTCAACACTGTTTGGTGTTATACCTTTAAAAATTCGTGGAATTCTCTTTTCTTTTCTACACTATGTGGGTAAATTATAAGGTTTTTAATAATTGCTACAACCCTTATACTAATCCCTAAAATGTTCTCACCTTTTAACTTTTCTCTTGAATGTCCCATTGTTACTGAGAAGTTAAGGGTGAAAACATTTTTAATGTGCCTCTAACCAATTATCACCATACCCAATATCTACCTTTAGAGGGACTAATAATTCTGCTGCACTTTCCATGACTCTTTTAAGCATAGGGATTAGAGTATCTAATTCTTTTTTTGGAACGTCTAATACAATCTCATCATGAACAGATAAAACCATCTTAGCTTTATAACCACCGCGTTCTAATTCATTAAACACATTGATCATTGCTTTTTTAATTATATCCGCAGATGTCCCTTGTATAGGAGTATTTACCGCCATGCGTTTAGCTGCTGTACGTTTAGATTTGTTTTGGGAGTCAATTTCTTTAATGTATCGTCGTCTTCCGAATAATGTAGTACTATAACCGTTAATCGTTGCTAAATAGTACGCCTCCTCATGGTAATTTCTGACACCTGCAAATCCTTCAAAATAACTATCCATGTATTCTTTCGCTTTCTCAACATCTACCTCTTCTCCAGTTTCATCAGCAATACGTTCAGCTAAAGTTTTAGCAGACATAAGATAATTTAAACCAAAGTTGATTGTCTTTGCAACCTTTCGTCTTTTATCATCTTTACCAATTTCTTCTATAGGTGCACCAAATACTTTAGAAGCAGTAGCAGTATGTATATCTAAGCCAGCTTTAAACGCCTTTATCATATCAGGGTCTTTAGAGTAGTGAGCAATAACACGAAGCTCAATCTGTGAATAATCAGCAGATACAATAACATGATCTGCATCAGTAGGAATAAATACTTTACGTATTTGTTTTCCAAAACCTTCGTGCTGATGCGGTATGTTTTGCAGGTTGGGATTAGATGAACTTAAACGTCCAGTAACAACACGCGCTTGTCTAAAATTACTGTGTATTTTATTCGTATCAGGATGAATGTTATTCGGTAATTTACTTAAGAAACTATTTTTAATTGAAGAAATAGCTTTGTATTTAAGTATTAATGACACTACTGGATGATCATGTTTTAATTTTAGTAATGTTTTTTTACTAGTGCTTAATTCACCTGTTTTGGTTTTTATGTCGCTGACTAATTGTAGTTCATCAAACAACACCTCTCGTAAATCCTGATTAGAATTTATATTAAACTCAGCACCAACTAAATCAAATATCTGTTGCTGTAATATTTCTAATTCAACATCAGCCTCCATATCAAGAATAAGTAAAGCATCGTAATCAATATTGACACCAGTATATTCCATATCTGCTAACACTTTAACTAAAGGCATTTCAATGGTTTCAAATAAAGTGTCAATACCCATTTTACTTAGAATAGGTTCTAAATGATGTTGAAGTTGTAATGTTTGGTCGGTATCCTCAGAAGCATAAACAGCAGCCTCTTCAATCGAAACTTCTCTCATGGATAGCTGTGTTTTACCTGTTCCAATTAAATCTGAAATTTCTATTTGCTGGTAGTTCAATAACTCTTTAGATAGTTCCTTTAATCCATGCTTAGCATCACCATCGATTAAATAGTGAGCAATCATTGTATCAAACAGTTTACCGTTAACAGCTATGTCATATCTGCGTAGAACATTAATATCAAATTTTAAATTATGGCCGGTTTTTGATATAGTTGGATTTTCAAAATACGGTTTGTAGGGTAGGAGTAGTTGCTGAGCTTGTGCAGGGTCTTCGGGAACAGGTAAGTAGTATGATTCGTTAGCATTAAATGCAAATGAAATACCAACTAATTGTAATGAATGAATGGTTAATGCAGAACCTGATTCGGTTGCACCAGTTTCAGTATCGAATGTGAAACTGGTGCAGTTTTGAAGTTCACTAAGTAATTGCTGTTTTATTTCCTCAGAATCTACCACCATATAAGAGTAGTTTACATCGGCAAGTGTTTTATATACATCAGTTACATTAGGGGTCAATCGCATTATCCTCTTCCTGAACACTTGATAAATCTACATGTATCACACGTTTGGTATTAGCTGGCTTTTCTTCATAAGCAATACCACGGTACTTTAAATATTTGTGAACCTTCATCATAAATTTATTTTGAGACGGATAATATTTTTGTAAACCATAATGGCTTTTTACAAAATCATCATACAAATCTTTTTTATTCCACTTCTCAGCACCTGATAGTACCTTCTCATCTAAAAAGTCTTTAAGGTCACTACCACCTAATTCACCTATAAGTTTACGAAGAGCTGCATTAATTTGTGGCGGTTGTATAATTCCTTTTTTTAAATACAACTGAGTGCAATTAATAAAAAAATTAAACATGTGATTAAAATCTTCGTTATTCCATTCTTGAAAAAACTCACGTCCGAACTCCTGCATTGGTTTTAGAGCAGAGCCATAGTATGACGAAACTTCAAACTCAACCTTACGTCTTTCTGAACTATTGCCTGCAATACATTTAACAGGGAAGTTAGATGAAATGATAATTTTAGGTGTACGTTCCTTTGGAATTTTAAACGCTGCTTTGTTTTTTTGGTTAACCTCTAAACCAGCAGATACAATACTAAAACAAAATTCAAAAGATGTGTGTCTGTCTAGATCATCAATAAACATTATTTCGGTATCTAAATCCAAACGTTGAAACCTGAAGTCCCCACCTGGTTTAAAATCCTTGCCGTCAATATCTATCATGTTTCTAATTAACCCTAGAGCCAAACATATCGTTGTTTTTCCTGTGCCGCCTTGGGCCTCTTCGGTTCCATTAATAGTTTCATCAAGGAAGCATGGTACTACAGTTAAAGATGGCGACCAGTAGCGGTGTAATATATAGCCGATAATAGTTTGTAAGGCTTCAAATCGTTTTTCATCTTTATTACATACTCTAAAGCAGAACTCTTTAAAATCGCCTAATGATACGCCAACGCCAAGTAAATTAATATCGTAAGGTTTAACTTGTTTCATCCAAATAAAACCGTCCAGTTCTTTATAATCCATTAAGTTTATGCCATCAGCAGTAACTTTTACAACACCATTTTTAAAATAAAAAAAGCTTTCTTTTTTAGTATCATAATGAAAAGATATTTCTTTAATACCAAGTAATCTAAGCTTAGGTACATTGATGTATTTATCAATACCTCTAACTAGTACGTTTATTAAATGATTCTTCTCGAAACCATAAATTGAAAAATCATCCACCTCATTTTGAATGAACTGATATACATGATCAGTAATATCAGTGATGTCAACGTCTTGAACTTTTTTGCCATGAATTTTAACAAGTCGTTTTTTATCTTCAATTTTCAGTCAGCAAAAACCTTTGTCACGTAAATGAATTAGTAATCCTTCATGGTGTATTGTAATTTCCTTTTTTGAGATTTGCCAAAAATCACCGAAAACGGTTTTTGATTCAGGTTCTATGACTTCAATTGTAGTAGGTGTAGTTTGATCTGTTGGTTCCGTTGTTGTTTCTGATTCAGGAATTATTACATCAGCAGTTGCTTGTGTAGTTAGATCTACTGGTTCATTTGTTATTCCTGATTCAGGTGTTACAGCATAATCAAATGTTGGTTTAGTTTGGTCATCTGACCCTGTTGAGTTTTTTGGAGTTTCCATTTTAAATTGTTTTTTAAATTAATTAATAAGGTAAATGTTGGGCAGGCTATTGCCTGCCCAAAGGCACTTTACACTTTTTCTGTTAAGGTTTCTTTTGTGTTTTCTACTTTAGTAACTACTAAATCAGTAACTACTATTTCAATACTGGACGTTCTTAATACATTAAAGCATTTAGTTTGACCATCTTTCGCTGTGTAAGATTTACCGTGAATTTCAAAAGTTACTTCTACGATACTATTTAATGGTATCGCATCTAGTTTTTTAATATCATTGCCGAGTATTTCAAATGATAAATTTGGATAAGCACCGGGGCTCAGTCGAGATACTATGAATTCTTTTTTGGTCAATTTGCTACTGAATTCTTGAAATGCTCCTACATGAAATAGGATTCCTTTAATTTTAAACATGTTGTTTTGTTTTTTAATTGTTAGACATTACTTTAATTTATATGCGCCTGCTTTCAGTGCAGGCGCATAATGGTTACATTATCCGATAAGGAGTTTTGCCACCTGTAACTTTAATACTTTACCTTTTGCAGGTAATGCTATTGCTTTTTCAGCCTCTGTTTTAGGGAAATAAAGTGCTCGACGTGAACCTTTACTCTCACCTTTAAGTACATAACCAACTAGGTGTTTACCGTTTACTAAAACAAGGGTTGCTTGGTCTCTGTGCTTAGTGCCATAAAACCTAAAACCAGAAAAACCTAATTCAACCATAGTTGAACCTATTAATCCACCTTCTGAAGCTTTGTCGCTATTACGTCCTATCGGAAGTATAATAAAGGTTCCATTTTTTGGCTGGTATGTTTTAACAGCTCTCGTTAAATCCGTATTAGCCACGAACCTTGAGCCACTTCCTCTGCCTGCTGAATCAACAGTTTCAAAAACAACATTTTCGTTAATGAAGTCGAACTTTGCAGCATCAAGATAAGGCATTTCAATGCCACCATCGGTTTGATGATTAAGCGGTATGTTACGTACAGGTAATTCCTCTGAAATAGGATTTATCTGATTTGTAACATTTGAAGCTACACTTACCTCCTGCACGTTATTAGTTAAAGCAGTACTGTCCGTTGCAGGGCTTTCAGGTGCTTTGTTTTCTACTGGTGTGTTATTTTCACTGCCAGTACTTTGGTTTTCGTCTACTACTGATGAGTTGACCTCTTTTGTTTGTTCTTCCATGATGGATTTTTTTAGTTATTATTTTATTTAATTTTCATTCAACGAATTGAATAGGTGGCGATTTATTTTTTAGCATCGTTAGGGCAATATTTAAATGTTGGTTATTGATTTGCGTTTAAGCATCCATAGATTTTGCTGACAGTGTTCAGGGAAGAAAGGTGACATAAAACCTGAAAGCAGTTCAGGGCTATAGTATGGAGTTAACCCTTCATACATCTTTATCTGCCAATCATTCATAACAGGTTTAAAATCTTCAGTTGAACCTAATACACCGAACTTATTTACTACTGAGAAGTAGGTTGTAATAAACTTATCTATGTCCTGAGCCGTTATTAAATCAGTAGATTTCGGAAGTAGTATGTAATAAGTAGCATCAGGGTTACCGCACATATAGAAGTTCTGCATGTAATAGTAAAGGTTGATTCTACTTATTGTATCAGGAACATTTAATGCAACAACTGTGTCTGCACCAATATTTGAGAAGGTGCTGTAATCATCACTTCCTGATGAAAGATCTGCTACTATGAATGTCGCCCAAGGCAGTTGTTTCCATTTGCTACTGTTAGCTTCAATAATAGATGGGTTCGTGTCCATACCGATATAACTACCGATTGCAGTTCTATTCCGATATTCTAATTCTAAAAGGCCACCATCGCCGCATCCAAAATCACATACGCGTTCACCACCTCTTGCATTTTGTAAAATTGGTGACCATTGTAGGTATTTAATGAAATTTAAGATATTGTAAGCGTGATTGCTTAATAATTGTTTTTGTTCAGTTGTCTCCATGTTGTTTTTTAAATTTTAATATTATTAGCTATAGGATTTCCCCCTACAAATTTTTCAATAATATTTCTGGAATTTTAAACGGTAGTGCTACAGAAGTACTACGGAAGTTTCTGCTACATTTTCTTTATTACCTTTGTGATAAAAAAAAACACATGACTAATTTTAGCCCAAACACACTATTAACACAAATAAGTAACTATAAAAACGAGTTGTTTAAGAATAGCTGTAAGGAATTATTTCGTATTAATGATCTGTACGATAATGTAGATGGTACTACGAAAATTGTAGGAAATAATTTTAATTATTTTATTCCTTTTTCTTTAGAGTTACAGGACTACGTTACAAATTATACAAATCAAGGCAATGAAGAGTTAAACTCACTATTATTTGCTAACCTTAAATTTCTGAAACTAGAAATAGATAGAACTTGCACTGATGAACATATAACGCAACTAATAACTAACTTAAAAACAGATTTACTAAATAACGATGGACATTATATTGATATAGTCGATGAAGAAGGGGAGGTTCACACTTATATAGTCGACGAGGATGGGTATACATATTATACAGATCAAAGTCATGAAGAATACTGTATCCAAATACTATTTAAAATTGCGTTAAAAAATATACGAGAAATGTTAGGAAATTACAGTAGTTACTTTGATGATAACTATTCGCTACTACCGACAATAAAAGCAGAATCAGTATTTCCACCATTAGCTAATCTTAGTGTTAATCAACTTACATTTAATTGTGCTATCTCTATACCACATAAACTCTACTGGGACGAAGAAATAATAAAATTTGAAAGTTTCTTCAGTAAAAAAAATATAGTTCAAAATATAACACTTATGAATGGTGAAGTAGACAGAGTTAAGATTTTGTCAATTTTAAAAGAAGTGTTTTTAGTTGGAAATTTTGGTGGGATGTTAAAAAATGATGACAATACTGGTTCTGTAGACAATAGACCTTTTATGATTTCAGAGGGATTAAAATGGAATGGTGGAGCACCTTTATTTGCAAATACATTTTCAGAATTAATAAAATTTGAAAATAGAAAGTCAACAAGTAACACTACCGTGTTTTGTAATTTTAGTAAAACAGGAGTTCGTGATACAATTGTAAAAGTTTTGTATTTCCTATTTTATATTGATAAACAAACGGGAGAAAGGATTGCACCTTCATATCTGAAACAAGCATTTAAGGATTATGAAGCAGATCAAGGTTTGTAATATTTATTTTGAAAAATCAGAATTACCCTAACCGCTGTCATACAACTTCCGAAGCGCTACTGTATAGGTAGCGCTTTTTTTATGCTATAATTTTATCCTATGAATAATAACATGGATATAGCTAAAGGGCATCAGATGCCAATTCAGCCGGAGATTACCGCCGAACAAAATCAGGTAATGGAAATAACTCCAGTCGAAGGCCTCCCAATTGTAGACGTTTTAGAAGAATGTAAAAAAAGGATTCGGGATATGAATATATCGCAATTACTTTTAAGTCTGAAAGAGAAACAAGTTTGTTTTTACTCCAATGGTAGTTGGGTTATTGCAAATGAGGAATTATTAATTGACCTTATTGCTGATACAATTGTTGATCCAAAAGTAATTTCAGTTTTATGTAATGTTATTCCTTCAGTAATTGAATTTAGTGATTTAAACGGGGAGCTAGTTTTTAAACTAGATAAAAATTTAAATGATATTGAGAATATTGTTATGGATATTGTTAATGAATTTGATTTTGATACAACCGCATTTGAGCTAAGAGGACATCGAATAGATTTTGGTTTGAATAAAACTGAAAGTTTCACGATAAAAGAAGATTTAATAATCGCTGCAAAAAGCACACTATATGAATTGTTTTGTTCTGAAAAACTATGGTGTAATCAGGTTGTTAAAACTTTTGATATTATTAAAACTGGCATAGTAGATAGAGGTCATTTCATTGCCCAAAGAGATATTAATAAAATTGAATTGTTGTTTGCTTTTACAGATTTAAGCGCTGATGATGCAAATGATATTGAATCTATTCGTGTAGAATATAATAAAAAAGAAATTGGAGATTGGAAATGTACCAATTACATTTTAGCACTTGAAGATATTCAATGTTATGTTGCAAATGGTAGATACTCAAATATTCAGGATTGTATAAGGAATAGCCATTTTCAAAATTGTAACATTGAGGATCAAGAACAACTGAATGATATGGCTAGTTTGTATTTATATAAGCCTGAACAATAAATATCAAATTCATAATCCTATTATTTTATACAGCAACAGAAGGTGTTTTTCAACGACTGTTGCTATTGTATAATTTATTCCAATCAAACAAAAAGCATAAGATTGCTTAACGATAATAACATAAACAACGTCATTGATAAACTAAATGCTCTACAGGCATCAGTGAATATTATTGACGAAAAGTTACAGAAGCTTCAAAAAGAGAGGATCACTTTTGGTGAGTGGGTTTCTGAAAAAGAAGTTATTGCTGTAACAGGTTTGTCACGTGCTACATTACTAAAACTGCGAAATACAGGTAAAGTAAGTAGCAGTACAATTTCCGGCAAACAGCTTTATTATCGCTTAAGTGACTTTAAAAAATTATTAGATAAAAACGAATTAGAAATGTAACATGGAATTAATACAAAGCATACCAATGTCAATAAAGTTTACTTTGGAGAAATCTAGAGATAAAAGTAAAGATGTGTACTGGGTTTATGCTCGGATAATTTGTAAAAGAGAACGAGTATTAATCTCTTTAAAAATGGAAGCACAAATAGATGACTGGGATTTCGCAAACCATCAATTTGTTCAATCTAAAAAAATAAACCTAGTTAAAAATAATAAGTTGCGTTCAATTGCTGATGAGTTAACGCAAATCTACCTTGACTTAAAACGTACAGGTTCACCAATTTCATCTAAAGTAATTAAGAATATCTACAATGGAGATATAACACAATCATCTGATGTTGAGTTTATGACGTTTTATAACAAACACTTAGAAGAACTCAAGCTAAAAACAAATGAATATACAGATGGGGTTATAGGGCATTATGTTAAAACACAAACTCATTTAGTGAGATTCTTAAAGCTGAACGGCCTCTCAAAAATTAAAATGAATGAATTAAGCAGAAAATTTATAGAGCGTTTTGAGAACTATTTATTGAGTACACCTAATGCACACACCGGTAGACCTATGAATTCTAATACATCTGCTACATACATTAGAAAATTAAGAGCTACTATAAATGCTGCATATAAAATGGAAGTGATACCAACTAATCCGTTTGTTAGTTTCAAAATGCATCCAATTAAGTCTGCAAATAAAACTGTATTATCACAAGAAGAACTTGATGTCCTAAATAGTCATGCTTTAGATGATAATTTTGCTTTAGATAAAGCAAGAAAAATGTTTTTATTTTGTTGTGCAACTGGCTTACGTCACTCCGATGCTACGCAACTTCATAATGACATGATTAGAAAAGATGAGGATGGTGTTTATTGGATTTCTATGAGTCAACAAAAAACAGGTGACAATGTTGAAATACCACTTTCTAACATAGCTGAAAAAATTTACCATGAGTTTGAAGCACACCGCATAGCAACTGGATTTGCCTTACCAATGCTGAGCAATCAAAAATCTAATGATGCATTAAAAGCTATATCTAAAAAAGTAGAAATAAATAAAAACATAAGCTGGCACGTTGCGAGGCATACATTCGCTACCAATAGTTTGAATCATGGTGTTGATATAGCAGCAGTAAGTAGTTTAATGGGTCATCGTACAATTAAAACAACTCAAATCTATGGTAAGGTAACACGTAAGCGTAAAGCTGATGTAATTAAGTTTTTAAATGCAAAAACAGCGGTAGCAAAACCTAAAAAGAAAAATGGAAAGTAGGCTCTTATAGTATTATTTAATTAAAATCTAAAAAATCGAAGTTAAGTTAATGTATAGTATCAATCTTTAATATTCTTTTTGTTTTTACCGTATATTTAACTGATTCATTGCTTCTTTTCATTTTGTTAATTTTAATTTGAACCTTTACTCTTGCAATATTTATTTAAAGCATCAGTTGCAACTTTAAGTCCTTTTTCCGAAGCCTCTTTCCAATCCTTACAAGCACCATTATCCTTTAAATTGTATTTAGAAAAACCCCTATAATACAAAGCAGTTACTGAAAATTGAGAGTTAGATTCTATTGCTTTAGTTAGATCAGGTAAGGCTTCTTGATATTTCCCCAAATAACCAAATGCCAATCCCCTTTGTAAATATGTCCAATAATTTTCTTTGTTTAATTCAATAGCTTTAGTATAATCATCAATTGCCCCTTGATAATCTTTCGATCCACATTTAAGCAATCCTCTGTTTGCAAAAGCAAGGTCATTTTTTTTGTCATTCTCAATTACATAGTTGTAATCAGTCATTGCCAGTGATAACTCTTTCTTTGCCTGATAAACATTCCCACGTTCCATTATGGCCCTAATGTTTTTTGAGTCATTACCAATAACTTTATTTAAATCGCTTAAAGCGTCATCTAATTGGTTTATTTTCAGTTCGAGAACTGCTCTGTTTATTAAATACTCAACATTGTTAGGTTGTAATTTGATGGCTTTAGTGTAGTCTTTTAGAGCAGACGCATCATTACCTAATTCTGCACTTGTTGCTGCACGACCATTCAAAGCCTCATCATTATTTTGATCTAATTCAATCGCCTTATTGTAATCCTCAATAGATGCTTCAAGTCTTGCCATTAATCCTTTGCAATGCCCCCTTTGATAATAAGCTTCGGAAAATGTTGGGTTCAAAGAAATTGATTGACTAAAATAGTCAATTGCTTCATCGAATCGTTCACCTGTTTTTAGTCTCATTCCTTCTTTAAAGTAAGAGGTTGCTTGCGAGTTGTCATACTCTTTCATAACCTTTTCTTTTTTTAAACGATACTCTTCTAGTTGTTTATCATTAACGCTTATTTCCGTAATATAAAAACTATACAAACAACCATTTAAAAACACTTTTGCTCCTGGCAAAAAAACAATTTCATCGTTCTTAGAGAGAGTAATCTGAAATATGAATTTATCTGTAATGTCAGCCTTTTTGTATTCGCTTAAATAAACAGGAAAAACCTTAATGTTTGGTCTTTCTCCCTCACAAACTCCAATCAATTTAAGATCTTTAATAAGTTGTGCTGAGCAAAGAGAACCCATTTGATTTGGATTAAAAGAAAATTCGCACTTCGTGCTTTTTCCGGTTTTTAAAATCCAAACTTTACCACTTGGAACAGTTTGATAATAATCTGATGATAATAGTATTTCGGTTTGAGACCACGCTTTTGTGAAAACAAACAAAATAAGAATTCCGCAGAATTTTACAATATTATTTCTATAGATAGTAATCATACAATGACTTATTTCAGGTTTAATTGTTGACGCAGTAGGGATAGAATAAACAACCGTCTCCTTGGTCTTGACTATTTAATTCAGTTGTTTTCATAACACTAATCCTTTTAAGGCTTAAATTTAACGTATCTAAATTTAAGCAATTAATAACCTACGGTAAAAACAAAAACTACTATAGTAAACAAAAAAAGGTATGCTTATAAAACACTAAACTATAAATAGTTCAAAAATATAAAAAGGAACCATTACTGCAACATTTTCGATTACTGCAACATTACTGCAACAATTTTAAGCAGAAATAAGCGGAAGTAAGCAGAAAAAAGCGTTAATCTATTGATTATCAATAAAAAATCCCCTTCATTTAGTATGAAGGGGATTAGTTGGAGGTCCCGTCCAGGTTCGAACTGGAGTAGCAGCTTTTGCAGAGCTGAGCCTAACCACTCGGCCACAGGACCATTTTCGTAAATGGTTATTAATTGTTTTAATCAAATTCCAAGAACGGGTAGCAAATATAAGATTTTTTTAGCAATCTAGTTTAATTTTTATAAAAATTTGCTTTTACATTCTACTAATCTTGATATTATTATTCTTTTTAGAAATCGTTTGGAACAATTTTTTATGAGTGTCATCGTCTATATGGGTTCACCCAATCCCCTTTATGAATGTATATTCTAAATAAATAAAATATTTATTATTGAAATTTGAGTTTGTTGTTTTTTTAGCAAATATTAAAATAATATATATTAATAAATGTCAGGTTTTGTGAATTGAACAAATGAATTTGTAAGAAGGATTTAAAATAATAACGCCTGCAGTAATAAATTACAACAGGCGCTATTGGTTGTTTTTAATTTAAAAGCTATTCTTTAATAAATTTATTAGCTTGTCCGGATTTTGAATCTTGAATAAAATAAACGCCAGATGTTAAGTTGCTCACATCAATTTTACTTAAACCATTAATTGTTTGTGTTAAAACAATATCGCCTAAAACATTAGTAATAGAAATTTGAGTTTGTTCTTTTACTTCAATGTTTAAAATTGATGAAGTTGGGTTAGGAGATATGAATAAAATATTTTGTTTTAAAGTTATTTTATTTATACTCGCCAAAGTAGGATTTAACTCATTAAACAAATCATCAATTTCAGTAGAAGTTAGTGCTTTATTATAAATTTGTATATCATCTATTTTTCCATTGAAAAAGTAGCCATTTTGTTCAGAGCTGTAGCCTGCAACCAAAGGGAAACCAGCAACATTAAATTGACCATTTTGAGCTGTTAAATCAGAATCAATAAATTGCCCATCAATATAAATCGATGAACTGTCTGAATATCTCTGATTTAACACAACATGGTGCCATGCTCCTGATTGATCACCTGTTTCAGTTGCACGATAGCCACTACCTGAAGGGCTAAAAAAGCCCCATAACTTGTTAGAAGAACCACCAGAATATGGGCTTCCAATTACCATAATACTATATTGATTGTAGCTACTTGTTGCTCCGCCTCTTTTATTAATTATAATTCCTTGTTGAGCTACTGTATAATAAACCCAAAGAGAAATTGAAAAGTCGTTCGCTCCAAATTGAAATTCTGGTTTATCGCCAAAATCTATATAATTATTTGTTCCATTAAAAGAGTAGGCCATGTTAGCATTTCCAAAACGGTCGGCAGTTAATGTAGCACCATTTACGGTTCCATTATTTGAGCCTACTTCGTCGTTAGCATTTCCATTGTTAAAAGAGTACTTTGCAACTAGACCACTAGTTACTTGTCCAAACGAAATTGCACTTAGCCCTATAATTGAAAAAAATAGTAGAGTTTTTTTCATGATATTTTATTTTAAATTGTTAAACAGGAAAGCTTTCTAAATAATTTTAGAAAGCTTTCCTGTGTTTGATATGATTACTCTTTAATAAATTTAGTAGCTTGCCCTGATTTTGAGTCTTGAAAAAAGTAAACACCCGATGTTAAATTGCTCACATCAATTTTACTTAAACCATTAATTGTTTGTTTTAAAACGATATCTCCTAAAAAATTTATTACTGAAATTTGAGTTTGTTCTTTTACTTCAATGTTTAGGATAGAAGATACCGGGTTAGGATAAATTAAAAATATGTTTATAAATTTTTTTTCATTAACCTCAGTTGTTATTGGCAAACAAGATGTGTTTAAGAGGTTATTAAATGGGGCACCAACAAGATAATTGGAAGTTGCTCCATTTCTTGTAAAACCAGCTAAAGAACAATTGTAATTATTTCCAGAAGCATCAGATGTTGAGGTAATGCTTGTATTATTAGCCGTAGGAGTTCCTTCATTAAATTTATAATACGCTTTTAATCCTATTTGGTTTCCTGCTAATTCTGTATTCATATTTTGATTTATTTCAGCACAAGTTCTAGCAACTGTCCAAACTCTAGCATCATCTATTGTTCCGTCCCAAAATTGGCTAAGGGTTGGATGTTTACCAAAAGTCAAACCGCCTGAAGCTGTCGACAAGCCGCCTAAAGTAATTACAGAAGCAGTTAATACACCATTTTTATATGCTTTTAAAACCGTCCCATCATACGTTGCTGCCAAGTGATACCAAGTATTTGCTAATAAAGAGCCAAATGAAGCACCATAAAAATTATTTGAAGCATCTTGTACTGTTGCGCTTCCTCTATAAGTAAGAGTATTATGGTCCCAAACAATACCCATGTTTGTGCCATACATTGGACCATTAAATTTGCCACTAGTTGGAATACTTGGACTTTTTGCCCAACATTCAAAGGTCCAGCTGCTTGTAAAATCACTGTATAATATACCAGTATTTAATACATCATCTGTTCCATTCATGTTTAATGAACTTCCACTTGCACCACAAACCTCAACCGTACCTGTTGCCACACCCGACACGCAACCTAAAGCATTAGCACCTATTACCGTGTACATTGTAGTGATTGTTGGTGTAATAACACTTGAACCTGTGCTATAAGTATAGGAAGTTATCGGACCACCGATAGCTACTGTAGGAGAAATAGTATAACTACTACCTGAGCAAAAGTATCCCAAATCGTTTGATAAAACCGGGGTGTTTACCGTGCTAAAGGTAACAACCTGCGCAGGAGCATAACAACCGTTTACATCAGTTCCAAATACTTGTACATTCCAATTACCAGGGACATTAGCAGTTGTGATTGTGTAAATATTGGTTGCAGTGTTTGTTTGACCGGGAAATTGACTTGACCAACTATAATTAAACGCACCACTTGCTGAAAATGTATTTTGAGCTCCACCACAAACGAGTGTAGCCGATGGGGTGACACTAACTGTAGGCAAAGCAAAAGTAGTAACAGCAACTCCTGAAGTAACTGCACCAGGGGCAACCCAGTTGGAAGCAGTACCTGACAATGCAAAATTAGTTAATGTTCCATTTCGATTAAAGCCTGAATCATCAAGGGCAGAAACAACCATCGTATTATTTCCGCCAGCTACACCTTGATTAAAATGATAATTTGTAACTAAACCTGGAGCTGTTGTAGCAATCTCACCATCTTTATTATTTATTATTTCCTCTAAACATAATTGGCGGTTCCAGATTCTTACCTCATCTAACTCCCCATTAAAATAACCTACACCAATAGCATTTCCACCCAAATGAAATTTGTTTAAATTTTGCCATATAGTGCCAATATTAAATGCAGATACGGTTTCATTGCTGTTTACAGTAATTTTCATCTTCCCATTATTTTTTGCGCTGATTGCCACGTGATACCATGTTCCGGTAGTAACAGTAATGGTGCTAGTAAGAGTTCTCGCCGAGCCATCATAAAGATAGTGTTCAAATTTTCCACTTACTAATTTTATTTGGTGGGAAGCGCTAATTGAAGTTCCCATATTATCAGTAGCAGTTATGATATTTTGATTATTTAAATTATTTAACTTAATCCATGCTTCAACAGTGTATTCGGTTAATACAGAATGAGGACTGGACACGACTAAATCATTAGCTCCATCAAATTTTAATGCAGCCCCAACTTGCGATTTCATTGTTGTTTGCATACCCAAGCAAATGGAAGCAACTAAAAGTATTTTTTTAATCATTTTTTTTAGATTTTATAATTTTACACAAATCTAAAATATAACTGTAGGCTAAAAAAAAGCGTTTTGTGAATGACGCATTTGAGTTTGTGAATGGTTATTTAATTTCCAATTTCCCCCAAAATTTTAAGAAATGAATTTCTTCTGTCGCGAGCTAAATCAACTTCTTTGCCATTTTGCATAATAATGGTTCCTCGTCCTGATTTGCTAAATGATGTCATTAAATTTAAATTGATGATAAACGAGCGATGAACTCGCACAAAATTTGCAGATGACTCTAAAGTTTGCTCAAAGTATTTCAAGTTTTTTGAAACTATTTTTTGTTTTTTATCAATTAAAAATATATGTACATACGAACCATCAGCTTCCAGATATTCAATATCATTTATGGTGATATAATCATAACCATTTTGAATTGGAATGCAGATAACTTGTTTTTCGTTAGACTTTAAATTTTGCGATAAAGCTTTTAGTTGCTCTTGTGCTGTTTTAAGTTGAACTTGTTTTCTAATTTTTACAACGCTTTCTATTAATTGTTTTTCGTTGATAGGCTTTAATAAATAATCAATAGCCGATAGCCTGAAAGCATTAATAGCATATTGATTAAAGGCTGTTGTAAATATAATTTGACATTGGATATTTTCTTCTAGTAATTCTTCTGCTAGTTGAATGCCAGATTTTTCGGGCATATCAATGTCTAAAAATGCGACATCAGGTTGATGAGTTTTTATGACTGAAATTCCTAAATTTCCATTTTCAGCCTCCGCTACAATATTAATGTCTGGAGCAAATTCTTGTAACATTAAGCGTAACAACTTTCTTGCTTGAGGAGCATCATCTATAATAACAGCTTTGATATTTAGTTTATTTATCATTTAAAGAAATAGTCAAAGTAACACTTGTACCTATTGCTATACCGTTAGCAATATTATCAATTATTTGTACACTAACAATATCTTTTTTATTTGTATTTAATAAGGCAATTCGTTTTGAGGTTGCATCAGTCGCAAATGATTGATGATTGGTTTTATTAGTTGAATTTAATTGAGCAGAAGCTATTCTTCCAATACCATTGTCAGTAATGGAAACTATTAAACAATTGGTATCACGGTTTATTTTAAAGTCGACATTTAATTCTTTTTTACCTTGCTTATGCTTTAATCCATGTTTAAAAGCATTTTCGACATAAGGCTGCACTAATAGGGCAGGTATTTTAATATTTGAAATTGCAATATCTTCATCGACAATGATCGAATATTTAAAGTCATCTTGGATTAACATAGCTTCTAATTCAATATATAATTTTAATATTTCTATTTCTTCTAATAATTTAATATCGGGCGACGAACTATGAGTTAAAATTTTTCTAACTAAATCTGAAAAACTCGATAAATAAAGTGTGGCGTTTTTTTTGTCGTTTTCATAAATATATCCTTTAATAGAATTTAGTACATTAAAAATAAAATGCGGATTCATTTGAGCCCTTAAAGCAGTTTCTTTAGATAGTTTTAATTGATGTTTGAGGTTAATACGTTCTAATTCAATAATTTGTTTTTTATGAATAACTTTTACGCGTTGCTTAAAAATAATAAGTGCAAGTAATAAACAGGTAATCCCAATCATAAGATAAAACCACCACCTCTGCCAAAACGGAGGGTTTACTGTTCCATTTATGAGAACAGAATTAATGGAATCTTTTCCTAAATGATCTACTAATTTTATTTCTAAATTAAAGGGGCCAGAACTGAGAACAGGCAATTCAATTTGATTTATTTCTGCCGGTAAAAATATCCAAGAATTTTTGTAATTCAATCGATAAGCATATTGAAATTGATTTTCAGAACTCAAGGCCACAGCTTCTAATTCAATTTTTAATTCGTCTTTATATTCTAAATTTAAATCATTGTTATATTTAATAATTGCATTATTTACAAAAATATTCTTAAGATATATTTTTGGTTGTGTTGTTTTACTTTTTGTATGTAATGGGATTTGCTGAACTCCTTTAGAAGTAGCCAGCCAAATATATTTATCGTCTACCGCTAAGCCATCAATATTATTGGATGCTAAACCAGATAATCTATTTTTAAGTTGCACTCCTTTATTTTTTAAATCATATATCCAAAGCCCTTTATTAGTTGCCGCAAATAAACAGGAATCATTTTCTTTTAATTGATAGCTAGTTGTGTTTTGATTTAAAGTTGTGAGGATATGAGGAATTCTGTTGTTTTCTATTTCATAAACATCTCCGTTAAATGCTAAAGCATGTAATTTACTTTTATAAGATAGTGAAATAATTTGAATACCATCAAGTTGCGTGCTAATAAATTCCCAATGGTTTTTTTTGAATTGATAAACGTCAATACCACTATTAGTTGCTACCCATAGCCGATTTGTAATTTTGTTGTAAGCAATGGATCTTGCCCATTTTTCATTTAAAATCTCTTGCTTTTGTTGCCTGTTAGGATTATGCCAAAAAGTGCCTTTTGAAGTTGCAATAATGTAACTATTCCCTATTTGCAATATATCTTTGGCTGGAGGAAGTTTCTCGCTAATGATTTTTGCTTTATTTTGCTTGAAAGTATAAACACTAGATTGAATTCCAAAAAAAATAGACTGTTTGTCTTCAGCTAATGCAAGTGATTGTATATCCGACTTAGTAGTAAGTGAGAAGGTGTTTATACTATTATCATTTAATTTTAGTTCCCCAATTTTTCCATTAACTGAAGCAAAAAAAACTGAAGATTTAGCGCATACTACTTTATTAATTTTTGTAATCCCATTTGCATCATCTTTTATAATCCATAATTTATTAGACAATTCAGGTATTCTAAGTAACCCGTCATGAAGTGTACTAAGCCAGTAAGAATTCTCGTCATCCTTAATGCCGCACGAAAAAGCTTTGTCTTCATACAATAATTCACTTGTGTCATGTTTAATATCATAGATTATAATTCCGCTAAAGGTGTATATCCAAATACGATTTTGGTGGTCTTCTTCAACCCTGGTTATTTTTTTGTCTTTAAGAAGTGGATTTAAATTTTTGGAATAAAAGGGTTTTATGTTCCCTGCAACTAGGTGAAATATTTCTCCATCAACTCGACTAAAAATAAATTTTTGTTGACTGTGAAATGCCAATTGATATTCGCCAGATACTTTATCCACAGACCAACTTAAAGGATAACACTTTTCAACACCTTGGTCTATTTTAATTAAACCTTTTGGACCAATACACCAAAATACATTGTCTTTATCAATATAACATGAATGCGTGAAATTACCTGTTGGATATTTAGGGGTAGTTGCAAAATACGACCATTTATTAGTTTTATTTGATAGTGAGGTAATTCCTTTGCTATAGCTCACCCATAGATTACTGTTTTTGTCAATACAGATGTTTGAAACCGATCCTTTATCCCAAGCATTCAATAGTTTTAAAGAGTCGTTTTCAATATAAAAAATCTGACCATTAAAATTATACATGTATATTTTACCATCTATCGCTTTTTCAAGTCCAGTTAATGATCGTGATTTTTGCAGAGGATGTTTGTATTCAAAATAACGGATGCCATCATACCTAAATAATCCTGCATCTGTTCCTAGCCATATAAATCCTTTATTATCTTGAATGACACTGTAAATGGTTTGGCTAGGCAAGCCTTCTTCTGAAGTTATTTGAAAAGCAATAGGGTTTTGGGCATGTATAATCTGCGTTAGATTAAACACTAAAATAAAGCATATATAATAACTTTTTATCACAACTATATTTAATAGTAAAAAAACTCTAAAATCAATTTATTCAGAGGGCTTTTAGAAGTCATTTCCAACATGGAGTTAGTTTAGCGACGATTACTTGATAATTACGTCTTTGGCCAAAATACAATTTAGTTACAGATTTTCTATTATTTTAATTAAAATCCAAGAACGTGTAGCTAAAATAAGATTTTTTTAGCAACTTAGTCTAATTATTATAATAAAATATGCATCTAACATCAAAATTACCAAATATTGGCACTACTATATTCTCTGTTATGAGTGGTTTGGCAAAAGAATATAACGCAATTAACTTGTCTCAAGGATTCCCGGATTTTAATTGTAACCCATATTTATTAGAATTAGCAAAAAAACACATGGATGCAAATTTTAATCAATATGCGCCCATGCCTGGTGTTCAACCATTAAGAGAAAGTATTAGTGAGTTACTCCAAAATTGTTACGGCGCAATTTATCATCCAGAAACTGACATAACTGTCACTGCTGGTGCAACACAAGCTATTTATACATCAATTGCTGCTTTCGTTAATAAAGGTGACGAGGTTATTGTTTTTGAACCGGCTTATGATTGTTATATACCAAGTATTGAAGTTAATGGAGGCATTGTAAAACCCATTCCTCTTGAGTACCCAAATTTTACAATCAATTGGGCAACTGTAAAAAATACAATCACAGATAATACCAAACTCATTATCATCAACTCTCCTCATAATCCAAGTGGAACAACGCTTACCGAGAATGATCTTATAGAACTCGAAAAATTAGTTGTTGGTAAAAATATTATCGTTATTAGTGACGAGGTTTACGAGCACATGGTATTTGATGGAAAATTACACCAAAGTGTTGCCCGATTTAAAAGATTAGCAGGGCAATCTATTATCGTATCATCTTTTGGAAAAACTATTCATGCTACTGGCTGGAAAATTGGTTATGTCGCCGCTCCTAAAGAGTTAATGATAGAGTTTAGAAAAGTTCATCAATTTTTAGTGTTTTGTGTTAATCATCCATTTCAATTAGCATTAGCCGATTATTTGAAAGATGAATCAACCTATAGTGGTCTTCATCATTTTTATCAGTCAAAACGAGACTATTTTAGAAAATTAATTTCAACGTCTCGTTTTATATTGGAGCCATGCACTGGTACCTATTTCCAGTTAGTGAATTATAAAACTATTTCTGATGAAAAAGACACAGACTTTGCCATTCGATTAACCAAAGAAAAAGGGTTAGCCACGATTCCTTTGTCGGTATTTTATAGTGACCAACAACAACAACAACATTTATTGCGATTTTGTTTTGCTAAAAAAGAAGAAACGTTGGAACGTGCAGCAGAGATTATTTGTAAATTATAATGGATTCAAGTTACTTCAATAAATCTAATCTTATAAAAAGATGAAAAAATAAAGTGTTAATTATAATTTATATTAGTATTAGTGCAAATCTTTTTAGTCAGGATGTTAGTCGCTTTATGAACAATACTATCATTGCGGCCTTGTTCTATATTCAAGAGTTGTAAAGTTTATGTACACGATGTTTCGTTAATATCTTATTATTTTAGGTATTTATAATGCTATGTAAATGCTTTATTTTTACTATTTTCTAATATTTTATTTTGGCAAACCCTCTCAAAAAACTTGCAACTCAAACGGCTATTTATGGCTTAGGAAATGTGTTGCCTCGTATTATTACGTATTTGTTTTCGTTGGTGCTTACTTATATTTTCAGAGAACCCGCTTTATTAGCACCTAACGCAGTATTTTTTTCATACATCAGTTTTGTCAATATAATTTTTACGTATGGGATGGAAACGGCTTTTTTTAATTTCGCTAATAAATCCGAAAATAAAGAGCGTGTTTATTCTACAACCCTAATATCCATTTTAGTTAGTACAGTTATACTGACATTAATTTTCATCATATTCTCGAAAAGCATCGCTAATGTTATAAAATATGAAGGTCATGCTGATTTTGTAATATGGTGTATTTTGATTGTAGCAACAGATGCGATTATGGCTATTCCATTTGCTCGATTACGTTTAAATAATAACGCTATACGTTTTGCTATTATCAAATTAGTAAATGTGGTGGCTAATATTTTCATCTCGGTATTTTATTTTATCATTTGTAAAAATGCGTTTCAGCAGGATCCCGATTCTTTTTTAGGAAAATGGTATAACCCCGAAATAGGCGTAGGATATGCCTTTTTAGCTAGTTTATATGCCAACGTGATTTGCTTATTGTTATTGCAAAAAGAATTTAGGGGATTTGATTATGTGTTTGATAAAGCACTTTGGAAAAAAATGTTTACATACGCTTGGCCACTTATTATTTTAGGTTTAGCTGGTATGATTAATGAAACCTTTGATCGGCTTATTCTTGGATATTTAATGCCGAAAAATATTGGAGCGTATCAAGTAGGAGTGTATAGCGCTTGTTACAAGATAGCGATGCTAATGACCATTTTTACCACAGCATTCAAATATGCTGTTGAGCCTTTCTTTTTTAGTACCGCAGGAGATAAAAATTCTAAAAAACTGAATGCCGTTGTGATGAAATATTATGTATTGTTTTGTTTGTTTATTTTTTTAGGAACGATGATGAATTTGCCTTGGCTTAAAAATGCCATTAGCGCCAAGTATCAGGTTGGACTTGATGTTGTGCCCATTTTGTTATTAGCTAATTTATGTTTAGGTGTTTACTGGAATTTATCTATTTGGTATAAGTTAACTGGTCAAACAAAGTTTGGGGCTTTGATTACCATTTTAGGTGCGATCATTACATTAGTTATTAATTTTATTGGCATTCCTTATTATGGCTTTATGGCATGCGCTTGGGCAACATTTGCTTCTTATGCCGTAATGATGTTTGTTTCTTATCAATTAGGAAAAAAACATTATCCAATTAATTACAATTTAAGAAGCATGTTTGTTTTTACGGCATTAGCCTTAGCGTTTTATGGGATTTCACTCTTATATTTAGGAATTGAAAATACAGGATTGAAGCTCTTTTTGAATAATGGTTTATTGTTTTTATTTGGTTGGATATTTTATAAATTAGAATTTGAAAATCTTAAAAATCTGAAACATTTATCTTAACGTCATTATGAAGATACAAGTAGTTAATCAATCTAAACACCCTTTGCCAGAGTATGCTACAGAGTTTTCTGCAGGACTAGATTTAAGAGCAAACATAGATGAACCCATTGAGTTAAAACCATTAGAACGAACACTGGTTTCTACAGGATTATTTATTGCATTACCTAAAGGTTATGAAGCACAGATTCGTCCTAGAAGTGGTTTAGCATTTAAACATGGCATTACGGTACTTAACTCACCAGGCACAATTGACGCGGATTATAGAGGAGAGCTTAAAGTGTTATTAGTAAACTTATCCAACATGCCATTTATGATTAATGATGGTGAACGCGTGGCGCAAATGGTTATTGCTAAGCACGAACAAGTTAGTTGGATCGAAACAAAAAGTTTGGATGAAACCGAAAGAGGTGCTGGTGGTTTTGGGCATACGGGTACTAAATAATGAGCGAGTATAGCTTGTTAATGATTAAATAATGAGTGTTTGCCGAGTTTATATTTTATCTTTATCTGTAATTTGCGAATTTGACTAAACATTATTTATTTAAGCTTACTACGTTTATGGATGAAATATGACGAAAAAAATCTTTTTATATTTAATAGTATTATTTACAAAATTTAGCTTCTCTCAATCACTACAATTAACTACTAGTCCGCGATGGGTTAATGTTGGAGACATTGATGTTGTGGGAAATCAATTGACGGTTGAAGCTTTGGTATACTATACAGGTGGTGTGGATGTGGTTTCAAAGCATACAGGTCCTCCAAATGTTAATTATTTATTACGATTATCTTCTTTTGAATTAACCACCACCAGTGGGTTTTATTTGATGGCAAACCCTTATGTAATGAGCCCTAATACTTGGTATCATATTGCAGGAACATATGATGGTGCAAATATTAAATATTATGTTAATGGCTGTCTTGTTATTACTGTGCCTGCAACAGGGAATTTATTTAATCAAAATTTAGCTACGGCTATTGGCAATCAATCATCGTGTCAATGCGAACAATTTTATGGAAATATTGATGAGGTAAGGATATGGAATGTTGCTCGCACGCAAGCGCAAATTCAAGGCAACATGAATAATTTACCATCACCTACTACTCAAACAGGCTTGTTGGCGTATTATCAATTTTCTAATAATTTAATAAATTCTCAAGGCAATGCTGCTTTTAATGGAGTGAGTGTTGGCGGAGCACCTGTTTATGCCCCCGATCCGCCTATAATTATCACGCCAGCAATTACATCATTAATTGCACAAGATGCATTATGTGTTAATAACACTGGCACATTAGGCATTAATGCTGTTGGATCTAATTTACAATATTCCATTGATAATATAACTTATGGTTCAATATCATCCTTTATGGGATTAGCTGCAGGAAATTATACTGCTTATATTAAAAATCCAGAGGGTTGTATGCAAAAACAACCTTTTACTATTACATTAACGCCCACGCCCACTATTACTATAGTTGCTACAAGTCCTGTGCTTTGCACAGCAGGCGGAACGACGCTTACTGCAAGTGGCGCAACAAATTATACTTGGTCGCCATCAGCTACGTTAAGTTCTTCTAATGGAAATATAGTAGTCGCAAATCCTTCAGTTAATACTACTTATAACATTATCGGAGAAAACTCTTCCTGTTCAAACACAGCTTCTATATCGGTTCATGTAAATACTATACTTACAGCAGTTACTTCCCAAACAAATGTTACTTGCTACGGAGGAAATAATGGGTCTGCTTCTGTAATAGCAAGTGGTAGCTCAGGTTCGTATAATTATTTATGGTCGTCAACACCTACTCAAACAACCCAAACAGCTAGTGGGTTAGCGGCAGGAATATATTCGGTTACTGTCACAAATACAGTTTGCACTGCTTCGGGTAATGAATTAATTACAAATGGTGATTTTAGCTCCGGTAATACGGGTTTTTCATCGGGCTATATTTATACAGTACCTCCAAATACAGCAGAAAGCCAATATTTTATTAGCACTGCTACTCAAGTGAGTAGTTGGAACGGAGGAATGTTTTCTGCGGGAGATCATACCTCAGGTTCTGGAAATTTCATGATGGTTAATGGCTCCGGAACTCCCGGCACTAATGTTTTTTGTCAAACAATAGCAGTTAATCCAAATACCAATTATAATTTTTCTACGTGGGTGAGCTCATTAAATACTGGGCTTCAGGCACAATTACAATTCTTTGTAAATGGAATACCCTTAGGTTCGGTTTTTACGGCACCTGCAACTATTAATACATGGTCACAATTTTTTTCTGTGTGGAATTCAGGGATAAATAATTCAGTATCCATTTGTATCGTCAATCAAAATAGTTCATTATCAGGAAATGATTTTGCATTGGATGATATTTCTTTTCAAGAATGTTTAACTCCATGTCCCATTACCCAAACATTGACTATTACAGAGCCAGCTAATTTTACTGTGACTATAGCTTCAGCAAGTATCTGTGTTGGTTCATCTGCAAGCTTATCCGCAAGTGGAGCATCTTCATACACATGGAATGCTTCTCCTAATTTAAGTAGTGCTAATGGCTCAACTGTATTAGCAACTCCTAATTTAACCGAAACATATACTGTAACAGCTAATATTGGAGTTTGCACTAATACGGCAGTAACAACTATTACAGTAGTTCCAAATCCAACAATTACAGTGGTGCCTATTTCATCTTCTATTTGTCCGGGAAGTTCAACCACATTAACAGCGAGTGGCGCTTCAACTTATACATGGGTATCAAGCTCAACTCTAAGCAGTAATACTGGTAGTATAGTTACTGCTACTCCAACTACAACTACGATTTATACTATTACAGGAACAGCTAATACTTGCACTAATACCGCTATTACAACGGTGAGTCTTTTGCCAAATCCTACGCTTACGCTTACACCTAGTTTCAGTATTTGTTCAGGAACATCAGCTACGTTAACAGCAAATGGCGCCATTACTTACACATGGAACGCTTCTGCTAATTTAAATAGTGCAATAGGAAGTATGGTCATAGCAACTCCTAATGCCACAGAAACTTATACGGTTACAGGTGAATTAAACACTTGTACTGGTTCAGCAGTTGTTACTGTAAGTGTGATTAGTACGCCAACACTTTCGGCCAATACATCATCTGCGGTTATTTGTCCTCAAGGTTCAACATCATTAACTGTTTCTGGTGCTACTAATTATACATGGAGTCCTTCGGCATCACTAAGTGCGAGCTCTGGAACGTTAGTTGTCGCTACACCAATAAATACAAGTACTTATAGCGTTATAGGTTCTTATAGTAATTGCAGAGATACCACGCAAGTTGTAGTGACGGTTACAGTTAATCCAACAATTGCGTCTTCATCTGCAACTATCTGTTCTTCTGCATCTGTTAATTTATCAGCGAGTGGCGGAGTAACGTATACGTGGAGTCCAGCTACTAGTTTAAATACGACCTCTGGAGTAACTGTTACATCTACGCCGCCTTCATCCATTACGTATACAGTAAGTGGCTCTTCGACTTTAGGCTGCATAGGTTCTACATCCTTATCAGTAAATGTTATACCAACACCTACGATTACGATTTCTGCAAATCCATTAACAGTTTGTTCGGGCAGTAACAGCATCTTAATAGCAAACGGAGCAACATCTTATACATGGTCTCCATCAACGGTTAGTAATGCAAATTCCGGAAATACAATTGCCTCGCCTATTAATACAACAACATATTTAGTAACAGGCACAAATGGAAGTGCGCCGACTATTTGTACATCTACACAAACTATTCAAATTGTAGTAAGGCCAAAAATAATACCAATAGTTAGTCCAAATGATGCGATTTGTTTGGGTTACTCAACTAAGATATACGCTATAGGAGGAAATACTTACCATTGGAATCCAACAACAGGTGTTTCAAAACCAAACGATTCTACAACCGTTGTAAAGCCAAGCTCAACAACTATTTACACAGTATCTGTTTCTATAAATAGTTTATGTCCTGTTACAAATACAGTTCAAGTAACCGTATACCCTTTACCGATTGTAAATGCAGGAAAAGACTCCACTATAAACATTGATCAGGAAATTGTATTAACAGGAACTGGTAATGTAGATGTAGGATTTTTATCGCCAGACGGTATTCCATTAATTTGTAATTGGTGTCCAATAGTAACTGTAGCTCCTAAAGAAACAACCTGTTATACCTTAGAAGGGTTTAATACCTATGGGTGCAGAAACACGGATGAGGTTTGTGTAATAGTTAAAAAAGAGTGGGATGTATTTTTCCCAAATGCATTTACGCCTAATGAAGATATTAATAATGAATATTTTTTACCAAAAGGTTATGGTATAGAACAAATAGACTTAATTATATTTGATAGATGGGGCTCAGTTATTTTTAATGAAACTAATACAACTTCAGGCTGGGATGGAAAATATAAAGGATTGATATCTGCTCAAGGCGTTTATGTTTATCAAGCTACTGTTAAAGCGATGAGCGGTGAAAGTTTCGTAAAAACAGGACATGTTACTTTGTTGAGTAAAGTAAAGTAGCACCATTAATTGTATTTATTTACGTAATTTTATATCAAAACATGACACCTATTTTTGATATACATATTTTTGTGTGCACCAACCAACGAACAGGCACTGATAAGTTAAGTTGTGGAGAAACTCATGGCCTAGAATTAGTTGCTGAATTTAAAAAGCAATTAAAAGATTTAAAGGTTGGTTTGAAAACAAGAGCGCAGCGAGCCGGTTGCCTTGGTATTTGTGATTTTGGACCAACCATCGCTATTTATCCAGAAGACATTTTTTATGTTGGAGTAAAAAAATCAGATGTACAAGAAATCATTGAATCTCATATTATCGCTAAAATTCCTGTTGAACGGTTATTATTAAAATCATAGATGCAGCAACTCGTTAAGCAAGAACAATTAGATGTATTAAAGGTTTCTCAACAAGAATTAATTGAGAAGTTTAATATACAATTATTGAAAGATTTCGAAATGAGTGATGTATCAGCTTACTTAGAACCAATCGTTGTTTTTGATTACGATGAAATTCATTTAAGCATTATGAATGCACTTAAAAGTATTGATAAGAAAGATTACTCAAAGTATCAGCATTTATTGTATCGTATTGATATTTCCGAAAAAACTATAGATCTAGAATTGAAATCGAAACCAGATAGTGAGCGTTATACTGTTTTAGCAGATTTAATTATCAAACGCATTTTACAAAAAGTAATTTTAAAAATACAATTTTCTAAAAAATGATACACATCCGAAAAGGCACTGAATCCGATATAGAACAAGCATTATCTTTAATAAAAGAATTAGCAATTTATGAAAAAGCACCAGATGAAGTGGAGGTAACACCCACTGAAATGCTTGCGTGGGGTTTTGGTTCAGATAAGATCTTTGATTTTTATGTGGCAGAAGAAAATGACGTTATAATTGGAATGGCCTTGTATTACTTTAAATATAGCACATGGAAAGGTAAGTGTTTATTTTTGGAAGATATTATAGTAACTGAATCTCAAAGGGGGAAAGGAATTGGTAAACTCTTATTTGATAAAATAATTAAAGTTAGTAAAGAAACAAATGTGCGACGCATGGAATGGCAAGTATTGGATTGGAATACACCAGCTCTTAATTTTTACAAAAAATATGCGGCCACATTAGATGGTGAGTGGATAAATGGTAAACTCACCAATGCTCAATTAGACAAGCTGTAAATACATTAGCCGTTAACGCCCGTTAAATAACCAACCACTAGGATCCATTGTTTTTTGACCTTTCCAAATTTGAAGGTTCATACTAGTTTTACCATCTTCATCAAGGATGGTTCCAAGTGCTTGTTTGATAGAAACTTTATCACCTTGTTTTACAAACACATCACCAATATTCATGTATACACTTAAATATTCGCCATGTCGAATTATGATGAGTTTACCACCTGTTGGTGCTATTGCAATACTAGTTACTTCTCCGCCAAATACAGCGCGTGCATGTGAGCCTTTATTGGAACATATTTCAACGCCATTATTATTCATAATAAATCCTTTGATAGCAGGATGCTCATATTCTCCGTATGGTTGACATATTACTCCTTTTGCAACAGGCCAAGGTAGTTTTCCTCTGCTACTTACAAAGTCGGCACCAATAGCTTCAGCCTCTGCTGTGAGTTCTGGAGCAGCCGCTTTCTTTTCTGTTTCATTAATCTCTGATTTTGATTTTGTTTCTATTTTTTCTTTTTTATTATTTTTTTCATTTTTTAACTTCTCTGCCTTTTCAGCTTTAGCAGCTTTCTCAGTTGCTATTTTAATTGATTCATCTAGTTTCCGTTTGATCTCGTCTTGAATTAATTTTTTGATGGCGATTTGTAAATTTTCAGCATCACGTTTTTTCTTTTCCAATTCGGCTTTTAATTCTTTTTCCTGTTGTTGTAGTTCGCTTAAAACAATTTCTTGTTGATTTTTTTCACTATCTAATTGTGTTTTTTCTTCTTTTTCGTTTCCGAGTAAGATGTTTTTTTCGTGACGTTGTTCTTCCAATTCCTTTAATTTACTTGATAATACCTTTTGAGTGGCAATAATTTCATTAGCTTGTTTTTTTCGAAAGGCAGCATATTGTTGAAAATATTTAATACGCATATATGCTTGGTTAAAATTTCCTGATGAAAATAAAAACATAATTTTAGTATAAGAATCTTGATTACGTTGAGCGAAATAAATCATCTTGGCATATTCACTTTTCAGTTTATCTAAATTTGCTTTTAAACTATTTATTTCATTAACGTTTTGTTTAATCGTTGTATTAATGCCTGATAATTCAGTGTTAATGGTGCTTATAAGCTCCTCGCGAACCTTAATTTTGGTATTGATTACAACAATGGTGTTGATTTGAGATTTTTTACTAGCCTTAGTTTGACTTAATTGAGTGTTTAGTTGTTTGATATCGTCATTCAACTTTTTTTGTTTTGACTTTAAATCTTTTTGAGAATTTTGCGTTTTAGTTTGGCCTAAAATGCTTTGATGATAGCCAATTAGAAAGATAAAGCAACACGCTAAGATGTTATTTCTGTTCTTTTTTAATTGGAATAGGTTCATAATTTTTAGGTATGTTAAGTGTGAGCTTTTGTGGCTGATTAACGTCTATGCGAACATAGCTAATTTTAACGTTGACTTTCTTCTCTGCCTTTATCTCAATATTAACATTGCGTGGTGCAAAAACAGAGTCTTTACTTATAAAATTGTCATAAGTAGCATGGAAACTTCTATTTGTTGTTGCATCTTCAAATTCATTTTTTAAAATTTTAAATGTTTCAGGATTAAGCGTCATTGTTTGTAAAGAGCGTTTTAAAGAATCTTGTCCATTGTTAATGCGACGAAGTTTGCGTTTACGTTCTGTGCTTAACAAATAATGACAATTTTCTCGATCGATAACTGGTTTTAGTTTATTATCATCGTCATCAAAATCGGCGCTATTTCCAAAAAGTGCAGCTTGTATCAAATCAAAATCCAAGTCAGCATTTAGCAGTTGATTTATATAATTAAAATCTCCTTTAAAGTATTGTTTTTTGACATATACTACCATTTTAACCGAGTCGCGAGTAATTAATATTTTAGCTATATCGATTAGTCCAGCAGCAGTAATAGAAATCCACATCGCGCTGTCTTTCCGTCCTTTCACACGTATGTCCAAACCATGGTCTTCTCCATCTATAGTTGTTTCTACATCTGCTTTAGCATAAATCCAGGCATAATTCAATTCATTTTCTTTGATATGTTTTGTTAAAGCCTTTGCTGTTTTATAAGGCAAACGGCATTTGCCCAGCAAGGTGTCATCAGTTTGGTTTTTAGTTTCTATTATTTGTTGAGTATGTTTTTTAGTTTTACATGCTGATATTGCAACTAAGAGCATAGTTACAAAAACAATATAGAGTGGTGTTGAATGAATTTTATTCATATAATTTTTTTTCGACAATTTTCTTATCCAACCATTCAGAAGCAGTGCCGATTGTTTTTGCTTCTTTCCAATACATTAACGCATCCTCTTTTTTATCTAAATGGTATAATACATCGCCGTAATGTTCTAATATCACTGCATTTTTGGCCCCCATTTTAACTGCTCTGCTAAGCCATTCTTCGGCATCTTTATATCTTCCTAATTGGTATAATATCCATCCATAGGTATCAATATAGGAGCGATTGTTTGGAGCTAATTCATTACTTCGCCTCGAATATTTTTCAGCTTTTTCTAAAGTGATTTTACGAAGAGATAAATAGTAGGCATAATTGTTTAAGATAGATGTATTATCTGGGTCTACTTTTAGTGCATTATCAAAGGATTTATCTGACTTTTCATAGTCTTTTACATAATTATATGATTCTCCTAAGTTTGAATAAAATTGTAAGAGTAAGGGGTTGTTATTATTTACAAACTCAATACCATCACTTAATGATTGAATTGCTTTATCATATTTTTTAAGTTGCATGTTTGCCACACCATTAAAATAGTAGGTTATTGCTTGATTAGGAAATAACTCAATAGCTTCAGAACTATAAATTTCAAGGGAATCGAATGTTCCTAGTTCAGATTCAAGATACATTAATTGCGCCCAGCTTGAAAACTTTCCTTTATCCAGTCGAACCGCATAGGCATATTCATCACGAGCTTCTTTTATTTTTTTATCTCGGTATAAAAAATCACCATTTATGTTATGAGCATCCGATGAGTTTGGGTGCAGATTTAGCATAATTGAAACCAATTCATTTGCCTGTTTTTTATATGATTCATTTTCCTCTGATAACTGATAATAAGAACCCAAAATTTTTAATTTCGTATCTGTGTCTAATTCAGGGTTTTCAAAAGCTGTTTTTATTTCTTGATAAAATTTTTCTTTATCATTAGTTGCTTTATAATAATCTGCAAGTGCTAAATGTACCATTGGATTTTTAGGATCAATTTTTAATATTTCCTGATACACATCCATTGCTTTAGCAGCTTGATTATTTTCTTGATAAAATTCTGCTAAGTAGGTATAATACTTAGCGTCTAATGGGTTTATTTTTATTAATTTTTTTAATTCTGTTTCTGCCTCAGAATTTTTTTTGAGTTGTTTTAAGAGCTTGATTTTATTTAAAGTAAAAGCGTCATTTTGTCCAAATTTTTTCTCTAATTCATCGTAGGTTTTATAAGACTTCTCATAATTACCACCATACATGCTTTCAGCGGCAAGTCCTTCGTAATATTCAGAGCGGTTTGGATATATTTTTATTAAACGGCTATAAACATCAGCTGCTTGTGTATATTGACCATTGTTATGCAAACATTCTATATATAGTAATTGATACCATTCGTTTTTTAAATCAGAATTAGCGCATTCTTTAGCGAATTTTAAAGCAATTTCATAAAGGCCATTAAAGCGGTAAATGATTCCTAACTCATATTTTGCAGGCGCTGAGGTAGCATCAATTTTTAAACATTCTTTAAATAAATTTTCGGCAGTTTCCATGTTGCCTTTCATGCGCTCTTTACAACCATCAACAAAATAAAAGGCAAATTTTATTTGTGCTTGTTCGGTTAATCCTTTTGTTTTAGTTGATTTGTCAGGGTTGGCAGAGTTAGTGGTTTCTTTGGTTGATTTACACGATTCGTTAGTTAATGCTATACTTAGCAATATTATTACGAATATGTGTTTTTTAAAATTCAAATGAAACCGTTTAATCTGATGAATTTAATTAAAATAAAATAGTTGTATAATCGCTTAAACTAACATCTAAGCCTTTACCTTTTAGCTCCGCACCTTCGCCAATCATACTATTAACAATAATTGTATTACTTAGTTTAGTATTTGTTTGCACTATGCTGTTTTTAATAATAGTGTCCGTAAGTATACAATTTGCACCAATTGAAGCATGAGGGCCAACAATAGCATTTTTTAATACCACATTATCGCCAATGTAACAGGGCTCAATAATCACAGAATTTTCGCTCACAATATTTTTACCTTTTAATCGGGGAGTGCCTTTATCAAATTCTAACACACGTTGATTAGTGTATACCGTTGCGTCTTTGTTTCCGCAATCTAACCATTCGGTTACTTTTCCGGGAGTGAATGCAATGCCTTTAAGCTTCATGTTCTCTAGGGCATTGGTCAATTGGAATTCTCCTTTTTCAGTTATATTGTTGTCTAATAAATATTGTAATTCTTTTTTTAAATTTTCGCCATCTTTAAAATAATAAATGCCAATAATAGCGAGGTTACTTACAAAAGTGGTAGGTTTTTCAACGAAGTCAGTAATTACACCGGCATCGTTTAATTTTACTACACCAAATTGGCTAGGATCTTCAATGCTTTGAACCCAAATAACTCCTTCTTGATTAGTATCCATCACGAAATCGGCTTTGAATAAAGTATCTGCAAAGGCTACAACCGTTTTTCCCTTGATAGTATCCTTAGCGCACATAATGGCGTGAGCAGTTCCCAAAGCTTTTTCCTGATAACAAATGGTGCCTTTAGCACCTTGCGATTCGGCAATTTTAATCAGATTTTCTTCAACTTCTTTTCCAAAATCAGAACCAATAATAAAGGCAATTTCTTCTACTTTTTCGCCACAAACTTTGGTGATATCTTCAACTAATTTTTGTACGATGGGTTTTCCGGCTACATTAATTAAGGGCTTAGGAACTGTAAGGGTGTGCGGACGCATACGTTTACCTTTTCCTGCCATTGGTATAATAATATTCATATTTATTTAATTAGATATTGTCTGGTATATCAAACAAATATAACTGAAAATTATAGTTTGAAACGGTCAAAGAAGCTAAAAAAGTTAATAATTATCACAAAGTGAATGTGTGTAAAACAACTTATGCTGTTGTTTTTTTATAGCTTTTAAAAAGTCCAATAATAGCAACAATGCTCCATGTTCCTTCTAAAATAATAAACGGCAATGAATCTAATAAAATACTGCCATAACAAGCAAAAGCTCCGCCCACAATGTTTAATAACAAATATCCTTTATGGTCGGTAGTTACTAATTTAAAAATGTTCAATAAAAATGCTGCTAAGATAAGGGATACTCCTATGGTGCTGATTAGTGTGGTGAAGGTCATGCTTTTAGTATTTCGATGTGGATGCCAATTAATTTTAAATCGTCCCAAAAAGTTGGATAGGATTTTGAAACAACATCAGCATCTTCAATTAATACTGTATCGTAAATTAAACAAAGAGGTGCAAATGCCATTGCCATGCGATGATCGGAATAGGTTGATATCGCTTCAGTGATACCTTTTTTTATATTCGATTGTAATTGATAGGAAATTGAATGATCAGTGATTCCTAAATCAAATCCGAATTTATGTACTTCATTTTGAAGCGCCATAATTCTATCAGTTTCTTTCACTTTCAAGGTTTGTAATCCTGTAAAATGAAAAGGGATATTTAATCCTATGCAGCTTACGACTAATGTTTGTGCTATATCTGGACAATTAATAAAATCAAAATTGAATTCTGAAATAGAGTATTGTTTTTTAGTAATAATAATTTGATTGTTTTCGAAAACAGTTTCTACTCCAAACTGCTTATAAATAATAGCGCATAAAGCATCAGCCTGCAAACTTTTTTTGAACAAGCTGTTTAATGTAAGTGATGTGTTGGTATCTGATAAAGCAACTAAACTATAAAAATAAGATGCGGCACTCCAATCACTTTCTATTGCATAGGTTGGTTTATTGTAAGAGTATGGAATCGGCTTAACTGTAATTGTATTTTCACTCCAATTGATATCTGCACCAAACTCTTTCATCATTTCAATGGTCATGGTGATATAAGGTAAAGATACTAGATTGCTTTGAAGAGTAAGCTCTAATCCATCTGTAAAATAAGGGGCTACAAGCAACAAAGAAGAAATATATTGGCTACTGACATTGCCATTTATAGTTGCTGAACCTCCTTTTATCGACGTTCCATTTATAAGTAGCGGTGGATAACCTTCTTGATTTTCATAAGAGATAGATGCGCCAAGTTGTTTTAATACATCAACCAAATCAGCAATGGGACGTTGTTGCATGCGTTCAGAACCTGTTAGATGCCAAATCCCATTTTGTATAGAAAGAAAAGAAGTTAAAAAACGCATATCAGTTCCAGCATGTCCAATATCAATCGAGTTAGAGGTTCCCTCTTTAATATGATTTAAAGCAGCTTGTAAATGTTTCGTATCATCAGAGTTTGATAAATTAGAAATTGTAAATGATAGTCTGGAAAGCGCTTGTATTATTAATACTCGGTTGCTTAAACTTTTGGAACCCGGTAAGCTAATAGTGCCTTTAAGAGGTAAGTTGGGTTTATGTAAGGAGATAATCATTTTCAACAAAAATACTGTATTTAGTATGCAAACAACTATCTTTGAACTCAAATTTTTTTACTATGCAAAATCAAGAATCAGTTAAGTTATTTGAAAAAGCAAAAGCTTTTTTTCCTGGTGGTGTAAATTCTCCAGTTCGAGCTTTTCGAAGTGTTGGAGGAACACCAGTATTTATTGAAAAAGGAAAAGGCTCGCATATTTGGGATGCTGATGGAAATGAATATATAGATTATTGTGCGAGTTGGGGCCCTTTAATTTTGGGACACGCGAATGACAATGTATTGAACGCAGTTGATAAAACCATGCGCAACGGCACATCATTTGGTGCACCCACACGATTAGAAAATGAATTAGCTGAATTAATTTTAACGTTTAATTCTTATATCGAAAAAATCCGTTTTGTAAGTAGTGGCACAGAGGCAGTAATGAGTGCCATTCGTTTAGCAAGGGGGTATACAGGAAGAAATAAAATTTTAAAATTCGAAGGTTGTTATCATGGTCATTCCGATTCGTTATTAGTTAAGGCAGGCTCAGGCTTGGTAACTTTTGGAAATACTTCGTCTGCGGGAGTGCCCGAAAGTTTTGTTAAGGAAACCATTGTTGTCCCTCTTAATAATAAAGAAGCGGTTGAACAAGCATTTGCTCAATTTAAAGACGAGATTGCATGTGTGATTATAGAACCAATCCCCGCAAACAATGGTCTGTTATTACAAGAAAAAGAATACCTTCAATTTTTACGAGATATCTGCACAAAAAATAATACACTACTTTTATTTGATGAGGTGATTAGTGGATTTAGAATTTGTTTTTGTGGTGCCGCTGGCTACTATAATATTAAGCCTGACATTATCACTTACGGAAAAATTATTGGTGGTGGCTTCCCTGTTGGAGCATATGGTGCGAGCAAAGAAATTATGTCATCCATTTCGCCAGAAGGGAATGTGTATCAAGCGGGAACATTAAGCGGAAATCCGGTTGCGATGAGTGCCGGCATTGCGCAATTAACTGAATGTTTAAAGCCGAATTTTTATCAAGATTTAGAAACTAAAACAAATACGCTTATTGCTGGTTTATCAAAAAACACCAAACATAACTTTAAAATATTTTCAGTTGGATCTATTTTTTGGTTAGCATTTACAGATAAAAAAAATATTAGTTGTGCCGAAGATATTGATGCGGATAGCATGAAACATTTTAAAGTATTATACCATTCATTACTAGATAATGGTATTTATAGTGGACCTTCAGGCTACGAGGTTGGCTTTATGAGCGAGGCACATACACAAGAAGATATAGATAAAACAATAAAAGCATTTGAAATTGCCTTTGAAAGTTTGTAACATGATATTATCTTAACATGATATTATCTTAATATTATGTTAATTTAAAAAATCAATGCATTTCTTAATATTTACTTAACTTTAGGTTTGGGCTTAAATTGTACATTTGTGACGATACTATAACTTATGAGTACAGATAATAGTTTATACAAAATATTACTTGTTGATGATGAACAAGACATTCTTGATTTTTTATGTTATAACTTAAAAAAAGAAGGTTATCAAGTTCTAACTGCATTAAATGGAAAAGATGCGATTGCTTTAGCTAAAAAAGAAATCCCTCATTTGATAGTACTTGACGTCATGATGCCTGAAATGGATGGTATTGAAACTTGTCGTGAAATTAGAGAAATAAAATCATTGAAAGAAGTGATGGTCGCTTTTCTAAGCGCTAGAAACGAAGATTATTCTCAGATAGCAGGTTTTGAAGTTGGTGCTGATGATTATATTAATAAGCCTATTAAGCCAAGAGTATTTGTTAGTCGTATCAAAGCATTATTACGAAGATATGCGCCTGAACAACAACAAACATTACAAATAGATTTAGGTGGTATTCGTATTGATAAAGAAAAGCACATGGTGTATAAACTTGATCAGGAAGTTGTATTGCCTAAAAAAGAGTTTAAATTATTGTCTTTATTAGCTAGTAAACCCGGTAAAGTTTTTACACGCGAGTTTATATTAGAACAAGTGTGGGGCGATGAAGTAGTGGTAGGCGACAGAACGATTGACGTTCATATCAGAAAACTGCGCGAAAAATTAGGAGATGATTTTATCAAAACCATCAAGGGTATTGGTTACAAGTTCGAGTTTTAATTTCAATAAAATAATTTTTAAATATAAGTGTTAATTTAATTTACGTTAACACTTATTTTTTTGTGGATGATTCACTATAAGTTTTAATGTAATCTTGCCAACTAGTAACTTTAAATTTATCTTCAGCAAAGTAGTGTAAAATAGGCATTAGCGCTTTTGGAGTTAAAAACACATTTAATGCATCTACCGTATTTTCTTTTTCGTCAAGCACGGCAATAGTGGGAAATTGTAATTTGTTATTACTTGCTTTCATCGCAAAGGTGTGTAAAGGATAGCCGTTTACTAATTGCTTAAAACACTTTTCACCTTTAAAAATAATGGTATCGTTGCTTTCAGCATCAAAATTTACGATATAATAATTTTTGTTGATGTAAGCCGCAATTGCTGAATCCTTTAATGTGGTGGCATTTTGAACCTTACATGAATTACAAAATCCAGCTGAAATAGCCACAAGTATTTTTTTTGGTTTCTTTATTTGTAGTTTTTCTATTTCTTCAATAGTATTAAATTTTAATTTACCTTTTGAAAATATGGTATCATAAAAAGTATGTTCAAATTGTTTAGAAAAATCCTCATACGCTGTTGATTTAAAAATATTCTCAACAGTATAAATTAATAATGGCTCAATTTTTTTATCTTCTAAAAATCCTTGAGTTAATAAATTGTATTCAAAATTATTAGTAACAAACATGGTAGATGGATAACTTAAACTTGTTCCTAAAAATTTGATTGCTAATTCGTGCGGTGTTTTAGGTGATTTAGAGGTTGGTTTATAAACGACACCGTTGTATTCAATTGTATCTTTTGTTTCTGCATCAAACTTAACCGGATAAAAAAAGGTATTGATGTAATTGGCTATATTTGGATTTGAATAAGTTGTTTTCATCATGTGCTTGCACCAACCACACCAATCTGTATATATATCAATTAATAATGGTTTAGGTTGCTTTTTATTAAGTTCTTGGGCTTCTTTAATAGTAAGCCATTTCACCAATCCTTCTTCTTTTTGTGCAAAAGATAGATTAGATAAACATAACATTACAATAATAAATTTTAACGGTTTCATATTACAAAAATGATTTTTTTTTAGTATAATTGCATCTAATATAAAAACTAAAACTATGATAAAAAAATTACTTTCTATTGTATTAATTGCAACTGCCATGATGGTTAATGCACAATCTTTTACAGCAACCTATAGCTTTGTATCAACGACTACTGTATCAGGCACTACAGATCCTTCAACTCCTCCAACTGCAACTGGCCTTACATTTGGTTCGTTTTCAGCTGTAGGTACAAGTACTGCTAATCAATCTACTGGTCGTTTTTCTTTTAATGGTTGGCCTTTAGCTACCTTATCAGGATCTACCTCTGCAGTTACATACACTGATATGGGCGGAGCTATTGACTTAAATAAATATTATGAAGTAGTTTTAACACCTACATTGGGTTATCAAGTCACTTTAACTAGTATGGATTTTACTGGAAGAAGAACAGCAACAGCTCCAAGAAGTTTTGCAGTTAGAGGAAGTGTAGATTCTTATAGCGCAAATTTAAATGCTTCTATTGCAGGAACAGGAACCGTTATAACGCTTGCTGGAACTAATGAATTTTGGTTTAGTGTGGATGGAAATACTAGTTATTTTACTGGAAATACAATCACGTTTGGAAGTGCTTATGTTAATCTAATTAACCCAATAAATGTTAGAATTTATGCGTGGAATGCTGAACAATCTGGAGGTAATTTTACTATTGATGATGTAACATTTAATGGAAATGCTTCTTTAGCTACAAGTATAGCAACTCTACACTTTGATTTAAATTCTAATTTCAATATTTACCCTGTACCTAATAATGACGGTATAGTTTATATCGAAAATAAAAACGCTCAAGAATTATCTAGTATTGATGTCGTAGATGTTTTCGGAAATGTTGTATTATCTAGCAAAAACGAAACAGCTTCTAAAATCAAATTAAATTTAGCTGAAGTTTCAAACGGTAATTATGTTGTAAGAATTAATACTGTAAACGGCACAACAACTAAAAAATTAGTGATTGTAAAATAGTTGCAGAATCTAAAAATTGAAAGCCTTTGATAGCATGTCGAAGGCTTTTTTTATTTTTTGAAATCAATGTGTTTTCCCATTGTGCCTCTTAACCTGTACCATTTGCTTTGTGTTTCGACAATTGATTTAAAATTTAAAAGCTCGTAAGGTTGGTAGTCAATTTCAGGAGTTTCTTGAGGCAGTGTTTTTAGTGTATCAAAAATCACTGGTAGAAATTTTAAGGACTTTAATCTTTTTTTTCCAAAGCGATATGTCATTCGTGTTTGAAAAGGATCCGTTGCTAAGGCTATGTTTTCATAACCTAATGATTTAGCTAATTGATAGCCAAACCAAACATTTTCGGTGGTGTGTTGTGCTTTATCTTCTATAATAATGTCTTCTGCAGGAACTCCAAATTTTACAGCATAAAGTTTCATTATTTCTGCTTCGATATATGGAGAATACACAGCACTTCCACTCATTATTATTTTACTAGTTAATCCGCGTTTGTATAAATGCACTGCCCAAACTACCCGCATCGTCATCGTCATATCCCAGTGAGGAGCTATAAAGGGAACCCCAGGCACTATAACAGCATCATATTTTTTATGAGCTAATAAGGCCCTTTTTGTAAGTTTATTAGCGCCTGGATGAAATAATAAACAGGAGTTAAATGTAATTGAAATACTCAAAAAAATAAATATTGTAAACTTTTTTTTTAGCAACATGGTTATGATAAATTGAAATTATCTAAACCTAAAGATACCACTTCTTTTACCAGCTTTGAATAATTTTATTGTTTATTTATTTTCGTTAATTTAACTGTTATATAAATTTTTCTACCATAGTAAAATAATGAGTATTTTAGAATCATCCAAATTATTAGCAATTGCAATCAAAACAAGATATTTATTTTTTATTAAAAAAGCATTGGGGCCACAATTCCTTTCGCGCTTTGCAAGAAGAAATTATTTTATCTGTTCTTGACAATAAAGATACATTAGCATTATTACCTACAGGTGGCGGAAAATCAATATGTTTTCAAATACCAGGTTTAGCAATCGGGGGTACGTGTTTAGTAATTTCTCCCTTAATTGCACTCATGAATGATCAGGTGCAAAACTTAAAAAATAAAGGAATTTCTGCAGTAGCTATTACTTCAGTAATGAATGCTAAAGAAATTGATATTGCTTTAAATAATGCGGCTTATGGTCATGTGCAATTTTTATACGTATCTCCCGAACGCATTGAAAATGAAAATTTCCGACTGAAGCTATCTTATCTACCTATAGGACTTATTGCTATTGATGAAGCGCATTGTATCTCTCAATGGGGTTATGATTTCAGACCAAGCTATTTAAAAATTGCTGAACTTCGTCAATACTTTCCAAATGTGAGTATGATTGCTGTTACGGCAAGTGCAACAAAAGAAGTTGTTGCTGATATTCAAGAGAAATTAGAATTTAAAAAGCCTCAGGTATTCAGGCAATCGTTTGAAAGAAAAAACATTCGATACGTTGTTCAGAATGAAGAAAATAAATATGAACGTCTAATTAAAATTATTAAAAATATTGGAGGAACAGGAATTATATACGTTCGTAATCGAAAAAAAACGGAAGAAATAAGTCAATGGTTAAACCAACAAAAGATGAGTGCTTCGTTTTATCACGCTGGTATTAAAGCGAATGACAGAGCAATGATCCAACAAAATTGGATTGACAATAAACAACAAATTATTGTAGCTACAAATGCCTTTGGAATGGGTATAGATAAGCCCGATGTGCGTTTTGTGGTCCATTTAGATTTACCTGAAAGTTTAGAAGCATATTTTCAAGAAGCTGGAAGAGCTGGACGTGATGAGAAGCCTGCATATGCTATTTTATTATGTAATGCACATGATATACATTCGCTAAAAGAACAATATGAGCAAAAAACGCCTACCATTGAGCAGATTAAACAAACGTACCAAGCTATTTTTAATTTTTACCAAATACCTGTAGAAAGCGGAGAAGGATTATCTATCACATTTAATATGGATGACGTTGCTCGGAATTATAATTTGAAGCCAGTGATGATTTATAATTCCATTAAGTGTTTAGAAAAAGAAGGCTATTTTTCTTTACTAGATGCAGGATATGAGCCCTCAAAAGTAATGGTGAAAATGGGTAAAGAAGATTTATATAATTTTCAACTGAAACATCAAAAGCATGAGCCATTAATAAAAGTATTATTACGCAGTTATGGCGGTTTGTTTGAGCAATATATTCACATTAAAGAAAAAGATTTAGCGTTTCGAACTAAAATTTCCGAATACGAATTACAAAATCAATTAGAGTATTTGAATACCCAAGGTGTTATTTCATTTATCCCTCAAACAACATTACCAAAATTAATATTCTTGCAAAATCGCCTCAATCTTAAGTTTGAAGACATTCGATTAATTAATTATCCTATTCTCAAACAAAAAGCATTAGCGCGAATTGACAGTGTGATTCTATATGCAACAGAAAAAAACACCTGTAGAAATCGCATACTACTTTCATACTTTAATGAAACAGAATTTAAAGATTGTAATTATTGTGATGTATGCATTGATAAACATAAACAGCAGCAAGAAATACATAATACCATCAAACCTCAAGTGTTAACTTTATTAAGTAAAGGTTCACTAAAGTTTGAAGCAATCATTGATGCTTTATCAACCATTAATAGTAAGCACTTATCAGTAGTGATAAATGATTTAATTGATGATGAAATATTATCTGTGCATACTGATGATACTATTTATATAAACAACTAATTATTTAATTAATGACAACTCAATCAACTGGAATATTATATTTACTGCCTGTTAGCCTTGGTGAATGTGACTTGACTCGTGTTTTACCTAAATACAACTTTGAGATAATTAATTCATTGAGCTATTTTATCGCTGAAAATGCTAAAGACTGTAGAGCATTTTTAAAACAATGTTCTTATCCAGAAATCAGCAGAGCAGAGTTATCTTTAATTAATCAGCATAGTAATAAAGATGAATTATTATCCTATTTACAACCTTTGTTGAAAGGCGAAAACATTGGATTAATGAGTGATGCAGGTTGCCCCGGAATTGCAGATCCAGGCGCTGATGTTATAAAATTAGCTCATCAAAAAGGCATTAAGGTTGTGCCTTTAGTTGGACCAAGTTCTATTGTACTATCCATAATGGCAAGTGGATTTAATGGCCAAAACTTTGCATTTGTTGGATACTTACCAATCGAAAAAATAGAAAAAGCTAAGCGCATCAAGGAATTAGAGCAATTGTGTGTTAAGAATAAACAAGCGCAATTTTTTATAGAAACGCCTTATCGAAATGGCAGCGTGTTTGAAGAATTACTAAAAACATTACAGCCCACTACACAATTATTAGTCGCCACACACATCACATTAGATGATGAAAGCATAGAAGTAAAACCAATTTCTGCTTGGAAAAAAATTTCTCCCCCAAATTTCTCCAAAAAGCCTACTGTTTTTGGCATTTATTTTTAATGTTTTTAACACAGATTATTTTTTAACATATTGCGCATAAGCCTTTATAGATAATGGTTTCGGTATTTTACTAAAAATTTAGACTCATTTCGTCGAAAAATTTTTTTTTTGGTCTCGTTTTTTTTGAATTATCAGATGCATGGTTTATTTTCATCGCAACTAAACAAATAGTATCATGAAGAAATTAATTACATCAACTTTACTGGCCTTTTCAGTAATAACTGGATTGGCGCAAGTGCCAGCTCACAGAACTTGTGGCACAATGGATTATCATAATTATTTGATGCAAACGCGAAAAAATTATGCAACTGATTATGCACAGTATAATCAAATGATTGATCAGTATATCCAAAATAATCAGGCGTCATTAAATGCAAACGCAAAAAATGCGAATATTACAATTCCAGTTGTTATACACGTTTTGTATAATACAGCCGTTCAAAATATTACAGACGCTCAAGCGATTTCACAATTTGCTGTATTGAATAACGACTTTCAGCGTTTAAATGCAGATAAAGTTAATACACCATCAACTTTTACCGCCGTAGCCGGAGGTGTTGGTATAACCTTTTGTTTAGCTCAACGCACACCGAGTGGAACTGCAACAACGGGTATCATTCATAAGTCTACAACCTTGACTTCTTTTACAACGGATAATAAAATTAAATCATCAGCTCAAGGTGGGGATGATCCTTGGGATGTTACTAAATATGTAAATATATGGATAGGTAATTTAAGTGGAGGAATATTAGGGTATGGAGAATTTCCTACAGGAACACTGAGTAATACTTACGGTTTAGTGTTAAATTATACAGCTACAGGAACTTCAGGAACAGCAGCTTTTCCTTTTAATAAAGGAAGAACAGGAACACATGAGTTTGGCCATTGCTTTAATTTAATTCATATTTGGGCTGATGCTGGACAGTGCGGTGCATCAGATCAATGCTATGATACACCTCCTCAAAAAGGAGGAACAGCAGCACCAGCAGGCTGTAACTATGGTTCACCAACTTATCCTTTATATCCTAATACCTGCACTCGTCCTCATGGAATTGGCGGTGCAAGTATGACTAACGTAAATGGGGATATGTTTATGAATTATATGGATTATACAGATGATGCTGCAATGAATATGTTTACACAACAACAATGTGTAAGAATGTTAGCAGTTGTATCTAATGCGCCATGGAATGTATTGGCAAGTTCAAATGGATGTACTCCTGTTACTTCTTATTCTTTAGATGCGGGAATAACAAGTATTATTAAGCCTGCTAATGCAGTTGCAACCTGTGTCAATTCTGTTACACCAAGTGTCGTTTTAACTAATGCTGGAACAGCCACTTTAACGAGTGTAAAAGTATTATATAAGATGGATGCGGCTGCAACTCAAACATTAAATTGGACGGGTTCATTAGCTGCAAATGCAAATGCAACGTTAACGCTGAATGCCTTTACGGGATTAACATCAGCAGCACACACATTTTCAGTATGGGTATCTGCTCCAAATGGTGGTGTTGATCAAGGACCAACTAATGATAGCCAATCTTCTACATTTACTGTAACCGTAGCTGGAACAGGTGCGGCATTGCCATTTACCGAAGGATTTGAGGCAACTACCTTTCCTCCAACAAACTGGACACTTATAAACTCAAATACAATAAATGCTGCAAATACTTGGACGCGTGTTGCTAATACAACTGGTATTCCAGTTACTCCTGCATCTACTGCTGCGGCTCGTATGGATAATTATACAGGTAATACTGATATTACGGGGCAGATTAATGCATTACGATCCCCGGCATTAAGTTTTGTTGGCGCTAATAGTTCATTGAATGTCCGTTTTGACGTGTCTCATAAACAATATGATAACACTACAAGCGATTCATTGAACGTTTATATTTCTACAGATTGTGGTGGGACATGGGTAAAGCTTTATGGTAAAGGTGATAAATCAACCCCTTCATTAATTACATCTGTAGGAACAATGACCACTGCTTATACACCAACAGCTAACGCGCAATGGCGCAGAGACAGTGTTTCACTTGCCGCTTATGTTGGACAGCCAAGTGTTTATTTAAAATTTGAATCATATAGTGGTTGGGGAAATTATTTGTGGTTAGATAACATTAATGTTAAATATATTTCTACAACTCTTCCTCCTGTAGCTAGCTTCTCGGTTTCTTCTCCAAAATGTGTAGGTAGTCCAATCACATTTACAGATTTATCTACAAATTCACCAACAAGTTGGGCATGGACTTTCGCAGGAGGAACGCCATCAACATCGACGTCTCAAAATCCTAGTGTTACCTATACTGCCGCAGGTACTTATACAGCTACTTTGCGCTCTGCGAATAGTTCAGGTACAAGTACAGCGGTTTCTCAAACTATAGCAATAATAGCAAAGCCAATAGTAGCTTCAACATCAGCAACAACATGCGTTGGTAGTTCAGCCACAATTAGTGCAACAGGCGCTTCAACGTATGCATGGAACACAGGCGCAACAACTGCAGCATTAACAACAACACCAACAGCTAATACATCCTATACAGTAATCGGAACAGCGGCTACTGGATGTACAAATTCGGCAGTTGGAACTATTTCAGTTACAAGTTTACCAACAGTGGTAGCCAGTAGCGCAACTATATGTAATGGTAGTTCGGTATTATTAACTGGTAGTGGCGCATCAACCTACTCTTGGAGCACAGGTGCTATCACTTCAACTATTTCTGTATCACCAACAACTAATACTACTTATACAGTTACAGGTACTGCTTCTTCAGGTTGTAAAAAAACAGCAGTTGGTTCGGTAACCGTAAACGCATTACCAACTGTATCAGCAACATCTGCAACAATTTGTGCGGGTTCAGCAGGAACATTAACAGCAAGTGGTGCATCAACCTACTCTTGGAATACTGGTGTTAATGGCTCAAGTTTATCAGCTAGCCCAACCGCAAACACCAATTATACAGTTGTTGGCTCATCAACTTCAGGTTGTACAAATTCAGCAGTTGGATCAATCATTGTTCGAAATCTCCCTGTAATTGCAGTTAACTCTTCAAGTATATGTGCTGGATCAACGGCAACATTAATTGCTTCAGGCGCTTCAACGTATTCATGGAATACAGGTGCAACAACTGCAGCATTAACTGCAACACCAACAGCTAATACATCTTATACAGTAATCGGAACTGCTACTAATGGCTGTAAAAATTCAGCAGTTGGAACTATTTCAGTTACTAGTTTGCCATCAGTTGTAGCTACTAGCACAAGTATTTGTATCGGTAGTTCGGCATTATTAACAGTTAGTGGCGCATCAACCTACTCTTGGAGCACAGGCGCTGCCACTTCAACAATTTCTGTATCACCAACAGCTAATACTACTTTTACAGTTACAGGTACTGCTGCTTCAGGTTGTAAAAAAACAGCAGTTGGTTCGGTAACCGTAAACGCATTACCAAATGTAACCGCAACTTCTGCAACAATTTGCGCAGGATCAACAGGAACATTAACAGCAAGTGGTGCATCGACCTATGCTTGGAGCACTGGAGCCACTAGTCCAAATTTAGTTGATAATCCTACTTCAAATACTTCATATACTGTTGTTGGTACATCTTCAGCTGGTTGTATTAATTCTGCAACAGGGTATATCGTTGTAGGAACTGCTCCAGTAATTTCGGTTAACTCTTCAACTATATGTGCTGGTTCAACAGCAACCTTAAACGCTAGCGGTGTTAACTCATACACTTGGAGTTCAGGTGCAAATACATCATCGATAACGGATAATCCAACAGTAACAACAGTTTATACAGTAAGTGGTAATTTATCAGGATGTGCAACTGGTGCATCAGAAACCGCAACTATTACTGTTAATAATTTACCTGTTGTATCATTAGCACCTATCAGTCAGTTGTGTATAAATAGCTCTCCAGTTGCGTTAATAGGAAGTCCAACTAATGGCACTTATACAGGCACAGGAGTTAGCGGCTCTACTTTTGATCCTTCTATCAGTGGTGCTGGAACATTTAATATTATGTATTATTATACAGATGCTAATAATTGCAGTAATTTTGCAAGTCAGCCAGCATCAGTAGGTTTATGCACAGGCGTTTCAGAAGCATTTAATGCAGCAGCAATTTCAATTTTTCCTAATCCAGCAAAAGATGCGATATATGTGAATTTAAATTCATTGTCATTTGATAACACAACAATAGAGTTGTATGATGCGATTGGTAAATTGGTATTAAGTCAAAAAGTAGTTGATACAATTTCAACACTTTTAATTTCCGATTTATCAAAAGGAATGTATTCTATTAGAATTGTAATGGATTCAAATCAAGTTGTGAAACGTATTATCAAAGAATAATATTAAACTTATCAATAAAAAGAGGCTGTCTCAAAAAGTGAGATAGCCTCTTTTTTATTTGGACCCCTATCAGAGTCAAAAGTCGTTTAAGCGATTCTCAGCGAATTCATTTTACTTTTGAGACAGCCTTTTAGTTTATTATATTTACTACTAGTCTTCCCAATAATCAATAATTAAGCCATCAGACGGGCTAATGCCGATGGTGCGTTTTTCGATGCCGAAATTAAGAATAAGTGCATCATCTATATACTCGTCTCCTTCTTTACTCAGATCAATTGATTCGATGGTTTCTCCAATAACATCTACCCACATTTTAGTGGTGGATGCGTCAATAGGAATCATTCGGATTTTATCACCAAACTCTAATTTAAGTGTTGCTTTTTCTTCCTCGAAATTAAAATCATCAATGATGTTAATACCCGAACTTTCGTCGTTACAAGTAATTACTAAAGTTGTATCATCAGTAAAGTGAAGCTCTACATTATCAATTAATTCAACAGATTCGGAAGGGTGCAATTTATTTACCCAAAAATAAATAAGCAATTTTTTTAATGTTTTTCCTTCAGCAGAAGTTAATAATTTGAGTTGATGATTAGTAAAAAAAGGCATTTTTTTATTTTATGAAACTATTAAATTAAAGAATTATTTATGTTAGCATTTACATGGATAGCCAAGCTTTGGCAGCATCTCCCATAATTATTTTTTTTGTATCGTCAGATAATGGTGCTTCGCGCACTAAAGTACCTGGAACTGCTTCTCCTAGAGGAAATGGATAATCGGAACCCTGTACCACCTTATCAGCACCAACTAAATCAATAATATATTGCAACATTTTATGATCGCATACATGTGAATCAACCCAAAATTTACCTAAGTATTTTTTGGGATTAAATTTATTGTCAATAGCAACTAGGTCAGGTCGGCAATCCCAACCATGTTCAATGCGGCTGATGGTAGGCAAAAACGAACCTCCTCCGTGTGCGAAACATACTTTTAGATTTGGAAATTTTTCAAACACGCCGCCAAAGATCATACTACAAATTGCTCTACTGATTTCTGCCGGCATACCAACTAACCATGGTAACCAGTATTTAGTCATGTGTTCTTGACCCATCATTTGCCAAGGATGAACTAAAATAGCAGCATTTGTTTTTTCGCATGCTGCCCAAAAATCATGAAACTGCGGTTCGCCTAAATTAATATTGTTAATGTTACTGCCGATTTGAACGCCTTTAAAACCAAGGCTCATTGCTCTTTCTAATTCCTGAACAGCTAATGCTGTATCTTGCATAGGTACTGTTGCTAAACCAATAAATTTATCGGGATGATTGTTGACGGTTTGTGCAATATCATCATTTAAAAATTGAGAAATTTCTAAGCAATCTTTTGGTTTGGCATCGTAACTGAACATAACAGGAATGGTACATATTACCTGCATATCAGCTTGATGTTCTTTCATTTGCTTTAAGCGCACTTCTGCATCCCAACAATTTTCTTCGATCTCTCTAAAGCGCTTGTCTCCTTGCATCATCCATGCCTTTCCTTGTATGTGATGATCTAATTGTATGAAATTACCATACCCAAATTTTTTTGTAAAATCAGGAATATGCTTCGGTATAATGTGGGTGTGTGTGTCAATTGTAAACATGCTACGAAAGTATAAATTTTAAATGATTTTAAGTAAGAGTATTTATTGGTTAATTAATTGGTGATATATTATTTGGCGAAAGATTTGTAACTTATTTCAAAAAGAGTACTATTACCATTAGGTAAACAATTTATGCTAATTGTTAATCAGTATAAACACAACTCTGTTTATTAGTTTAAATAGTAGCGAATTTAAAATCATCGTAAAAAAATAAATTTATATAATTATTTAATACATTCTATATGGCAAAGAAAGCTCCTGCAAAAAGTACCGAACAAAAAATATTTGTTTTAGATACGTCAGTTATTATTTATGATCATACAGCAATTAAAAATTTCCAAGAACACGATGTGGTAATCCCAATCACTGTTTTAGAAGAATTGGATAACTTTAAAAAAGGGAATGACACTAAAAACTTTTCTGCGCGAGAGTTTACGAGATATGTTGATATCATGTCTGGAAATAACTCCTTGCAAGATTGGACACCTATTAATGGTAAGTCACATGGGCGTTTTAAAATAGAAATGCATACGTCTGCAAAATTAGATGCTGAGAAAATATTTGGCGAAAAAAAAGCAGATCATAAGATTTTAAATTCAGCAATTTATACGGCTGAAATGAATCCAACTAAAAAAGTAGTTTTAGTTACGAAAGATATTAATTTACGTATTAAGGCTAAATCGCTAAATGTTCACGCCGAAGATTATACAACTGGAAAAATATTAACGATTGATGAATTATATACTGGTCGTTCGGTTGTAAATTCTGTAAATCCAGCAATTATTAATACCATTTACGAAAAAGGAGCTTGTCCGTTAAAAGATGTTGTAAAAAAAGATGAGCCTTTAGCCAATCATTATTTCGTTATAAAAAACAATAATGCCTCAGTTTTAGGCCGATACCAGCAAAGTAATAAAACGATGCAACGTGTAACTAAAACAGCAGCGTTTGGTATCATTCCTAAAAATGCGGAGCAAAGTTTTGCATTGGATGCTATTATGAATCCAGCAATACGCTTGGTAAGTATACAAGGTGTGGCAGGTACTGGTAAAACGTTATTGTCATTAGCGGGAGCATTAGAGCAACGTCGCGATTACCATCAAATTTATATTGCTCGACCTATAGTTCCATTGAGTAATAAAGATATAGGTTATTTGCCAGGTGATATTACATCTAAGCTAAATCCTTATATGGAGCCACTGTGGGATAATTTAAAATTCATCAAAAGTCAGTTTTCTGAAAAGGATAAAGAATTGAAGCAAATCAATGAAATGATCGAACACGAAAAAATTGTGATTTGTCCTTTAGCCTTTATTCGTGGACGTAGTTTAAGTAACATGTTTTTCATTGTAGATGAAGCACAAAACTTAACACCACATGAAGTGAAAACAATTATTTCTCGTGCAGGGGAAAACACCAAAATTATTTTCACTGGCGATATTTATCAAATTGATACACCATATTTAGATGCTCAAAGTAACGGTTTAAGTTATTTGATTGAGAAAGTAAAAGGTCAACCGTTGTATGCACATATTACCTTAGAAAAAGGCGAGCGTAGCGAATTAGCTAATTTAGCGAATGATTTATTATAGATTATGTTATAAGATTAGTTCTGATTAATAAAGTTTAAACCACGTAAATACATAGTAAAATATAGCATTTACGTGGTTTTGTCGTTTGGTTTCAGTTTCGGTTTTCATTTAGTATTGAAGCTTAAAATAACTTGTATCACCCTATAGGGGTTAATAACTTTAGGCTTAATAAATTGTATTTTTACGCAATATTTTGTTGTTTAGACGATTGAATTTGATGAATAACGTATGAAAATCGGATTAGATATAATGGGTGGAGATTATGCTCCAAAAAACTGTTTAGACGGCGCAATTATGGCTCTTGAAGCTTTACCTAAGCATGTGAGGATTGTATTGATTGGAGATAGCGAACAAGCAAAAAACTACATTAAAGAACAAGGGATAGCTGAAGATACATTTGATTACGTTCACACAACTGAGGTGATACAAATGGGTGAGCATCCCACCAAAGCAATTGCTCAAAAGCCAAATAGTTCTGTTGCCGTTGGATTTAAATTATTAAAAGAAAACGGATTACAATGCTTTGCAAGTGCTGGTAATACTGGTGCTATGCTCGTAGGTTCTATGTTTTCGGTGAAAGCTATTTCAGGTGTTATTAGGCCTTGCATCACTTCTATTTTACCAAAAATAAATGGTGGCTATACTGTGTTATTAGATGTTGGTACAAATGCTGATTGTAAACCTGATGTGTTATATCAATTTGCCATACTAGGTTCTATTTTTGCCAAAGAAGTATATAAAGTGGAAAATCCAAAAGTGGGATTATTAAACATAGGCGAAGAACCCGAAAAGGGAAATTTAGTAGCTCAAGCAGCATATTCATTAATGAAAGATACTAAAGACTTTAATTTCATTGGTAACGTAGAGGGCTTAGAAGTATTTGAAGAGAAAGCTGACGTCATTGTGTGCGAAGGTTTCACAGGGAATGTATTATTAAAAACTGCTGAAGCTTTTTATTCGATGTCAAAAAGACGTAATATAACTGATGAGTATTTCGAAAAATTTAATTACGAATTATATGGTGGAACTCCCATCTTAGGAGTTAACTCAAACGTTATGATTGCACATGGTAAATCTAGTGCAGTAGCTTTTAAAAACTTAATGGTGTTAAGCAAAGATATAGTAGAAGCCAACTTAAACGAAAAAATAAAAACCGTGTTTCAATAATGATAAAAGCTGCAATTACAGCCGTTGGAGGCTATGTTCCTGATTTTGTAATGACAAATGACGAGCTTGCCAAGTTTGTAGATACAAATGATGAATGGATTACCTCTCGCACAGGTATTAAAGAACGTCGTGTTTTAAAAGAACCAGGAAAAGCAACATCAGACATGATGGTATTTGCTGTGGAAGAGTTATTACGCAAGCGAGGCATCAGCGCTTTAGATATTGATTTGGTAATTGTTGGAACAATCACAGGCGATTTAATTTTCCCGAGTACTGCCAATATTATTTGCGATAAAATTGGCGCGAAAAACGCATGGGGTTATGATTTGGCTGCCGCTTGTTCAGGATTTATTTTTGCATTAGCAACGGGTTCTCAATTCATTGAAACCGGTAAATACAAAAAAGTAGTAGTAATTGGTGTTGATAAAATGAGCGCGATTCTTGATTACGAAGACCGTACAACCTGTGTGATATTTGGTGATGGAGGTGGCGCTGTGCTATTAGAACCTACAGAGGATGGAAACGGCATTCAGGATTTTATTTTAAAAAGTGATGGCTCCGGCCGTAAATATTTATATCAAGCAGCTGGTGGTTCCTTAATGCCGCCAACACACGAAACGGTTGAGAAACGTTTGCATTTTGTGCATCAAGAAGGACAAGCTGTATTTAAAAACGCTGTTGTTAATATGGCGGAAGTAAGTGCCGACATCATGACTAAAAACCACCTAACGGCAGATGACATTGCTTGGTTAGCACCACACCAAGCAAACAAGCGTATTTGCGAAGCAACAGCTAATCGCATGGGTTTAAGTCCTGATAAAATGATGATGAATATTGAACGCTATGGTAACACCACAGCTGGGACTATTCCTTTGTTATTATGGGACTATGAAAAGCAACTTAAAAAAGGGGATAATATCATTTTATCGGCTTTTGGTGGAGGGTTTACATGGGGCTCCATTTGGCTTAAATGGGCCTATGATGGCAGTAAAGTAGGGAAGTAATATATTTTAATAGATAATTTGGATGTCAGTTTGTGTCTCGCAGACTGACATTTTTGTTTTAATGCCGTCAAAAAACGGTAATATTGTCCCTCTTAGTTTAAAAATTGGGCATTGGCACATTTTTAGACAGTAGGCAACCGTAAAAAATTAATTAATCAAAAAATCACATAAATCATGGCAAAATCAAGTGCAAATGTAAGCGTTAAGCCTTTAGCCGATAGAGTATTGGTAGAAGCAGCTCCAGCAGAAACAAAAACAGCAGGTGGATTAATTATCCCTGATACTGCAAAAGAAAAACCAATGAAAGGTAAAGTATTAGCAGTAGGAAATGGTAAAGTAGATGAACCAATGACTGTAAAAGTTGGTGACACAGTTTTATACGGAAAATATGCAGGTACTGAAATCCAAGTTGATGGTAAAGACCTATTAATTATGCGTGAAAGCGACATATACGCGATTATCTAAATATTATTTCTGGTTTCGGGTTTGAAGTTTAAAGTTCCCGAATCAGACAACAAGAAACTTTAAACAAGAAACATTTAAACAATATAAAAATGGCAAAAGACATATCATTTAACATCGAAGCTCGTGACGCATTAAAGCGCGGAGTTGATGCATTAGCAAATGCAGTAAAAGTAACTTTAGGTCCAAAAGGACGCAACGTTATTATTGACAAAAAATTTGGTTCACCGCAAATCACAAAAGATGGTGTTACTGTGGCTAAGGAAATCGAATTATCGAACCCAGTAGAAAACATGGGTGCGCAGTTATTAAAAGAAGTTGCTTCTAAAACAGCTGATGCAGCTGGTGATGGAACAACAACTGCTACTGTATTAGCTCAAGCTATCGTTACAGGTGGTTTAAAAAACGTCGCTGCCGGCGCTAATCCAATGGATTTGAAACGTGGTATCGACAAAGCAGTTGAAGCAGTTGTTGAGAATTTGAAAAAACAATCTCAAGTGGTTGGTAACGATAATAAAAAAATTGAACAAGTTGCTACTATCTCTGCAAACAACGATAGCACCATAGGTAAATTAATTGCTGAAGCAATGGCTAAAGTAAAAAAAGAAGGTGTTATTACTGTTGAAGAAGCTAAAGGTACTGATACAACTGTTGAAGTAGTAGAAGGAATGGAATTTGACAGAGGTTATATCTCTCCATATTTCATTACAGATGTAGATAAAATGGAAGCTGTTTTAGAAAGCCCATTAATCTTAATTTATGAAAAGAAAATTTCTTCAATGAAAGAACTATTACCTGTATTAGAAAAAGCAGTACAAACAGGTAAACCAATTTTAATTATTGCAGAAGATATCGACGGAGAAGCTTTACAAACATTAGTTGTAAACCGTTTACGTTCTAACTTAAAAATCTGTGCTGTGAAAGCTCCAGGATTTGGTGATAGAAGAAAAGCGATGTTAGAAGATTTAGCAATTTTAACTGGTGGTATCTTTATTGCTGAAGACAGAGGATTCTTATTAGAAAACGCTGACTTAACATTCTTAGGAAAAGCAGAAAAAGTAACTGTTGATAAAGACAACACAACAATCGTTGGTGGTGCTGGTAAAAAAGCTGATATCACAGCTCGTGTAAATCAAATCAAAGCACAAATCGAATCAACGACATCTGATTACGATAAAGAAAAATTACAAGAGCGTTTAGCTAAATTAGCTGGCGGTGTTGCAGTTCTTTATGTTGGTGCAGCTACTGAAGTAGAAATGAAAGAGAAGAAAGACCGTGTGGACGATGCATTAGCAGCTACTCGTGCAGCAGTTGAAGAAGGTATCGTACCGGGCGGTGGTGTTGCATATATTCGTGCAATTGCTTCTTTAGATAAATTAAAAGGCATTAACGAAGATGAGAATACTGGTATTCAAATTGTACGTCGTGCTATTGAAGAGCCTTTACGTCAAATTTGTGCTAACTGTGGAATCGAAGGTTCTATTGTTGTACAAAAAGTAAAAGAAGGAAAAGATGATTATGGCTTCAATGCTCGTACTGAGAAATACGAAAACTTATTAAAAGCAGGTGTAATTGATCCTACTAAAGTAAGCCGTATCGCTTTAGAAAACGCAGCGTCAGTTGCAGCTATGTTATTGACTACTGACTGTGTATTAGCAGAGAAAAAAGAAGATGCGCCAGCAATGCCAATGGGTAACCCAGGCATGGGCGGAATGGGTGGAATGATGTAATCATCATTTAGATTGTCATTTCGAGATGTCACACTGAGCGAAGGCGAAGTGGAGTCGAGAAGTATCAGTTGAACACAAATAATATAATTTAAAAAAACGCCTCACATTTATGTGAGGCGTTTTTGTTTTGACAGGGGAATTAAAATTAGTTTTCGTTAATAATTTTTGTTGGAGCTGTTGTGGTATTTTTAACAGAGATTTTAAAAGTATAAATTATTTTATTGTCGTCTTCATCATGCTCTTTTTTTCCATTATGGTTTTCGCAATTACCATGATGACCTCCCTTACCGCCTTCTTTTTCAGGCTCTTCAAATGAAGTAACCTCAACTTCATCAACTCCTGAAAAATTTAATTTTGGAGAGTAATTAAATAAAGTTGCCTCATTAACTTTATCTAATTCACTTACTAAAAATGATTGAGATTGTTTTGTGATTGATAAATCCGTCTTTTCTGTTCCAAAGTTATATTGATATGAATTATTTGCATCAATAGTTACATCGACAGTTTGATAAGTAGTTACGCCTTGTTTGTGTTTTTTACAAGATTGAAATGCCAAACTAGATAATAGCACTGCGCCTAAAAAGATTTTTATTTTCATGATAATTTAATTTTAATTAAAACTACATCATTTTTTTTATATTCAATAAAAATATGAAGATAATTTCAATAAATGAGGTGAATCTGATGAATTCAAAGTTGTATTTAAATTACATGAATGAATTTTTATCTGCTTAAAGTATTTGTAATTCTAATGAAAAAATTAATTTACTCTTTTACAAATTTCCCAATCTTTAATAATTGACCTTTTTCATCATATAATTTTATAAAATAAAGACCATTGCTAAATGATGATACATCAATAGAAGCAGCAGCCTCTTTATTTAAAACTATTTGCCCAACACTATTTATAACTTTAATTGTTGCATATTTTATTGAACTTTTAATATATAATTGAGTAGACGTTGGATTGGGGTAAACCTCAATATTTTGAAGTGATGCTAAATCTTCAATGCCAACAGTTGATACTAAATTTAAAGTCACTACAATAGTTGTATCACCGCAAGAACCTGCGCCAACTATACATCTAAATGTTTGATTGTTGTTACTAGAACCAACGTTGCTTATGGTTAATGTGGGTGTATTAACCCCGCTATACTGACCAGCATTACTTAAATTTTGAAAGCCTAGCCCTAAATTTGTTTGCCATTGTAATGATGCGCCAGCTGTTGCTGATACAGTAAATACAGCACTTGTGCCCGAAAGAACCGATTGATTTGTTGGCTGAGAGGTTATTGCTGAATTAGGATCAACAGTTACAGTTAGTGTTTGTGGTGACGAAGCGCAATTTTGAGAAGAATAGCCTGTTACCGTATATGTGCTTGTGCTTATGGGGCTTACTATTGCTGAACCGCCTGAATATGAATATGTAATTGCACCACTTGAAGTAATGGTGTAACTATTACCTGAACAAATTGTTCCATTAGAGACTGAAATAATTGGCGTTTGATTAACAGTTACGCTTAACGTTTTTGTATCGCTGCAATTATTAGATAAACCTGTAACTGTATAATTAGTGTTTATGTTTGGTGTTACTGAAATAGAGTTCGTTGTTGCTCCATTATCCCAAATGTAGCTTGTTGCACCACTTGCATTAATAACTGCATTTGATCCTGAACAAATTGTAGCACTATTAACGGCAACAGTTGGAGTTTGATTAACATTTACGTTAACGGTTTTTGTATCACTACAGCCATTAGTTGTTCCAATAACAACATAGTTAGTATTTACAATAGGTGATACATTTAAAGAAGGAGATGTTGCTCCTGTATTCCAACTATAACTTACAGCACCACTTGCTATTAAATTTGTAGAATTACCCGAACAGATAGTAGCATTGCTAATAGCTAAAGTTGGCGTTGCCTTTACAGTAACACTTACTGTTTTTGTGTTTATACAACCGTTAGTAGTGCCAGTAACTGTATAATTAGTGTTTACGTTTGGCGTTACTGAAATCATTGACGTTGCAGAACCTGTGTTCCAACTATAAGTAGTGGCGCCACTTGCCGTTATGTTTGCAGAATTACCTGAACAGATAGTAGCGTTACTTACTGCAACTGTTGGAGTTGCGTATACAGTAACATTAATTGTATTTGAAGTAGCAGAACAATTATTGTTATTAGTAATTGTTACTGCATAATTACCAGCTACTGAGGCCGTATAACTTGATAGTGTTGCTGCACTGATATTTGTACCATTATTTTTCCATTGATAAGTTAAACCTATTCCCGTATTGGCATTTAGTACCAATGAATTTCCCTGACAGAAAGTTGCTGAACCACTTGTTGTTACACTTGCTATTGGTAAAGCATTAACAGTTAATGTTTGGTTACCCGCAGCATTACCAAGTGTATTTGAAATGTTAACCGCACCCGTAACAGCCACAGATGGAGTGATGGTTATAATTGTTGAAGATACGACTGTGAATGGTACGCTGTTAGATCCAACACTAACTGAAGTAACACCTGTAAAGCCCGCACCCGTAATCGTTATTGTTTCATTTACACAAGCAGTGGTTGAAGAAATAGATGCTACTGTTGGCGGATTACCTGAATTAAACAAATCGGTGGTTGCAAAAAATGGCTGATACCTCCTTTGAATTACTTTAAACTTACCACCTATATAAGCCTTGTCTGGTGCTAAATAAATTACCCTCACTATATCGTCAGGTTGCGGTATCCAATAGCTGACTCTATTTGATAGTGTTTTAATTACAGCGGCATTATCTATTGTCTGACCACAATTTGCATAACTAAAACCACCCCCTGAGTATAATGATGAATCAGCAGTAGCGAGTGCATTTACAGTGGTAGTGTTTGCAATACCGGTATTTAGTGAAGTAATGGTATTAGTAGTTACATTAAATTCTGCTAAACTATTAATAGCAGTATTACTTATGGATGTAAAATTACCACCTATATATAATTTATTGCCTTTAACAGCTAATGCATTTACTGTGTTATTGGCATTAGGATCAATTGCAAGTAAACCGCTTGTTGAAATTCGATAGGCTGCTACCCTATTTCTTGTCTGACCACCTATACTAGTAAACACCCCACCAATAAATAAAGTATCTCCACTGATAGCTAAAGCATTTATATTATTGTTTGCAGTAGGGTTAAAAGCAGATGCTCCACCAGTTAAAGTAGATAATGAAGCAATTTTTGCACGAGCACCTCCACCAATATTAGCAAATGCTCCCCCAACAAATAGATTATTTCCTGAAAGGGCCAAAGCATTTACAGTCCCGTCTGCATTAGGATTCCAACCTGTGGCAATTCCTGTAGTGCCATTTACTTGGGCAATTCTGTTTTTGGAAATTGATCCGTTTACTGTTGTAAAGTCGCCACCCATATACAAATAGTTGCCATCCGCATAAACTGAACGAACTATGTTGTTGGTATTCGCATCAAAGGTTAATAAAGAACCAGTGGTGGCATCTACTGCAGCTACATTGTTTCGCGCACTGGCACCTACAATGCAAAATGTGCCACCTGCAAAAATATTCGTACTGTTGGTTGCCATTGATAGCACATTATAATTTGTTCCTTTTATACCTACTACATTAGGGTTCCAAGCATTAGCTGCACCCGAGCTAACATTCAGGGAAGCCAAACGGCTACGAGTAGCACCCCCTATGTTTGAAAAACTACCTCCAGCAATTAAATTTCCGTTTAAAACAGACATTGAATAGACTGTACTATCTGCATTAGCATTAAAACTGTTAGCTAACACATTAAGGTAATTTAACCCCGCAATATAGTTTCTTGCAGCACCACCAATAGTGGTAAATTTACCAGCAGTATATAATACATTGTTGTAAAATGCAAAATCATGTATACGGTTATTTGCAGCAAAATCATAAGGATCAATTGTAAAACCTGGCAATGTATATCCAGCACCTCTTCCCTTTGCAACTCCCGAAATATTTGTAAAATCACCACCCACATATAATTTAGTACCGTTAACCAACAGTTTGTAAACTGCGGCATTAGGGTTAGGTGCCCAAGTAGTAGCTTGTAAATAGGTGGTATCAAGCACACCCAAATAATTTCGGGTTGCCCCGCCAATAGAGGTAAAATTACCACCCAATATTATTTTATCGGCATAAAGTTGCATGGTTCTGACTGTGTTGTTACAGTATGCGTTCCAGAATAATGGAGTACCTGTTGTTTTATCAATTTTTGCAATATAATTATTTACTAAACCTTTAATGGTGGTAAATGCACCTCCTACATATAAATTTGAACCATACATAGCAAGTGTATAAACAGCTCCGTTAGGAACAGGTTTAAAATTAACATCTACCGAACCATTTGCATTAATATGCGCAAGATTAGATACTGTATTATAATTACCAACTCTGTTAAATGTGCCCCCAATATACCATCCTCCATTACCATCTGGCAGGGTAACATTCACAGTACCATATACTCTTGGCATGGTTGTATTGGCTGCACCACTAATCTCACTAATTTGTGCACTACTACCAGTAACTGGACCCACAGCATTAAAATCTCCTCCATAATATACTGAGTTACCATTGCGATGAATAGTATATACCTCGCCATTAGGTCCGACCCAATTGTCTTGAGCACCAATGGTAGAAACGTTTAGTGAAGCTGTGTAGTCTTGATTACCGGTAAAAGAAGTATTGGTAACTTGACAAGTATAAGAACCTGAGCTGCAAACTGTAATAGATTGAGTTGTTTCCCCTGTTGACCATAGGTATGTTTCACCACTAGCTGCTGCTGTAAGAGTGACACATTCCCCATTTATTAATGGGTTAGAAGTGGAAGAAGTTATTAATGGTGAAGACTCGTAAAACTCTATTTCTCCAATTGATAAAGAATTTACCGTTTGTGAACAATTCCAGTTATAATAGCGATCATAAGGGGGTGTACTATTTATTTTATAGGAAGCATTTATAGTTTGCGTAAATGCTTGAATGCTTGGAAAATAAATTCTAAAGAATCTTGAAGCTTTGTTATCAATTGGAATTGAAAAATCAATATTTTGTCCAGAAATAACCAAGGAAGTGTCTTTTATTTGTTGCCATGGTCCAAAAACTGAAGCACCTGTGAAAATTTGAATTTGAAAAGTACTTGATGAAGGGGTGTTAAATTGAAAACTAGTGTAACCTGTGCCAAGTCCACCGATGCAACTTCCTGAATATGTTGAACAATAAGTATTAGAACAAGCCAGACCAGAAGGACTTGTAATACAACCGGAAGCTATACCGCATGCCTTTAATATTACTTTTGAATTTATAATAGTTCTTTGAATATCTAAAATCATCTCGGAGCCAGATGCAAAATACCCTTTCTGTAAATTCCAATTCATACATTGGCTTGAAAAAGTATTATCTATAGCTCCTGAAGATGTTTTTGCAGGTGAACAGCAACCAGAGTAGCTTCCAGATAAAAGAGCTGGAGTTGTAAGATTACCATCAAAAAGCTGAGAAGGATTTGAAGGTAAGGACCCAATACCGCTGACATAAAAACTAGTTTGGTTTGGAATAAGTGTTTGACCATTTATTATAAGCTTTAAATTTATTACTAAAAATAATATTAGATTTTTTTTCATTTTATTTAGTTGGTTAATTATTAACATTATTATTTTTGAACTCATAAATATTCCACATTTTTTTTCTGCCTTTAAATAAGCGCAATGCTATAACTACATTATGTTTTATGACGCATTCTAACATTTTTTTACTCATTCCAAACTCCAATTTCCTTTCTAAATCTTTTTTAGAGCCAGTATATATAAAAACAGCATTTTTAAATTGTAAAGCGGAAAGCTTGTAAAACAATAATTTTTGTATATCATTAATAATATTAATTCTACTTGCACCATCCATTTTTAACTCAGCAACCAACAACTGATTATCTATATTATCCTGACCAGTATGAAAAACAATATCAGGAGAAATTTTTTTTGGATGAAAATCCCCAATACATAAATTGTTAATAATAGCTGAAGGCATTTTGGTTTTCTCTAAATGAAGTTTTATGTGTTTCACTAAATCCGTATGGATTCTTCCAACTTCATAATATCCATTATCCTGTAATTTTCTTAACTGATGGTAAAGTTCTGCATTAAAAACACGCTCAGGCTTTTGTAAAATATTTTCATTACCTAAATGTCTCATTTGAAAATATTCTTCACCAACCTGATTTAGTCCGGCAATTAAAAAATTTTCAGATGGTGTTAATGTTTGTTTTTCGACTATCATATTATTTTGTTAAAAATCAGGACCGAGCAAAAAAGACTATAAATTACTTTTACAAATAATTTTTTCAAAAAATCAATAACAATGTTAATTTTAATAGTTAAAAAATATTGTTTATACGAGGTATAATAAATTCTTATATATAATACCGGTAACGTTATCTTTTGGGCTTGGGTGATAGTTAGGATTAGGATGAAAACGAGGACGGGACTCGGTTTAGGGTTA
>CAILKE010000017.1 GCA_903834765.1 uncultured Bacteroidota bacterium
AGGCCTTGCCAACAATACTGTTTGGAGTATATTAGAAGATAAAAGCGGAAACCTTTGGTTCGGCACTGATGGCGGTGGCGTTAGCAAATACGACGGGAATTGTGTGGATGATATTATTAATGGAACAAACATTTATCCGCGCACTCAACAAGACCTTAAAAAAAATAAAAAAGACCTTGTTAAATCCTTTACTACTTTTACTGATAAAGAAGGCCTTGCCAACAATACTGTTTGGAGTATATTAGAAGATAAAAGCGGAAACCTTTGGTTCGGCACTTATGGCGGTGGCGTTAGCAAATACGACGGGAAATCCTTTACTACTTTTACTGATAAAGAAGGCCTTGCCAACAATAGTGTTTTGTCGATGTTAGAAGATAAAAGCGGAAACCTTTGGTTCGGCACTGATGGCGGTGGCGTTAGCAAATACGACGGGAAATCCTTTACTACTTTTACTGATAAAGAAGGCCTTGCTAACAATACTGTTTTGTCGATGTTAGAAGATAAATCGGGAAACCTTTGGTTCGGCACCCGCTTTGGGATTTGTAAATTAACACTAGCTAAGTTAGTTGCCCTTCGACCGGCTCAGGGTGACAATGGTGTGTATAGCATAAAAGCAGACGAAATTATTTTTAAAAATTATACTTACGGCGATGGTTTTTTAGGAATAGGTGTAAATGGCGGCAAAACCATGTTGCAAGCAAAAGATGGCATAATATGGATTGGTGCTAATGATAGGCTCACCGCTGTGCACCCAGAGAATATGTTACCCGATACCATTGCACCCAACATACAATTAACCACTATAGAGTTGTTTAATGAAAATATAGCTTGGGCAAATTTAGAAAACAAAAAAGATAGTATACTTACTTTAGGCAATGGCGTAAGCGTTAGTAATTTTAATTTTGATGGCTTAACAAAATGGTACACTTTACCAGATAATTTAAGTTTAGCGTACAACAATAATTATTTAACTTTTAATTTTATTGGTATAACAATGATGCAACCAAAAAAGGTAAAGTACCAATACATTTTAGAAGGCTTAGATGAAAACTGGAGTGCTATTACCAACAAAACATCAGCACCTTATGGCAATTTACCACACGGTAATTACACTTTTAAAGTAAAAGCTATGAATAGTGAGGGTTATTGGAGTGCGCCATTTGAGTACAAATTTACCATTCGCCCTCCCTTTTGGCAAACATGGTGGTTTAGGTCTTTAGTAGGTTTATTAATTATAAGTTCAGTTTGGTACTACATAAAAAGCCGTGAGAAAAAATTAGTTGCTGAAAAAATAATACTTGAAAAAACCGTTGAAGAAAGAACGGAAGAGTTAGTTCAAAAAAATATTGTAGTAGAACAACAAAAAAATTTAGTTGAAGAAAAACATAAAGAAATTACGGATAGTATAAATTATGCTGAAAGAATACAACGCGCATTATTAGCCAGTAAAAAAATGTTGGATGAAAATTTAAGTAATTATTTTATTTTGTTTAAACCCAAAGATGTGGTAAGTGGTGATTTTTATTGGGCAACAAAACTAAGTAATAACAATTTTGTTCTCGTAAATGCTGATAGCACAGGACATGGAGTGCCTGGAGCAATTATGAGTATTGTAAACATTGCGAGTTTAAAAGAAGCATCTTTGCAAGGAATAACAAGTCCTGATTTATTATTGAACGAAACAAGAAGATTAGTTATTGAAAACCTAAAGAACGATGGAAGTGCCGAAGGCGGAAAAGATGGAATGGATGGAAGTTTGCTAAGTTTTGATTTTAAAAATAATATTTTGCATTGTGCTTCCGCCAATAATCCAATTTGGGTAATTCGCAATGTCAGTTCGAGCGCAGTCGAGAACAAGCACGAATTAATTGAAATAAAAGCCGACCGTTTACCAATAGGAAAACACGATAGAGATAAAGAGCCATTTACCTTACATACATTAAATTTACAAAAAGGTGATGTCGTTTACACCTTAACCGATGGTTTCCCCGATCAATTTGGCGGAGCAAACGGAAAGAAATTTAAACACAAGCAATTACAAAACTTGTTGTTGGCAATGGCAAATGAGCCAATGGAAACTCAAAAACAAAAATTAAATGATGTCTTTGATAATTGGAAAGGAAATTTAGAGCAAGTGGATGATGTGTGTTTAATTGGTGTTAGAGTTTAACGCTGCAAGTATGGCTGTGTTGTCATAAGACAAATAAAAAAAACCTTACGCTGAGGCAAGGCGCCTTTGACCGATTAGTAACAAGATGCGCAAAATGGTAATGAAAGCACATCTATTTTGAAAGGGCAGGAATTTAGCCTTTTTGCAAAAACAAATGTGCTAAATTAGGGATTGCCAAAACGGCCCGCTAGCTAGCTGCTCCGTCATTTTTGAGAGCTGCTCGGCAATGGAGCAGACCTGCTCCGTCATTTTTGGGAGTTGCTCCACCGTGGAGCAGAACTGCTCCGTCATTTTCTGGAGTTGCTCCGCCATGGAGCAGAGTTGCTCTATCAATTTTGAGTGTTGCTCCGTCGTGGAGCAGACTTGCTCCGTCATTTTTGGGAGCTGCTCCGCCGTGGAGCAGACCTGCTCCGTCATTTTTGGGAGTTGCTCCGTCGTGGAGCAGACCTGCTCCGCCATTTTTGGGAGTTGCTCCGTCGTGGAGCAGAACTGAACTTTAAGTTATCAGTGCGCTTGAGTGATGGAGCAACATTGCTCAAGCATTATGTTGTATTGCTCCATCATAAATCACTTCCTTTTTTTACTTCAATAAGGCTGCTCCATGTATTTTTTTGTTTGATAAATGAAAGAGCAAGCCTATTAATAAGATACTAAAGCGCTTATCGAATAATCAAAGTATATCCGGGGAATTCATGATTCATATCTTTATGATCCACTACTTTGATAACGTAAAAATAAGTAGAATCCGGACAATTAGTGCCATTAGCCGCTTTCCCGTCCCATGATGAATTCAATGCATCCCAGCTGTATAACAATTGACCCCAACGGTTATAAATATAGCCTTCTGCCGATTTAGCTCCCGAAATTTTAATATGAAACACATCATTCACTCCATCGCCATTTGGTGTAAACACATTAGGTACTAATATTACCAAATCATCTTCTACTTTTATAACTAATGTAGTATCATCGCTACAGCCACTTACATCATCCGTTACTGTAAGCACAACACTAAAAGTACCGCCAGTTGTAAAAATATGATTAGGATTAATAACCGATGTACCTGTTCCATCACCAAAGCTCCAGTTATAGGAATCAGAGGCATTAACACCTATACTACTATTTGTAAAGTTCACACTTAATGGCGCATTGCCACTATACACATCAGCGCTGGCAATAGCGTGTATGTTATAGTATCCTGCCGAAACAGCAGTTAATGAACTTGTGCAGCCATTTAAGGTAGCTTGAACATAATAGGTGTATAGTCCGTCGCCTGAAGGTGTTGGATGATACACGGACGAATTACCTTGTAATAACGTACTGGCCGATTGATCGGCATACCAATTAACTATTGCTCCTAAACCGAAATTAGCCGTTAATGTTAAAGCTCCGCCTGTGCAGGTATTATCACCTGCATTAGAAACCAATATAGGTGTTTGGTTAACCATCACATTTACAGTACTTGCAGCCGTACAATTATTAACATCCGTAACCGTCATGGTATATACACCAGAGGCAGTTAAAGTAGCATTAGAGATGGTTGGGTTTTGAACACCTGAGGTAAATCCATTCGGTCCTACCCAAGCATAACTTCCTCCGCCTGTTCCTAAGAGGTTGATGCTATTACCCGAACAAACCATTGATGCACTTGATGCAGCATTAATCACTAATTGAGGATAAACATTTACCGATACTATTTGAGAAGCCGAACAACCATTTCCATCAGTTACCGAAACACTGTAATTACCAGTATTAACAGTAGAAGCATTGGTAATAGTTGGATTTTGTGAATTAGAAGAATAAACGTTAGGTCCTGTCCAAGTATAGGTACTCACTCCTACTCCGCCTGCATTCAAATTTATTGGGCTGCCGTAACAAACATTAGGTGCAGTTGCATTTACTGTAAATGTTGGCAGTGGATTTACGGATACTGAAGTAACTGCTTTAGAGCTACAACCGGTTGTTGTATTTGTTACCGTAACCGAATATTGTCCCGCATAACTAGTGCCTGCATTAGTAATGGAAGGCGACGCTGCATTAGATGTAAATCCATTTGGCCCTGTCCATGCATAAGCAGTTCCTCCACCGGCATTTAAACTAATGGTTGAATTAGCACAAATAGCAGAAGGATTGGCTGATGCTGAAGCAACAGGATTGCTATTAACTGTTACAGCAACAGTTGTAAAGTTTGAACAACCATTAACGTTAGTTACATTTAATTGATATAAACCTGCCACTCCATTTGGTATCACTGGGTTTTGAAGGTTAGATGCGAAAGCACCTGGCCCACTCCATGTATAGGTCGTAGCTGTGGATGCAAATAATTTAATGGTATCATTAGCACAGTAAGCTGCTTGAGAAGCGGTAGCTGAAGGATTTGGCAAGGGGTTAACCGTTATGGTTACATTGGTTGCCGGCCCACTGCATCCTGCCGATGTAACATATACAGAGTATACTCCCGACATAGGTATGGTAGCACCTGAAATAGTTGGGTTTTGAGTGGTAGTATTAAAACTATTAGGTCCACTCCAATTGTAAGTACCTGTTCCGTTGGCAAATAAATTAATGGTTCCGCCCTGACATAAACTTGTTGGCGCAGCGCTAGCGGTGGGCGCTGCTGGTGCACCAGGATTAGTGATGCTATATGGTCCAAATAAATTAACACAACCAAAACCATCCGTTACTTGTAAATTATAGGTTCCTGCCGGTTGATTCGTTAAATTTGGTGAAGAACCTACCAAAGCGTTTGAGCTATTAGTCCAACTATATGTTAAAGTTGGCGAACCAGTTACGCTCACCGAAGTTATTGACCCAGTTGAGGCACTGCAATTACTTGGAGACACTGATGGAGTTACAATCATTTGTGGTAATGTTCTAACCGAAACTGTTGCTGTTGTAACATTAGTGCAAGTTGTAACGGCAGTTCCCGTAACACTATATACTGTAGTTAATGCCGGCGATACATTGATAGAAGTTCCAGTTTGGCTCGTCGACCAATTATAAGTATTACCACCAGATGCTGTGAGCGTGTAGGTTGTATTCAAACAAATGGTTCCAGAGGGAACCGTGATTGTTGGTAAAGCATTAACGGATATCGTTCCAACGGCACTATTCGTGCAGGTATTAGCCGCAGCACCAATTACAGTATAATTAGTGGTGGCAGATGGAGCATCTGTTATTGAAGCGCTATTGGCACCTGTACTCCAAACATAGGTGCTACCACCATTGGCAGTTAACGTTCCTGTTGCAGTATTACAAATCGTTATTGTATTTGCAGTGATACTCGGTTTTGCTAAAACTGTAACTGATGCTGTTGCAACTTTAGTGCAACCTTGCGCGTTAGCGCCAGTTACATTATACACGGTATTAGATAAAGGGGAAACAGTAATCGTTGAGCTCACTCCGCCTGGTGTCCATGTATAAGAAATACCGCCAGATGCAGTTAGAGTAATAGAACTTCCATAACAAACGGTGTTACTTGCGGCCGTGGTAATGTTTGGTATAGGGTTAACCGTAATGGTTGTGATGGTATTGCTTATACAACCATTGAGTTTTCCTGTTAAGGTATATGAAGTTGTAACACTCGGCGAAACACTGATGGTGCTGGTAGTTTGAGCAGTGCTCCATGTATAGGTTGATGCACCACTCCCTGTTAATACGGTTGTTTGTGTGCCACAAGTACTAATGTTTGCACCACTATTAATTGCCACAACGGGTAATGATTTCACAACAATTTGTTTAGTCAATGTTTGCTTATAACCACACACGCCACTTGCGATGCAGGTAAATGTTTGCGTTGAACCTGGTGTTGCAGATATAGTTTGAGTAGTTTGTCCGCCTGGATACCATTCGTAAGCTGTTGCTCCAGCAGGAGCAGTAAGTATGGTTGAATTTCCTGGACAAACAGAATCCGGTAATGCTTTAATTGCAGGAAACGCAACGCCGTCAAGCGCTTGGATTACATAGTTGCAAATGTCTTTCGCGTAACCATCAACCATTAAATAATAATCACTACCAACCGTTAAGCCGTTCGCTGTTACCGTAAAGGTGGATGAACCTTCTTTGAAACTAGAAACAGGAACAAAGTTATTACAACCAGTTGATGAAAATATTTGCATTTGAATACCTCCGCTTGGATAATTACCAACCCAGCAATTACCAACAGCAACTCTTAAATTAGCTGTTGTATTAGCTGCTGTAAATTTAATCCATGAATTATTTTCGATATTTACGTCAACTAATGGAGATGAATATGGGCCAGCAACCGTTGCAGGGCAATTAGGGTAATAACCAAATACGCCACACGTATTTATTCCATCTGTTTGATTAACGCCAGCTGCTGTTTCATTATTTGCAAACATTTGTCCTGCTCCAGTTCCAGGTCTATCAGGTGTATAAGCGGCACTGGTAGAACCGGCATAACCATTAATATCACAAACGTATAAAGCATTTGCACAATCATCGTTAGTTGGCGATTGCACACAAATTCCAAAACCTCCGGCATTTGACGTTGCTCCATTTGCAAACGCCCAGTATCTCAAATATATAGTAGAACCAACTGTTAATCCTGTGGCAGCTATATAAGGCAACAAATCATTTGCAGAACCAGGGTATAACGTATAGTCACTTGAACAAGCTATTTGTGTTAATGAATTGCAAGAACCGCTATATAAAGCCATTGATCCATCAGTTATATTTCCTGCACCCATATTAGGCTCTGGAGTAATATAAACAGCGCCACTTGCAGGAACTGTAATTTTAAACCAAACATCTATCGCATTAGCTCCATAACCCGCAGAACCGCCGCTACCACCTATGCAAGATGCAGGTACTGGCGCTAATCCAGCACCCGTATTTGTTGCCCCAACAGTAGAAAACGTTAAATAATTACAACTCGATGTTACAGCAGGTAATTGAATGGCTGAACACGGATTATCATTTGGTTGAGTACCTCCAATTGGACTTCCTACTACACATATATTAAAAGGATAACCACCTCCACTGTAATAATCATAAACACGAATGTAGTAAACTTGTCCAGGATTTAATCCAACAGCATTAATGGTTTCTACGCCACCACTAAATGTAATATCCTGACAGTTTAATGAAACTAAAGAAGCGCAAGTACCGGAAAATAATTCCACTACGCCATCCATACTGGCAGAACCAGTCATGGTGATTGTTTGAGTGTAACTATTTGCTGTAAATTTATACCAAACATCGTCATCTGCTGTACCAGAACATCCACTTAATGATTGAGTAGCTCCATAAGTTGTACCTGACGTATTAGAACAACTAGTGTTTACTGATAAATTAATAGCTCCTGCACAACCATCATTTACAGGTGGTGTTGGAGCATTCGTTAAACAAATGGTAAACGTGCTAGATCCTGATCCTACACCATAATTAAAGGTACGTACATAGTAAGTAAAGCCAATCGTTAATCCGGTTAAACTAATGGATTCTGTTTGACCACTGAATGAATTATCCACACAGGCTAATGAAACTAAGGAAGAGCAAGTTCCAGAAAATACTTCTAAAACAGCATCAAACGATGCAGAACCTATTACAGATAAAGAATGTGAAGTGGCAGTTGCCACAAACTTATACCAACCATCATCATCTGCATTACCAACACAACCAGCAATATTTTGTGTAAAACCAGCTGTAGATCCTGAAACTGGAGAACAACCGGCTGTAACAGCTAAAGAAATTGCTCCGGAACAATTATCGGATTGAGCAAATGAATTTGAAAAACAACAAAGAGCTATAAATAAACTATAAATTTTTTGCATGGTAAAGGTAAAATTTAAAAAAAATTATTTAGAGATCACTTCAGATCTGTATACGGATGGAATTAGATTATACCTAATAAGCAGTTGCTTTAGGTTATAAATACTAAATTCAAAGTCACTATCAACGCTCGTAAATTTTTCAGCTGCTAGTAATCGTATTTGTCCAGAAGATTTCTCTGCTTTATATTCAATTTTTGCTTCCGTTACAAACTGCATCGCTAAGATTTCGTTTCGCAGAGCTTCAGAATTCTCTGACGCTAACTGCCCCTCAAATTGGTAATAATAAATTTTAAAAGTCTCTTTAGCCATTGCACTTTTCTCTGACCTATTTTGTGCATTTAAAGATAGACTGAAAGCAACAAAGCTTAATAAAAAAAAGAGTTTGTACTTTATTACCATATATTCATTATTAATAATTACTAACTGATTTTAGGAATGGAATGGGGACAAAAATATATCATTTTTGTGATACAACTCCTAATTGAAAGATTAATATTTTGTTAAACCTTTTTAGGAACAATTATAATTCGTAAACCTATCATTTAATTGAGTGAATTGAAATGCTCAACGCAAAATGGTAACTGATCCTTTATATTTTTTATCAATTCCATCATCAAAGATGTAATAATATACACCCGTTGGAAGGGTGCTTCCTAAATAAGTACCATCCCAATCGTTTGCATAATTATTGGCACTATAAATTAATTTGCCATAACGGTTATAAATTTTAAGATTATTATCTGGAAATTTTCCCACATTAGCAATATAAAACACATCGTTATCACCATCTCTATTAGGCGTAAAAGCTGAATAAAAAAATAATAAATCTCCATTATTAACTGTTACTCTTACTGTATCAGACGAATAGCATTTATGAGAATCTTCGGTATGTAATGTATAGGTAGTAGTTGTAGTAGGCCATACATCAGGGTTTACGGTATTACCGTATTTAAGATTGTAATCTGGTTGCCACCAGAATTTATTTCCGCCAGTTCCATTTAAAGTAATTGTTTTACCTTCATCAATAGTTGTATCTGGACTAGCATCCGCATATGGCGGGATAAATGGTGTAACTAAAACAGATGTTATTCTATTTGGGCAAATTCCATCAGAAACAATTAACTGATATTGTGTTGGTACAGATGGAGTAGCAATTGGATTTGGAGAACTAGCATTATCAAGACCATTTGGAGGAGTCCAAGCAAATGTATACGAGCTACTTGCGCTGCTGTTATTGAAAGCCCCAATTTTTATTCCATTTTGTTGTCCCACACAAAAACCTGTATCTATACCCGTAATATAACTATAAATTAAATCTACATCAATATGCACGTATGATGAATCTTTAATCCCATTCTTATCAGTTACAACTAATTTATACCATACCTCCTGTGTTACGCCAACAGCTGTAGGATTAGAAATAGTGCTAGAGGATAAAAACAGGCTTGGTTGCCAATCAAAAGTATAAGGTGCAACACCACCTGATACTGCAGGAGATCCTCCTAATAAAATATTTGTGTTATAACATATAATTCGATTTTGGCCAGCATTTACAGTCAAAACCTGAGACTCAACTTTCAGACAAAAACAAATAGATACTGTGATAAAAAGGTTACGAATCATTCTTGCAAATATAATTAAAAGAATTAATAACACAGCAAGATGCTCTTATTAGCACTTCAGCTTACAAACTAAATATGATTAATCCATTTATTTTATCTTTAAAAAGTTATGTGAGACAAATAAATAAACTATTTTTGATTCTATGCAAATTACTCCAACTACACTAAAAAAAATTGCTTCTATTATTAATGCAGAATATATTGGTGCTGATAACCATGTTGTTAAAGGGTTTAACGAAATTCATTGTGTAGAAGGAGGCGATGTTGTTTTTGTAGATCATCCTAAATATTACACTAAAGCACTGCAATCTGCAGCTACAACTATCATAATTAATAAAAAAGTTGACTGCCCTGAAGGCAAAGCTTTAATTATACATGATGAACCATTTACTGCATTTAATCAATTAACTGAATATTTTCAGCCAAAGCAATATTCATCAGTACCTATAAGCAACACGGCAAAAATCGGAAAAAACACTTTGATTATGCCCGGTTGTTTTATCGGCAATAATGTTATTATTGGTGATAACTGCATCCTTCACCCTAATGTGGTAATTTATGATAATTGTGAAATTGGGAACCATGTAATTATTCACGCGGGAACAGTTATAGGCTCAGATGGTTTTTATTTTAAAAACAGAAAAACACATTTCGAACAATTACAAACTTGTGGCAGAGTTATCGTAAAAGATCACGTGCATATAGGAGCAAACTGCACATTTGATAAAGGAGTTACTTCCGATACGATTATAGGTAAAGGAACCATAATTGATAATTTAGTGCACATTGCGCATGATGTTACTGTTGGAGAAATGTGCTTGTTTGCTGCAAACGTTGCCATTGCTGGAGTTTGCAAAATTGGAAACCATGTAACGTTATGGGGTCAAGTTGGCATATCAAGCGATATTACAATTGGTGATGGTGCAACTATTCAGGCTCAAAGTGGTGTTGGCGAAAATGTTCCTGCTGGTAAAGTTTTTTTTGGGACACCTGCTTATGATGCACGCTCGAAAATGAAAGAAGTATTTGCAGTTAAACAATTACCATCACTTATTCATAAATTATACGACAAGTAGTTCAACTATTTGTCTTATTAGTTTTTTAGATCATCTTACTCCTACCCTACCTAATCTTTTGGTTGAATTTTTTCTTAAATTATTAATAGAAAATATTATTTCTATTTTCATTGTAAATGGTGATATAATTCAAAATATCTTCTATTTTTGTGATGAAATTTATTTAAAAAACTAAACCGTACTAACATGCAATTTCAATTAACCGAAGAACAATTAATGATTCAAAGTGCAGCGCGCGAGTTTGCACAAAATGAGTGTAAATCAGGTGTGATAGAAAGAGATGAAACTCAAAAATTTCCTGCTGAACAAGTAAAAAAATTAGGAGAACTTGGTTTTTTAGGAATGATGGTTGACCCAAAATACGGCGGTGGCGGCATGGATGCCATATCATACGTTTTAGCAATGGAGGAAATCTCTAAAATAGATGCCTCTGTTAGCGTAGTGATGAGCGTTAACAACTCATTAGTTTGTTGGGGTTTAGAACACTATGGTACTGAAGAGCAAAAACAAAAATATTTAGTGCCAATAGCAAAAGGCGAAAAAATTGGAGCGTTCTGCTTATCTGAACCAGAAGCTGGTAGCGATGCTACATCTCAAAAAACAACTGCAATTGATAAAGGTGATCACTACATTGTAAACGGTACAAAAAACTGGATTACAAATGGTAGCTCTGCTTCTATATATTTAGTAATGGTTCAAACTAACGTTGAATTAGGACATAAAGGCATTAACTGTTTAATTTTGGAAAGAGGAATGCCAGGTTTTGTAGTTGGTCCAAAAGAAAATAAGATGGGTATTAGAGGTAGTGATACGCATTCATTAATGTTTACAGATGTAAAAGTTCCAAAAGAAAATAGAATTGGTGAAGACGGTTTCGGATTTAAGTTTGCTATGAAAACATTAGGAGGTGGTCGTATTGGTATTGCATCTCAAGCATTAGGTATCGCATCTGGTGCCTATGAATTAGCATTAGCTTATTCTAAAGAACGTTCAGCATTTAAAAAGTTAATTTCTCAACACCAGATCATTCAATTTAAGTTGGCAGATATGGCTACGCGAATTGAAGCAGCTCGATTATTAATTTACCGCGCCGCTTGGTTAAAAGATCAAGGATTACCTTGTGAAAAAGAAGGGGCACAAGCGAAAGTATTTGCTTCCGAAACTGCCATGTGGGTAACTACAGAAGCTGTTCAAATTCACGGTGGATATGGCTTTGTTAAAGAATACCATGTAGAACGTTTAATGCGTGATGCAAAAATCACTCAAATATATGAAGGCACAAGCGAAGTGCAGCGTATCGTTATTTCAAGAGCTATATTAGCTGAATAAAATATTGAGTAACAATTTTTTAAAATCCCACTTATGCTTTAGTGGGATTTTTTTATGCAAAAAAATACTATCTTCGTTTATAAATAATATAAAAATGAAGAACATTATTGCTATTACACTTTTGGGAATTACTTTATTTTCATGTAAAAAAAAGGAAGATCCAACACCAGACCCAACTCCAACAACTACTACTGGAGCATCTGTACCTTATGGAGATCCTGATTCTGTATGGACGGCCACGGGAACTGGCCCGCATTTAATTTTTAAATTCAAATTTGATTCAACTCAAATACGTTTAGATAATTTTGGTAACCCAAATGCAACCGTTAGTAGTACTAACGAAGCTTGTTCTCCAGTGTTTAATAAAATGGCAGCCCATTATATTGAATTAGCGCAAAATGATTTTACTGCATTAGGAAGCGGTGTTGTTTTATATCATGCCCCAGAAACAGTTTCAGGCGGTACAACAGCAATTCAATTTAGTCAATCTGTTGTTGTAAGAGAAAATGTAATTTTCTATTCAACACCATTAAGCTCTATTTCGGCAGGTACATATAAATGGCTACGCTTATCTCTATCTTATCAAAATTATGATATCCCTTATAAAGCGAATGCCTTACCAACAGTAAATCATATCGGCTCCGGAACTATTGCATCTTTTTTGGGCTATAAAACATATGTGGAAAAATATAAAATTAAAAGCCAATATCAAGTCCCGTCTGCCAGTGTTGGAGGTTCTAATGCAAATCATTTACAAGGCTATTGGGGTTTTGAAACCTATATAGCAGGCTATGGGTATTATATGGCTGATGGTCAACCACCTGCTGGAGCTACAACAGTAGTTAATCCAAATCCAAATTCACCTATTCCTGCAGGTAGCTGTGTAGTTACATCAGTTTTCACTAATACGCTAGGAGCTGCTCAAACACTTACTATTACTGGATCAGAAACGCAAGATATTATTGTTACAATATCAGTTTCTACTAATAAAAGTTTTGAATGGACTAAAGTAAATGCCGACGGTTATTATCAGCCAGAAATTGGTGAAACACCAGTAGATATGGGAGTTAGAGGGATTATTCCAAAAGTTCAATATTAATTATTCTAAATTAATGTTAAAAGTATTATTCAAACAATGATAAATACTTTTTATATAGTGTAAATAGTATCTTTGTTTAAACAATAAATAGTTTTTGTTATTTTAACATTTCAATTATTAAACCAAAACATACAATATAAGTCCAATAACAATAATCATTAATTTTAAAAACAAAAAAACACCTATGAAAAATTTAATTGTAATGGCAGTTTGTTTATTTTCAATGACAACTGTAATGAATGCGCAACAAACTAAAACTATTGCTCATCCTCAAAACCCAGATCAACATGTTAATGATGTAAAAAAAGGCACTCCAGAGCAACGTGCTCAAAAAAATGTGGAAAATATTAATTCTAATCTAATATTAAATGAAGATCAAAAAACTAAAGTTTATGATTTATCTTTAACACGAGAAAAAAACATTGATGCCGTAAAAGAAAAATACAAAGGACAAGAGGATAAAAAAGAGACTGCTAAAGCAGAAATTCAAGCGATTCGTAAAACTTTCCGCCAAGGAGTAAAGGCCCTATTAACCAAAGATCAATTAGCTAAAGTTAAAGCTGCGAAAGAAGCAAAAGAAAAAAATGAAGGTGGTAATGCAGATCCTTTAGAAGGAAAAAATTAATCATTATTAAATACGTTAATTTAAAAAGACTCGAAGTATCGAGTCTTTTTTAGTTAAAAGCAAATGTTAATGTAAACCAACTATGATTTTTTCTGTTGCTCCTGCATGGCTTCTTACATAGTTTTTAGCTAAAACAGAAGTGCTATTGAGTAAGTCTTTATTTTCTATAAAAACGTTTATTAGTTTGGTTAATTCATCAGAACTCGAAATAACAAAACCTGCTTTTAAATTAATTACATCAAATGCTTCATTAAATTTTCTGTAATTAGGTCCAAATAAAACTGGTAATCCAAAAACGGTTGGTTCTAATATATTATGGATCCCATTGTCAAAACCACCACCAATAAATGATACAGAACCATATTGATAAACAGATGATAAAAAGCCAATCGCATTAATTACTAGGATAGAATGTGTATAATTAGACGCATTATCTGAATGTAAATGAAAATCTAACTTATATTTTAACAACAATTTACAAAGTCGTTCTATATTACTATGATTAATTTCGTGAGGCGCAATAATTAATTTGACCTTAGCATGTTTAGCTTTTAACGACATGTATGATTCAATTAATAATTCCTCGTCTTTTTGCCACGAACTACCGGCGATAATCACAAAACTATCTTTGGAAAATTGTTCAATCTCTTTCAATTGTTTTGGAGATGAACATATTTGCAAAACTCTATCAAATCTTGTATCTCCGGCTAATTTGCCAGTTTTAATACCCAGTGTTTCTAACAATATTAATGATTCTGAATCTTGCGTATAAATTATTTTATAAGTTGACAATGCTTTACGGAAATTTCCACCATACCATTTAAAAAAAGATTGATGTTTTTTAATAACCGTAGAAATTAAAAAAGTGGGGATTTGATTTTTATCAAGTGAAAATAAAAAGTTTAACCAAAATTCATATTTTACAAAAACAGCAATTTTAGGTTTTAAAATGTTTAAAAAATAGTGTGCATTAGATGCGGTATCTAGAGGTAAATACATTACTAGGTCTGCAATCGGATAATTTTTCTGAATTTCATAACCCGACGGAGAAAAGAACGTTAATATAATTTTTTGATTTGGATTATTTTGCTTAATTTTTTCTAATACAGGACGACCTTGCTCAAACTCTCCTAAGGAAGCACAATGAAACCAGATTGCATTTTCTAATTGTAATGTTTCAACGTTATGTTTAAGATTTTCTTTCCACTGTTTTCTTCCATCAATCCATAATTTTGCTTTGGGATTAAATAGCGATGCAATTTTTAATCCTATATAAAAAGCATATATACCGAGGTTGTATAGAAACATATTGTCATGCTGAACTTGTTTCAGCATCTCACGAGACCCTGAAACAAGTTCAGGGTGACGTTTGATGTAAAAGTTCTTTTAAAAATCAAAATTAATTTGTCCATCTTCACCCCTCATATTATCTCCATTTAATTTTTCCATTGCTTTTCGATGTAATTCCATTGGAGATAAGCCATTTCCACCAATTTCTTCATCTTCTTCGGTATAGTCTTCATGAACTATTTCTTCAGAAGCTCGTAAATTAATTTCTTTTACTTTATAAGCGGTTAATTTTTTTCCTTTGGCCTTCATATTTACCATAGGCGCAAACTCCACTAAATTAACGGCTTCATCTGCTATTACTTTTTCCTTTTCTTTATTGAATTTAATATCAACGATTGGTAAGATTTGAGATGTAATCAATTCCATACGAGAATTTTCATTCTCAGTAATAATTAATGTTTTTGTATTTGTGTTTTCAGGAGTAAAACGTTTAGTAATATATGATTTACTTTCTCCATCATAATAAATGCACGACAATACTTGCTCAGGATAATATTTTTCAATTAAAATAATATCATCGTCAAAGTGATTTAAAACATCGTACGTGTATAATTTATAAAAACCTTTACTTGTAATAGTTAATATTTTATCATCGCCTGCAAACTTACCTAAGTAGGTTCCTTTGTTATCCTTATTTAAACGATGAACTGTATCGTTAAACCAGTAATCTTCAGCAGCAAGCGTTGAAGCGCCTTTTGTTTTTAATAGTACTTTTTTAATGGCATACTTAGTTACAATATTACCTGTAGAAGCTCTTCCTTTTACTGGTATCTCCGCAAAATCGATATCTAATTCAAATTTACGTAAGCCTGGAACTGGTTTTAAAATAACCTGAACTTTTTCTGCTTCACCATTTGGATTAATAGTAAACCAATGCACGCTTGAGTTTGGAGTTCCTTTAGTTAAATCATACTCTTTTTCGCGTGTAATACCTGTTACATTAAAGCGTTTGATAAACGTGACACCTTTTGGTCCATCTGTATAAATCATATTATAGGTAGTTCGCTCATCGTTCTTTTTAAAGATTGCAATGTAGATAATGTCCTTTCCTATAAATACTTTATCAGATACTTTAAACACTTTCATTTTACCATCTTTGGTAAAGGCAATGAAATCGTCCAAATCAGAGCAATCACATACAAACTCATCTTTCTTTAAACTCTTACCAGCAAAGCCTTCCGCTCGATTAACATATAACTTTTCATTGGCCATAATTACTTCAGTAGCTACGATGGTTTCCAATTCTTTAGTTTCTGTTTTACGTTCACGCCCTGCTCCGTATTTCTTTTTCAAGTTTTTAAAATACTCAACAGCGTAATCAACTAAGTTTAATAAATTATTTTTTACAATTTCAATTTTAGCATCCAACTCTTTCATAAAATCTTCTGCTTTGATGCTATCAAAACGAGTGATTCGAATCATGGGGATTTGAGTTAAACGTTGCAAATCTTCGTCGATAATATCTCTTATTAATTTTTTACGATGGGGCTTAAAACATTCATATAAATATTCGTATAAGGTTTCTTTGTTAGAATATTTCTTAAAGTCGATGTACATTTCTTCTTTAATAAATAATTTTTCTAAGGAAGAGAAGTGCCATTTTTCTTCTAATTCTTTTAATTCAATTTCTAACTCACGTTTTAATAACTGTAACGTTTGTTGTGTAGAAATTTTCAAAATATCACTAACACCTACAAAACGAGGCTTCTTATCTTCAATGATACAGGCATTTGGTGATATACTCACTTCACAATTAGTGAAAGCATACAATGCATCAATGGTTTTATCAGGAGAAATACCTGGTTGAAGATGAATTAATATTTCAACATTTTCAGAGGTGTTGTCTTCTACTTTTTTGATTTTAATTTTTCCTTTATCGTTTGCTGCAATAATAGAATCAATTAACGATCCAGTCGTTGTTCCAAATGGAATTTCAGAAATGATTAATGTTTTAGAATTTAATTCTTTAACGCGAGCTCTAATCTTTACTTTACCACCACGCAATCCGTCTTTATAATCAGCAAAGTCGGCTATACCACCTGTAATGAAATCAGGATAAATAACAGCTTTGCGTCCACGTAATATTTGTATGGATGCATCTATTAATTCATTGAAGTTGTGTGGTAAAATTTTTGTTGCCAAACCAACAGCAATACCTTCTACACCATGCGCTAATACTAAAGGAAACTTTACAGGTAAAGTGATAGGCTCTTTGTTACGACCATCATAACTTACACCCCAATTGGTTGTTTTAGGATTAAATATGATTTCTTGTCCGAGCTTAGATAAACGCGCTTCAATATAACGAGGTGCAGCTGCACTGTCGCCTGTTAAAATATTACCCCAGTTTCCTTGCATATCAATTAGCAAGTCTTTTTGGCCAATAGCCACCAATGCATCACCAATACTAGCATCGCCATGTGGATGATATTTCATCGTGTTACCAATTAAGTTGGCCACTTTATTATAGCGTCCATCCTCCAGCTCCCACATACTATGTAAAATACGACGCTGCACTGGTTTCAAGCCGTCTTCCATGGCTGGCACAGCTCGTTCTAATATCACATAAGATGCATAATCAATAAACCAATTTTTAAACATACCCGAAACATGAGTAACGGTGGTTAATTCGTTGTGTTCGTTATTTTTATTTTCTTCCATTTTTAATTTAGTTTAGAAATTTGAAAAGTTTAGAAAGTTAAGCTAGTTCGATGATATTGAACTTTCAAAAATTTCTAACTTTCAAAACTTGTAACTCATTATTTTAATAACTCCTCCTCCGCATCTATTTCAACACGTAAATTATCAATTATAAATTCCTGACGGTCTTGTGTGTTTTTACCCATATAGTAGCTCAACAATTGTTGTATGGATGCTTGTTGATCTAATAATACAGGTTCCAAACGAATATCCTTACCAATAAAATGTTTAAACTCATCGGGCGAAATTTCTCCTAATCCCTTAAATCGGGTAATTTCAGGCTTAGGTCCTAATTTAGCAATGGCTGCCTTTCGCTCTTCATCACTATAGCAATAAGCCGTTTCTTTTTTGTTTCTAACACGGAACAATGGTGTTTGTAAAATATAAACGTGTCTGTTTTTTACTAAGTCAGGGAAAAATTGCAAGAAAAACGTTAGCAACAATAAACGGATGTGCATACCATCCACATCGGCATCCGTTGCTATCACAACGTTATTATAGCGTAAATCTTCTAAGCTGTCTTCTATATTTAAAGCGGCTTGTAATAAATTAAACTCTTCGTTTTCGTAAACTATTTTTTTACCCAAACCAAATGAGTTTAGAGGCTTCCCTTTTAAACTAAATACCGCTTGGGTATTAACATCTCGTGTTTTGGTAATAGAGCCACTTGCAGAATCTCCCTCACAAATAAATAAGGTTGTTTCGAGTGAACGAGGGTTTTTAATTTCATCCAAGTGAACACGGCAATCGCGTAATTTTTTGTTATGAAGATTTGATTTTTTTGCTCGCTCACGTGCTAATTTTTGTATGCCCGATAATTCTTTTCGCTCACGCTCATTAGCAACAATTTTTGCTTCAATAGCTTTCGCAGTTTCAGGATTCTTATGTAAATAATTATCTAAATTTTGTTTGATAAAATCATTTACAAATGAACGCATGGTTTGTCCACCCGGCGCTACTTCTTGAGAACCTAATTTTGTTTTGGTTTGAGATTCGAATACAGGTTCTTGCACACGCACCGAAATAGCTGCGATGATTGACTTACGGACATCTGTAGGGTCAAAATCTTTTTTGAAAAATTCACGAACGGTTTTAACAACTGCCTCACGAAAAGCCACTTGGTGAGTACCACCTTGCGTAGTGTATTGTCCGTTTACATAAGAATAATATTCTTCCGAATAATGTTCGTTACTATGAGTAATGGCTAATTCAATATCATCTCCTTTTAAATGAATGATTGGATAAATAATTTCGCCAGTAATATTTTTTTCTAATAGATCTTTTAAACCATTATCTGATTTATATACTTGACCGTTGAAATGAAGTGTTAAGCCTGTATTTAAGAAGGCATAGTTCCATAACATTTTATCAATATACTCATGCACATAATGGTATTTTTTAAAAATGCTATCATCTGGTCTGAACTCTACATAGGTTCCATTTGCTTCCGTTGTTTTTTCAAGCTTCGATTCTTTTACTAAATTTCCACAAGAAAATTCAGCGGTCTTCATTTGCCCATCTCTAAAAGCTGTTACGATAAAATTAATGGATAACGCATTAACTGCTTTTGTACCAACACCATTTAAACCAATGGATTTTTTAAAAGCATCACTGTCGTATTTACCACCCGTATTGATTTTAGAAACAACTTCCACTAATTTACCTAACGGAATACCGCGTCCGAAATCTCGGATAGAAACTGCTCCTTCTTTAACAGCAACATCTATGCGCTTTCCAGCGCCCATCATAAACTCATCAATGGAATTATCCATTACCTCTTTGATAAGCACATAAATTCCATCATCGAAAGCAGAACCATCTCCGAGTTTGCCGATATACATACCGGGGCGCATACGAATGTGCTCTTTCCAATCGAGGGACTTAATACTATCTTCGTTATAACTTGCTATTTCTTTTGCCATATAATATTTCTGGTTTCTGTCACTTCGAGCGAAGTCGAGAAGTGGTCAATTAAAAAACTTTTTGTTCTCGACTCCGCTCGAATTGACAAGTTTTTTTTTAAACATTAAATCTAAAGTGCATCACGTCACCGTCAGCCACTATATACTCTTTTCCTTCTACTCTTAATTTACCAACTTCTTTACAAGCCGCTTCAGAACCGTAGTTAACATAATCGTTATAACCAATAACTTCAGCACGAATAAATCCTTTTTCGAAATCAGTATGAATAACACCTGCCGCCTGAGGAGCTGTCATACCTTGCTCGATAGTCCAAGCGCGAACTTCTTTAACGCCCGCTGTAAAATAAGTTTGTAGTTTTAATAAATGGTAAGCTTGTTTAATTAATTTATTAACGCCCGGCTCATCTAATCCCATTTCTCCAAGGAACATTTGTTTTTCTTCGTACGTTTCTAACGAAGAGATTTCACTTTCCATTGCCGCTGTAATAACTAAAATTTCAGCGCCTTCGCCTTTTACGGAGTCCTTAACCGCATCAACATATTTATTTCCGGTTTTTGCAGAAGCTTCATCCACGTTACACACATACATTACCGGTTTAACAGTTAACAAGTGTAAATCTTCAATATAAGGCAATTCACTTTCTTCTAAATGACAAGCACGAGCCGATTTACCACTTTCTAAGGTTTCTTTTACTTTTAAAAGTGTATTGTAAGTTTTAACAGCTTCTTTGTCATTACCTAATTTGCCAGCTTTTTCAAACTTCTTGATCTTAGCGTCAACCGATTCTAGATCTTTTAATTGTAATTCTGTATCAATGATTTCTTTATCACGCACTGGATTTACATTTCCATCTACATGAATAATATTATCATCATCAAAGCAACGTAATACATGCAAAACAGCGTTACACTCGCGGATATTAGCTAAGAACTTATTTCCTAAACCTTCGCCTTTACTGGCACCTTTAACTAAACCAGCGATATCTACAATTTCAACTGTTGTTGGCTGAACAGCCTGAGGCTTAACTAATTCTGACAATTTATTTAAACGCTCATCTGGAACGGTAATAACTCCTACGTTTGGTTCGATTGTACAAAACGGAAAATTTGCCGCTTGTGCTTTTGCATTACTTAAACAATTAAAAAGAGTTGATTTTCCCACATTAGGCAACCCTACAATTCCACATTTTAAAGCCATATTTTTTTCTATTTGAAGTTCTCTGTTTCTTGTTTCTGATTAATAACCATAAACGCTGAACCAGAAATAATTAATAATTAAGGTGCAAATATATCAAATTCGGCTACTAGACTTTGCTATTAATTGTAGCAATCTGTGGCAGTTTTTAACAACTGACTGTGATTAGGCATAAAAACAGGGTATTCCACTTTATTTTTTAACATCCTGTTATTATTATCAACATTGGCATTATAAAGGCATCACAAATAGTACTTTTGCGCAAAACACCTCATTTATGGCAGATATTTTAGCACTTCAAAAATTATCCTCTCAAGTTCGAAGAGATATAGTACGAATGGTTCATGCAGTTAGTTCTGGTCATCCAGGCGGATCTTTGGGCTGCACAGAATATTTAGTAGCGCTATATAACGGAGTGATGAAGCACGATCCTAAAAATTTTACCATGGATGGCATAGGAGATGATTTATTTTTTTTAAGTAATGGTCATATTTCCCCTGTATTTTATAGTGTTTTAGCTCGTTGCGGTTATTTTCCGGTAGAAGAATTAAAAACCTTTCGTCGTTTAAACACCCGTTTACAAGGACATCCAACAACACATGATCATTTACCTGGTGTTCGCATTGCCAGTGGTTCTCTGGGGCAAGGAATGAGTGTGGCTATTGGAGCGGCATTAGCAAAAAAATTAAATAAAGATACTTCTATCATCTATAGTCTGCATGGGGATGGTGAATTGCAAGAGGGACAAATTTGGGAAGCTGCTATGTATGCAGCTGCTAATAAGGTAGATAACTATATTGCAACGATTGATTACAATGGTCGTCAAATTGATGGCGACGTTGAAAATGTATTATCATTAGGGAATTTAAAAGCTAAATGGGAAGCATTTGGTTGGCATGTAATCGAAACCGAAAAAGGAAACGACCTGGCCTCGGTTATTGCCGGTTTAAATTTAGCGAAAACCTTTATTGGGAAAGGAAAGCCTATCATCATCATTATGAAAACAGAAATGGGTGCCGGTGTTGATTTTATGATGGGGACTCACAAATGGCATGGTTCCGCTCCTAACAATGATCAATTGGCTAATGCTTTAGGTCAATTGGAAGAAACCTTGGGAGATTATTAAGGAAATGTTGAATGATAAATTATAGATTATAAATGAATTTTGTTTTTA
>CAILKE010000018.1 GCA_903834765.1 uncultured Bacteroidota bacterium
ACTTATAGTTATTATTTACATTTTTATAATTACAATTTTTAAATTTTAGCCCTTGCTGGTTATTCGAGCTGTCACACTGAGCGAAGTAGAAGTGGCAGTTGAAACCTCTGTGAGTTCGAGTAAGCGCTGCCTCTTTGCGCTGTATCGAGAACAATAAGCCCGAACACATCTCGACTGCGCTCGATGTGACAATCTAAACCTCTCGATGTGACAATCTAAACCTCTGCAGTTCGAGTAAAAAATTCTGCCTCTTTGAATTTTTGTATCGAGAACAATAAGCCAGAACGCATCTCGACTGCGCTCGATGTGACAATCTAAACCTCTGCAGTTCGAGTATTTTTACCTACCTCTTGCAATCACGCTATGGCGTGAGTATCGAGAACAGAAACTTTAAATAAAGCCCTTCTCGATACGCTCGTTCCTCGCACTCTTGTCCTGAGCTTGACGAAGGGCGAAGTGACTGAAAAAAGCTCGTTCCTCGAACTCTTGTCCTGAGCTTGACGAAGGGCGAAGTGACTAAAAAAAAGCTCGTTCATCGCACTCTTGACGAAGGGCAAAGTGACTAGTACGTGTAGCTGATTGAGGTCCTGAATCAGGCTAAAGAGTGAAAGAATAACTAACGACTATAAAAAATTATTTCTTAATGGCACTTCTCTTTAACACCTTCGAATTTTTAAATCCTGATGTTTGATAGTCTCTGCAGAATTTCTCAGCATCGGCAATGTTTTTGTATACTCCCGAAATGTATACTCGGCTGCCATCCGGTTGTTTTATTTCTTCTACTTTATTCAATCTAATTAATTGTAATAATAAACCAGTAGCATTTTTACCTTTTGCTAATTGATCTACCTGTATCGTAAACGTAGCATTCAATTCATCTATTAAATCCTGCATTTCTTCCTTAACAATAGAGCGCACATCAATGCGTGTGGCAGCACGTTTAATCAATTGATTTAAAATATTAATCAACGAATCTAACTGCTGTTCTTTGCTTCGGTAATTAGGGTTTTCAGCATCCTTGCCGTCTTTACCTTGGCTACCATTTTGGTTTGAACTGCCATTGTTTCCTGATTTATTTTTATCAGTACCACCATTTTTATCTGCTAGCGATTTACCATTTTTATCCTTACCATTTAAAGCGTTTCCATCTTTATCCTTACCATTTAAGTCATTCCCATCTTTTTCTGATTTTTTAGAGCCCGCAGCTTCATCAATAAGCGTTACGGTTCCATCTGCATTAAATATTTTTTTCTTAACTCTTCTTTTTTTCTCAATGATTAAAAAATTATGGTAGTAACTTTCTATACCCGAGGTTAAATCTAATTTAATATCATTTTCAGCTAAGTAAAAACTTGAGCCCAAAGGCTTTTCGTCAAACTTAAGGGTGTACTTAGCATAAGGCACATAAAAATTATAATTCCCTTTATTATCAGTTATACTACTAAAGGTTCGGCCTGTGCTATCCACCATGTAAATTTTAAATCGCGAAACATCTAATTTTTCAAATAACTCACCGGAATAAGCCTCTCTATCTAACTCTACACCACCATATACCTGCACGCCTTTACTAAAGGGCACATACATTAAATCGGGACCGCACACGTCGGCGCTATCACTCACATTAGGAAACCAAGAACCCATATCAATTAATGGAAATACTTGCATGCGGTATTTGGCAAAGGCCATGTTAATAAAACTTGCCATGCCTTTTTCGTTGGTAATAACTTCATAATCATTCATGCGTAATACTACGTTTTCAACAGGCACTTCGCCTTCATCCATGCGGCCATTACCATTTACATCTAAAAAGACGACAAACTTGGCGTCACAAAACCTATTTTTACGGAAACGTTTTGGAATAGGGATAGAAAAGTCTTTTTTAACACTAAAGCCTAAATTAAAACTTTCAGTAATCGTACGTTTATCAAGTTCCTCTATTTGAACATTATTTACCCCTGAGTAATTGTATTTATAGGATAAACCGGACAACACATTAAAATTCATATTAACACTAAAGCGAAACCCATTGTTGGTATAATAAAACAACTGACTAAAAATACTAAATGAATGCCGCTTCAAAGTATTGATATACATATAGGTAGGATTATTTTCCCACACAAAATGGTTGTTTTTAAACTGGTACTGATGGCCTACAGTAAGCCTTAACATTTGAGAATACACTTTATTATTTTGAAGTGAATAAGTAATACCACCAACTCCAATAGGACCATAATTATACATAGCCATCAAATTCCAAACCTTATATCGCACATAGGTATTAACTTGTGAGGTAAAAAACACGCCCAATTGCTTGTTATTTAGTAACTGATTATAAGCCAGGGTAACATTACCACCAGTATAAAAGTTTTTTTCAAAATCAGATTTAGAAACATTAAACTGAGCACCACCGGTAATAAGGGTATCTAATACATATTTACTATAGTTAAAAAAGACAGAAGGAGTCCATTGTATTTTTGATTGCACTCCATTTGGTATGTATGATAATGTATTGCTAAAAAATACAGAACCGCTTGAATCAATTTCAAACGAAGGAGCTTTAGAAAATCTCATGTAAGAATTATTTAAAGTAATCCTATTTGCTCTTTTTAAATAAATTTGATTAAAAAGTCGAACTGAAAAATTTTGTGAATATAAAGTTGAACCTAAAAAATTATTTGATGATAAATTGTAACTTGAATTTAAATTAGCAGAATATTTTTTAAAACTTTTAGCCAAATTAATCCCACCACCAAATCTATTTGAAATTATTAAAGATGCCGGGTTAATATTAGTGTAATAACCAAATAACCCTAAATTAGTATTTTTGGGCAACTTAAAACTTAAATTGGATGAGAGGCTGTATCCTGTAAACTTATTAGTACTATTAGTTAATATATTGCCATTAGCTCTTATTTTCATAAAACTTAAATTGCCTACATACCCTAAGCCATAAACATTTCTGTTTGACGTTCCAAAGATTTTTTCACGAGTTATAATTCCAGTAATTAAATTATTTTTGTTTAACTGATATCCACCAATAATACCCTTTCCATTAACAGATAATCCTCTGGAGACAGAACCGCCAATAGAAGAACCTATACCAAAATAGCCCTTTTTAAAATTGTAAGTCGCATTACCTACCAAACGATCAGTTAAAAAATCATTGGAATATTTATAATAAGAAAAACCAGTTTGAAACTGATAATTTAAACTAGTGTATTTACCAGTTTGAGCATTTCCCTGAAAATTCAACATCATCATAGGTTGTTGACCTAACACATTATTAACATTGGCAAAGACTGTTAAAGGTATAGTGTTAGAACCGGCACCGGCATTGGTAGTGGTATTTAATTTCACAAAATCGATGTTATTAGCCAATTTCAAAAAATCAACTTTTTTATTTTTTTGATTTAACCCCGACTTTACTAATGATACTTCTGTAGCTCTTAAAAATAAACCGTATTTTTTTTCACGTTCCAAAGCTGCAGGGTTATAGCCCCATTGATCAATTCGTTTTTGATTACGTACTTTTTCTTGAATCTGCACCTTAAAACTCATGGTGGTATCGGAAAAAGGCGCCAAGGTGGTTTCGATGTAATTTTTTTTCAATAATTTACCGGTTGAATCTTTTACCATAAAATCCTTACCTATTTTTTGCATACTAACCAATACATCCTGAGGTTCATCGCCCTCGTTAGCTAAATTGATTTGAAAGTCGGCCGAATTTTCCCCATTTAGCATATATATTCTAGGTCTCGGTAATACTTGCATTTGCCAGTTACTCACCTTTGGTCTGCCTGCCAAAAAACGAGCGAAAGCCATTTGCTTACCCTCATTGGTATTAATATAAGCCGCAATATTATATTTGGTGCCTCCCTTGGCTTTTTTATCAGTGGTAATAACTCTTATAGGCACAAAAACCGAATCGTTAGGCTTAAGGGTGTATTCTTTCTCTTCATTATTAAGGGTTTTCCAACCTCCAGGTAAATTTACTGAAACATTAAAGGTGTAAGTTTTACCATTATTATTTTTTACCTTTAACACATTGGTCATCACCGCAATTTCTTTATACTCCACTTCTTCATATAAAAACTCGGCCGTAATGGCTTTTTTGGAACTCGCGTTTTTTTGGGCAAAGGAAACATTGAGAGAAAAACACATCATCACACAAACAAACATTACCCTCATAAAAACATGAAGGCAATTGTTAGAAATATATGTGCTATGTTTATCCATTATTTTTCGACTAAACAAAATTTAATGGCTAACTCATATCTGCCGGGTGTAAAATCATAATTGGGCTGTATGCGATAATCAATGGTAAAACTATATTCATTGTAATCCACTCCTAAATAGGTACCTTCACCATTAGTTTCGCCACCACAGCCAGTACCAGAGCCAGCTGGAGTAAGAGTACTTGGATTGATAATTTCTATAACATCACCATCAATTGAATTAACAAAGGATTGCCAAACACCTGAGTTTTGAGCAGTACCGCAACCATTACTTACCCTCACTTGTAACAAATCAAGAGAAGGTTTATTAGAAGTTGAACCTGAACCATAACTCACCATGGTTTCCCACTCTGAAGGCACAGGAGTTACCAAACTACCACCATTAGACACATACATTACTAATTTCCACTGACAAGGTAATGGCGGACTTGGGTTAGAAGCCACTTTTAATTTTAAAATCGTAGATCCATTCAACGTTAATCCACCTGCATATTTATTAAAGGAATCAAAGGTGAACTCCTTATTGGGCTGGGTATCCATAATAATGGCGCTATTGGCATGATTAGGATCGCAATTAAAGGTGGTTGGGGGTATGCATTGAGCATACTCTATAGATGGAATCAAAAAGAAAGAAAAAGTATAGAAAAAACAGGTAAAGTATTTGATATCAAAAAAGCGAACACAAAACTGAAATAATATTTTTTTTGGGTTATACATATAAATTAAAAAAAACAGATGAGCAAAAATAATATTTATATGAGTATAGTTTTAGAAAATAAAACAAAACCGGCTATAAAGCCGGTTTTGTTTTAAAATAATCAAATTTTAGTTTTCCATTAAAACGTATTTTACGTTCATTGTGTAAACACCTGATTGAGCATAAGCTCCAGCAGCATTAGCAGTAACTAAATCATCAGCAGTTGCGTTGTTTCCACCAGCTGTAGCAAAATCTGAAGCGTTAGGGAAAATAGCAGGTAAAGCTGGAACAATACGGTAATCAATTGCATAATAGTAATCACTAGCACCACCAACACCAGAAGCATTAGTAATTAAATAAGTACCACCTACTACAAAATCAGTAAGAGCAAAAGAACCTGCAATATACTTAGCATCAATTGCTGGACGAGTATATGGAGTTGCAGAAACGTAAACGTTGTTTTGTCCTACAGAAACACCACCTTGAACTTGTGTAAATGCAGCAGAATAATCATCAGTTAAACCAGTACCAGATAATACAACAGATGGATTAGCTTTATCTTGGTGTAATTCTAATAAAGTTAAAGGTAAGTTATCAATAGCGTTAGCATCTGTACCAGCACCATAAACAACTTGTTGATCCCAGAAACCTAAAGCAGCTCTAGAAGAGAAACCTACTGCATATAAATCCCAGTTAACTGTAGAAGTAACGTTTAAGTTTGTAGCACCGTATTGAGTGATACCACCAACGTACTCAGAAATTTGGTCAAATACGAAATCTACGTTAGAAGATCCGTTCATACCTAATTGTAAAATTGGCTGTAAATCCATAGTTACAGTTACATTTTGCTCATCTACTAATTGAGCTTTTGCGTTGTTGCTGATTGCTAAAGAAGCTAAAACAGCAGCTGAAAGAATTACTTTTTTCATGTTTTGTTTGTTTTAATTGTTTGTTTGTTTTTAATTGTTTGTTTGTTTTAAACATGTTGAGGCTTGTTTAGTGTGCCATCATCTTTTTTTTCCTGGAATAAAAAGATAATATTTTTAGTGGCTTTAATTTTCTCTTTCTACTATTAGTATATTTTAGTTTTAAGTTTATATTCTATTATATTTAATTTTTGTGTGTTATTGTTAAGAAAACTTAATTATGTTTTTTTAACTTATGCAATGATATTAAACATCCAAATGTTTATAAAAAATAAATGCATTTTTTCCACAATTTGGAAAAAATAAACTGTAACCAAATAGAAAAACTTAGTTATATGGGTAAAAAATGTATGTTTTTTGGGGGTTATAGAAACAATTATTTAACACAAAAACAAGCTGCATTTACCATATTATATTATTGTATGCATTTTAAATTACGCTAATGATCATAACACTATATACAATTACGTTTATTTCCATTAATATAATTTTTTTAAATCATTTATTTTTAAATCATTGTAAAGCCTTTAATAACGGGCTTATGAGAATATATACTATATGTACGTAAAAAAATAATGAAGATTGTTTTTTATAACAACATAAAATTAAAAGATAAATATGATAAAGTATAAGCAAAGAAAATAGAAATAATTGTATATGAAATTACATCAGTTACACATGTTTTTTATTAATAAAAAAATAATAATCCTATATAATTTAATTTTATGTTATCAAATTTATTTTTGAGTTTTTTTTTGGTTGAAAAAAGAGGTTGTTCTCGATACTCACGCCATAGCGTGATGGCAAGAGGTAGGTAAAAATACTCGAACTGCAGAGATTTAGATTGTCACATCGAGCGCAGTCGAGATGTCTTCGGGCTTATTGTTCTCGACTGCGCTCGAACTGACAAAGGTTTAGATTGTCACATCGAGCGCAGTCGAGATGTGTTTGGGCTTTTTGTTCTCGACTGCGCTCGAACTGACAAAGGTTTCGACTGCCACTTCTACTTCGCTCAGTATGATAGCTCAAACTGACAGTAACTTATTCACAACAAGTTATAAATAGTGGGGATAAAAGAAAGGAAAGGAAAGGAAAATATTAATTCTTTAAAAAATAGATAACGGTTACAGCACCTCTTCTTTCAAATGTTTCTCCTTTTAACTCATACACATAAACATCCCCTTCCACTTTTTTACCAAAATACGTTCCATCCCAATACGTATTAATATCATTTGTTTTATAAATAACTTGTCCCCAGCGATTATAAATTTTTAATTCAATCTCTTCACAATTATTAAATCCTTTAATTTCAAACAAATCATTTAAGCCATCATTATTTGGAGTAAATGCATTGGGAATGTAAATTGCAGAAAACAATCCGTTAATATGAGAAACGATTTTGCTCACAGTATCAGAACATAATCCACCATTATAGGCAATTAAAAAAACCATAGAAGAGTCGTAAGTTTCATAAATATGTTGCGTACTAAATAAATCGCTTGTAAAGCCATCTCCAAAATCCCATAGAAATTGATTGGCATTTAATGAAGTATTTTCAAACATAAATTCTGGTTTGCAATTTTCTGCTTCCTCAAATACAAAATTAGCAATTGGTTTAAGAAGAACTTTATATACAAAATCTGTTGTGTCTGAGCAACCATTTATTGCTGTAGAAATTAATTTAATTGTATAATCACCTGGTGAATTATATGTTACAGATGGATTATTATTAATAGAAGTTGTTCCATTACCAAAATCCCAATTATAACCTATTGCACCAATTGAGGTATTGGTAAAATTAATGGTAGCAGGTGTTTCACATTGATAAGTTGAAGATACTTGAAAACTTGATTGTGGTGCTGGTTTAATTGTGATAGTCATAAATGCCGTATCTGTACATCCTGATGGATTGTATACAATTAAGCTAACGCTATACACACCACTACTATTATATAAATGGGAGGGCGTAAATAAATTAGAGGTATTGCCATCACCAAAATTCCAATTATATGATGCTGTATTAGTTGATATATTACTAAAAGAAACATTTAATGAACCACAACCCGTATTGACATTTGACGAGATTTGCGCTGAAGGAGATATGCCAACACTAACAACTAAAGATGTTGAAGAAATGCAACCATATAAAGACGATGTGCCAGTTAACGTAACAGTGTAATTTCCTGATGCAGAATAAGAATGAGACGGGCTAAATAAATTAGAAGCAGTACCATCACCAAAATCCCATATTGTATTGACAGTATTAACTGAAGTATTAGTAAAATTTACATTTTGATTAACACATAACAATGATGGACTTAGGCTGAATGATAAATTTGAACTTGGATTAATTTGAATAACAACAGATGCTGTATCAAATCCACATCCATTATTCACATATTGACTACAAGTGTATGTGCCAGAGCTATTGTATATGTGAACGGGATTTGTTTGTGTTGATACATTTCCATCTCCAAATGACCAAGAAACAAAAGTGTTAGGAGATGCAAAACCATTAAACGTTACAGATAGAGGAGCACATCCCGATAAAGTAGACGTGGAAAAAAACGCTGTTACCGAGCTCGTTTTAATTGTAATTGGATGAATAATCGTATCTGAACCGCAAGTATTAAATGCAATTAATTTTATGTAATATGTAGTATCAGCTAAGCCAGTTGTAAAAATATGAGAGTTAGGATTTACTAATGAAGAGGTAGGTGTGCCGTCTCCAAAATCCCACAAATATCCAGATGCTGTTCCTGGGACCGTTATATTATTGAGCAACAAATTTAATGGAGAACAACCTATGTTCAAGTTAGTGGCAAAGGCCGCTACAGGATTATTAAAAATTTGAACATTAAAGATATTAGAATTCGTGCAACCATTTATATCTGTTCCACTAACGGTGTAACTATTTGCGCCAGCAGGACTAGCAATAACATTAAAGCCACTTGTTGAGCTAATAATTGAATTGGTAGCCCAAGAATAATTTACACCTCCAAATGCAGTAATAGATACTGAACCTCCAACACAAATAGATGGAGCTGAGGGAAAAATAGTTATGACTGGTAAACTATTCACAACTAACTTCATGGTATCTTTGCTTAAACAGGAACCATTACCTGCACTGTATACTAAACTATACGTGCCTGTTTGACTTGCTGTGAATATGCCAGTTGCGCTTACTAAACTACTGCCACTCCATACTCCTCCTACTGGTAAGCCAGGTAATTGCAACGTGCCACTGTTTACACAGATACTTAAATCAGAACCTGCATTCGCATTTACTGGATTAGTTACCGTTATCACTAAGGTATCGCTATTGATACAACTGTTTGTATTAGTATAGGTGTAAACAATAGAATAAGCTCCTAATCCATTTGGTGTATATACTCCACCAGCTGTGACATTTGTGCCAGACCAACTGCCACCTAACGGACTGCCGCCTAACGTTACCGATACGGGTTGATTACATAAGCTTTGATCTGCGCCGGCATTAACAAGTGGTAAGGCTGCAATGCTTACGCTTGATACCGATTGATTAATACAGCCTGAGCCATTAACGCCTTGTATCGTATACGTTGTATTTACTGTTGGTTGAACAACTACTGTGTTGCCTAAATTTGATACAATGCTACCTGATGGGCTCCATGTATAACTTAAGCCGCCACTTGCTGTAATCGAAGAACTGCTTCCAA
>CAILKE010000019.1 GCA_903834765.1 uncultured Bacteroidota bacterium
CGCTGGCACAACTCCTACTTATCAATGGCAATTAAATGGTAACAATATTGCTGGTGCCACTTTTGCCACTTATGGAACTAATACGTTAAATAATAATGATGTCGTAAGTTTGATAATGACCGCCAATGAAGTATGTACAACAAATTCACCTGCTTTTTCGAATAGTATTGCAATCACTGTAAATCCAAATTTACCATTAAGCACAAGTATTAGTTCTTTTTCAACAACTATTTGTAGTGGAACGAGTGTAAACTTTTTTTCAACTCAAACAAACGCTGGCACAACTCCTACTTATCAATGGCAATTAAATGGTAACAACATTGCTGGTGCCACTTTTGCCAATTATGGAACTAATACGTTAAATAATAATGATGTCGTAAGTTTGATTATGACTTCTAGTGAAGTTTGCGCAGTTAACACACCTGCTTTTTCTAATAGTATTGCAATTACTGTAAATCCAAATAATAGTTTAGGACTTGTTTCAATTTCATCTTCAACAAATCAAGTAACTTGTATAAATAATACAATAATACCTATTACATATACAACAACCGGCGCAACGAATTTTAATTTTTTAGGTCTACCTGCTGGTATAAATGGTTCATGGAATACTAACACAATAAGTTTAACAGGTACTTCAAGTGTATCTGGCGTTTATATATACACTGTAAACTTAACTGGTGGTTGCGGTTTAGTCTCCAATTCAGGAACTATTACGATTAATTCTAGTCCAGTTTTATCTTTAACGGCTACTTCAAATACTATTTGTTATGGAGCCAATACTATATTAATTGCAAACGGAGCAAATACATATACATGGAATCCAGGTTTATTATTAGGAACAAATGTGACAGTAAATCCTGTTATAAATACTACTTATACCGTTACTGGTGATAATTTATCTGGATGTGTTGGCTCTGAAACAATTTCAATAAGTGTTAATTCCTTACCAACCGTTTATGCCGGTGCAAATCAAACTATTTGTGGTGGTCAGTTTGTAACATTAACAGGAAGTGGTTCAGCAACATCTTATACATGGAATAACGGAGTCGTTAATGGAACAGCTTTTACGCCTACAAATAGTAATTCATATATAGTTACTGGAACAGATAATAATAGTTGTTCAAATACTGATACGGTGGATGTTATTGTAAATCCAATTTTTACATTAACTCTTTCAGCTTCAACAAGTAGTATTTGCCTAGGGACTTCTGCAATATTAACAGCGAATGGAGCAAACACCTATACGTGGAATCCTGGTTTATTATCTGGATCAAATCCTTCTGTAAGTCCAATTTCAAATACAACTTATACAGTAATTGGCGATAACGGAACAGGATGTATTAGAACAGAAACAATATCAATAAATGTAATTCAATTACCTAATGTTATTGCAAATTCTACTTCAACAACTATTTGTAGTGGTCAGTTTGTAACATTAACAGGAAGCGGTTCAGCTATAACTTATACATGGAATAACGGAGTCGTTAATGGTACAGCGTTTACACCCACAAATAGTAATTCATATATTGTTACTGGAACAGATGCAGTTGGCTGTAGTTCATCAAGTACCGTAATAGTTAATGTTAATTCAGGAACATCTGCAATTCCAATTACAAATCCGAATGTGATTTGTATTGGAGATACAGTTATATTATCAGTGATAGGAGGAAGTGTTCCATCATGGAGTTTGAATACTAATCCTTCAATTTTAATTATTGCTCCTCTGTCAAATGTCTCATACACATATTCTGCTATAGATGCAAATGGCTGTATTGGAGATGTAGTTTTTAATATAGATATTGATAAAGAATGCTTGGTTACTGTTTATAATGGTTTTACCCCTAACGGAGATGGTATTAATGATTTTTGGGTAATTGATAAAATTGAGAAATTCCCTAATAATAAAGTTTATATTTTTAATCGTTGGGGAAATAAAATATATCAAACTTCAAATTATAATAATATAAATAACATATGGGATGGTAAGCTAAATGGACAATCTGTTCCAACTGGTACCTATTTTTATATTATAGAAAGTGACCAATTATTAAAAAAAGGTTGGATAGAAGTAACTGGACAATAGGAGTAATTTAAAAAAGATTAAAGAAATAGAAGTATAGATTTATTTAAAGAATAAAGGAATGAAGAAATTAATTACAATGCTGCTAGCTGCAACAATATTAGCAGGTTATGCACAACAAGACCCTCAATTTAGTCAATACCAATTTAATCAAATGGTTATTAATCCAGCTTATGCTGGGAGTAGAGACGCATTGTCTGCTATTGTAAATGTTCGCCAACAATGGAGTGGTTTTGATGGAGCGCCTCGCACCCAAGCATTTAGTATACATGGTCCATTAAGAAAAAAACGCATAGGTTTAGGATTAAGCGGTTATGCTGATCAAATTGGACCAAAGAAAACAGTTGGTGTATATGGTAGCTTTGCATACATTTTACGAATTACGAATAAACTAAAGCTATCTTTTGGTATCCGCGGAGGTATGGTAAGTTATAATTTCGATTGGAATAAAATAACCTACCAAAATCCAAATGAAGGAGCATCTAATTATTTGCCACAGGCTCAGCATACTGTTTTTGATTTGGATGCTGGCTTATTCTTAAAATCAAATTCATTTTATTGTGGAATTAGTGCGACTCATATCAATAGCGCTAAAATATACAACGAAAAAATTACTATTTTAAATTCAACTAACTTTTATGATTTGAATTATAATTTAAGTCCGCATTTATTTTTCATTATTAGTAAAGGATTTAAATTGAGCGAAAATGTTGTGTTTAATCCAACATTAATGATCAAACATGTAAAAGGAATTACTAGTGGCGATGTTAATATGAACTTTTTAATTAAACAACGTTTATGGCTTGGAGTATTTTATAGAGGAGAAAGCACTTTAGGAGGATTAATTCAAGTCTTTGTAACTGAGAAACTTCGCTTAGGTTACGCGTATGATTTTAGTATGAACAATACTCAAAGAGCTTTAGGGTCTGGACATGAAATTATGATTGGATTCGATTTCAAAACTTTCAAATCAAAAATGTTATCACCTCGATATTTATAATAATTATCCCATATTAAATTATGAAGAATTTATCAAACTATATAGTTATCGTTTTAACTTTAAATGCAAGCATCTTGCTGGCCCAAAAGAAAAAAGCAGATAAGTATTTTGAAAAATTGCAATTCGCAAATGCAATTCCTGCTTATGAAAAAGCCATAAAAAAGAATTCAACTTATAAGCAAGAAGAGTTAATCAAATTAGCAGATTGTTACCGTATATTAAATGATTACGGCAAAGCCGAAAATTTTTATAAAGAGGCTATGACCATGGGGAAAGCGCCTGCAGATGCATATTATAATTACGGTAATGTTTTAAAAAGTAATAATAAGCACAGTGAAGCATTAGATCAGTTTACTACCTATTTAAAAGATTTTCCAGCAGATTCAAAAGCAATGAATGCACTTAAATCTTGTCAAGAAATAAAATATTGGGAAAATAAACCAAAGGAATACACTGTAAAAAACATAGAAGAGATTAATACAAAACGAGCAGAGTTTTGTCCGACATTATTTAATAATCAATTAGTTTATGTAGGCGAAAAAGTGACTGACGTTATTGATTTTGAAGAATCAGGAACTAATAATCAGCCCTATTTAAATGTATTTTCAAGTGAAATAAAAAACAATACATTTTCAAAATCTAAATTATTTTCAAATAAAATAAATACCGAATTTCATGAAGGACCTATCACTTTTTCGAATGATACAAAGACTGCCTATTTTACGCGTATTAATTACATAGTAAATAAACGCAACAAAAATTTTGTAAATAGAGCAAAGATCTATCTAACTAAATCTTCAGGAAAAAATTGGACCAAAGCTATCCCGTTTCAATACAACAGCGATGATTATTCTTGTGCTCACCCATCATTAAGCTATGATGGCAATACGTTGTATTTCGCCTCAGATATGCCAGGCGGCCAAGGTGGACAAGATATTTGGATGTGTAAACGCAATGGAGATACATGGGATAGACCTATTAACTTAGGAATAGACGTGAATACTAGTGGAGATGAATTATTTCCATTTATCAGAAAAGATGGTATGTTATTTTTCTCATCAAATGGTTTACCTGGATTTGGTGATTTGGATATTTTTTCTGCCAAAACTATTGAAGGCAGATGGCTTTTGAATCGTAATGAAGGTTTATTTTTAAATAGCACTGCTGATGATTTTGGTATTATCTTTTCATCAGATAGTACTGGCTATTTCTCTTCTAACAAAATAGGAGGGAAAGGAAGCGACGACATCTATTCATTCAAATACTCAAATAAATCAATTGTTGTTGATGGTGTCATATTATTAACTGAAAATACAAATAATCCTGCAAAAGACGTTAAAGTTTATTTACTAAACGAAAAAGGGGGAATTTTGGACTCAACTAGAACAAACGATAAGGGGTATTTTGTATTTAAAAACTTAGATATAGAAAAAGTTTATATGGCTGAGGTTGACGAAAGTAGTACTGATTTGAAAAATAAATCACGATATTACTTGGCTGATAAAAATGGTAGTATTGCTCGCATCACTCACAAAGAAGGTGATACTAAAAAGTTTGTATTCAAAAATTTGCCAGTAAACACAAATGGATTACCAGATTTGTATAATGAAGATGAGTTAAGCTTAGCTGGTAATTTATTATACGGAGAAAGTCCTAGTAAACCAATAGCCAATAAAAAAGTAACAATTAAAAATGAGTTTGGTGATGTTGTTGAAGAAACTACAACCAATGAGTTTGGTGCTTTTGCCTTTAAAAATTTACCCATCGATCAAAATTATACCTTATCAATTGATGATAGTGATATTCCTACTGATACTAAAATCATTTTAACAAACAAGTCAGGAAAAGAAGTGAAAATTGGTAAAGCAGGAAATAAAGGGAAATTCCAGTTTACTATTTTAAATACCGATAAAACATCCGTTCAAGATTTATTAGTGGATGATAAGGATTTAATTATGGCTCTGAATGGTTATTTATTGGATCAAGAAAAAAAACCGCTAACCAATGCTAAAGTCTCTATTTTAAACAATTCTGCTTTGATAGAGAATATTAATACTGATGATAAAGGTAAGTTTACATTTAAAAATTTAGGAACAGATAAGAATTATGTATTTGGTGTGGATGATTCAGATCCTCGTTTTAGTAATTTAATAAAAATCTTAGTAGCAGATTCAAGAGGGAGAGTTGTGCGTGAAATTAAACGTGATAAAAACGGCAAGTTTGTTTTTGAATTATTAGACATTGACAAAGTAGCCTTTGGTGATTTTACAGTGGATGATCCTTGGTTGGAAGTTTTGGAAATGAAAAACAAACAAAAACAAGAATCTATTACAATTATTGAAAATTTATATTATGCTTATGGCGATTTTAAAATTGATGATGCTGGTAAAAATATCTTGGATAAAGTTATCTCGATATTAAATACTAATAAAAACTTAAATATTGAATTAAGTTCACATACAGATTCAAGAAGTAGTGATACTTATAATTTAAGTTTATCAGAAAAACGAGCTAAAGCCGCGGTTGAATATATGATTGCTAAAGGGATTGATAAAACTCGATTAAAAGCAATAGGTTATGGTGAAACTCGCTTATTAAACCATTGTAAAAGTGATGTGAATTGTAGCGAAGAAGAACATGCAATCAACAGAAGAACTGAGTTTAAGATTGTTGAGGTTGGTAAAATATAATGAGTTACTAAGAATTTTAGTAAAAATTTAATATCAGTTTTTAGCTAACTAACCCATACTTTAGTAGTATTAGTGTGAACTATAATATTTATAGCAAATAGCGAGAAGTATTTTTGAGATAAAAAAAGATTTGTTTTGAGATTATTGAAAAACATTCTAAACTTTTTTGCTGGAATTCGGTTTAGATAATATCTTTACAACAAAATGTTACACGGTAAACAACTCATATTAGCAACTCGTCCATACGCTAAAGAAAATAGAACAAAAAGTTGGGTATTTACAATTTCAACACTTTTTATTTTAATTTCGTTTTTAGTAGGAACCATTTATAATTTCCATTGGACATTTAAGCTACTCTGCAGCATAGGCGCAGGTTTTACTATTGTTCGTTTTTTTGTTATTTACCACGATCATCAGCATAAAGCCATATTAGACAAATCACCTTTAGCAACTTTCATATTTACCATTTTTGGTTTTTATGTATTGGCACCAACTGGTATTTGGAGCAGAAGCCACGATTATCATCATAAAAACAATTCAAAGTTATTTAGTGCCAGTATAGGTTCATATCCAATTTTTACTAAACAAAAGTTTGTGACTTTAAGTAAAAGCGAACAGAGGTATTATTTATTTATTCGCCATCCCTTAACAATTCTGTTTGGTTACATCTTTGCCTTTATGTATGGCATGTGTATTCAATCTATTATGAATCGCTTTAGTAAACATATTGATTCATTGGTGGCATTGATACTTCATTTTGCTTATCAGATAGCTGTATTTTATTTTTTAGGTTGGCAAACATGGATTTTCTTATGTGCCATTCCCCACTTTATATCAGGTGCTTTGGGTGCTTATGCCTTTTATGCACAACACAATTTTCCAGGCGTTACTTTTGTGGGCAACGAAGAATGGACCTACGAAGGTGCTGCTTTAGACTCTTCAAGCTACATGGAATTGAGTTGGCCATTGCGCTGGGCTACAGCAAATATTGGTTATCACCACATTCATCATTTAAATGCACGTATTCCTTTTTACCGCTTACCAGAAGCCATGGCAGCAATTCCAGAATTACAACATCCTAAAAAAACATCATTGAAACCAAAAGATGTGATGGCTTGCTTTAAGCTTAAATTGTGGGATTTCGAAAAACAACAAATGGTTGGAATTTAATTTCCCTACAAAAATTTGGAGGATTAAAAAAAGTCCGATTACCTTAATTTCAACAAAGCATTCCTCTTGACTAAATAGGCCTGAAGCACAGCGTCAAAACCTTTATTGATATCAGCCTCTATAAAATCTATGCTATACTGTCCGCATTTAAGTTTCAAAGCCTCAGTATATTCATTTATTTTTTGAAGATACATTTCCTTAACTTGTGTAGGATTCAGTTTAATTTCTTCTTTTGTTTCGATGTCGATAAAATGATACGGACGATTTTCAAATTCAAAATCCAATTCCATTTTTTTATCTGTTACATGAAATAAGATCACATCATGCTTTTTATATTTCAAATGTTGTAAGGAAGAAAATAGATCATCTAATTGAGATTGGTTTTCGAACATATCACTGAAAATAACCACCAACGAACGTTTATGAATAATCTCAGCTAGTTGACTCAAAGCCTTTGCTGATTCTGTTGTAGAAACTTCAGTAAGTGTTTTTTGTTCCAATAAATTTTCTAGCTCACTATACATAATCTTTTGTTGCGTAGGATTACTTTTTGCTGGAAAGTGTTTCTGTATCTCAGAATCAAATAAGGTTAAGCCTATGGCATCACGTTGATGTTTTAGTAACTCAATTAAGGCAGCAGCGGCATAAACCGAAAATGATAATTTGTTTAAAGGTTTTTCTTTGGCCGTTTCTAATGGAAACAACATCGATTGAGAAGTATCAATAATAATCTGACAACGTAAATTCGTTTCTTCTTCGTAACGCTTTACAAATAATTTATCTGTCTTCGCAAATAATTTCCAATCAATGTGTTTAGTGCTTTCTCCATTATTATATATGCGATGCTCTGCAAACTCAACTGAAAAGCCATGAAACGGACTTTTATGTAAACCTGTAATGAATCCTTCTACTACTTGTTTTGCAAGTAATTCAAGTTTTGAAAATGGTTCTATGCGTTGACGGTCTATCATTGAAACGTAAAAATACGATTTTAATTTTTAGAAAAACAGGTAAACAAAAAACCCCCAAGCAAAGCTTGAGGGTTAAATGTTAATTAGTTTCCTAATTATTTTCCTTTGTTAACGTTAGTAGCTAACTCAGTACCAGCTTTAAATTTAACTACTTTTTTAGCAGCAATTTTAATTTCTTTACCAGTTTGAGGGTTACGACCTGTACGAGCAGCACGTTTAGCTACTGAAAAAGAACCGAATCCTACTAAAGAAATACGATCTCCTTTTTTTAATGCTTTAGCTACTGCTTCGATAGTAGCATCTAATGCACGACCTGCATCAGCTTTAGTTGTTTTTGTTGTGTTAGCAATTGCTTCGATTAATTCTGCTTTGTTCATGTTGTTTTGTTTTTAAGGGTTAAATTTTTAAATTAATTATGTAGCAAATGTATGCGCAAATCCCTATTTGTCAAGTGTTTTATATAAAAAAGTGCTTGTTTTGTTTATAAATTGCCGTTTTGTTAATAAGTGTAGGCTGTAACTCTATCATATAAGGCGTTTTCAACCAGCAATTAACCTTTTTCTATCATTGATAGGCATTATGAGACTTAGGTTTATTTATACATACATATATGTGCCAATAAGACCCATTAGATAAATTTAAAATCCGAATCTATTTTAAAGCCACGTAAAAACTCTTCAATATGCATGCGTTTTTTTCCGGCCATTTGTAATTCATTGATACTTATGAAACCATTAATACAAGCCACTTTCAAGTTAGTCTTTAAATCACTGATCACAGTTCCAATTTGCAATTGATGTGAATTGATTTCGATTTCTGCTTTGTATATTTTGATACTAACCGTTTGATTTTTTTTATCAATGAATTCTGCAAACGCAGCAGGGTAGGGCGATAGACCTCGAATTAAATTATTTATTTTTTCCACAGATTGTGCCCAATTTATTTTACACGTTTCTTTAAATAATTTTGGTGCATGAATAATTTCTGTATCATTTTGTGGTTTTAACTGGTAATTGCCACTTTCGATGGCTTTAACGGTTTTTAAAATTAAATCAGCACCTATATGCATTAAGCTGTCATGAAGTTCGCCGGCTGTCGTTGTTGGCGTAATAGGTGTTTTAGTTTGAAACAACATATTGCCAGTATCAATTTCGTGTTTTAATTTAAAAGTAGTAACGCCACTTTCTGTTTCGCCATTGATGATTGCCCAATTGATAGGTGCTGCGCCACGATACTTTGGTAATAAAGAACCATGAAGATTGTAAGTGCCTAATGACGGCATGTTCCAAACAACTTCTGGTAACATCCTAAACGCAACCACAATTTGTAAATCAGCATTCAGTTTTTTCAATTCTGCAATATAGTGTTCGTCTTTTAATTTTTCAGGTTGTAAAACTGTTAAGCCTTTTTCAACAGCATATTTTTTTACAGCTGATTGTTGAAGCTGTTGCCCTCGTCCAGCTGGTTTATCAGGCACTGTTACTACAGCAACAATATCATATTTGTTTTGTATTAATATATCTAAACTTGCTACTGCAAATTCGGGAGTACCCATAAAAATAATTCGCATACTTCTTTTAATTTGTTGGTAAAGTTAAAATCTTAAATTTGTTTATTCGCTTATGCCAAAATATTTATCAAAATATATTTTTATTCTATTAGGACCATTTGCCGCAATCTGTATTTGGTTATTTTCTAATTTAGATCCTGCTAATCCCAATGTATCTCTTATGGCAGGTATAGCTATATGGATGAGTATTTGGTGGTTTACCGAAGCCGTTCATTTGGCCGTAACAGCATTAGTTCCTTTTTTAATGCTCCCTTTATTGGGGATAGCAGACACCAAATCGGTGGCTCAACAATATACAGATAGTATCATCTTTTTATTTATAGGTGGTTTTATGTTGGCTTTTGCTATTGAAAAGTGGCATTTGCATAAACGCATTGCTATTAAGATCTTATCTATTGTTGGCACCAAACCACATCACATATTATTAGGCGTAATGATTTCAACGTATTTGATTAGTAATTGGATTTCCAATACGGCTACAACAATGATGTTGTTTGGCGCTGTTATGGCCCTTATAAGTGAAACCGATGAGTTTATTCATGGTGAAAAAAGCAAAAATAGATTTGCCGCAGCCATTTTATTAGGGTTAGCTTTTGCAGCTACTATTGGCGGAATGGCTACTCCTGTTGGTACGCCACCTAATATGTATTTTTTTAAAGCTTATAAAGAAGCATTTCCTTTAGAGAATGATTTGAATTTTTTTAAATGGGCTTCTATCGGCTTTCCTTTATCGGCGCTGTTTTTGATTTGTACCTTTTTTGTGTTACGCTTGTATTATCTCCGGAAAAAAGTAACTATTACTAATTTAGGTAAAAATCATTTTAAAAATAGTTATACACTTTTAGGTAAATTTTCATACGAAGAAAAGTGGATAAGCCTGTTGTTTTTCACCTGTATGATTCTTTGGTTTACTCGTTCCGACATAGCCTTTGAAACATTTACCTTCAGAGGATGGAATCATTTATTTGCAAATCCAAAATTAGTGGATGACGCCACAGTGGCAATTGCAGCGGCTTTATTATTGTTTTTAATTCCCAGTAAACAAAATAAAGGAGAAGCCTTATTAGAATGGGAAGACGCTAAAAAAATACGTTACGATATTATTTTAATGTTTGGCAGTGGCTTTGCTTTGGCTTATGGCTTTGATGTATCAGGCTTAAGCGATTGGTTAGCTCATTGTTTAGTAGCTTTAAAAGGCGTGCCTATTATCTTTATTATTTTTGGTATTTGTATTATTGTGACCATTATTAGTGAGTTTGCATCCAATATTGCCAGTATCCAATTGGCAATACCTGTTATGATTGCTTTGCAAAAAGATTTGGATTTACCACCCTTGTTACTCATGATTCCAGCCACGTTTGCTGCTTCTTTAGGTTTTATGTTGCCTGTGGCTACAGCTGCTAATACCATTGTATTTGGAACCAAACGCATTGATATGAAAGATATGTTTAAGGTAGGCCTAGTGCTAGATGCCATTGGTATTTTATTAATTACCATTTTCTGTTATTTGTATTTGGGATAGAGGAGATATTTCACTCATTTTAAAAAATTGTTCAAAATATACATGTATTGTGATTAAGTTTTTTTTATAATTTATATGAACTATTGTAAATTTGTAAATCAAACTGTAATCAATAAACATAAATATATATCATGGAAGTAACAGGACAATTAAAGCTAAAGGGCGACATTCAAAAAGTAAGTGAGAAATTTCAAAAAAGAGATTTCGTATTATCAACTGATTTAAGCACGCCGTATCCTCAACACGTTAGTTTTCAAATAACTCAGGATAAATGTTCTTTAATCGATCAATTTAACGAAGGTGATGAATTAAAAGTTCAATTTAACTTACGTGGACGTGAGTGGAACGGACCTCAAGGAATTAAATTTTTCAACACATTAGAAGCTTGGAAAATTGAAAAAGTGAGTGGTTCTCAATCATCAGCTCCAGCTCAAAATAATAATTCAGGGATGAGTGAAAGCACATCTGCTCCTGTATTTAACAGCAGTATTTCTGACGCTGACGATTTACCGTTTTAAGTTAAAGACAAAATAGACTAAAAGGCTAAAGGGATTTTAGAGACAGTTTGTTTCAAATCTTTTTAGTCTTTTTTCTTTTATCATTATTATGAAAAAACCTTCAGTCCTTCTAATCTATACCGGTGGCACCATTGGCATGATGCAAGATCCTCGTTCTGGTGAATTGAAACCTTTCAATTTTAAAGCATTAAGTAAGCAAATACCCGAATTAGAAAAATTTGATATTAACTTATCGTCTATATCCTTTGCTAAGCCTATTGATTCGAGTAACATGCATCCAGGTGTGTGGGTAGAATTAGCTACAATTATTAAACATAATTATAAATTGTATGATGGTTTTGTAATATTACACGGTTCTGATACGATGGCCTATACAGCGAGTGCGTTGAGTTTTATGTTGGAGAATTTAGCAAAACCATTAGTATTAACGGGTTCACAGTTACCAATCGGAATAATCAGAACTGATGGTAAGGAAAATTTAATTACAGCTATTGAAATTGCGGCATCACTTATCAAAAATAAACCAATAGTAACCGAAGTTTGTGTATATTTTGAATATAAATTATACCGTGGTAATAGAACATATAAATACAATTCTGCACATTTTGATGCTTTTAAATCGCCAAATTATCCTGCCTTAGCAGAAGCAGGTGTAGATATTAAATATAATACAGCAGCGTTATTAAAACCTTCAAAGAAACAATTAATTGTGCATACGCATTTAGATAATGATATAGCTGTGCTTAAATTATTTCCAGGATTAAGTAAAAAAATTACTTTGGCAATCTTAAATACAGAAGGTATTAAAGCAGTTATCTTAGAAACTTATGGAGCTGGAAATGCAAGTACCGAAGAATGGTTTACTTCTGCATTAAAACAAGCAATTGATAAAGGCATTATTATTTATAATGTAACGCAATGTGCAGAAGGAAGAGTTATACAAGGCATGTACGAAACAAGTAGTCTCTTGAAAAAAATTGGTGTAGTTAGCGGCTTTGATATTACATTTGAAAGTGCCATTGCTAAATTGATGTTTGTATTAGGAAAAAAATTATCAGTAGCAAAATCGAAAGTGTTATTAGAGACAGATTTAAGAGGAGAAATAACTATTCAGAATTAAAATAAATGAAAAATACAATTAATATTGATGGAATTAATTTATATGGATTTCATGGGTGCCTAGAAGAAGAAGGAAGAGTAGGAGGGGAATATACTATTAATGTATCAATGGTAATTGATTTCAATGAAGCTGCCATTAAAGATGATTTAAATTTAACTATAGACTATTGTTCCGTTTTTAATATTTGTAAAGCAGAAATGGCGATCCGATCTAAATTAATTGAGCATGTAGCTAAGCGTATTTATGACAATATTAAAAAAACCTTTCCACAATTAATCCATGTAAAGGTAACTGTTATTAAACTATTACCCCCGATGAATGGACCTGTTGATAGGGTTTCTGTAGTAATTGAAGATTAATACATTTTTAATTCAATCGAAACCTTTATCTAGATCGAACATAAAAAATGGTAAACGTTAATAATTTGGTTAATTACAATTTCCAATGAATAGAAAGCAAACTTTTAAAAACTATTTTCCAATTTTAGGAATATATGGTTTTGAAAGTAAAAATTAATTGGAGTGACAGTATTTTTATTATTCTAATTGATAATTAATCTATTATCATTAGATTTGGATTATTATCAATTACCAACTTAAGCAATAGAGACAGGATATCTTGAATTTATCATGTTACAAATGTATGTTGGTAATTTTCACCATTATTTAATTAAAAAAAATAATTTGAAAAAAATAATTTTAATAAGGCGGTTTATTTTCATGATTATCATCTTAATGTTAAGTTTGGTTTTCACTATTAAGGCACAAAATAATTCATTTTCAATAGAAAAAAGACTTTACACATACGCTGATGGTCTTCCAACAAGGTCTGTTAATTGCGGAATTCAAGATAAATTTGGTTTTTTATGGTTCGGAACAAAAAATGGACTTTGTCGATTTGATGGAAAAAAATTCAAAATTTTTAATCAAAAAAATGATGGATTAAGGGGTAGAGATATTTCTGAATTATATTTTGATAGTAATAACGGCGTAATAATTATTTACGATAAAAAAAACTCAAAAAACAAAGACACATTATTACATATTGATGTGATGGATATTAATACCTTAAAAGTAAAGTCTTTTGCAAGTTATTATCCTGATGCGCCTTTTAAAGAAGAGCAAATAAACTCAGTTAAAAAATCATTTAATAATAATGGAATTTATTTTTACCCTAAAGCATTTTATACTGTTTTCTTTTCATCAAAAATTTCAATTAAATCATGGCTTTTAGATCAAAAATTAAAATTCATCTATAAAGAAAATCATTTAATAAAAACTGGGAAATTCGAAAAGAATGGAAACGTTCAAAAATTGATTATTTCCCCATATTTAAAATCTGTAGATGTTACAAAGCAATCCTTATTAATATTTAATGATAGTACGATAGTTTTATATCCTGATCATTGGTCATTTTTTGTTTATAGAAATGAACATGGCTATACCATTTATAAAAACGATTCAATTGAAAAAAAACAATATTATCAGGTTAATTTTGATGGAGCATATAAAAAACTAGATTCTTTAACTAATCAGAATTACCCATTTTTATATCCAAGAAATTATATATACGGTCAACATCTTTTTTCTGAAATTGAATTTAAAATAAATGAAAATGATGTTTTAAAAATTAATACGAAAAAAGGAGATATTGACAGAAGAGATCTTAAAATAATGAGTTCTTCAGTCATCTCAGCATTTAAAGATTTGATAGGGAATTACTGGTTTTGCACAACTGAAGGAATTGTAAAAGTGAATTTAAAGAAAATAAATTTTAGAAAGAATTTTGATTATAACCAATTTGCAGTAGCAGCTAATTTATCTACAAGAGGAATTTACGCTTCAAAAGATTTATTAATGGGATCTTTATTTGATTTCTTCGCAATTAAAAATGATAATAGTATTGAAACCTTACCAATAAAGGAAAACTTTTCGATAAAAAAAATAAAGGATGAATTTTGGATTGGTTCATTTCGATTATATAAATATAACTTATTAAAAAAAACATTAGAGTATAAGATTGAATCAAATAATCAAGAAATTTGGTCAATTGAGGAGTTAAATGACAACCAACTATTGTTGGGATGCACAGCAGGGTTGTCTGTTTATAACAAAAAAACAAACACGGTAACCAATGTAAAATCTAATAGTTTCACTTCTCCAAAATTAGTTTATCGTTTTATAAAATTAAAGAAAAATCAAATACTCGCCATTGCTAGCAATGGTGTATTTCAAATTAATAGCAAAGGAGAAATTTCAGACATCTATTTAGACTTAATAAAATTAAATTTACCTTTTGATGGCATTAATGATGTGTATATTGACAGAGATAGTTTGTATTGGATAGCAACAGCTAATGACGGACTTTTTTCTTGGAATAAAACAAAAAATATTTTTGAACAATATGGTTTTTCAAATGGATTTCTTTCAAATACAATGTATAGAATTGAAGCAGACAGTTTTGCAAAATTGTGGATTAGTACTGATTTTGGATTAGCACAATTTAATAAAGCAACGTTTAAAGCAAAAATATATTCTGAAAAAGCTGGAATTACTCACAACGAGTTTAACAGATCTTCAAGTTTTATTGCCGAGGATGGTAAGATTTTTTTTGGAGGATTAAACGGTATAACAAGTTTTAATCCTAAAGATTTTATTAATGAAGAAAGTGAAAAAAATTATCCATTCGCTATAGATAATGTAAGTCAATATAATTTTAAATTAAATAAAGAAGAAGATTATACTATAGATTTTAAAAAACAAAAAAAACTAATATTATCTGAAAATAATAACGTCACAATTGTTGTCAAGCTTTTAGATTTTGAAGAAGAGGAGCATTTATTCGCTTATCGAATTGAAGGATATAATTCAGAATGGATTTTCCAAAAAGATGAAATGATTAAAATTAATAATTTACCTTATGGTGATTATTTGCTAAAGATTAAAGCACAGTGTATTGATGGTAGATGGAATAAAAACGAAATATGTATTCCAATTTTTGTTTTCAAACCTTTTTACAAATCATGGTGGTTTATTATCATTAATTTACTTTTTTTAATTTTGATAATAGCTTTAATAATTCAGTATAGGACTAAAATAATTAAAAAACAAAATGAAAAATTAGAAAGTATTGTAGAAGATAGAACCTTTGAATTAAAACTTTCTTTATCTGAACAAATTGCATTAATGCAAGAAATACACCATCGTGTAAAAAATAATTTACAATCTGTGGGTGCCATTATTCAAATGCAAATACAAGCAACTAAAAACGAAAGCAACAAGGCTGTTTTAAAAGACACTTATCGAAGAATAAACTCCATGACGATGGTGCATAAGATGCTTTTGAATAAAGAAAAAATAGAATATATTGATCTTAACAATTATATAAATGAATTAATTGTTGAATTAAATAAATTGTTTTTGGATATAACTACTCCTATAAAATTTAAATTAGATGTAGAACCTGTAAAATTTAATATAAATAATTGCGTGGCCCTAGGAATGATTACCTCTGAAATAATTAGTAATGCTATAAAACATGCATTTAAAGGGATTGAATTTCCTGTTATTAATATTACTTTAAAATATGCGAAAGAAGAAAAAATGATTTATTATTGTATTTGGGATAATGGGGTTGGTATTAATCAAGAACAAAAAACGCTTGGTATTGGGATACGATTAATAGATATTTTTTCGAGACAACTTGAAGGCAATTACGAATATCAAAACAATAATGGAATAAAGTATACTTTTAAAATTCCGTTTATAAAAAATGAATAGTAAAATAAAAATATTAATAGTTGAAGATGAAGTTTTGATTTCTGAATTTATAAAAGACATTCTTTTATCTTTTAATTATTCTTACGTTAAACTTGCTCATAATAAAAAGGAAGCCCTTTTATTACTTAGTAATTTTTTGCCTGATTTCGTTTTATTAGATATTAGAATGAAAGGTGAATTAGATGGCATTGAAATAGCAAACGAAATTAATGATAAATATAAAATTCCTTTTATATTTATATCTGCTCATTCAGATAAAGAGATTATTGCAAAAGCTATTGATACTAAACCTTCAGGCTACATTACCAAACCAATAAAGGAGTTAGATGTTTATGCCGCTATACAGTTAGTTCAACAAAAAACTGTTTTTGACAAAGATGTTTTTTTACTTATTAAGAATGGTTACGAAAATATTAAACTTTTTTTTGATGAAATCTTATTTATTAAAAGCGATGATAATTATATTCATATTTTTACAACCGATGCAAAACATACTATTCGAAATACATTAGAATGGTTTATTGAAAAAGCACCAAACAATTATTTTCATCGCACTCATCGCTCATATTTAGTAAACAAAAGTAAAATTACTAAAACAAAAGCAAAAAGCGTTTTCATAGGTGATATTGAAATACCTGTTTCCAGAGGTAATCAACTTAATTTTGATTAAAACAACATCTTTAGTTTCACTTTTTTTTAAATTAACAACTTCTATGATTTTTTTAATTTTTAATAATTTATATTAAGTTTGAAGTCATTCACATACAAAGTTAGGTTACTCACCCCAAAACGCTCAACTGATTATTATTTCGTTTAAATTAGTTTTAAAAATATTAAACATGAAGGATTCAAAATATAACCATCTCAAAAAAACAGAAACAGATGCTTTTTTAATTGGCGCGGGTATAATGAGCACCACGCTTGCAACGCTTCTAGTGGAACTTTTTCCAGATTGGAAAATTCAAATAAGTGAGCGAAGAAATAGTGGCGCGCAAGAAAGTTCTTCAAGTCTTAATAATGCTGGTACAGGGCATTCTGGTTACTGTGAATTAAATTATACGCCCGAAGATGAACATGGCAACATTGATATATCAAAAGCCATCAATGTTCATAAAGCATTTTCAAAATCTGAAGAGTTTTGGCAACACTTAATAGCTAGTGGAAAAATAAAATCTGATATCTACACTGTCTCAAAACATATAAGTTTTGTAACTGGTGAAAAAAATGTGGATTACTTGCTTAGAAGGTGGGAAACGATGACCAAATCATCTGAATTTAATGATTTAGAATATTACTCTACAAACGAGGATCTTTTGAAACAAATACCATTAATGATGGAGGGCAGAGATAGTAAGGCTCCTTGTGCAATAACTGTGCATAATGGCTACGATATTGATTATGGTAAAATTACAAAGTATTTTATTGAGAACCTCCATAAACATCAAGTTGATGTAAATACAAACCACGAAGTAATTGATTTATATAAAATAGGTAACAAATGGAACGTAATTCAAAAAGATTTAATTACTAACGAAATAACAAAAATTGAAACAAAATTTGTTTTTATTGGAGCAGGTGGAGCTGCAATTACTTTATTAGAAAAATCTGAAATTCCTGAAGCAAAAGGATATGCTGGGTTTCCTGTTTCGGGCGAATGGTTAATTTGTGATAACCAACAAGTAGTTGCAAAACATTTTTCTAAAGTATATGGTAGGCCAAGTGTGGGCTCTCCACCAATGTCTACACCTCACTTAGATTTAAGAACTATTAATGGAAAGAACTGTTTGCTTTTTGGTCCGTATGCTGGCATGTCAACCAAATTTTTGAAACATGGAAGTTGGACAGATTTTTTTAAGTCAATTAGATTTAACAATATAGGTGTATTGCTTGATGCTGGTGCGCGTAATTTAGGCTTAACAAAATATTTAATGAAGGAATTGTTTAAATCTAAAGCAGGAAGGTTTAGAGTATTGAAAGAGTATTATCCAAACGCAAATCCAAAGGATTGGAAAACATCTGTAGCAGGGCAAAGAGTTCAAGTGATAAAAAGAGTTAATGGTAAAGGGGTGATTGAATTTGGTACTGAGCTGGTTACTTCCAAAGATGGGAGTTTAGCTTGTTTGCTTGGTGCTAGTCCAGGAGCAGCAACTTCTGTTAAAGTCATGCTAGATGTTATTGAAACTTGTTTTACGTTGGATGCGGCTACTAAAGAAAAATTATCAACGATGATTCCAACTTACGGCAAAAAGATAAATGCAAAATAGGTTTTGTGTTTAACTGCTTTGTCGTAATGAGGTTGCTTTAAAAACGTTGCGTCATTGCGATGAGGAACGAAGAAGCAATCTTGCCCTAATTCCTTTCTAATCATAATAATTTGTGTTATCAGCGTTCCATTAAAATGATGAAACACCGCATTAAAAAATAGTACTAATGATATTTTATAGCGCTATCAAATGTATCTGCCTTACTTTGCATTAAATCAAATTCCCAACCTTGAGGGTATGGTGCTTCCAACAAAGAACCTTTTAATAAATACGGATATAATTCAGCATAGGTTTGAATTTGATTTGCACTTACTCGTCTATAAATATGTGAGCGGTGCAAATTATCAGGATGCTTAATTCCAGCTGCCGACATTAATTCTACTGCTGCTTTAACTGTTTCATGTTGAAAGTTTGCTACTCGCACTTTTTTTAAATTAACATCTAATCCATTAAATAAATTTGGATTTTGTGTAGCAACGCCAGTTGGGCAAGTATTTGTATTACATTCTAATGCTTGAATACAACCTAACGACATCATCATAGATCTTGCAGCACTGCACATATCGGCTCCTAGAGAGAAGTTTTTTACTAAATCAAATCCTGTATGCACTTTTCCTGAAGCTATTATTTTAATATGTTTTTTTAAACCAAAACCATTTAGCGCATCATATACAAATGCTAAACCTTCACGCAACGGCATACCAACTGAATTACTAAATTCTAAAGGCGCAGCGCCTGTACCACCTTCTCCACCATCAACGGTAATAAAATCGGGCATTATGGTTGTTTGCACCATAGCTTTACAAATGGCAATGAATTGACTTTTTTGCCCGATACATAGTTTAAAACCAATTGGTTTCCCACCGCTTAAATCTCTTAATTGCTTAATAAAATAAAGCAATTCTAAGGGTGTGCCAAATGCTTTGTGATAAGAAGGAGAAAGCACATCTTTCCCTTTTTCAACCAAACGTATTTTAGCAATCTCATCTGTAACTTTTGCTGCCGGTAAAATACCGCCATGGCCTGGTTTTGCACCTTGAGATAATTTTATTTCAATCATTTTTACATTAGGCAATACGGCTCGTTCTGCAAACGCTTGTGAATTAAAAGTTCCATCTGCATTTCTGCATCCAAAATATCCTGTTCCAATTTGCCAAATAATATCGCCCTCTGGTAACAAATGATAGGGGCTTAAACCACCTTCGCCAGTATTGTGTGCAAAGCCACCTAATTTTGCACCACCATTTAACGCCATAATGGCATTTTTACTTAACGATCCAAAGCTCATAGCTGAAATATTAAAAATACTTGCTGCATAGGGTTGCTTGCAATCAGGACCACCAACTGTAACTCTTGGGTCATGCATCCCATCCTCTAAGGGTAAAGGCGAAATAGAATGATTGAGCCACTCGTAGCCTGTTTCATAAACATTTAATTGTGTACCAAACGGTGTAGAGTCTGTTGCTTTTTTAGATCGCTGATATATTACGTTCCTACTTAGACGATTGTATGGTGCGCCATCAGTATCCGATTCAATAAAATACTGATATATTTTAGGGCGCATCCATTCGGCCCACCATCTCATGCGTCCAACAACTGGAAAATTTCGAATTAAGCTATGCTGATTCTGAATCATATCTTTTATTCCTAATAATACAATAGGAACTATAAAAACATAAGCCCATAATATAGGGGGATAAAAGAAACTAATGGCGCCAACAAATAGTGTTAGCGCAATACATAGGTAAATAAATGTTTTTCTCATGCTGTATGTTATTTTAAAAATATAAGTAAATGTAAACTTATATATTTTACTTTTTTAAAAAAACAAATCTGTATTAAATTAGAACCTGTTTTTTTACTAAATAATTGAGATACGATAGTTTTTAATAAATAATTATGTCATTCACCCACAAAGGGAGGTTACTCACCCCATAGTTATAAATGCTATTGTTATTTAACTTAAATTCGCGTTTTAAATAAAAAATTAACGTTTATAATCAATAGTATAATTTTTAAATCTCAAATAACTACTTAAAATATCATATATCATTCATTCCCAAAAGGGATTAACTAATAATGATACTGAATAAACAATATGACAATTAAATAAACAAAATATATATGAAAACAAAATTATTTATTCGCATAAGCACAATTTTAATGTTAGTTGCTAGCAACAGATCTATTGCGCAATTAGAATATGAGGGATCTTTACCATATTATTTAACCCAATGCCCTAAGGTGCTTGTTGATAGCGGTAAAACAAATTACTGTATATACGATAAGTGTAACGGAGTTTTAAAAGTTTCATTAAACGCTTCAAACACTAATGGATATTATGATTTAAATTTAGCTTATATCTATGTTAAAATTGCTGGTACTTGGAAAAACCTATTAACGATTCGAAAAGCTGGCAATTTGTCTTATATAGGAAACGCAGGAACGCCAGGTTCGGCAATTCCAGGAGGAGGAACGCTTCCAAATGATTTTGATGTTGTAACAACCCCTTCTAGTGCAGGAACTAATTATCTTTATTTTCACGGTTTTGATGGTAAAGATGGCATTACAAGAAAAGTTGGAAATATTGATAATAAAATAAATGGAACTGTTGGTGCCGCATTCTCTTATGCTACTTATGAGGATGAAGGAGTTTGTAAATCATATGACGCAAATTTTAATTTTCTAAATAATACAATGAAATTTGCAAAATTTCAACCGCCTAATTATGATGCTTCTTTAACAAATGGTAATGGCGTTAGTGGTGGATATAAAGATATTGGTTACTATAGAACCACTGGTGGAGGTTTTGATGAAGGAATTAACTTTGCAATTGCAAATCTCCCAGAAGAAGCAGTGCAAGGTAACTCAATGTCAATTCGTATTTATAAACATTATAGACAATACAATGTCACTGATGATTCTGATTGTTCGTTGGCGCAGTTGCAGTATTTAGAGTATAATGTTTCAATTAATGCTATTGACGCACCATTTGCTTTAACATCAACAACAAATCAATGCGGTAAAGTTACCTTAAATTGGCAAAATCCTGTTCAAACTTGGAGCTCGCAATACAATTGTGGAGATGCTCAAAATTACAGAAACGTTATTTACAGAGATGGAGTTAAAGTAGGAATTGTTGATGGGGACACTAGCCGTTTTGTAGATTCATCTCCCGCTTTACAACCTCGAAATACCTATAATTATACAGTAAAAACTATTTTATGGAACAACGATTTAACCAATCCTTCGGTAGGTAATTCTGATGGCGCTTATCGTTCGAGCGCATCTTCAAACGTATCTGCTGGCAGTTTAAAACTACCTCCTTCACAGCCATCTCCTTTTAGCGCTTCCGATAACAAGTGTAACACATTAATTGAAATGAATTGGAGCCAGCCTAATGGTGTTGCTGTAGATAATTATACTTATTTAAAATATAATCAGACAAATTTTTCATTATCCACCTCTACAATTGTTGGAAGCGCTAGGCTTAAAAGCGAAACAGCAATAAACCGTGGGACCTATTATACATTAAAACTAGTAGCAAAAAACGATTGCGGATACCCATCTGATACAGCTGCAGTAGTTGGTATATCGCCAGCAGACCCATTACCTGCAACAAACGTAACGGCTGTTACTAACACAGTAACTTCATCTATAAACATTAGTTGGATTGATGTAGCTAATAATGAAACCAAATATGCTGTTGTGCGCACCGATGATCTTGGAAATACAGTGACAACAGACGTAAATGCAAATTCTACTAGCTATATTGATGATGCGGCTGCAGCTTGTAGATTATATACCTATAAAATTAGAGTATATAACAGTTGCGTGCAAAGTGGAATAATCTCCGTTACTTCTGCAACAGCAACACTACCACCACCAAGTTTAGCAAGCACTTTTAATAATACTAATAAAAAACTTACGGCTTCAAAAGGTTATTTTGGTAACAGAGTTGAGTTAAGTTGGAGCAATAATAATAGTATAAATATTGATGTGTTTAAAATTTATCGAAAACAATTAGGAACAACCCTTGATTCGATACAAATTACTAGTACGGGACCAGCAAGCTCATTATTTATTGATAATACTGCTGATGCCCGTGTATTTTACCGTTATACAATTGTTGGTGTAAAAAACTGTAATGGCACCGATATTCTTACTAATATTAGTTCCGACATTGGTTTTAGAAACCCTACTGGTTTATTGAGTGGACACATTGAATATACTGGAGCTGTAGCTGTTAATGGAGCTAAGGTTTTTATTCAGCCTAGCGGTGCTAACGTTGGTAGTTCATTAGACTTTGGTAATGGAGGATTGTTAACCATTAATGATGATGTAAAACTAGAACCGGGAGCGCAAATGCGTTGTGAGTTTTGGTTAAACCCTACATCTATTAGTGGTAGCGTTATTAAAAAAACAAATGCATTTGAGTTTAAAAATACTGGCTCAAATTATAGCGCCAGTATTTTCATTGGAGGCGCCGCTAAAACTATTACAACACCATTATCAACTTTTACTAATAGCCAATGGAGCCATGTATCATTAGTATATAATGGAAGTACATTTAAATTATTTGCTAACGGTATATTAACAGGCAGCGTTGTTGCTGCTGGTAATATAGATGATAATACTAACGCATTAGTAATTGGTGACGCAACTTCTAGTTTTTTAATGGATGAGTTTCGTTTAGTAGGTCAAGCTCAGCCAGATTCTATTATATCTATAGAAACAAATCGTATTTTAAATGGCGATGAAACAAACTTCAAGTGTAATTTACATTTTGATGAAGCAACCGGCATTTTTGCTTATGACCCATCAAAAGTTGGTAATTTATTTAATAGTAATCATGGCTTAATGTCTGGTTTAGTTAATTGGAGTAATAATAGACCAACAAGCTCACAATTAGGATATTTTGGGGTTACAGATGCCTTAGGAAACTATAACGTATCAGGTGTTAGATTTATTGGAACCGGAGAAAATTTTAATTTAGTACCGCAATATTTAACACATTCGTTTTCTCCAAATTCACGTTCTGTTTATATAGGGGATGGCGCTCAAGTTTATAATAATCAAGATTTCACCGATATTTCATCATTCCCTTTTTCAGGAACACTTTTTTATAAAAACACTACATGTCCGGTACCTAATGTTGGATTAAAAATTGATGGACTGCCAGTAGTAATTAACGGACAGCAAGCTGTAACAACTTCTGCTGGAACGTTTAGCATTTCTGTTCCAATTGGTCTTCACTCAGTATCTGTTGAATTATATAACCATACGATGGAAGTTGGCCGTTTTCCCCAAACCGGTGATTGGAATTTTCAAGGCCCAAAAAGTAATATTACATTTATTGATAGTACATTAGTAACCATAGTTGGGCGCGTAGTTGGAGGTAAAGTCGAAGCCGATAAAGCACCTGGTTTAGGCCGATCAATTAATAATATAGGTAATGCACGTTTGCGATTCGTAACGCCGATAACAGGATCACCATGTTTTACTGTTGGTGTAGTAACTAATTCCGTTACGGGTGAATATAAATTGAAAGTTCCTCCATTAGCATATGCACTTGATTCTGCTTATGTTATAACAAACTCAGTGGTCATTGGGAAATCTAAATTATCAAACACAAGTTTAGTAATAGATTTAACAAATAGTTTAAACCCATTGCAATCTAAAGATACGTTGCGTGATAGTTTTGGAGGAATAGTTCGCATAGATTCAATGAATTATAATAAACGAGTTGATTTTATTTATAGAAATAAACCCTTAATAGATGTAAGAAACAGAGATGGGTCCATTTTACATGGCGAAGATACTTTGTATTTTGTTGGAAATAAAATTGCAATCAGGCCCGTTGAAACAAATACAACCACTTTAGGAAATTATGGTTGGGGAAAATTGGATTGGCCAGTATTTAAGCAAGGAAGAACGTATGCTTTTAATATTTTTGTAAACGAAATATATACTAATACAGATAATGGATCAAAGGATACTGTATTATTGAGTGGAGATATAGTTGTGACTAATGAGATGGTTAATGGCGCTGATCCCAATGCTAATTTAAATTTTACCAATGGCGTAGCTACTTATACCTTTGCTTGTGGATTGCCCAATCTAAGTACTATTTCCGGCTTACCAAATTTAAGTTACACAAAAAACATCCAAATTTCAGTAATTCCTGATGGCGCAGCAACAGATTACTGGTATCCAAACGAAACTAATACTCCATCAAACAAAAACTTTCATGCTTATGTTTATGGGCAACGAGTAACAGGTGTAGGACTTGCAACACAAGGCCCCGAAACAGTAGATTTTATTTTACGTGACCCTCCGGGCTCGGGAAGTTCCTCAACTTGGAGTACAGGTAGTTCTGTTTCAAAGTCAACAAGCATTAGCACAAACTTTTCTTCATCAACAGGTTTAGAAACTTCACTTTTACTTGGAACCCAAGCTATGGTTGGGCTAGGTTATGCAACTGGTATTGATGTAGATAACAATGTAACATTAGGATTAAACGTGTCTACAAGTTATGATACAGAAAAATCAATGACAGAAACAATAACATCTTCTTATGCAGTAAGCACTCGTGATGATGCTGATAACGTAGGAGCACCTGCAGATATATTTATTGGTCGCTCAAGAAATTGGCTTCAAGGTCAAGCAGGTAGCATTGAGATGATAGATGTATCAGCTTGTGCAGGCAGGTGTTTTGGCCAAATAATCAACGGAAAGCAAATGGCCAAAACAACAAGCTTTGCAATTGCTCCAAATGGAGTAAAAACTCGTTTTTCTTATACTCAAAACGAAATTGAAACAGTTGTTATCCCAACATTGGAAGCATTAAGAAATTCTATCTTAGTTTCAAGACCTTATTATACAGTTCATGCTGCATCTACTCACTCATTATTTGCTTCAAATAATGATGATCCGTTATGGGCATCTCCCAGTTCAACAACACCAGCCGTTTACGATGAGGCAGATACAACTGGTCAATCCTATACTTTTAGAGGTTATAAAAAATACAAATCAGATACTGTAAGATTAATAAATAGTCAAATTGCAATTTGGAAACAAACCTTAGCTCAAAACGAAAAAGAAAAATACATGGCAATAAATTCTAACAATACGCCAACAGTAATTGCTAATCCAGATTATCTAGATCCACTGACAGATAGCCCAACAATTACTGTTTATCCACCTGTGTTATTAGATAATTTTTCATTAGGTTCGGCAGTTGTAAATAATTCTTATCAAACAGATAATGAAGACACGGATTCTAAATCATATGAAGTTGCTGTTGACCAATCTTTAGCTGCTACTATAGGTGCCAATATAGCAGGAATAGGCTTTAGTTTTAGTCCTCATGTGTCATTTACAGAAGGAAATACGGAGGGCAGTTCAACCACAAATGTAACTACTAATTCACTGGAATATACATTAACTGATGGTGATCCTGGAGACATCATGAGTGTTGATGTTTATCGTTATGGATTAAGTAATATTTTTATTACGAGAGGTGGACGAACCATGTGTCCTTATGAAGATGCAATTGTTTGTCACTATTTTAATCCGGCAAATCCAACAGGGTATATTAGCTCGCACTCATATAACTCTTCAGGTTATGCAACTATTGCTAATGCTACAGAGCAACGCGAGGTTCCAAATATTGCAATAACACCGCCAAGTCAAATTAACATACCTTCAAATCAAGCAGCGGTTTATCAGTTAGTTTTAAGTAACCAAAGTGTTATAACAGTAAATAATGATATTGATTTGCAGGTTAGAGTAGCTAGTGTTAGTAATCCAAATGGCGCAGTTTGTAAAATTGATGGTCAAAATGCAAATGATATATTTAATATTCCAAGCGGTAGTTCAATAATAAAAACATTAACTATTGAGCGTGGACCAATTGAAATTAATTATGACAGTTTAATGGTAATTTTTAGTTCAGCTTGTAGTGAAGAGATTGCAGACACAGCATATGTAAGTGTACATTTTATACCAACTTGTACTGATTTAGAAATTACATCGCCTGCAAATAATTTTGTTATAAATAATAGTAATAATAGTTTAGCTAATATTATTATGGAAAACTATAATTATAATTATGGAGATGTAGCCAATACAATTCAAATGTCAACAGGTACTTATACTTATGTTTCTACAATAACAAATACATTATCTAATTTAACAACTACAGCAATAGCTACAGGAACTAATTATGCTAGTGTTCCAGTTTCTGCACATCCAAATTATGGGTTTGAAAAAATTGGGTTCGAATTTAAACCAAGTAACTCAAGCGCATGGTTGCAGATTCAAGATTTTTATAAATCGTCAACTGCTGCTATAGCTGCAGGAGCATCTACTTTATATCCATTGCCACAAGGTCAAGTTTATACACCATATACATGGACCGTAACAACACAATCTTATGCAGATGGAGACTATGAAATTCGCGCAAAATCATATTGTTATAACAAAGATGGTAGTTATGCCGTTAAGTATTCTCCTGTATTACAAGGTGTGATGGATCGAGTTAATCCTGCTCCATTTGGCACCCCGTCGCCTGGTGATGGGATATTAGATCCAAATGATGATATCTCTATTCAGTTTAACGAGCCAATAGATATTAGTAGCTTAAATTATGCTCCTATTTCAAATCCAAATTCAACATTTGATATTAGGGGTGTGTTAAACGAAACAGCAATTCGCCATAGTGAAAGTTTAAATTTTGATGGTACTGCTGATTATGCCGAGGTATCAGGAGGAGTAAGTATTCAAAAACGATCTTTTACGTTTGAATTTTGGGCTAAGTTTAACCCAACAGGATCCGAACAAACTGTTATAAGCCAAGGTTCTGATCCAATTCAAAGAATGACTATAGGTTTTGATGCTTCAAATAAATTGAAATTTAGTTTGGGAAATCAAACAGCACTATCAACTAACCCTATTAGTTTAACTGCAGATTGGCATCATTATGCGGTTGTTTATGATTACACTAACTCAGACGTTAGCTTATTTGTTAACGGGGTATTAGCTGGAACAAATAATAGCTTTTTAGTTGATTATACAGGTTCTGGAAAATTAGTATTTGGTAAAGCATTACCATCAAACACTAATTTTTTAAATGGTAATATACACGAAATAAGATTATGGAATAAAATAAGAACTATTACTGAAATTACAACGACAATAAATAAAGTATTAAGCGGAAATCAGTCAGGCTTACTTTACAATTGGAAAATGGATGAAGCAGATGGAGTTGTTTCAAAAGACGACATCAGAAGCCGTAATGCCGATATATACGGAGCAACTTGGGAAGTAAATCCTAATGGAAATGCTGTTCAATTTACAAGCACAAGTAATGATAATATTAAAATAAGTTCTGGTAATATTCCTATTAATAAAGAAATGGATTTTACTTTGGAATTTTGGTTTAATTCTACTCAAACAGGTGTTTCAACTTTATTCTCAAATGGTGAAGGTGTTGCAACAACTGCTGATTCTTTAAATGCATGGACAATTCAAAAAGATGCTGCAGATGCAATTCATGTTTATCATAAAGGTTTAGATTTTGTGGCCTCTACAACAGATTACTTTGATGGGAAGTGGCATCATTTTGCATTGGTAATGCAGCGTACAGCTAACTTATCTGCTTATGTAGATGGAAATTTACAAAATTCAGTGCAGGGCATTAACTTTAATAATCTTTCAGCAACTAATATGTATCTAGGAGCAAAAGCCATTGTTGCTGGTACAACTACTACTTTAAGCAACTATTTTGATGGTAAAATGGATGAATTCCGTTTTTGGAATACAGCCCGTAAAACCGAGCAGATAAAGCGTGACAAACAAAATAGAATGTTAGGAAACGAGCATGCTTTATTGGTATACTTACCATTCGAAAGCTATGTAGTTGTGCTAGGAACACCATCTTTAACAGCAACATTTAATAATCAGTCATTAGAAACATTAACTGTTACACCTCAAAATGCGGTAAATTTAATTACACAAACACCAACCATAAAATTACCACGACCTGTTCAGTCTGTTAATTATACTTGGTCTTTGAATAATGATAAAATTATCTTAACAACCAATACGACTCCCGCAGAGATAGAAAATGTAACATTGGATATCACTGTAAAAAACGCCATGGATATGCATGGTAATAAAATGCAATCTCCAAAAACATGGATTGCTTATATCAATAAAAATCAAGTTAAATGGCAGGACGATATGTTTGATTTTGAAAAAACAGTGGATAGTGTTATTACATTTACAGCCCCAATTTTAAATACAGGTGGAGCATTAAAAGCATTTACGATTGATGGCTTACCAAGTTGGATGACTGCAAACATCACAAGTGGTGTAATTGCTCCAAACAGTATTCAAAATATTGTATTTACAATTCCTGCTGGCGGTACCATTGGTGATTTTAGCGCTGATATAAGTGTAACAACAGATTTTAATTACGCTGAAATTTTACAAGTTAATTTAAAGGTGAAGGGAGTTTCACCTAACTGGTCTGTTAACCCATCTAATTTCCAATATTCGATGAGTGTTTTTGGACAATTAAAAATTGATAATGTAATAGCCACTAACTTAGAAAATAAAATTGCAGCATTTAATAATGGCGTTATTTGTGGCGTAGCTAATCTACAATACTTGCCAGCTTATGATAGATATGAAGTATTCTTAAACGTATATAGTAATTCAATTACTGGAGACTCTATTCATTTTAATATATATGATGCAGCAAGCGGTCTAACATTTGTAAATGTAACACCTAACTTAATGTTTGTAGAAAATGATGTGGTTGGAACAGTTACAAACCCAATTACGTTTATAGCTAATACCGAAATTGCACTTAATATTCCAGTAAATTCAGGCTGGACTTGGTTTTCGCTACCACTACAATCTAATAAATTAGCAACAAGTAATTTATTAATGAATGACTTAAATTCAACTACAGGAGATGTTGTATTAAGCAGTTCAAGCTTTGATCAATATGATTCAGGATTAAGTTGGTTAGGAAATATTTCTCAAGGTACAGGATATTTCAATAACCAATCTTATAAAATAAAATCGGTTAATGCAGATACTCTAATACATGTTGGAACAAGAATTTCACCTGATTTAGCAATAGCAACAATTAGTGTTCAGCCAGGTTGGAATTGGATTGGATATGTATCTACAAAAAACAAAGGCATAGCAGAGGCATTAGGAAACTATAATGCACTAACAGGCGATTTAATTAAGAGTCAATATGAATTTGCTTATTATGATAATTTAATGGGATGGACTGGAAGTTTAACAAACATGAAACCTGCCATGGGATATATGCTTAAATCTTCAGGCTTAAGTACATTTAATTATCCTCTCTCTACATATATTGGAAAAGCATCAAATGCCCAATCAATCAATGTAAATCAATCTGTTTTTCCTTTTACACCGGAAGCATACAATAATACTATGTCGGCAATAATTACTGGTAACATATGTAATGAAGCATTAGATCAAGGTAATGTTTTATTAGGTGCGTTTGATATTACTAATACAATGAGAGGATATGCACATCCAATTAAAAATACAACAAGTAATATCTATAATTATTATTTAACTCTTTATAGTAATACGGACGGAGATGTATTAAACTTAAAATATTTTAATACAACAAACGGCACAGTTATAAATACGAATAGTAGTTTAACCTTTACAACAAATGCTTTAGCTGGAATACCATCAAAACCTTTTGTTAGTAATGTAGCAGATTCCGTTTCATGTAAAGTTGTATACGCAACCACTGCAATATCGGATATAAATAATTCTGATTATGTAAGTATTTATCCAAATCCATTTAGTGATAATCTTACTTTAACTTTTGGTAAGTCTATTAATGCTAAAGTTGATTTATTAGATGTATTGGGTAAAGTAGTTTATTCAAGCTCTATAAAAGATAAAAAAGAACAAGTTTTATTATTAACAGGAAATTTGAATTTAGCAGCAGGCATGTATTACTTGCGCATAACAGGAGATGTTAATCAACAAATAAAAGTAGTTAAAACGAAATAATTTTTTCAATAGGGGGTTCTTTTAATAAATAGAAGAACCTCCTTAATTTAAATATCCAATCTATATTATGAAGAAGGCAAAACATTTATTATTTATTTTAGTTTTATTGCAACTCACTAAATATAGTGTGGCACAAGTTCCTGCAACTTGGACAGTAAACTTGGCAACCTATCAATATCAAATGACGATGACTTGCAAAGCAAATGAAGCATGTGTGGATTTAGCTGACACTAACAATTACGTTGCTGCATTTGTTGGTACCCAATGCCGTGGTGTTGTAAAAACAAGAACCGCAGTTGGTACAAATAAATTAGCATTACTGACCATAAAAAGCAATAATGTTAGTGGCGAAAAAGTAAAATTTAAAATATATAAAGCATCAAGTAATACTATATTAAATGTTTTAGATTCGACTATTTTTAATCAAGGAAGTCAGCAGGGAACACTTGTAAATCCTATTGGATTGTATACCAATCACGTTCCAACTGATATCAGTATTAATAATTATACCATAATAGAAAATTCAACGATAGGAACACTCATTGCTACATTATCTGCCACTGATCAAGACGCAGGCTCAACATTTAATTATTCTTTAACAACAGGTCAACCAGAAAATTCACAGTTTTCTATTACCGGAAATCAATTAGTAGTAAATGCTAATTATGATTATGAAACAGATTCAATAAAAGTAATAGAACTATCTGTAGATGATAATGGCGGTTGTTCTTATGTTGAAACATTTACAATTTCTATTAAAAATGGTAATGATGCTCCAACAGCTTTGAACTTAAGTAATCCTTTTATTAGTGATCATCAGCAAGCAGGAAGTTTTATGGGAGAGTTTTCTACTATAGATCCCGACTTAAATGATTCACATGTGTATAGTTTAGTTACTGGAGTTGGTAGTACAGATAACGCACAATTTTATATTCAAAATGACACACTCTATAATGTAAGTATGTTGGATTATACAACACAATCTGTTTATTTTATTAGAGCACGCTCTACTGATTTAGGTGGGTTATTTATTGAAAACACATTTACATTAAATGTTTCAAATGTGAATGATGCGCCTAGTGATATATTAATAAATAATTTTACTATTAATGAAAACATGCCAATAGCATCGTCAATAGGAACATTAACTGTTATTGATAATGATTTAGCCGATACGCACACCTTAACTGTAGAGCCAGGACTTGATAGTGCAAGCGTAGCTATTGCTGGAAATGTATTAATAACAAATTCTTCATATAATTTCGAGCAAAAAGATACTTTATACGTTAATATTAGAGCAACAGATCCTTATGCCGCTTATTATGTAAAAACATTTACTATTGTTGTAAATGATATTAATGATGCTCCAACTAATATTATAATATCAACAGATAGTATTCAGGAGTTATCTCCAATTAATACTCCTATTGGCAATTTTTCAACAACAGACGAAGATGCTGGCGCAACTCATAGTTACTCATTAACTTCAGGAACAGGAGACACTGATAATAGTTTATTTATTATTTCAGGGAATCAATTGCAATCAAATTTAAGTTATACTTATACAGGACAAACCTATAGCATACGCGTTAAATCAACTGATAATGGTGGATTATCTGTAGAGAAAATTTTTCTGATTAAAGTCTATAATAAAAATGAAGCTCCATTGGATATTATTATTGATACAACATCTGTCATTGAAGATAATGAGCAAATGTCTTATATAAGCAGAATAAGAACTATAGATAATGATTCTCCTGATTATTTTACCTACACTTTAGTTTCTGGTTCAGGAGATGAAGATAATTCAGAATTTGAAATTCAAAACAATAAATTAATTATTGTTACAAAAACAAATTATGATGTAAAACAAGTTTATCATATCAGAGTTAGATCAACCGATTTTGCTGGATTAAATGTTGAAAAATCATTTGATATATCCATAACAGATATTTCAGGAAATACCATTCCATTGCCATCAACAAATTACATTTCTCCAAACGGTGATAATAAAAATGATTTTTGGAAAATAGAAAATGTTGATATATACAAAGATTTTGCTTTACAAGTTTTTGATCAGTTTGGACATGTTATTTATGAAGTTCCTAATAATTATAATAACGATTTTGATGGGAAATTAAACGGTAATCCCTTACCAACTGGTAATTACTATTATGTTTTTAAAAACGACAAAATAACTTATAAAGGAAACATAACTATTGTAAACTAGAATAACTAAATAAATACAAATTACTATGAAAAACATTTTATACATTCTAATAATTATCACAACACTTAAGGCAAAATCACAAGTGTTATCCTACGATTTTTATTCGTTTAAGTTAAATAATATGTATAACGTTAATCCTGCATATACTGGCAAAGAGGAAGGGTTGAATATTATTTTAAGTGCGCAAACTCAAAACAAAGGGGTATCGTACGCTAATAAAAATTATATGTTTGGAATGCATTCCAAAATATCAAAAAAACAAGCATTAGGAACCAGAATAATATCCGATACCCGAGGTGCATTTCAAGTTCTTAAAGTCGACTTATCCTATGCTTATTTTGCTAAAATTACAGATGATATGAAATTTACTTTAGGATTGTCTGCTGGATTATTAAAAAATAGTCTTTTAATTAATCGCATCGATAATTTTCAGTCCCTCGATTTATCAGACCCAACTTTAACAAAATCTTACTATAATACAAATCAATTTACTGCAGGTGCAGGATTTTTATATAATTATAAAGGATTAGATGTTAGTTTTTCTATGCCACATATTATTGTTACAAATCAACCATTAAACAGTTATTTAAACGCCTCAGTATTTTATACCATCAAAGCTGGTGAAGAATTTAAAATTACTCCTTGGTTATGTTATCAAAATATGCCTGTAACAAAAAATGTTGGTTCTTTATTTTTGAAAGGAATGTATAAAGATATCATTTGGTTACAAGCTGGTTATCAAACAAACAGAACTTTTTGCGCTATGATGGGTGTAAACATAGAAAATTTAAGTATTGGATATGGATATAAATCAAGTAATAGTGATTTTAAAACAGTTACAACTGCGCTACACGAGATAACACTTTCTTTTAAAATTACAGAAACTCCTCCTATTTTAAAACGACTTTTCTTACCTAAAATGTAATTTTAGTGTTTAAAATGTTTTGGTGAAATTTATATCTATAAAAGAGATATTAAAATAATCGAAAACTATATATCAAAAAATCATTTTAAGGAAGTCCTTATTTTCTCCTTTAAATATTTAGCTGTATAACTTATTTTATTTTTAGCGACTTCTTCAGGAGTTCCCTCTGCTACAATATTTCCTCCTTCTTCGCCACCTTCTGGACCAATATCAATAATCCAATCAGCACACTTAATTACATCTAAATTATGTTCGATCACAATAATGGAATGCCCTCTATCTATTAGGGCATTGAAGGATTTCAATAATTTAGCTACATCATGAAAATGTAAGCCGGTTGTAGGCTCATCAAAAATAAATAAGGTTTGTGTCGAGCTACTTCCACCAATTAAAAAAGTTGCTAATTTAATACGCTGTGCTTCGCCGCCACTTAAGGTACTGGATGATTGTCCTAATTGCACATAGCCTAAACCGACTTCCTGCAAGGGTTTAAGACGCTCATTTATTTTTCTGCACAAACGATTACTTTCATCTTTCCCAAAAAATTCTACCGCGTCATCTATCGTCATTTCTAAAATATCAGAAATGGATTTCGATTGAAACAAAATTTCTAAGGTCTCTGCCTTAAAACGTTTGCTATTACAGGCTTCGCAAGGCAACTCAATGTTTGCCATAAATTGCATTTCAACTGTAATGGTTCCTTCACCTTCACATACTTCACAACGACCTCCATCCACATTAAACGAAAAATGTGAAGGTTTGTAGTTTCTTAATTTAGATAAGGATTGTTCGGCATACAGTGTTCGGATTTCGTCGTATGCTTTTGTATAAGTTACAGGGTTGCTCCGTGATGACTTTCCAATGGGGTTTTGATCGATAAATTCAATATGTTGTATTTGTTTTAAACTTCCTGATATTTTATCGCTTTTAACGTTAGCAAAATAACCATCTAAATATTTGCGAACATTAGGATATAATACTTTTTTAACTAAAGTTGATTTACCGGAACCACTCACGCCAGTCACGCAGCACAAGGTGTTTAAGGGGAATTTAACGGTAATGTTTTTTAAATTATTATCAGTCGCATCTTTTACTTCAATAAATTCTTTCCATTTACGACGCGTTTTTGGAACTTCAATACGTAATTTATCAGTTAAATATTGAGCAGTTAAACTTTCTTTACTTTTTAATAATTGATTGTGATTCCCTTGAAAGACGAGCATTCCACCATGAGTTCCAGCTTCTGGACCAATATCAATTAATTCATCAGCAGCAAGCATCACATCTTCATCATGTTCTACGACAATAACAGTATTGCCTTGTGCTTTCAAGGATTTTAAAACACCTATCAATCTCTCAGTATCACGTGAATGTAAACCAATACTAGGCTCATCTAAAATATATAAACTCCCCACTAAACTGCTGCCTAATGAGGTCGCTAAATTAATACGTTGACTCTCGCCACCACTCAAAGTATTAGCCACGCGGTTTAAACTTAAATAACCTAAGCCAACATCCAACAAAAATTGTAAGCGGCTATTAATTTCTATTAATAAGCGTTTAGCAATCGTAGCATCGTGTTCGTTCAATTTTAAATCTTTGAAAAAAGTACGCATTTCAGTTACAGGTAATAATACAAGCTCTGAAATGCCCATTCCGCCTATTTTTACATAGTTAGCATCTTTACGCAAACGCGTACCATTACAATCAGGGCAATTGGTTTTACCACGATAACGTGCTAACATCACACGGTATTGTATTTTATAACTTTCTTTTTCGAGCATTTTAAAGAAAGCTGTGATGCCTTCAAAATACTCATTACCAGACCAAAGCAAGGCATATTGTTCTTTCGATAATTGAACAATGGGTTTATGAATGGGGAAATCAAACTTATGAGCATTTTTAATCAATTGATTTTTGTAATTACTCATCACTTCACCATTCCAACAAACAACGGCACTATCAAATACCGAAACACTTTTATTAGGAATAACTAAATCAGCATCAATGCCAATCACACTGCCAAAACCTTCGCAGGTTTTGCAGGCACCAATGGGATTATTGAAACTAAAAAAATTAATATCTGGCTCTTCAAACGACATTCCATCAGCTTCAAATAAATTTGAAAAATGATGTTGGTTGTATGTTTTATCTGCTTTTTCAATAAATACATCACACTCTCCATTTCCTTCGTAAAAGGCCGTTTGAACACTATCCGCTACACGATTTTGAAAATCTTCATCGGTGATGTCCACAGAAATACGATCAATTAATAAATAAATTATATCCGACTTCTTTGATTTCTTTGCATCAAAATCTGAGATTTTAGTAATGACATTATTAACGAGTATCCTTGCAAAACCCTGTTGATTCATTAATTCAAGATGCTTCGCTACATCTCTGTCTTTTGGAACTATTAATTTGGAGAGAATCAAACATTTAGTTTCGTTAGTAAGAGTATTTACAAAATCAACAACATCTGTTATAGAATCACGTTTTACGATCTTACCTGAGATAGGGCTGTAAGTATTACCAACACGAGCATACAAGAGTTTGAGATAATCATAAATTTCGGTAATTGTTCCAACGGTACTTCGTGGATTACGAGAAATTACTTTTTGTTCGATGGCAATAGCAGGAGAAATACCTTTAATGTAATCTACTTTTGGTTTTTCTAAACGACCTAAAAACTGGCGAGCATAGGCCGAAAGACTTTCTACATAACGCCTTTGACCTTCGGCATATAAGGTGTCAAATGCTAAGGATGACTTACCAGAACCTGATAATCCAGTAATAACAATGAATTTATTACGCGGTAACGCCACATCAATACCTTTGAGGTTGTGCATGCGTGCGCCTTTGATAATAATATATTCTTTAGGACTGAGTGAAGTAATATCTTTTGCCAAAACGAGAAGTCATTAATTGAGTATCAAATATAATAGTTTGTAAAATGGATTACATACCATAGTATTAACAATAGACTCATTTTTTAGTTTAATCAGAATTTACTTTGGCTTATACAAAGGCGTTTGCTTATTAGTCTCTGGCTTCTTCACGTTATCATTTTTATCCTTGTCTTTTCTAATATCTATATCCGCATCCAAAGTCCATTTTCCTTTTTTCATAGATAGGGCGTCGAAGCTTCCATCCGGGCCATAATATTGGAATTGCCCTTCTATAGTAGGGTCGGGGGTATTGGGTGCTAAATGACTAAAAATAATTTGTTTACGACCTTCATTATACTTCAACGACATGGCAACTTCACTTGCATATTCAAATAACACGCGTTTATTGAATTTATTAGAGATTTTAAAAACGTCTTTACCAAACTGAGGAGTACCATCCGGTTTAAACCAAAGAATATCAATGAATTTACGTTGAGTGATTTTATTGTTTCCATCCCATCCTAATAGCGTATAAAAATCATTATCAGATTTAATGATTTCGCTGTAATAAAGCATACCAAACCATTTAGAAGGCTCGCCAACATACGTTTCCGGATTTGTAATAGTTCCTGATTTATCCACTAAAGCAAATACATCGTATTGTTGAGTGGTTTCTTTTTTAAACCAGCCTTTTTTAATGGTTTTTGAATTGTTGACTTGTATAAATCCGAAGTAAGCATGGGTTTCATCTTCTCGTAATAAGTTCCAAGTAATAATCCGGAATTTATGGTCGGGAGAAATTAAGACTGAAACATCTTTATCTTTTTTTATACTGTCAAATGGATAAAGCAGAGACTTTTCATCTTTTAAAGTAGAGTTCCATAGGGCTAAAAATTGTTTATTAGCTTCTACTTTATTAGCGTCTTTTTTACTGTGAAAAACCTTTAATTGTAAAGCTCTGATGGAATCTTCTAATTGCAAAAAATGGGCTTTATCTATATCCGTCAATTGTGCCATAGACGTTAATGTCAAGCTTAAACTCAAGTATATCAGGATGTGTTTAATAGACATATAAGTATATAACGATAAAAAAATATTTAGTTACAAGGTACTATTAAATAAGATTACTTAACAAGTTCAAATTTAGGCAATAACATTAATTAACGACCAATATTTTAACTATTAAAAGTCTTTATAATCTTATGCTAAAGAACCATATAACTTCATCCGCTGTTCTTTTACTGCATCATTTGCTAAGTATTCATCGTAAGTCATTTTTTTATCAATGATTCCATTAGGCGTAAGTTCAATAATTCGATTAGCAACCGTTTGCATCAACTCATGATCATGACTGGTTAATAAGATTGAACCAGTGAAATCTTTCAATGCATCGTTATAGGCTATAATACTTTCCAAATCCAAGTGATTAGTAGGTTCATCTAAAATCAACATGTTAGGATTCACTTGCATCATACGGCTTGTCATGCAACGAACTTTTTCTCCACCCGAAAGTACGGAGCATTTCTTTAACACTTCTTCACCACTAAACAACATTTTACCTAAGAAGCCACGTACATAACTTTCATCTTTGTTAGATGAGTATTGGCGTAACCAATCCATTAAATTCATATCGCCAACAAAATACTTAGCGTTATCATTGGGTAAATAGCCTTTGTGGATGGTAGTTCCGAATTTATATTCGCCACTGTCAGCTTTATCTTCTTCGTTTATGATGTCAAATAAAGCCGTAATTGCTAAATGATTTTTTGAAATGAACGCTATTTTATCTCCTTTAGCAACATTGATATTAACGTTTTTGAACAATACTCCATCAATATTTGATTTAGATAAATTTTCGATATGTAAAATCTGATCACCAGCTTCACGTTCTTGTTTGAAAATAATACCTGGGTATTTTCTCGTGCTTGGCGGAATTTCGTCAATCACTAATTTATCTAATAATTTTTTACGTGACGTTGCTTGACTTGATTTACTTGCATTGGCACTAAATCGACGAACGAAATCTTGTAACTCCGTTCTCTTATCTTCCATTTTTTTATTAGCATCGCTTCGTTGTTTTAACGCTAACTGGCTCATTTGGTACCAGAAACTATAATTACCTGTATATGTTTTTAATTTATTATAATCGATGTCACATGTATGTGTACAAACAGCGTCTAAGAAATGTCGATCGTGACTAATAACAATAACAGTATTTTCGAAATCAGCTAAATAATTTTCTAACCAAGAAATTGTTTCAACGTCCAAATCATTGGTAGGCTCATCTAATAATAAAATATCAGGATTTCCAAAAATAGCCTGTGTCAATAAAATTTTCACTTTATCTTTACCGGTTAAATCCTTCATTAGTTTAAAATGAGATTCAACGGGAATGCCAACATTAGTCAATAAATTTGCGGCGTCGCTTTCTGCATTCCAACCATTCATTTCACCAAACTCTGCTTCCAATTCGGCTGCTTTAATTCCATCAGCTTCGCTAAAATCAGGTTTAGCATATATTGCATCTTTTTCCTTGATAATGGTATGTAAGCGTTTGTTGCCCATCATCACTGTATCTAATACTGTAAATTCATCAAATTCAAAGTGATTTTGCTTTAAAACACTTAAACGCATACCTGGTAAAATACTTACTTGTCCTTTTGTAGGATCAATCTCACCAGATAAAATCTTCATAAAGGTTGATTTACCAGCACCATTAGCGCCAATTAAACCATAACAATTACCAGGGGTAAATTTTACATTTACCTCGTCAAATAAAATACGTTTGCCATATTGCAAACTCACATTAGAAACAGAAATCATTTACTTAAAAATTAGTCGGCAAAGGTAAGAAAAAAAGATGAAATTATGACCGACAAAACTGATTAAACTATTTTATTCCATTTGCTATTTGCCCATGTTTTTTGCTCTTCTTTTGTAAGAAAAGTCCAAGCTACAATGCGACTAGATTTATTGCCTTGCCCCATTGGCATGGTTTTCACGTCACTAGCACCTACTTGCTTAAGTGTAGCGTATGTTCTTTTAAGATTAGATTGTTTGGAGATAAGTGTAGAAAACCAAAAACATGATGTTGCAAATTGTTTGCTTTCAAATATCATATCATTTACAAAACGTGCTTCGCCACCATTGCAATATAGCTCCGTACTTTGTCCACCAAAATTAAGCGTAGGTGTTGTTACTTTTTTATTACTTAAGTTGCTAAGCTTACGTAATGTGCCTGATTGAGCTTCTGCCTGTGATGAATGGAAGGGTGGGTTACAAATAGCAACATCGATGTATTCGTCCTCCTGAATAATACCATTAAAAAAATGATTGCTGCTGGGTTGCAAACAAATGTCTACATGGCCAACTAAAGCTGGATTAGATTCAACGATGGATTTAGCCGATGTAATGGCTTCCTGATCTATATCACTGCCTATAAAATTCCAGCCGTATTCTTGATGGCCAATAATAGGGTACACACAATTAGCACCAACACCAATATCGAGGCAGGTAACAAGATTGCCTTTTGGAATTTTACCATAGTTTGAACTACATAATAAATCGGCTATGTAATGGATATAATCGGCTCTGCCAGGAATAGGAGGGCATAAATAATTGGGAGGGATATTCCAGTTATCAATTTGATAATGGTGTTTTAAAAGCGCTTTATTTAAAGCTTTTACAGCTTCAGGATTAAAAAAATTTATCGACTCGTCGTTATATATATTAAGAGAAACGTACTGTTCCAATTCTGGTAAACTTTCTATTAAGGCTTTTAAATTGTAACGTTCACGATGCTTATTTCGAACATGTAATCTTGTTTTTTCTTTAGGATGTTCTTTCTTTTTATCAAGCATGTTTTTTTTGTTTATTTAAGATGTAATATAGAAACTAGTAGCGTCTATATTAATCGATGTCAATATCATATTTATCTAGAAGCCCAACAACGCCTGCCGTCGAAAACTTCGCTTTTTTAAGACGATTTAATTCTGGGTCGATGGAATAATTATAAGAGGTTCTAAAATCTACTTTTTCTAATATGGTATTTTTAAAGGTTGTTCGCATGAGGTCACAATGGTCAAATAAAGAGCCTGTTAAGTTACTTTCTGTAAAATCAACTTCTTGTAAGTTAGAATTTTTAAAGGTTGTTTTCTTAAGATTCATTTTAAAAAATGAAGAAAGATTGAGTGTGCAATTTTCAACTGATATTGAAAATAAAAACTCATTGCAATTCTCAAAAGTTAATCCCAACAGTTTACAATCTTTAAACTGGACTTCGCTCATTACTGTTTTACCAAATTTGGTCATACTTAAATTGCAACCCATAAATACGCAAGCGGTGAAATTTCTATTAGATAAATCAGCATTGGTAAAGTTGCAATTTACAAACGTACAATGTTCATATTCTCCTTTATCTATGGGATTTTCAGAAAAATTTAGTTTTTCGAAAATCTGATGTTCAATATACGTTCTTTCCATGCAATTAAATTGACTCTATTACAAAACTACTGGTTTTATAAGCATTAGCCAAAGGATTAATTTAAAACTTATATTTTATTAGTTCTCTTTAATTAATTTTTAACCAGCCTGTAATGCTTAGCCTTACTTTATTAGTTAGTAAAACTTCGTGAACGAGTTCACTACTTTTAAAAAATACGCTTTTTCCATTATTAGGTGATATATTTTGTAAATAGTCGTGGTGATGAACGCATAATTGTCCGCCATCTGCTTCTTGCCAATCATCATTTAAATACATGATTAGTGAGAATTGGCGGCTATTTGTATTCTTAAATTGATCAAGGTGTTTTTTGTAAAAACTTCCTTTTTCATATAAAGCATAATGAAATTCATAGCCTGTAATTCCAGTATAACAAGTGCTGTTTAAGTGACTAACAAAATCATCTATTAAATCAAAGAATTCATTTTCGTATTGATTGTTATGCTTCCGATCGAGCCAATAGATAGCATCGCTACGAATTAGCTTATCATGAAGAACCTGCTTTTCATTGCCAGTGCCTGCGTACAAGAGTTGTTTTTGGGCATAAAGAATGTTTAAATTTTCTTTTAAATGCTTAGCAAGTGCATCACTTAAAAAATGTTCGGTAATTCCAATTTTAGTGTCAATATAGCTATCGATAAGCTCATTAAATATATCTTTCAATAACTAGAGTGGGGGAGTAATATTAGCACATCGCTAATAGGTAGTTGAAGATACCTATAATTAATGGTTTCCACACATATAGTAAAAAAAAATGTTTAGAACTGTTTAGTCTATAGTTTTTTGACAAACTTGCATAATATGACAATAGTTTGTTCATTGATCTTTCCTTCAATTTGTTCAACATTATCATTTACTAATTTAATTCTCTTCACAACTGTTCCTTTAGATGCAGTGAAATTAGTGCCTTTTACATTTAAAGCTTGTGTTAATACCACATTGTCGCCATTTTCAAGTATGTTACCAAAAGCATCTTTGTGTATATCAGGAATTTCTAATGCGCTTAAAGCCCATTGAATAACATTTTCATCAAGATCAATTGTACCGATTAAATTACTAGACCAGTCTTCTTCTTTATAGTTTTGTAAAATTCTATAACTTAATGCTTGAACACTAGGCTCAGGGCTCCAAATGCTTCCTTCTAAACAACGCCAGTGAAAACTAGCATCTTTATCATCAATTTTAGATAAACAGTTATCGCATAATGCAACCTGATTGTCAATTGAATCATCATTTTTTGGAGTAACCGTATATTCGTGAGAAGCAATTTCACTGTTACATAATTCGCATTGTTCTTGATTACGTTGTTTAAGTTCTTTACTTATTGACATAGATTTTAGTATTGATCGGGCAAAAGTATAGTTTTATTTTATAATATTTTTATTACTATACTTTTATATACATTCTGAGTAGTCAAGTTTAAAGTATTATTGTGCCACACTTACTTACAAGCCGTTTAATCGATTAATTTCACTTTGATAGTCATTAATAGGGAAATAGCCATGTGTTTTGATGATTTCTTGACCTTTTAATGCCAATTCTGACATTATAAAATCATAAATTTTAGAGCTAGGTTTCCCATTTATATATTGATATAATGGTCTTGTTAAAATGTAATCTCCTTTTTTTACAGCAGTCATTTCATAAGGCGAATAAGCTCTAGAGCCTTTTATATAAATTGGCATTGCCCAAACACTACCGTTTGGCTTTCCTTTACTATCCATCAAAAAACCCACACCCGCATAGCCAATTCCTGCTAAATTATTTTGAATCGCATTTACAATTTCTGCATTACCATGCATATGATTCATAGAAGCCGAATACGGTGCTTTTATAAATTTGTCTTTTAGGTAGGAATACGTTCCGGATAAACTGTCTCTGCCGTAAATAACAATTGATAAATCTGGTCCGCCTAAATTTTTCCAATTGATAATTTCTCCAGAAAAGATTTTAGTTAGTTCTTCAGTAGATAAACTATCCACGCCTAATTTTGAATTCGTAATGATTGCTAGTGCATCTACCGAAAACATAATAGGAATTGGGTTTACACCATTTTTTTTTGCCCTTTCAATTTCTTCTAATTTCATTTCTCTTGATGAATTAGCAATGTCTGTTTCATTATTTATAAGTGCTTCAATACCAATACTACTTCCTCCTCCAGATATATCAAATAAAATATTAGAGTGTTCATATTTATATGATGTACAAAAATCGTTTACCATTGGAAGCTCCGTATCTGAACCCTTGATAACAATGGTATTTCTCTTAATGATAGAGGTTAATTCATTGTCTTGCTTTTTTTGGTTTTCTTTACAACTAATTAATGATATTGTAAATACCAGACATGCATAAATAGATTTCATAACAATATATACTATTTTTTGTTATTAATTATAATTGTTCAAAAGTGCAATCGCAATCTTATCTGTAGATGAATAAAATGTTAGATAAATACTTATTAGACAAACAAGGAAAATTAACCGATTAAATTAATAGCTACCGCCAATAACTCGATGATTTAATTTTTCATCCAAGAATAAAGGAAGTTTTTTCGGCTTTTGTGTAAGATTAGTTGTATCGGTTAATGACAACATAAACGCTTTAATACTTAACATTTCTTTTTTACTTAATTTTAGTGAGTCAAAAGGTAAAGTTTGATGAGGAATTGATATTCCTAATCCTTGTCCCCCGCCTTTATTATAAAAATCAATAACTTCTTCCAGCGTTTTATAAATACCATTGTGCATATAAGGAGCAGTTAAATTAATATTACGTATCGATGGGGTTTTAAATGCGTATTGATGGATATATACTTTTGAAACGCTTATTCTACCTTCATCTTTATCAACGAGTTTACTGGTTTTACTTTCAGGTACACCAATAACTTCATACTCTGTGTCATTGTATATTGGAGGAACTAAACCATTAAACAAAGGAAAAAAATGGCAACTACCACAAAGGGCTTTACCGGAAAATAAATTATAACCATTAATCTCTTGATCATTTAATTGTTGATAATCACCTTTAATATATTTATCAAATCTGCTATTCATTGAGATCAGCGTTTTTTCGTATTCTGTTATCGCCTTTAAAATTCCATAATAACTAATGGTTGTATCAATTGTTTCTTTATACGATTTTTTAAATAATTGTTGATACTCTTTACTTTGATTTAATTTATTAATGATGTCTTCAACAGAAGAATTCATTTCTTTTTTATTATGCAACACATCATTTGCTTGTTGTTCCAATTGACGAGCCCTTCCATCATGAAAAAAGTTTTTTTGATAAAAAACGTTTAGCAGGGTAGGTGTATTTCTGTTTAAGTTGTTTTTGGTTTCAAACTCTAATGCTTTTGGTAAACCATCAGTAAATCCTAATTCTGGTTTATGACAAGAAGCGCAGGCTCTTTGATTGTTGCCTGATAATACGGGGTCATAAAACAAAAGGCGACCCAATTCAGCCTGTTGTTTTAAATTATTTGTGTCGTCTACCGTTACAGAAAAAAAATTATCATTAAAACTATTCAAGTCAAATGTATTTACTTTTTTTATATCAATGGCGTAATTTACTGGAGTATGAGGAAATAATTTTGATTGATGTAATTCGCTTATTAATTTATATATTGGATTAATGTGGCGTGTAATAAAATATAATCTGTTAAACTTATCATAATCTTTTTGCTGGTTACAATAAGAAATAGCTGAGTTTATAGCTGATAAAGTTTTTTGATGGGTGCTATTTGGATATAAATTTATGGAATAATTTTTTTTTATATTGTTTAAAAACACTTGGCTTCCCTTCATTACCGAAATGATTTCATCAATATTTGTTTTTGTATATGTAGCATCATATCCGCTAATTGAAAGACTCATCAATCTTATGTATTCAAACTGAAGAGATTCTAATATTTGTGAATCGGCAATAAATGATATTTCGATTTTTTTGATATAAGCTTCAAATGCCTGCTTCAAAAAAAGACATTCGTTTTTGAGTTTTGCTTTATCAATTGTATCTCCGCTAAAAAGTATTTCTTCAATAACTTGAAAGCCATGAGGGTCAAAGGTTCTTTTCCCAAATTCTAATTCTGCTTTTTTTACAAGAGGACCATTAATAAAGTATTTGACATCAAAAGGTGATTGATATTCGATGCAGTTTTCAATTTCTTTATAGATATATCTTGATTTGAAATACGATATTTTTAATTTTTGTAAAGAAGAAACATTAAAAGTATCAACACAATTTTCAGCAAGTTGTAGTTCTTTTACAATACTTTGCGCATGATTTAAAACTAGAATATAATTGGCGGAAATAATATGTTTTTCTTTTTTATGAAAGAAAGAACAGGTAATTATCAAAAGCAAAAAGCCTAACAAGATATTAGACTTTTTATTTTGCCAAAAAGTATGTTTTTTAAACATTAGTTTGAAGTCTTCACGAATTTGAAAAAAGTTAATTTTCCATTTCGTTTTACTGTACCATTGTAAATACCATTATTTAATTCACTTATGTTTAATGGCAACTGACTATTGTACATGGCATTTTCAGTAAAATTTAATTCATATGTTTTTTGTCCTAATGAATTATATAAAGTTACCGTACCATTTTTAATATCATTATTTAGAAAACTTAAGATAATTTGGTTTTCAGCAGGATTTGGAAAAACATTTAATAATTTTAAATCACTATATTCAGATAAACCAGCAGGATTTGGAATAATAATTCTTGGACAAAATGGAGCCATTGTTCCAAATACAGAAGGCCTTGGTAAACTTGCGGAAACCGTGTTTCTTAAAAAACGTTCTAGGTGATTTACATACATTGATTTTGCATGAGTATATGCTAAAGAAGAATTATCAATAGTTGTTACATAAAACCAATCACATTGTGTACGATTATTATTGACATCTAAAATATAAAAACCATGTTGTGATAAATCGGCATATTTAATATGTGAATTTGAAAGTTGAATAGCAGATGCACCACCAGGTAATGAAATACCAGGTGAAGTAACACTTGGCCCTACAAATTCAACGCCCACAGAACCTCCGCCTGTTGTTGAATTATAACTAGCAGTAGGAATATCATTAGCCCAAGAAGAATGTATGTCGCCTGTAATAACGACTACATCAGAAATGTTGTTGTTTAATATATGGTTCATTACTCTTGTTCTTTCAGCAGGATAGCCATCCCATTGATCGCCATTAATCGCTTGTCCTAATACTTTTAATGGAGCAAACATAACTTGTTGAGTTAATATTTTCCATCTAGTAGTTGATGAATCTAATCTATTACCAAGCCATGAAAATTGATCTGTACCTAATAATTGTCTTGAAGACGCAGTTACTACCGCACCAGTAGTTCCTGCCTGTACATCTCTACCATGAAGTCGAGTATCCAACATAATAAAATCAACTAAATTTCCATAAGTCAATTTTCTAAAAATTTGGTAAGGATCTGCTGAACCAGCAACAGGACGTATAGGTAACCATTCAAAATATGCTTGTCTAGAGTTTGCCTTTCTTACAGCAAATGGCCCTTCAGTTGCATCTGTGTGGTTTTCAGCTCCATTCATCCATGCATCATTAGCTGTTTCATGGTCGTCCCAAATTGTAATGAACGGAAATTGTTGATGCAATCTTCTTAAATCTTCATCTAAATGATAGGTTGAATAACGCTGTCTATAATCTGAGAGTGATAATATTTCGTTTGTTGGCAACCATTGTCTGTTTGCTATTGCATTTGGAGCATAGCCACCAGTATTATATTCATATATATAATCTCCTAAACAAATTACGGCATCAAAATCAGCCCTATTTAAAAGTACTTTATAAGCATTAAAAAAACCTGCTTCAAAGTTTGCGCATGAAACAACAGCAAAACGCAGACTATCAACATTGGTTGTAGGTGTAGTACGAGTTCTTCCTCTTGGAGATTTTAAACCATTAACTGTAAATTCATAGTAATACCAAGTATTTGCTATTAATCCAGTCACATCAACCTTTATTGTATAATCAACTGTATTGTCAGTTAATTTACTCCCACTTTGCACTACATTTGCCATGCCTGTATCAGTTGCCATTTGCCAAGAAACCAATATTGGATTCGCAGAAATTGTATCAGGTGTTACTCTTGTCCAAATAATTACTTTATCTGGCATAGGATCTCCAGACGCAACTCCGTGATAGAAAGGTGCTAAACAAGGTTCTAAGTTTGTTGTTCTTAAAGTTTGTGCATTTAAATTAATGCATAACATAGAGGTAAGAAAAACAACTATGCTTTTCTTTTTAAATTTACTGTTTAATAATTTTGTAATCATATGATAAGTGATTGATAGTTGTTTTTATAAAATAAATACCTGCAGGAATATCAGATAAGTCGAGAGTTGCAGAATTTGTACTTTTTAATTCTTCGGAAGAAAAGGTTTTTACAGTTTCACCAATAGTATTTAAAATGTTTATTTCCGAAATATTTTCAGGAGTTAAATCATATTTAAATTTAATAGTTACATAAGATAATGTAGGATTTGGATAAACAGTTAAGGCATATTGTTCTTTTTGATTTTCTGCAATACCATTTGCAGCACAAATTACTTGATAAGAACCAGCGCCGCCATTTGCAGTACTTGTTCCTCCTGAGCAAATATAGTTTGGAGTCACAGTAGATGAAGAACAACTAGGAACAAATATTTTAATTCTTCCACCGCCACCAGCGCCCCCTTTATTACCAGCAAAACCATTTCCACTTGCAATAGTTTCATTTCCACATAGCACACCACCAGAATAATTTGTTGTAGTGCCTATACCATTTATTCCACCATTTCCACCATTTCCACCGTTGCTTTGTAATGTTCCTGTAAGAAGAGCAATTGTTTGTGTTTCTATAAATATTCCACCACCAGATCCTCCACCAGATCCTGAACCCGCTCCTGCACCGCATGATAGAGTTGCTTCTCCTGGATCATCGCAACCATCAGAACAGCAGTTAGGAGAAATACCACCATTACCAGCGTCACCTCCGTTGGTTCCATTTTCTCCATTAACATATATTTTACCAATAACCTTTATAGAATCTACAGCAACTAGTTTTACTAATCCACCACCATTTCCGCCTTTTCCGCCAGCTAAACCAACATTATATGAACGACCGCCGCCGCCAGCTCCTGCTCCACCAGAACCTAAGGCAATATCTGACGCATTTGCTGTTCCGTAAATTGACCCAGCATTTCCTCCTATACCACCAGAGCCTCCAACAACGACATATCCTGTTGAAACATTAACTCCAGTAGCAGTATAAGTATTTGTTCCGTTACCACCATTACCCCCTGCTGTACCGGCACCACCATAACTCCCGCCACCGCCACCGCCAGCACCGGATGGACTTCCAATCATACCGCACTCATCACTAATACTTAAACATTGTTGTTTTGGACCAGACCCCGTTTGACCATTTTGCCCCTGCAAACCAGCTCCAAAACCAGAACCACTATTTCCAAATTTACCACCTTCAATGATTAATACTCCAGTATTATCTTTATTACTGCAAGTGTTTATTGCAGATTGATCCCCTGTGATACTGGTTACAGCATTTCCACCCAAACCACCAGTTCCACCAAGGTTACCAGCATAATTTCCGTCTATTGCTCCGTCAATAATTATTTTTTGTGCGTAAATTTCTAATTTGCCGCAGCCACCAGAAGCAAAGCCCTTTACATAAACAGTTACATTGCTAGCAACTTTGAATGTACCAGTTACACTATATGTACCTGAAAGAATAATATCAGAAGAAACAGTCCAATCTCCAGAAAAAGGCGTTGTTGCACATTGTGATTGTGCAAATTGAGAAGTAAAAATAGAAACAAGTCCAATAATGAATTTATTCAGCGTAAAGTTTGTATGTTTTTTCATAGGTATCAGTTGTAATATTAATAAAGTACATACCTGTAGTAATTTTTACAGGAATATTTAGTTTGTTTTGACCTTCTTCTAAATCTATTTTTTTCGAAAATATTTCTTTTCCAGTTAAATCATAAAGTTTAATTTTTGAAGCCACTCGGAAGTCAGTTTCTATAACAATATAATTTGTTGAAGCGTTCATATAAGTAGGATAAAGTTTGAAAGGGTTGGTACTGATATCCCCAATAACAGCGGGATTACAGTTTGGATTGGAAATAACCGAAATATTAAATGTATCTTTTATACAACCCGCTAAATCAGTAGCATAATAAACCGTACTAACAGGTGTGCTTATTGTAATTGAATCAGCCTGTTGAGAAGATGGAAACCAATTTACTTTATCTGGAAATGTTGATTTAAGAGTAATTGCTTCATTTGGACATACAGTAAATGTTTTGCTTCCCCCAGCATTTTTAATAATAGTAAACGAGTCAAATACAGAGCCCGTTGAAGTAATAAATTTACCTTCCAGTTTATTGTCCTTTATATCTATAGACATGGAACCATATGCAGTATTTGTATATTTATACATAGCTGGATGTGGCCAGCCAGAAGAAGGTGTTGCATCATTTTTGCCAGAACAACCACAAACCACATACACAGTTCCTTTGTGAGAACTTGTAGTTTGTGTTTGCTTGTTATATGCACAGTTTGTTGGATAATTACCCGAAGTATTATCTAATTTCATAGCTGGAGTTAATGAATTAGAGTATCCGTAATGTCCGTCCATTAAATAACTACGTTCATATACATGACTATGACCATTTAAAACTAAATCAACTCCTTTAGCTTCTAAAATTGGAATGATGTTTTGTCTAATGTCTACTAGCTCACCATCTAAGAAATTAGAATTGTCAGAATTATGACTACCTTTTGTGTATGGTGGGTGATGCCAATAAGCTATTACCCATGGCTGCGTGTTTGCATTTAAATCTGATTGTAACCATGTAGCCATTGTACCATTAGACGCTCTACTTTCGTCGTATGATTCTAAAACAATAAAATGAATATTACCATAGTTGTATGAGTAAAATTTTTCTGATCCCGATGGTACTCCTCCGCACTCACCATTTGATGGTAATGAAAAAATGCTTAAATAGGCAGGTGATGGTGAAAACGGAATGTGGTTATTATAATCATGGTTTCCTGCAGCTGGCCAAACAACAGTGTTTTTTAATTGATTTTCATAGGTATTGTTGGAAAATACATTTGATTGATATTCACTATTAAACCCTCCATCATAGGCATTATCTCCAAGCCAAATCCAACCATCAATGTTGTGATTATTATTATAGGTAATAAACGCTGTTTTTGCATTTCGTTGATTATTATCGCCAGTACCTGCATCCCCGATTACCCAAAAACGATAATCACCTTTTTTTCCATAATTAGGCATTGTTCTGAAAAAAACATCGGAAGCTGAAGCAATTATTGTTGAAGATGCTACTGATATTGAATAGAAATATTTTGTATAAGGCGAAAGTCCTGTAATTTTAATTTCATGATCGGTAGTAGATACAGTATTTGTTATCGACTGATTTAAACCCGATAAAGATGTTCCATAGTTTACAGTTGTATTCGTTGCTATATTGGTTTGCCATTTAACAATGATACTATTTGGAGTTGCTTGTTGAAGGTAAGGTCCCCTTGTAACGGATATGGTTTGGGCGACAATAGAATTGAACGATAAAGCAACTAAAAAGTATAAGTTTTTCATTCTTCTAAATTATACCAGCTTTGATAGCTATATATTAAATTAGAAATAAGTAAATATTAAATATAAAGAGATAAACGCATCTCTAAATTTTACTTTGACTTTTAAAATTAATGATTGGTATACATTATATAATTACCAATGATAATCAAAAAAATATCTGTGAAGAAAAAACCCTTGATAGTTTTTGCTATCAAGGGTTTCGTTGTTTACTCGTCTCCTCGTATACATTAAGACCGAAAAAATTCATCGTGAATATTTAAAGGAAGATGAATTAACTATTATTGAAAATTTGGACCTTGGTGATAGAGAACAAAAATATGTACATCTCAAAGAAACTCAGATTTACGCCAAAATCGTAAACGAAGAATTGGATAAAGTAATGGATATTTTAACGATTAAAGTGCATTATAATACATATTGCGATTTACTTCGCACTTATTTCGTGCTTATTTCACATATATGTGCAATAAAATGCATAAAAGAGTATAACTTAAACATAAAGTTCGTACATTTGTATTCAAATATGCAATTTAATGCACTATGAAAGCAGATAAAATAGGAGAATATATTAAAAACAGGCGTGGTACTCTACGTCTGCAACAGAAGGATTTAGCTGAACTTTCAGGAGTAAGCTTGCGTACAATTATTCAAATTGAAAATGGAACTGGTAACCCCTCGATTGATACATTAAATAAATTAACTAAGGTGTTAGGTGTAGAAATAGAATTTAAAATAATCAGTAAATAAAAATGGCAAAGGAAGGTATTGTATTTGTTAATGATGAAGAAGCTGGTAATATTAGTTACCGCGACAGCCAATATATTTTTAAATACAGTGATGATTATTTTAATGATTCACAGAAGAAAGCAATTAGTGTAACCTTACCAAAAACACAACAAGAGTATAAATCAAAAACATTATTTCCTTTCTTTTTTAATATGTTAAGTGAAGGAGTAAACAGAAAATTACAATGCCGTCAATTACAAATTGATGAAAACGATTATTTTGGATTACTCCTTGCAACTGGAGGTACCGAAACTATAGGAGCAGTTAGTGTAAAATCAATTAAATAAAAATGAGTGTTCAAATAAAATATTGTCCTGGTTCTTTAAAAGAAGGCTTTTCCAACTATAGCAGAGCTGTTCTCAAACGTATGTTTGAGAATAAAAAGGTAAACCATGTATTACCTTTTTCTTCACCAGATACAGAAGGACCGCAGCAAGAAAAATTTATTGAAAACAGAAAACGTATTTCAATATCTGGCGTGCAGGAAAAGCTATCTATTGTTTTAGTAAAAAACAAATTACAACTAACAGAGCCTGGACAACAAGGCCAATATATATTAAAACCAATACCTCGTGATATTTTAAAAGTGAGTCAAGTTCCCGCCAATGAACATCTTACTATGCAAATTGCACGTCAGGTTTATAATATTCCCACGGCTGAAAATGCACTTATCTTTTTTGATAATGATAAGCCGGCATACATAACAAAACGTTTTGATTTAAAGCCTGATGGAGGTAAATATTTACAAGAAGATTTTGCTGCTATTGCTGGGAAAACAAAAGATACAGCCGGCGAAGATTTTAAATATGAATACAATTATCTTGATTTAGGTAAATTAATTGCCAAACATATTAATGCTGCCGAAGTAGAACTTGAAAAATATTATAAATTAGTGTTATTCAATTATCTGTTTTCAAATGGTGATGCTCATTTAAAAAATTTCTCATTAATAGAATCATCTGATGGCGATTTAATAATGAGTCCGGCTTATGATCTTGTATGCACACGCATTCATGTTAATGATTCATATATGGCATTAAAAGATGGTTTAACTGAAGATTCACTTAATCATCCTTCCTTTTCCGCATTAGGTTATTTTGGGTATGATGATTTTTTTGATTTTGGATTACAACTCGGTTTAAAAGATTCAAGGATTATTAAAATAATAGATCAAATGCGAACAGAAAATAAGAATGTATACGAATTAATAGGCCATTCTTATCTCGATAATGATACTAAGCAGGAATATGAAGATCTTTATAAAGACAAGTTAGCTCGCTTAAACACTTCTTTTGAAAAGCGAATTTAATCTTACTTAAATAATTACTTTTCAACGATTAAAACACGAGCCTAATTATCAGCCTCTTAATTTTTCAACAGCTATTTTTTATAGCAACATACTGCTATATTTATAAACATAACATTTTTCTTTATCAAATTGCATTTTTTAGCTAATAGTTAAAATATCCATTTCTATTATGTATAATTTTGTTATTTGTTCTCCATTTGTAGAACATCCCTTTGTTGATGAAGCCCAATTTGAAGCGAGATATTTTGAAATAGTCCTATTAGAAGAAGGTCAAGTTTATAATTTCTAACTAAAGGAAAACTGAATTTAGAACAGTATTGTAAATGTTTGTTAAACAAACTATTTACAATACTTAAATCCAAAATTAAGCATAGATAAAGTATGAGTGAACGAAAATTAAAGTAAGTGAGCGTTATGAGAAGAAAAAATGAAATGTTTACCCTATGTTCCCCCCTTTAATGAAAAAAGCCTGTAATCTATTGATTTACAGGCTTTTTAGTTGATTAATCGTGACCCCGATTGGATTATTTTTTTGCTCCTTAATAAATCAGTAAAATTCAATTTGCCTTATTCTATTGGTATTAAGAGCCTATTGCTATTATTTGCATTCTAAAGTGTTCATAAAAAAGTAGCAAATGTTTACCCTATTGTTTACCCTCATTTGATTATTTTCCTTACATTGCATTATATTTCATTATCCTTCGCAATGGCTACAGTATCAATCATTTTCAGAAAAGACAAGTTAAATAAAAATGGGCAAGTACCTGTTTATTTTCGTATAATCAAAGATAGAAAAATAACTTATATGTCAGCGAGTATTTTATTGTTTCCAAACGAGTGGGATGAGAAAAATAAGAAAGTTAAAAAGTCGCATCCTAATAGTGCTAGGCTCAATTCTTTTTTGGCAAATAAATTTACTGTATTGCAAGACCAAGTATTTGAACATTTAACAGTTTCAAAGTCGCTTACAGTAAATCAATTAAGAACTGAAGCTTTTGGTCAAAAGCCATTATATTTTTTTCCATTTGCAGAAGAGGTATATGGTAGATATAAAAGACAAGGTCAAATAGGCACACATGATCGCTGTCAGGCAATAATCAATAAAGTGAAATCGTATGCAAATGGCAAACAAATTTGTTTCCAGGATATCACTCCTGAGTTTTTAGCCGAATATGAAAAACATTTAAGAGTAGATAAAAAGAACGGAACAAATACTATTCACACAAATTTCAAATTTATTAGGCAATTATTTAATGAAGCTGTAAATAAAGATTTAATTGATAGCAAATTTGATTCTTTCAAAAAGTATAAGATTAAAACTGAAAAAACTCACCGTGAATATTTAACAGAAGATGAATTAACAATTATTGAAAATCTAGATCTTGGTGACAGTGAACAAAAGTATTTACATCGTGATATGTTTATTTTTGCATCTTATGCTGGTGGTCTTCGAGTTTCAGATGTGTTAAAATTAAAATGGCAAAATATTGATAAAACGCATATTAAATTGACAATCAAGAAAACTGGTAGTCAGCTGTCAATTAAAATACCAGATAAAGCTTTTCAAATCCTAGATAAGTATAAACCCAAAAAAGTAGTATTAGATAATTATGTTTTTCCAATGTTGCCAAATGGCATGAAGGAGGCTGATTTTATTAAATTGGATAATGAAATTTCTAAGGGCACTGCATTAATAAATAAAAGTCTCAAAGCTATTTCTGAGGATTCAGAAATCGGCAAGCATATTAGCTTCCACATTAGTCGCCATACATGGGCAACAAGAGCTTTACGTAAAGGTATTAGTATAGATAAGGTTTCTAAACTAATGGGGCACGCTCAAATCAAAGAAACACAAATTTATGCTAAAATCGTAAATGAAGAATTGGATAAAGCGATGGATGTTTTCAATGTTTAGTTTAAATAGGTTAATAAACACATTTGCAAAAAGCAAGGCAAAAAACTAAATATCAAAACAAATACATGACTGACTTTTAGCTAGCTAGTTCGTGCATCTCACTCCTATTATTAAAAAGCCCATAAACAAAGCGTTCGGCAAGTCTTAATTTACAGCAAATAAATTGCAATAAATATTTTCGCGACCATTGTTAATTTTAAAACAATAAAAGAAAAAAAAATCATGCGAAAACTTATATATTTCTAATGAATCTGAGAAGACCATAATTAGTAATAAATTTTTTAAAGTTTAAAAAATGAAAATTTCTTTTATGTTAGAGATATCTATATCTCTTAGAGCATTTAAAAAAATATTTAAAATGTTTTTTTAGAATGAATGTTATTATTTAATTATAATAACCAAGCAAGGGGTTTATTACCCTATACTTGCTAACTTAAGGGAAAAGTTAGGGTACTTCTCAGATTTATTTATATATTTAAAATATTCATTAATTCTAAATA
>CAILKE010000020.1 GCA_903834765.1 uncultured Bacteroidota bacterium
AGTTATACATGGAGTACGACAGAAACAGCAAATACAATAACCGTTAGTCCAGCTCAAACAACGACGTATAGTGTAACAGGAACAAACACGTTAACAGGATGTTCAAATATTACAAACGTAACAGTTAACGTTACGCCAACTCCAACAATAAATATATCAGTAACAGCAACCGCAGTTTGCCAAGGAAATAGTGCAACCATCACATTAACAGGCGCTACGAATTATACGGTAACTAACCCAAGTCAAACAACTACAAATTCTATTGTAGTAACACCATCTGTTCAAACAACGTATACAGTTGTAGGAGAAAGTTTAAGTTGCGCAAGTTCAACCCAAACAATAACAATTGGAATAAATAGTTTGCCACAAATTTCAGTATTAACTCAAACGACTTGTGCGGGAAGTCCTGTAACATTAACGGCAACAAATTCAGATACTTATACTTGGTCTCCGTTAGGCACTATAAGTAATTCAATATCTGTATCACCAAATACAAACACAACATATAGTGTTATAGGAACCAATACATTAACAGGTTGTTCATCAACTTTAACAACAGTAGATGTTACAGTAATTGCTTTACCAACTGCTACTGCAACAGCAAATCCTAATACCCTTTGTACAACTGGAACTGTTAGTTTAACAGCAATAAGTTCTGCCGCTAGTTCAAATTACACATGGACTTTAGGTAACGGTATTAATGCTTCAAATCAAAATCAAGCAACATTAAGTTTTCCAGCATCTACATTAACAACAGGAATATATGTTTATACATTAACTGTTACTAGTCCTGAAAACTGTGTGTCATTACCTGTTACAACGACCGTTAATGTTATAACATTACCAAATGCAAATTTTGATTTAAGTGATTTAAGTATTTGCCAAAATAGTTCAGGAAGTTTAACAATTAACAATCCACAAAATGGCGTTACGTATGATTGGACTATAGGAAGTATTAATTTAACAAATGTAAATCCAGCAATTGTTCCAGTATCTATTTCAAATACAGTTGGAACATATACAGTAAATGTAATTGCAGCTATAGGATCATGTACTAATTCAGCTAACAATAGTTTAACTGTAACTGCATTGCCAACTATTGCTTTAATTTCTAATACAGTATCTGCATGTGAAAACTCATCTGCGCAATTAAATATTTTAAATCCAAATATAACTTACAGCTATGCTTGGTTATACAATTCTACGTTGGTATCGTCAAGTTCAAGTTTAATTGTAAATCCATTAGTATCATCTAACGCTGGCGTATATCTAATAACTGCAACAGATGTAAATGGTTGTGAAAACAATACGTTGGGACAAATAGATGTGTTGGTTTGTGAGACATTCATACCTGAAATATTTACACCAAATGGTGATGGAAAAAATGATGGTTTTGTCATTAAGAATATAGAAAATTATCCAAATAATAAATTGAAAATATTTAACCGTTGGGGTAATTTAGTTTACCAAAAAGATGGCTATTTAAACGAGTTTGATGGATATGCAAATGCAGGTAGTGCATTAGGTAAAGATAAATTACCTGCAGGTACATATTTTGTAATATTGGAATATGGAGACAATAAAACAGAAACCTATAACGGATATTTATTATTGCAATATTAATTTTATTACATCCACCTAATTATAGTTTACGAGATGACACAAAACATTAATTTAAATAACATGAAGAAACGAATTACTACAACCATCATTCTTTTATGGTTATTAGCTCTAGGCATAACGCTTAAAGCGCAGCAAGAAACTCAACATAGCATGTACTTTTTTAATCCTGTATTATTAAATCCAGCATATGCTGGAAGCCAGGAAGCATTGCAAATAACAGCGACTGTTCGTGATCAATGGACAGGAATTAAAGGTGCTCCAAAAACTCAAGTTTTATCTTTACACACACCTTTAAAAACAGAACATATAGGAGTTGGATTCACGGTATTAAATGATGAATTAGGCGTAACTAAAAATACTGGATTATATGCCGATTTAGCTTACAGCGTAAAAGTGAATAAAAAAAATAATCGGTTAGCCTTTGGTTTAAAAGTAGGGTTAGATTTATTTAGACAAGACTTTTCTAATTTAAGAATAAATGATAATACCGATCAATTATATACAGACGGCTTTAACTACAAAAAGAATTTATTTAATATGGGGGCTGGAATTTACTACTATGGTAAGAGACACTACATTGGTATATCTACCCCTCGCTTGTTTAAAAATAAAATAGATTTAGCTGCTGGTCAAACTGCTATTCAAGAAAATCATTACTACTTATTTGGTGGTATCGTGATTAAATTAAATCCAGCAATTAATATGCGCCCATCTTTTATTGTAAAATACGTAAATAATGCGCCGTTATCTATTGAGGGTAATTTATCATTTTTATTTTATGATAAAGTATGGATTGGCGCTATGTATAGACATCAAGCTGCTGCTGGTTTAAATATCATGTATAACATCAGCCAAAATTTAAGAATAGGATATGCATATGATTATCAGCTAACCTCTTTGCAAAAATTCAGTCTTGGATCTCATGAAATAATGATAAGTTATGATTTAAGAACTAAAGCAAAAGGATTTAAATCACCACGTTATTTTTAGGGATTATGAGAGATGAGTGATAAGAGATGAGATAAAAAATAAAAGGCTCTGCGAACTCATAAATTATCAATCTCTGTGTTGAAACATTAAGATCAAACAACAAACAACTAATATCGAACAACAGAACAAAACTATATGAAGCAATTACTATTACTAATAACTCTAACCCTATTTGCAGCAACAAGCATCAAAGGACAAAGCTTATTCCAAAAAAAAGCGGATCAATTGTATAGTGAACTATCGTATATAGCGGCTATTGATTATTATAAAAGCTTAGTAAAAACAGATACGCCTACAGAAGCTAATATGAGAAAATTAGCTGAATGTTACTTCAAAGTATATGATTTTGTAAATGCTGAAAATGCTTATAAAGCACTCTATACAAAGTTTGAAGCTAATACCTCAGAAAACGATTTGATTAACTACTTGCAATGTTTAAAGTATAATGAAAAATATAATGACGCTCAACGTGTTTTAGAACAAATAGAGCAAAAAAAAGCAGGAAATTTAATCGCTAAAAATCATGCTAAAAAAGCAAATTATTATAAAGAATTAAAGGAAGATTCATTAGCATATAAGGTGTCGAATGTAGAAAGTATTAATACACAATATTCCGAATTTTCTCCTGTATTTTTTAATAAAGATAAAGCAATGATATTTGCCTCTAACAGAAGAAACACTTCGGCTAAGAACAAAACTTTTGCTTGGGACGATAGTTATTTTATAGATGTATATACTTCAGAGAAGAAAGATTCATTGAAATTTATGTCAATAATACCAATGGCAAAAACGGTAGTAAGCACCTATCACGATGGACCTGCATCTCTGTCTGGAGACGAAAAAACACTTTATTTAACTAAAAGCAACATCATCGTTAAAAAAATAAAAGGTGCTCTGGTAAATGTCGTAAACTTAAAATTATACATTCTTAAAAAAGATAGTACGGGTAAATTATCAGCGCCAGAAAGCTTTCCTTACAACTCTGATGATTACTCTTTAGGTCACGCAACTGTAACTAAAGATGGCTCTCGTATGTATTTTGTATCAGATATGCCAGGAGGTTTAGGACAAACCGATTTATACTTATCAGAAAAAGTAAATGGAGTTTGGCAAAAACCAGAAAACTTAGGGCAAGCAATTAATACCGAAGGAAGAGAAATGTTTCCATACGTGCACGAAGATGGAACCTTGTTTTTCTCAACAGATGGAAGAGCAGGATTAGGAGGATTAGATTTATACTTTACCGTTCCTGCAATGGATGCTTATTTTGAACCACAAAGTTTAGGCTATCCGATAAATTCTAATTTTGACGACTTTGGTTTTGCTTTAAACGATGATTTAAAAACAGGATATTTTTCATCTAATAGAACTGGTGGTAAAGGAAAAGATGATATTTATTTTTTTAGAGCTAAGGAACCTTTATTGGGAGTAACATTAAGCGGTTTTGTGTTTGACGAAAGTAATAAAGAAAAAATACCATTTGCCTCTGTTTATTTATTAGATAAAAATAAATTGGTAGTAGATTCTACAAAAGCAGATGCAACAGGATTTTATAGTTTTAAAATAAATGATCCTTCTCAGACTTACTATTTAGGAGCTAAAGAAAGATCAAAATATTATGACCGATTAATCCCTGTTGGCAAATTAGAAACAGGAGATAATAAGTTAGATATAGGATTATTCCCTAAATACAAATTGATTTGTAATGTAACGGATACTAAAACAAATGCACCCATAGAGGCCGTTAAAACAACGTTTACTGATAAAGCAACAAATACTCCAAAGTCATATTCTACTGATGCAACAGGAACATTTATAGACATTATAAGAAATAAAAAACCTGGTGATAAATTACAATTTACCATAAAATATGAAAAGGAAGGATATATCACTATTGAAAAAAATTATGACATAACTCTTGATATAAATACAATTATCGAACTAAAAGAAAAAATGCAAAAACTAGAAATTGGAGCAGATATCGCCAAAATCATTCAGGTAAATCCTATTTATTTTGACTTAGCTAAATGGAATATCCGCAAAGATGCTGCTATTGAATTAGATAAAATAGTAAAGGTAATGCAAGAAAATCCAACAATGACAATTGAACTTGGTTCGCACACCGATTGCCGTTCTTCTAAATCTTATAATTTATCTTTATCCGATAAACGAGCTAAATCTTCTGCAGCATATATAGTGTCTAAAGGTGTCGAAAAATCTAGAATCATTGGCAAAGGTTATGGAGAAAGTAAACTCATTAACAAATGTGAATGTGAAGGCAAAATTACAACGCAATGCTCCGAAGAAGAACATCAAGCTAACAGAAGAACGGAATTCTTAATTACTAAGTTCTAGAATTTGAACTAAATTGATTTTATCTTTTTTATACAAATCAGACTTACTAAAAAAAAGTTGTTTATTTAAAGTTATGCTCACCTCTTTTATTATTTTTAATTATCGGTAAGTGACCTTACTATTAAAAATAATTTAATCATATTTTAACTCACATTAAATGATACTGTTCTCTGTAAAAATAAAAAACATTAAATCATATTTAGTTTGTTTAGCTGTATTATTTCAATACACAATGAATTCTCAAGCTATATTAATAAGTATTGGAGGTACAGTTAATGTTAATGGAGGCGAAATTTTTTATGATGCAGGAGGAACTGCAGGTAATGATGGAAATGTAAATCGTACAATTACGCTATGCCCTTCAGCTGCTGGAAAAAATGTTTGCGTGGATTTCACAATGTTCAATACATTTTATAATGTAAGTTCTCTTTCTTATGCATATGGTGATTCGTTATGCTTATTTGATGGAGCTAGTATAACATCAAATAAAATAGCAACATTAAGTGGTAATTATGGGGCGTCTTGGAATAATGGAACTACTCCTACTCCTGTTGGCATTGGAACGTCTAGCGGATTAAGCGCTGTTACTGCGCCTGGTATCTTTTGTTCCACAAACACAACTGGTTGTATTACGGCAAGTTTTTATAACATTGACGCTACTCAATCTCCTGGCTGGTCGGCAAACGTAAGTACTTACACACCGCTAGGAACTCCAGGATGTACTGTAAATTTAGCAACCACCGCAAATACTGTGTGCGCAGGGAATACAATTACATTAACTGCAACAGGAAATATCGTGTCTTCTTCACTAAATAATAATTTCAATTCAAGTACTGTTGGATCGGGTTGGTCAGGAACTTCTGCTGCCACATTTCAAAGCAATGCTTGTGGAAAACCTAGCTTAGATGGATCAATCTATTTATGGATGGCTAATGCCTCATGCCCAAGAATCCTAGCATCAAATGGAATCAATGTATCAAGCGGAGGAACTTTAAGTTTTGAATACCGAAGTCCTGATAATAATTCAGATCCTTCTCCATGTGAAGCCCCAGACATTAATGGTTCAACACCAGAAGCAGTATTTATTCAATATTCAATAAATTCAGGTACAACTTGGAATAACATGAAAGTCATGTTTCCTAACAATATACAAAGTCCATCATTAACTGGAGACAATTATTTGGGTTGTGGTTATGAAGTAAAAAAATGGAGTAAAATTGTAGTGCCAATTCCAACTGCAGCGCAAACAACTAATACTCAATTTCGATGGATAATGCCTGTTTGCACATCTGCGAGTACTGATAACTGGGGCTTAGACAATGTTATTATTGCATCTCCAAGAACTTATACGCTAACTATAAAAGATCTAACAAATAATATTACGCTTTTAACATCAACGGTATCTCCAATTTCAGTTTCGCAAACACCAACAGTAACAACAGTTTACCAAGCATCTATTTCTGATGGTACAACAACGTGTACGAATAATCAAACAGTTACCGTCAATAGTGGAGGATCAACAGTAACTTCTTTTTCTTATGCAAATTCATATTGTAATTCAGCAGCAATCCAAACTCCAACTACTGCTGTTGGTTTTACAACTGGTGGAACATTTAGTGCTTCACCTGCAGGATTAAGTTTAAATGCATCTACAGGCCAAATTAACATTGGGGCAAGTACTACAGGAACTTATTTAGTAACATATACTGTTTCTTCTTTAGGTTGCGGAGTAGCTGCTACTAGTTCATCAAGTGTAATTATTGTTCCAACTCCAACAATTTCGGTAAATAGTTCTACCATTTGTTCAGGTGGCTCGGCAACTTTAACCGCTAATGGTGCAGCGAGTTACACATGGAGCCCTACCGCAACATTAAGTTCGGCAACCGGATCAACGGTAGTATCAGCACCAAGTTCTAATACAAATTATACTGTAGTAGGATCAAACGGAACTTGCACTAATTCGGCGACGAGTTCTGTAACAATAGGAGCAGGTATAACAATTACTTCAAACCCAGCAAGTATATGCGCAGGAAATAATACTATATTAACAGCTAGTGGGGCAACGAGTTATACATGGAGTCCATCTGCAACATTGAGTTCTGCAATTGGAACGACTGTAGTGGCAACCCCAACAGTTAATACGACCTATACAATAACAGGTGTAACAGGGGTTTGCTCAGGAACAACAACAGTATTAGTAACTGTAAATAATTTACCGACAATAACGGTTAATAGCCCAACGATATGTTCAGGTGGTTCGGCAGTATTAAATAGTGGTGGGGCAACAACATATAGTTGGAGTGCTGGCTTGAGTTCAACATCAGGAACCACAGTAACAGCTAGTCCTTTAACAACAACAATATACACAGTAACAGGAACTACAGGGGGATGCTCTTCAACTGAAACATCAACTGTAACAATTTTACCTACACCTACTCTATCAACTACTAATTATACAACATGTTCGGGAGGCTCAGTAACATTAACAGTCAGTGGTGCTTCAAGCTATACTTGGAGTCCATCCGCATCATTAAGTTCCGCCAACGGATCAGTAGTAGTAGCGTCCCCAGTTTCAAGTACTAACTACTCAGTTGTTGGATCTAACGGAACTTGCACTAGTTCAGTAACAAGTTCGGTTACTGTTGGAGCAAATTTATCATTAACCTCTTCTTCTTCTACTATATGTGCAGGCTCATCAACCACTCTATCAGTCAATGGTGCTTCTTCATATACTTGGTCTCCAGCATTAACTTTAAATACATCTAACGGTTCATCTGTTGTAGCAACTCCATCTATAAATACTACTTACACTATTAATGGAACAAATGCAACTTGTTCTGGTTCAACAACAGTTAATGTATCAATTGTTAATACCCCAACCATCACCGTAAATAGTCTAACTATTTGCGCTGGTTCCTCTGGTATTTTAACAGCAGGTGGTGCATTAACTTATACTTGGACTAATGGATCAACTTTAAGTTCAATTAATGGAGTAAGTGTTTCAGCTAATCCTACTTCAACAACCATTTATACGGTTACGGGATCTAACGGATGTTTAAGTTCAAACACTTCAACTGTTACAATTATTTCTTCACCAACAATAGCAGTAAATAATCCAACTATTTGCCCTGGTTCATCAGTTATTATAACAGCAACAGGAGCCACAACATTCAGCTGGAGTAATGGAGCATCTTCACCAACTATTTCGGTTACACCAAATACTGCTACAAACTATACAGTTATTGGCACAACAAATGGATGTACATCAAGTACTGTATCATCAGTGGTTATGAATGCTGTTCCTATAGTAACAGTAAATAGTCCAACACTATGCATTGGCTCATCAGTAACGCTATCTGCTAACGGAGCAACTTCTTATAGTTGGAGTAATGGAGCAACCACCCAAACTATTTCAGTATCACCAATCATAGCATCAAATTATACAGTAACTGGTACAAGTAACGGATGTTCTTCAAGTGCATTATCATCTGTATCTGTTGTTTCATTTCCAACTGTAACAGTTAATAGTCCAACATTATGTTCTGGTTCATCTGTCGTATTAATAGCTAGTGGAGCAGCATCCTATAGTTGGAGTAATGGAGCAACAACAGCATCTATTTCTGTATCTCCAAATTCTAACGCATCTTATACGGTAGCAGGAAGTAATTCAGGCTGTTCAAATTATACTATTTCTAACGTATCTGTAACTTCAACTCCAACTATAACATTAAGTCCAGATATTATTATTACTAAGGGTTCAAATACACAACTAAATGTAATTAGTACTAGCACAATATATTCTTGGTCGCCAGCCACAGCATTAAGTTGTATTACTTGTTCTAATCCTATTGCATCGCCAATTGTTACTACTCAATATTGTCTAACATCATCTAATGGCTCTTGTGCTTCTACTTCTTGTGTTCTAGTTTCAATTGAACCAACTTGTTATAGCAATGTTGATTATACAACTCCAAATGCCTTTTCTCCAAATGGTGACGGAGTTAATGATGAATTTTGTCTTAAGGGTTGGGGTGAGTGCGCAACCACATTCTACATAGCAATTTATGATAGATGGGGAGAAAAAGTATTCGACTCTGAAGATCCTGATTTTTGCTGGGATGGAAAATATCTAGGAGTAGTTTTGAACACTGCGGTATTTGTTTATTATATAAAAGCAGAAATGATTAATGCAGTAAGTATTACAAAAAAAGGAAATATCACATTATTAAAATAAAAAGGCATGAATTTTAAAATATATTTAATCATTGTAATTGCCATTATTAGTAAAAATTTATTAAGTCAGGATTTTCATTACTCTCAGTTTAATGAAAATCCTTCTTTAGTTAATCCGGCACTAACTGGTTCTTCAAATGCAACGAGAGCATCTTTAGTATATAAAGATCAGTGGAGAAGTGTGACGACACCTTATAGCACATTTGGCTTTTCATTTGAAGCAAAATTGAAAGCAAGAAATTGGGAAAAAGTAGATCCTAGAAGGTCGATGACTTTTAAAAAATCATCTAGTAGAATGGCAGCAGGCCTTTCTGTTTATAATGATAAAGCAGGAGATGGAAAATTGGGAACATTACAAACCAATCTATCTTATGCAATGTCTTTCCCATTAAGTAAATTAAGCGCCTTAACATTTGGAATTCAAGGATCTGTAGTTCAACGTAAACTTGATAAAACAGCATTAATATATTCAAGCCAATACAATGGATCTGGCTATGATGTAAATTTACAATCTGGAGAAACGTATGCGCATCAAAGTTTTGTTTATCCCGATTTAGGAGCTGGCGTATTATGGTCATATGGACATAACGAAAAATCAATTGCTGCAAATAATCAATTTAAGGCATTAATAGGTTTTTCTACTTACCATTTATTACGACCTAAACAAAATTTTACGGGTAGTGCTGATGATAAATTATTCATGAAATATGTATTTCATGGAAACATTTTAATTGGAATACCAAGTACTAATTTAGCAATAGTACCCAGTTGGTTAACTCAATTTCAAGGGCCTAATAAAGAAATAATAGGTGGAATTATGATAAAATATTATATTAATGAAGATTCTAAATACACTGGTATAAAAAAACAATCAGCCTTTGGCTTAGGAGTATATTACCGTAACTCAGATGCTTTAATTGCATCTCTTTTAATAGAAATGGGAAGGATTTCTGCTGGATTTAGTTATGATATTAATTTATCTCAATTAACAAAAGCAACAACAGCACGAGGAGGCGTAGAATTTACATTACGGTTTGTAACACCTAATCCATTTTTATATCAAAAAAAATCTAGGTCAATGTTTAATTAATTTCATATGTGGATATTTATTGTTTTTTATCCCGATAGCTATCGGGAGTGATATGGTATAGCCAGTTTATCTTCTCCCGATAGCTATCGGGATGTGTTTAACTCAACTGCTTACTTGTTTGTTTTTAATTGTTTTCGTTGAGTGCTTCGCAATTGTGTTTCGGCAAACATGGCTATTTCATATTAATATATTTAATAATAC
>CAILKE010000021.1 GCA_903834765.1 uncultured Bacteroidota bacterium
TTCTAAGTGTGGGATTTCAAAAAATAATTCCCAGCTATTGTCTTTTGCTGTATAACAATTTGGATATAGTTTGTTTTTATGGTTCTCTAATCTTTCAGATAAATTCAAACAACTTCCGATATAAAATTTATCTAAATTTTTAGAATATAATATATAAACGTGCGCCATGATAAAATTCAAGAATGGTATGATGGGGTTTGGCTACCATCCCGATAGCTATCGGGAACGCCACATGTGCATTTACGGTGCAAATATGCGATTTTTTACAAAACTTAAAATATACATTCATAAAAAATTGAAAAATCACATATATTTATTTTAATTTGTACCACATTAAACTAAAAATATTATGTACGGAAAATTCCAACAACATCTTCAAGCTCAACTTACTGAAATAGAACAAAACGGATTATTTAAGAAAGAACGTGTAATTATTACTCCGCAAGGCGCTAGTGTAAAAATAAGTGATGGCAATGAAGTCATTGTTTTTTGTTCAAATAATTATTTGGGATTATCTTCTCATCCAAAGGTAATTGAAGGCGCAAAAAAAGCGCTTGATACATATGGATTTGGAATGTCTTCCGTGCGTTTTATCTGTGGTACCCAAGATATTCATAAAACACTTGAAAAAAAGATTGCTTCTTTTTTAGGACAAGAAGATACTATTTTATATGCTGCTGCATTTGATGCTAATGGTGGGGTGTTTGAACCATTGTTTGGTGAGGAAGATGCCATCATATCCGATGAACTAAATCATGCGTCTATTATTGATGGCGTGCGTTTATGCAAGTCGCAACGATACCGCTACAAGAATTGTGATATGGCGGACTTGGAAGAACAACTAATTAAATCACAAGCTCAACGTTACCGAATTATTGTAACGGATGGTGTATTTAGTATGGACGGCTTTGTGGCGCCTTTAGATAAAATTTGTGACTTGGCAGATAAATACAACGCCATGGTAATGGTAGATGAATGCCATGCAAGCGGTTTTATTGGTAAAACCGGACGTGGAACTGTTGAATTGAAAAACGTTATGAATCGCGTGGATATTATCACCGGAACTTTAGGTAAAGCTCTAGGTGGTGCCATGGGCGGCTTTACAACTGGTAAAAAAGAAATCATTGAAATATTAAGACAACGCTCTCGTCCTTACCTATTTTCAAACTCTTTAGCACCAAGTATTGTAGGGGCAAGTATCGCAGTGTTTGATTTACTTAGCGAAACTACCGAATTAAGAGATACTTTAGAAAGTAATATCGCTTACTTTAAAACAGGTTTACGTAAAATTGGCTTAGAATTTAAAGAAGGTGATTCTGCTATCGTACCTGTAATGCTGTATGATGCAAAGCTATCTCAGGTATTTGCTGACAAATTATTGGAAGAAGGTATTTATGTTATTGGTTTCTTTTTTCCTGTGGTAGCTAAAGGACAGGCTCGTATTCGTGTTCAATTATCTGCAGCGCATACAAAAGCTCATTTAGATAAAGCTTTAGCGGCTTTCGAAAAAGTTGGTCTAGAGTTAGGTGTAATTAAAAAATAAAATTCAATAAAATATCAATTAATAATCCGTCAATTTATTTTAGGACGTTACATATCTTATAATCCTAATTTTAAAAAATCATCCTGCTTTGTTTCAAATACCATTTGTTGTTTACTTACTGGATGCTGAATAATGAGTTTGGCAGCATGCAAGGCAATGGCATTAGGTTTATAGTTAAGTGTTGATCCATATGTTTCATCACCAATAATTGGACAACCAATACTTGCTAACTGCGCCCTAATTTGATGATACTTGCCGGTGTGGAGTTTTATATCCCATAAATAATAGGTGCCATGTGGTTTTATCTCATATTCTAATTTTACTTTTTCGGCATATTCAGTTCCTTCAGGAACTAAAACAGCTTTCTTTTTTTCTTTGCGATGCCAATGCTCTAACATACCGCTTTTTATTTTTGGCGAATCTAAGGTCAGCGCTATATAATATTTAGATACGCTGCGTTGAGCAAATTGTTCGCTTAAGTTTCGCAGGTATTCTTTTTTTTTAGTGAATAGTACTACTCCACTAACGGGCCTATCCAAGCGATGCAGATGTTGCACATAAGGTGTTTTTTCTAGCGTTTTTTCTTTGAGATATTGTTTAACCCACTGCAGTAAATTCGGAAAATTATTACGATCAGGTTCTACCATCAGTCCGGCAGGCTTATTACAAACAAGCAATACGTCGTCTTCGTAAATTATTATGGGTTGCTCTGTCATAAATTAAGGAATAGTATGAATCTACTGATTTATCAAAACTAATATTTTTTATTGAAATTCGAATCAACGTGATAAAGTTGATTAGAATTTAAATACCGTTTTCATAAAAATAAAATATGCAGAACATCACTCAGCATAATGTATAAGCTCATGTTTTCTGTTTAGTAAGTGATGTAATTTAGTAATGTTATAATTAAGGAAATTGTTCTTAAAACATTAGTTAGGCGAGACACTATAAATTGCAATAGATTTAGAAAACTTGCAGACTCAAAGACAACGGAAGTTGATACACTAAAGAGTGAAACCCCTTTTAGTGTTAGGTTGATGGCAATGCTTGCATTGCTCAATTCAAAGAAACGATTATGGTCGTTTGGATTAGGAAGAGTTGAAATATGGTATAGGTTTTTTACGTTAAGTGACACAGCAATTTGGCATAACGGAAAAGTACTCAAAGGCAGTAACTGCTCCATGCAAGGTCAAACATGCATGGTAGATTGAAAGAGGAATAACTATTTTAAAAGATAGCTAAACCTGTTAAATCCAAGGTCGACTTTAGGTCGGTTTCTATATTTCTCCTAAAATTATAAAAGAAGGAATACAAAGCATAAGTGTTTTAACACAATTAAGCTTGTAGGAAAACGGAAAGCAGGCACGCAAGTGTCTGCTTTTTTTATAAACGATTATTATTTGCAAATAGTAATTTGCTTAACTACTAGGTATATGTTTTTAATAAAATAAATTTTTCGATGTGTTTAATAATTCGATATTAACCAATACAAGGTAATTACAATAACGAGGATAGCAACAACAATAAAAATTATATCGGGTCTACCAGTAGATTCTGTTAATTTTTTTTCAGCTTTATCTAAACCTAACACATCTTTTTCTAAAAATTTTGGCATGGACCTTTCTTTTTTATTTTTGCCTAATGAACTCATGATTTTTATTTTTTTGATGTTATTGACATGTATTTAGATTTCTATCTATTCGCCAACAAAATGGAATTAACAGAGTAGCTATTATTAATCTCTTTATTGGCCTATTGATTGATTAATAATTTTCTTTGGCGCTTTTTTAGTAACGTTAGAATTATGATGGTGCAGTATAAGAAGAGGAATAGTGGCGTGGTTAGCCATTTCATTGGTCCAGCTTGTTTTCCAAATGGTTTCAGGAAATTTTGTACCATGTGATATCATCGATAACATATCTAGCTTTTGCTTTTTTATATATTGATTAAGCCCATCCCTCACATTAGAATCGCTATATACATGCATTGAAATTTTTTTGTAATTCAAGTGCTTCTTAGTTTTATCAACTATTTTTTTAAGTAGTTCTTCTGAATTATAAGTTGCTAAATCTTGAATATACACAAACGTAATTTCAGTATGGTGTTTTTTAGCGAAGGAAACTAATTCTGTTTCGGCAAACGAATGAATAGTTTCTAAATTAGTAGCCATAGCCATGTGATGAATTTCTTTAAATTTTGCTTTTGGTGGAACAGCAATCATGGTGCATGCCGTATTATTAATTACTTGTGAGGTTGTGCTTCCTACTAATGCTCTCATAACGGCTCCTTGCCCTGTAGTGCCCATGATGATCAAATCTATTTTATTTTTTTTCACATATTCAATAATATTATCCGAAGCCATACCTGGTTGAGTTTCCCACTTAGGCTTAATGTTTGGAAATATTTTAGAAAGAGTGGCGATGAGTTTTTTCATTTTTAGTTCAGCGCCTTCCTTTGCTTCTTGTTTACCAATATGAACGACTGAAGTAAAGGGTATGACTAATTTACCTGTTGGATTTTGATATGTATGAAACAGTATGATTTTTGATTTTGTTTTCTCAGCATAAGCAACTGCATATTTAACTGCGTTGTATGCATTTTTGGAAAAGTCTGTTGGAACAAGTATGGATTTCATATTCTTAATTAGTTTTGTATGTGTCTAAAGTATGAGTATTACATGGCATCTTTAGTAAGGTTAGTCTTTGCTAAATGTGATTTTACTCACTAACATTCAATGAACCAAATTGATGTTAAGATTATTCATTTCGCGATTTGAATATTTGTAAAAGATCATCTAATAAGATGACTAGGTTCATCTTTTTGATAGCATCGATGGTTTACCTTTGCCCTGTTATAAGTAAGGAAACAATTCTTAAACATGAGTTTGATGAGGTACTCTAAATGGTATAGATTTAAAAAACCCTCAAACTCAAAGGCAACGGAAGTTGATGCAGTAATAGGTGCGATTCCTCAAGCTGCTAGGTTGATGGTTATGTTCGCATATTTCAGCCCAATGTAATGGCTACGGTCATTAGGTTTAGAATCAGTTAAAGATACATAGTTTTGTCATGTTTAGTCACAAGAGCTAGTATTTTAAAAAAGGCAGGCGCACCAGCGCCTGTTTTTTTATACCAATAAGTGAGTTGGCTCGCTTGATAATATTATGGTAATTACAACAAAAAACTCAGCAGGTTTTGCTGAGTTTTTTATGAGAGGAATTAAGCGATTGCATAAAATGTTACTACCAAACTTTAATAAACAAAGAGCAGTAATTGTTAAGAAATGTAAAGTGGTATCAATAAATTAATAAGTGGCAAGTATTAACTTGTAAGTGGTGCGCAGATGTTTGCAATTGGCAAAATCAGAATTTGCATTACTTTTTTATGTTTACTTAAGCCTCAGAATTGGAAATAGATTAATCAAAAATGGATTTTGATTAATTTTAACTCAACGATGAGTAATATTTACTGTTTGGCGATGAATGCAAATTGTAATATGATTAATACCTAATGAAGGTTGAGTTATTAGTATTATATAGCAATTCCTCAGCAACTTTAAACGATTACTTAGCAGTAATTTTAAATTACTTAAGTATATACTGTGATTTATAGAAAATGTGAACTCAGTTATAAGATACCAACTTGGAGTGCTGAAAAAACTAAAATTACACCTCCTTTTTGTGGGATGATTACAAATTGGTTATATTTGATAAACCAACTATACGCCATTGCGTAGCGCCTATTTTGCAAAATATTAAAGATATGCGCTATAAAGTAGCGACTATATGGTAGTTATCGTATATTTTGAGAACACTCCGAACAGACAGTAACGCTAAAACGGAATGACTACAATGAAAAAACAATTTACAATATTGATTTTACTGATATGTAGAATTTTTAGTGGACAAAATTTAGTTCCAAATTATTCATTTGAAAACATTACCTCGTGCCCAACGTACCAAAATAATATTTATAAAGCTTCACCTTGGTTTCAACCCTGTGTTTTTTTTGGGAATACTACTAATTCATCAAGCTCCGATCTTTTTAATACTTGCGGAACTTCTGGTTGGCAGTGTCCAGTAAATGCTCTTGGGGTTCAAAATGCTAGAACTGGAAATGGATATGGAGGATTAAATCCATATAATGACGGAGAAGATGTGACTGAATATATTGAGGTTCCTTTAATATCTCCTTTAATTGCGAATAAACGTTATTGTTTGGAGTTTTATGTTTCGTTAGCAGATTCTTCTCATTGGAGTATAAGCAATATAGGTGCTTATTTTTCAGTTGATAGCATACTTGACTCCGCTTATTATCTAACCTTAACTCATCTAACTCCACAAGTTGAAAATTCAGTCTCTAATATGTTAAATGATAACACTAATTGGACATTAGTTTCTGGATACTTTATTGCAAATGGTGGTGAGAAATTTATGACTATTGGGAATTTTAACCATTGGTGGCTTACCAATCGTCAAAACAATATAAGTACAGGATTAGGTACAGCATATTATCAAACAGCATATTATTACATTGATGATGTAAGTTTATTTGACTGCACGGGGTTACTGGTGGACGAATTAAATAAAGATAATGAAACAATAGATATTTATCCTAACCTTATAACCAATGAACTAACAGTAAACATTAATAACAACGAACCAGTAGAAATTATTCTTTACGACCTTTCATCCCGAAAACTATTACAGGAAATATTTACAAAAACAAAAATAATAAATACTGAACAGCTTACGAAAGGTCTTTACCTTTATACTGTTAGTAACAAAAACGGAATTATTAAAAACGGAAAAATAATTAAAGAATAGCCTTGAAACACTCGACACTAAAGAAAAACATCCGATAACCCACGGTTTGCCTCAGCCTCACAGAAGTACAAGCATTTGCAAAAACGGTAGAAAGTTTTTTATTTTTTCTTTGCAAATGGCAATAAACAGTTATCTTCGTTAGTAGTTTTTCGGTAGAAAGTGTTTCAAACGTCGGCCGAAATCAAACCGCGAAAACGTTACCTAATTTCCTATTAAAAAGCATTAAGACAGCAAAATAAGTTGAACATACATAATCAAATCAAAAATTACATTGCTACTATACCTGAACCAAAACGATCAGACATCGAATACTTGCACAAACAAATAATTCAAGCCTTACCAAAAGATAAATTATGGTTCTTAGATGGCAAAAATGATGAAGGGAAAATTGTTGCCAATCCTAATATAGGATATGGACTTCAAACCATCAAATATGCTGACTGTAAAACCAAGGAATTTTATCAAATTGGAATCAGTGCAAACACAACAGGAATATCTGTTTATATTATGGGTATTGCAAACAAAAAATATTTGCTTGAAACATACGGAAAAACAATAGGTAAGGCTAAAATAACGGGCTATTGTATCAAGTTTAAAACCCTAAAAGACATAAATATTGATACGCTTTTATTGGCAATAACAAATGGGGTTTAGTTTTTTGTTTTGCAATCAACCAAATAATTGCAGACCTTTGAGATTAAGAATATGAAAAAGAAAGTTGAAATTTTAGCTCCTGCAAAAAACTTGGTGCAAGGCATGGCTGCCATCAATGCTGGTGCTGATGCCGTATATATTGGTGCGCCTCAGTTTGGAGCTCGCTCTAATGCTACTAACTCGGTAGAAGATATTGAGGAATTGGTGCAATACGCTCATTTATTTAAGGCGCAAGTATTTGTGGTTGTTAATACCATTTTATATGATAACGAATTAAAAGAATGCGAAAAATTAATCCATCAATTATACGCAATTGGGGTTGATGCGCTTATCGTGCAAGATATGGCAGTGTTAGAAATGGATTTGCCTCCAATTGTTATTCACGCAAGCACACAGGCTAATAACAGAGATCCTAAACATGTGAAATTTTTGGCAGATGCCGGAATGAAACGCGTTGTATTAGCCAGAGAATTAAACTTAGATCAGATCAAGGATATTAGTAATGCCTCGGATGTTGAATTAGAATTTTTTGTATCAGGCGCCTTGTGCGTATCGTTCAGTGGCAATTGCTATATGAGCATCGCTAATGGCGAGCGTAGTGCTAACAGAGGCTCTTGTGCTCAAAACTGTCGCTTACCTTATAATTTAGTTGATGGCACTGGAAAAACCTTGATTGCTAATAGTCATTTATTATCGATTAAAGATCTAGACTTAAGCGATCAATTACCAAACTTAGTAGAGGCTGGTGTGACGTCTTTTAAAATTGAAGGACGCTTAAAAGATATGGTGTACGTTAAAAATAACACCTCATATTTGCGTAAAAAATTAGATACCTTTTTAGAGAATAACGAGCAATATCAAAAAGCATCATCTGGCAGAACCTTTTATAACTTCGAAGCCGAAATGGACAGAAGCTTTAACAGAGGCTACACCGACTACTTTGTAAACAAGCGTACCGAAAAAATTGGCTCATGGGACAGTCCAAAATCACAGGGACAATTAATAGGAAAATTAATTGAAACAAAAGCCAATGGCTATGTGATTGAAAATTATGAAAAGCTCAATAACGGTGATGGACTTTGTTTTATAAATGATAACAACGAACCGGATGGTATGCAAATTAATATCATCATTAACGACATCGTTGTTCCTAATACACTAAAATCGATTAAGCCAGGAACAATCATTTACAGAAATTCGGATGCAGAATTTAACCGCTTAGTAGAACGAGATGATAGTGCTATTCGTAAAATTGGTGTTAACCTAACCTTTAGCGAAACAGCTGATGGCTTTCAATTGTTGGCTGTTGACGAAGATGGACATCAAAGTGCATCGTCTTTTGTATCAGCAAAAGAATTAGCGAAAAATGAAGAATCGACAGTCCCTAATATCAAAAAGAATTTATCTAAAACTGGTAACACACCTTTTATAGTGGATGACATCAACGTTGAGTTTTCGCAAAATTGGTTTTTACCTATTTCTAAAATCAACGAAATCAGAAGAGTTGTTTTGGAACAACTCATTGATGTGAGAGTTAAAGAATATCATCGCGAAGAATTCCAAATCACAAAAACAGAACATCCGTATCCGGTTTCTCAACTTGATTTCACATACAATGTATCGAATCGCTTGGCTCGAGAATTTTATAAAAGACATGGTGTCACTGAAATTGAAAAAGCATTTGAATTGCAATGGGATCCAGGCAAATCACGTGTGATGACCACAAAATACTGTGTAAAGTATGAGTTAGGCAAATGCGCTCGTTTTCAAAGAGACACGATGGGTGAAAAAGTAGTTGAGCCTCTCATTTTAAAACAAGGTGAATTGGAGTATAAATTAAAATTTAACTGCAAGCCTTGCGAAATGGAAATTTGGGAAAAAGATGCTGAATTAGAATTTGAAGACGAAGATTAAATTTTAATTCTACTTGTCAATTCGAGCGAAGTCGAGAATCAGATAGAGAAAATAGAATCCCTTTAAATGTTAGTATTATTAATAACACTTTCATTAAGTTAACAAACACGTTGGTAAGGGTGCGGTAGGTTTTGCCAAAACAGTGCGAAATCCTAGTTTTTCTGGCGGAGCAGAAGCGTGGAATGTGTGAAGAAAAACGGATTTGGTGTTTTGGCTTGACTTTTTTTGTTACTTTTTTTCGTCAAGGAAAAAAATGTAAAAGGAGACTGAGTTTATGAGTAAGCTCTGAATAATGGAGTTTTCTTCCATTTTTGTATTTCTCCTGTTTCTTTTCATCAAGCAAAAGAAAAAAGTAAAAACAAATTTTTCAGATCCTATTAATCATCAAACAAAAAAAGCGTCGTTGAAATATTTCAACGACGCTTTACTTTTTAAGTTATATAAAACCTATTCTGGTTTATCTTCTGTAGGAGAAGTTGCTTCATCAGTCGGAGTTACAGCATCAGGGCTCACGCCTTCTGGTTCAGCACCTTCTACAACAACATCCACTTCGTCTTCATGATCTACTTTGGTTACAGCAGCAATGCTATCTGTATCTTGTATGTTAATCAAACGTACACCTTGTGTTGCACGTCCCATCACACGTAAATCAGATACATTCATACGAATGGCAATTCCGTTTTTAGTAATGATCATTAAATCGTTTGCATCCGTTACAGATTTGATACCAATTAAATGTCCCGTTTTATCAGTAATGTTAATGGTTTTCACACCTTTACCACCACGATTCGTTACACGGTATTCTTCAATATCCGAACGTTTACCATAACCTTTCTCAGAAACCACTAATACGTTTGCATTCATATCATCAATGCAAATCATACCAATCACTTCATTCTTATCGCCTTCTTCATCGTTTAAGTCGATACCAATTACACCTGAAGCATTTCGTCCCATTGGTCGTACTTTCGCTTCAGGGAAACGACATACCTTACCTAACTTAGTAGCTAACATAATTTCGTTTTTACCGTTAGTTAATGCCGCTTCTAATAATACATCTCCTTCACGAATAGTAATGGCACTAATGCCATTAGCACGTGGACGAGAATAAGCTTCTACGGATGTTTTCTTAATGATACCATCTTTCGTACATAAAATAATGAAGTTGTTATTAATATACTCTTCATCATTTAAGTTTTTAATATTGATAAAGGCTTTGATTTTATCGTCTTTAGGAATATTAATTAAGTTTTGTATGGCGCGTCCTTTCGAATTCTTAGCACCTTCTGGAACTTCGTAGGCACGTATCCAAAAACATTGTCCTTTCTCGCTAAATAACAAAATGTAATTATGTGTAGATGCAGTAAACATGTGTTCTACAAAATCCTCATCGCGGGTAGCGGTCCCTTTACTGCCTCGTCCACCACGGTTTTGCGCGCGGTATTCAGCTAAGTTCGTACGCTTCATGTAACCTAAATGAGAAATTGTGATTACTACATTCTCATCAGCAATCATATCTTCTACACGTAAATCATCACCAGCATACACAATATCCGTACGACGTTCGTCGCCATATTTTTGTTTGATCTCTGCTAATTCATCACGTATAATTTGGTAACGTAAAGTCTCGTTACTTAAGATGTTATTTAAGTGCTCAATCGTTTTCATTAATTCAGCATACTCCGCATTTAATTTATCAACCTCTAGTCCGGTTAATGTGCGTAAACGCATATCTAAGATAGCGCGTGCTTGTATTTCAGATAAGCTGAAGGCTGTCATTAACTCATCCTTGGCTGCATCTGGTGATTCGCTTTCACGAATAATTTTAATCACTTGTTCAATATTTTTTTGAGCAATGATTAAACCTTCTAAAATATGAGCACGTTTTTCGGCTTGTATTAAATCAAACTTTGTACGACGTACAACAACTTCGTGACGGTGAGCCACAAAATGATGAATCATATCTTTCAGATTCAACATCTCTGGTCGGCCATTCACTAATACAACGTTGTTTACAGAGAACGATGTTTGTAAAGCAGAATACTTATAGAGGTTATTTAAAACAACATTAGCAATGGCATCACTCCGTAATTCGTAAACAATACGCATACCTTCACGGTTACTCTCGTCACGTATTTCAGAGATACCTTCTATTTTCTTTTCGCTGCATAATTCCCATTGGCGTTTGATCATCTCCGCCTTATTAATTTGATAAGGAACTTCTGTAACAATGATACGTTCTCTGTTTCCATTCGGTTCAATGTTTGCTTTCGCACGCATCACAATACGTCCACGACCTGTATGAAAAGCTTCTCTCACACCTTCGTAACCATAAATTGTTCCGCCTGTAGGGAAATCAGGTGCTTTAATATGTTTCATTAAGCCTTCAATATCAATGTTGTTATCATCAATATAAGCTAAGATACCATCAATAATTTCTGTTAAGTTATGAGGTGCCATGTTCGTAGCCATACCAACAGCAATACCCGAAGCGCCATTCATTAATAAGTTAGGAATGCGTGTAGGCATTACTGTAGGCTCAGTTAACGAGTCGTCAAAATTGGGACGGAAATCAACTGTATCTTTTTCGATGTCAGCAATCATCTCCTCCGTAATTTTACGAAAACGCGCTTCAGTATAACGCATCGCTGCTGGTGGATCGCCATCCATTGATCCGTAGTTTCCTTGTCCGTCTACTAACATGTAACGTAAGCTCCAATCCTGAGCCATACGCACCATGGTATCATAAACTGAACTATCGCCATGTGGATGGTACTTCCCTAAAACCTCCCCAACAATACGGGCAGATTTTTTATAAGGACGATTATGTAATACTCCTAAATCAAGCATGCCATATAACACACGACGGTGAACTGGTTTTAAACCATCCCTTACATCAGGCAAGGCGCGCGATACTATAACCGACATCGAATAATCGATGTAAGCTGTTTTCATTTCTTCTTCAATGTTAATTGGGATAATTCTCTCTCCGCTCATATTCTTTTAGTTATGTATTTATTTAGTTGTTTTATCAATTGAGTGTTTATGAATTTTTGTCAGTTAGTTGAAGCATTTTATTTGCTTTTTGGTTTAACTTGTAAATTCTTAAAATCTTTATTGGACTTTGAAAATAGGCATTAAAAGAGAAATTTAGCTGTAGAGTTATTAACAGTTTTGCTGTTAAAAAAAAGGCTGTCAAAAATAGGCAAAACTGACATTTACCGTTACTTTTGAGTATGGCATAATATATGGTTTGCCACAGCGGGCAATAAGATTTAATTACCTTAATTATTATTGTTTCAAAAAAACAAAACTCAGAACTAACTATTAATATTATGGAAGCAAAATTTTCGAAACGAGTAAATGACGTACTTTCCTTCAGTAGAGAAGAAGCTTTACGTTTAGGCCATGATTATATTGGCATCGAGCACTTGATGTTGGGTATGATTAGAGATGGCGAAGGTGTTGGTATTAAATTATTAAAAGATTTAAAAATCAATACACAAGATTTAAGAAAAATGATTGAACAAACCTTACCAGTATCAATGCGTAAGGTAAATAACTTAGCTAACATTCCTTTAGTAAAACAGGCCGAAAAAACATTGAAGCTAACTTACTTAGAAGCTAAATTATTTAAAGCGCCGCAAATAGGTACAGAGCACTTATTATTATGTATCTTAAAAGATAACGATAATATCGTGAGTAAAATTCTGGAAAAATTTGGCATCGATTATACCGCAGTAAAATTAGAACTAGAAGGTTATATGGAAAATCCAAACAAAATTGAAAATTCCACATCAAATGATGATGATGAGAATGAAGAATCGTTTAACGCAGGCGGCGGTGGCTCAGGTGCTACAAAAAAACCAGGAGAATCAAAATCAAAAACTCCTGTATTAGATAATTTCGGTAGGGATTTAACTAAAATGGCTGAAGATGGAAAATTAGATCCTGTTGTTGGACGCGAAAAAGAAATAGAAAGAGTTTCGCAAATTTTATCTCGCCGTAAAAAGAATAATCCAATTTTAATTGGTGAGCCAGGTGTTGGTAAATCAGCTATTGCAGAAGGTTTAGCATTACGAATTGTTCAACGCAAAGTATCTCGCGTATTATTTGGAAAACGTGTTGTGACTTTAGATTTAGCATCTTTAGTAGCAGGTACCAAATACCGTGGTCAATTTGAAGAGCGAATGAAAGCAGTGATGAATGAGTTAGAAAAAAATCCGGATGTGATTTTATTTATTGACGAAATTCATACGATTATTGGTGCAGGCGGTGCAAGCGGAAGCATGGACGCAAGTAATATGTTTAAACCTGCTTTAGCTCGTGGCGAGATCCAATGTATTGGTGCTACAACCTTAGATGAATTCCGCCAGCATATAGAAAAAGATGGAGCATTAGAGCGTCGTTTCCAAAAAGTAATCATTGAACCAGCTACCCAAGAAGAATCGTTACAGATTTTAAATAATATCAAATCTAAATACGAAGATCATCATAATGTATCATACACACCTGAAGCAATTAAGGCTTGTGTGACATTAACAGCTCGCTATTTAACAGACAGACATTTGCCTGATAAAGCAATTGATGCCTTAGATGAGGCAGGTTCTCGAGTTCACATCACTAATATTAATGTTCCTGAAAATGTATTGGAACTTGAGAAAAAGATGGAGGACATTAAAGAGTTGAAGAATCAAGTGGTGCGTTCTCAAAAATATGAAGAGGCTGCTAAATTACGTGATACCGAAAAACAATTACAAGCTCAATTAGAAGAAGCTAAAAAAGCCTGGGAAGAAGAAACGAAGTTGAACCGTGTTACGGTTACTGAAGATAATGTAGCAGAAGTAGTTTCAATGATGAGTGGAGTGCCTGTTCAAAAAATATCTCAAAACGAAGGCGATAAATTAGTGAAGATGGTTGAGATGTTACAAGGCAAAGTAATTGGTCAGGATGAAGCACTTAAAAAAGTTGTAAAAGCAATTCAGCGTAACCGTGCCGGATTAAAAGATCCTAATAAGCCAATTGGTTCATTTATTTTCTTAGGTCCAACAGGCGTTGGTAAAACCCAATTAGCAAAGGTATTAGCCAGACATTTATTTGATAACGACGAAGCTTTAATTCGTATCGACATGAGTGAGTATATGGAAAAATTTGCTGTAACTCGCTTAATTGGAGCACCTCCGGGATATGTTGGTTATGAAGAAGGCGGTCAGTTAACAGAAAAAGTTCGTCGCAGACCATATTCAGTTGTATTGTTAGATGAGATCGAAAAAGCCCATCCGGATGTATTTAATATGTTGCTTCAAGTTTTAGACGATGGGTTATTGACAGATAGTTTAGGTCGTAAAATTGATTTTAAAAATACGATCATTATCATGACATCTAACATTGGTGCTCGTCAATTAAAGGATTTCGGCCAAGGTGTTGGTTTTGGAACACAAACTCGTCAAGAGAGTGTTGAAGAAAGTAACAAAGGCGTTGTAGAAAATGCTTTGAAAAAAGCCTTCGCACCTGAGTTCTTAAATCGTATTGATGATGTGGTGATGTTTAATTCTTTAGGGAAAGAAGATATTCATAAAATTATTGATATTGAATTGAACGGGTTATTTGGACGTGTAAACAATTTAGGATACACAATTAAAATAACAGAAGCTGCTAAAGACTTTATCGTTGATAAAGGTTATGATGCGCAATATGGTGCTCGTCCTTTAAAACGCGCTATTCAAAAGTATTTAGAGGATCCTATGGCTGAAGAAATTATCAAAAGTAATTTATCTGAAGGAGATCTAATCGAAATTGATTTTGATAACGATAAAAAAGAAATCATTGTTCGCACTGTTAAACCAAAAACGAAAAAGAAAAAAGAAGATAGTTAAGATTAAATAACTATTAGAGTATAAATTTAAAGAGCCATTCTGAATAATCAGAATGGCTCTTTTTTTATAAGATTTTTTTTATACAATTTCTTTGGCTTTGGCTTCTAAAAATTCCATAGCAGCTTGTCGCTCGTTAGGAATAAACCCGTCTAAAATGGCATCTTTTAAGGCGTTTTTTAAATCGCCTACTTTTTTGCTTGGCGGTAAATTAAAAATAGACATGATTTCTTCGCCACTAACTGGTGGTTGCCAATTTCTGATTTTGTCTTTTTCTTCAAGCTCTTTTAATTTGCTTCTTACAAGTTCGAAATTTTGCAAATAACGTTTTACTTTAGTTGGATTTTTTGTGGTGATATCGGCTTCGCAAAGTGCCATTAAATCATCAATATCATCACCTGCTTCAAATAGTAAACGACGAATGGCGCTATCGGTGATTTCTGTTTTAGCCAATACAATTGGGCGAAGATGAAGTAATACTAATTTCTGTACATATTTCATTTTTTCGTTTAAGGGTAAACGTAAATCTGTAAATATTTTTGGAACCATACGTGCACCTTTGTCTTCGTGTCCATGAAACGTCCAACCATGGTCTGGTTCAAAACGTTTTGTAGGAGGTTTGGCTATGTCATGCAAAATAGCGGCCCAGCGCAACCAAAGATTATCACTCTTTTTAGCTGCATTATCAAGCACTTCAAGCGTATGGTAAAAATTATCTTTATGGGTTTTTCCATTAATGGTTTCTACACCATATAATTTCACCATTTCAGGAAAAATGAGATGCAATAAACCTGTATCAAATAATAATTTAAAACCAACGGATGGAATAGGAGAGAGGATGATTTTATTTAATTCATCTGTAATACGTTCTTTAGAAACAATAGCAATGCGCTCTTTATTGCGCGTAATGGCTAATAAAGATTCTTGTTCGATAGTGAAATTTAGTTGAGACGCAAAACGAATAGCGCGCATCATGCGCAAAGGATCATCGCTATACGTAATATCAGGTTCTAAGGGTGTACGAATTATTTTTTGTTCAATATCATTTATGCCATTAAATGAATCTAATAATTTACCATAATTTGATTTACTTAAGCCTATGGCCAGCGCATTAATTGTGAAATCACGACGGTTTTGATCATCAATTAAAGAACCATCTTCCACTATGGGTTTGCGCGAATTTCTATCGTACGATTCTTTACGAGCTCCGACAAACTCAATTTCCAAATCTTCTAATTTTACTTGCGCCGTTCCAAAATTTTTGAATACGGATAAATGTGCATGCTCTCCTAATTTTTTATGAACGAGTTCGGCTAACTCAATGCCTTTACCAATAGTAACTACATCAATGTCTTTCGACAATCTGTTTAAATAGATGTCGCGCACAAAACCTCCAATAACATAAGCGTCAACTCCTAATTGGTTTGCGCAATCAGAAATGGTTTTAAAAATGGGAAGAGACAAATGACGGTTCACTCAGTAAAATTAAGTATTTTATTTGTAAGAATACTTTGAGATGATATTCCTAGTTGAGGTTATTAAAAATAGCAGCTTTAAAGTTCAAGAGCGGCTAACTTAGAAGCCATGGTATTGATTAAATTTGATAAAGGCTTTTCTGCCATTGCTTTTATAAAAGGATTCATATCGCCTTCTAATTGTACATGAGTTGTTTGATTTGGTAATAGATGAATGTGCAGGGTAAATACAAATTTAGCTAAGCCTAATGTTTCAAAGGTAATTTGAGATTTTGGTTTTTTATCTTTGATTTTGATGGTAAGAGGCATTAGTCCTTTTATCCCGAAAGAACATTGTTCGTTAGTACATTCGAAATTTTCTATCTTATCTTCTGGCAATAAATCTTTGAAATTATTAAAATCACCCATGAAATCAAACAACGTATCAGTTGCTGATTTCGTTGAATGAGTTTCGCTAAGCAATGAGAAATAAGACATATTGGCGATGATTTATTGTTTCCATGCAGATGGATTTAATCTCCATTGATTTAGAGACTCCAAATCATTTTCGGTAATATAGTTATGTTTTAAAGCAACTTCTATTAGAGTTGTATAATCACATAAGGTAGACGTTGGGCATTTTGCTTTTTTTAAATTTTCGTTTGCCTCTTCAAATCCATAAGTAAAAATTGCTACCATTCCTTTTACTTTACAACCTTGGTCTCGCAGAGCTTCAATAGCTTTAATACTACTGCCACCTGTTGAAATTAAATCTTCAATAACAACAACACTTTGGTCTTTTTCTACCACGCCTTCCACTAAATTAGTTAAGCCATGTTTTTTAGCTTCGCTGCGAACATACACAAAAGGTAATCCCATTTCCTGAGCTATTAAAGCACCTTGAGCTATACCTCCTGTTGCTACACCAGCTATAACATCAGGCTTTGCAAACTTTTCATTTATTTCGTTCACAAATTGCTGACGTATAAAGGTTCTTATTTGCGGATAAGATAATGTTTTACGGTTATCGCAATAAATTGGAGATTTCCATCCACTAGCCCATGTAAATGGGTTTTCCGGCTGTAATTTTATTGCTTTGATTTGTAATAAAAATTCGGCAATTTTAGATGCTGAATCGTCAAAAGATTTTGTTGTCATAGGGCTTCAAATTTAAGGTGATTAATGCATTTAAACACATCAAATTATGAACATTACTATATATTATTTAACCAAAAAAATTATCCTCCAACAAGTTAATCAACATTCAGAAAATCAGTCGATTATAAATATAGATTTATTAAAAAAGAGTGAAGTATTAGCAAAGTTTGAATTATTTATAAACCAAACGAATTTGGAAGAATTGATAATTGAAACAGTTAATTTGGAAATAGGATTGGATAAATTCAGAAAATGTTTTAAGTATATCTATGCCGCTGGCGGATTGATAGAGAAAGATGGAGCATACTTGTTTATATTCCGATTAAAAAAATGGGATTTACCAAAAGGTAAATTAGATATGGGAGAAGGACCGGAGGAGGCAGGTATTAGAGAATGTGAAGAAGAATGTGGCATCACTCAATTAACAATTACTGAAACCTTAGCTCCAACATACCATATTTACAAGCACAAAGGAGGCTATGCTCTAAAAAAAACATTTTGGTATGCAATGCAAACTAAACATACTGGTGTTTTAGTGCCTCAATTAGAAGAAAGTATAGAACGTGTCGAATGGTTCACCAAGGCACAAATACACGAACAGGTTTTACAAAACACGTATCCTGCTATTTTAGAAGTAATACAACGCATTATCTAAATAAATTAGATAATGAATCTAAACTTGTTTAGAAATTTTATATATTTGTTTAAAGGATTTACTATTTTAAAATAAATGTCTGTAAAAAAAACACTTTTAGAAGATATTGCCAAAGAACTTAATGTTTCTAAAACATTAGTTTCGATGGTTATAAATGGAAAAGGTGACGCTTATGGCATTAGCAAGAAAACACAAGAGAAAGTGTTGGCTAAAGCAAGCGAAATGGAATATACGCCAAATGTATTTGCTCGAGCTCTTCGAACAGGAAAAAGCCATTTAATAGCACTATTAGTAGCAGATATTTCCAATCCTTTTTATTCTAACATAGCTAAATACGTTGAGAAAGAGTTGGCTCAAAAGGGGTACAATCTGATGATCTGTAGTACAGATGAAAATATTGATCGTGAAGAGAAATTAATTTCCTTATTTGCAGAACAGCAAATGGTAGACGGTTTAATAGTGGCAACTGCCAGTTTAACGGGCGACTTTTTTAAACGAGAACGATTAAGAAATTATCCTATTGTTTTTATTGATAGATATCTTCCTGATATTAAGTCAAATTATGTGGTGGCTAATAATTATCAAGGGTCTTATGAGATAACGGAAATATTGATACAAAAAGGTTGCAAAAACATTTTAATGTTTAATATTTCTCCGTCTCATATCAGTTCTTTAACAGAACGCGTTCATGGTTATAAGGATGCGCTTCTAAAGTTTGGTATTTCTTATAAAGAAGAAAATATAGTTGAAGTTTCCTTTAATAATATTGAAGAAGAAGTTAAGCATAAACTTATTTCTGTTTTGAAAAAGTCGCGTAAAATCGATGCAATTTATGCACTTAATAATCACATAGCAACAGCTTGTTTAGGTGTATTTAATGAATTAGGTTTTAATCCTCAAAAAGAAGGCTTGTCTTTCGCTTCCTTTGATGATATTAGTTTATTTGATTTTGTGAAACCACCAGTTATTTCAGTATCACAGCCACTAGAACAAATAGGTATTGCTGCCGCCAACTTAACATTGAAATTAATTGATTCTAAAGAAACTGAAAACACTCAATTTGAAAAAATTGTGCTTCCTACCTCTATTATTTCGAGAAGCTAATTTCCTCTTGCGTTTGCGCTTTTTTCCTATTTTAAATTTAGGATATTGAGTTAAAAATAACTATTCTTTATTTAAATTTTCATGCTATTTATTGTATGAAATTTTAGAAGAATGCGTTACAAAAAAGTATTATATTAGCACCTCAAAAAAACACATATCTATGAACTACGATGTTATTGTTATAGGAAGCGGACCAGGTGGTTATGTTACTGCTATCAGAGCTTCACAATTAGGATTTAAAACAGCTATTATTGAAAAAGAAAGCCTCGGCGGTATATGCCTTAATTGGGGTTGTATTCCAACTAAAGCATTATTGAAAAGTGCGCAAGTATTCGAATACTTAAATCACTCCAAAGATTATGGCATTAGTGCGGATAATATTAAAGCTGATTTTGGCGCCGTGATCAAACGTAGCCGCGATGTTGCTGATGGTATGAGTAAGGGCATTCAATTTTTAATGAAAAAAAATAAAATTGATGTCATTATGGGAACCGCTACAGTTAAGGCTGGTAAAAAAGTGGAGGTTAAATTAGCAGATGGTAAAATAGAAACTCACGAGGGAAAACATATTATTATTGCAACAGGCGCTCGCTCTCGTCAATTACCAAATTTACCTCAGGATGGTAAAAAAATTATCGGTTACCGTGAAGCAATGACCTTACCCAAGCAGCCAAAATCATTAGTAGTTGTAGGTTCTGGAGCCATTGGTGTTGAGTTTGCCTATTTTTATGCAACTATGGGGACTAAGGTAACAATAGTTGAATTCTTACCAAATATTGTTCCTGTTGAGGACGAAGATGTTTCTAAACAATTAGAAAAATCATTTAAAAAAGTTGGTATCGAAATTATGACAGAAGCTTCTGTTGAAAGTGTTGATACCAAAGGAGATATCAGTAAAGTAACAGTTAAAACAAAAACGGGTACAGTTATTTTAGATGCTGAGGTTGTATTATCGGCTGTTGGTATCGAAGCTAATATCACAGGCTTGGGTTTAGAAACAGCTGGTATTGCTACCGATAAAGGTAAAATTTTAGTAGATAAATATTATGCTACAAACGTACCAGGTTATTATGCAATAGGAGATTGTGTCCCTGGCCAAGCATTGGCTCACGTAGCAAGTGCAGAAGGTATTACTTGTGTTGAGAAAATAAAAGGGATGCATGTTGAGGCTATTGATTATAATAATATTCCAGGCTGCACCTATTGCCAGCCAGAAATTTCTTCAGTTGGTTATACCGAGAAAAAGGCCAAAGAAGCAGGCTATGAAATTAAAGTAGGTAAGTTTCCATTTACCGCATCTGGTAAGGCAAAAGCTGCAGGTGCTGCTGATGGTTTTATCAAATTAATTTTTGATGCTAAATACGGCGAGATATTAGGTGCTCATATGATAGGAGCGAATGTTACTGAAATGGTTGCTGAAATTGTAGCTTTAAGAAAACTAGAAGCTACTGGTCATGAATTGATCAAAACAATTCATCCACATCCTACAATGAGTGAGGCGATCATGGAAGCAGCGGCAGCAGCTTACGGAGAAGTAATTCACTTATAATAAATTATTAGTAATAAAAGAACCGATATGATTTTTTGTATCGGTTTTTTTATGGAGTTAACTTTATTATAGCCTAAAACAATCATCTAATACAGCACTTTTTTGAATGAGTTTCTAAATAAAACCGTAAATTCGTTGCCTATTTAAAAACAATCATGAAGCTAACCTACATAATTATTGCATCTTGTTTAGTATTTGCAATTTCCTGTAAGCAAAATACATCATCTGATATATCAACTAATGATATAACAAATACAAAAACCGCAGATGGTAATACTAATGGCGCATTACCTGATATTAAATTTGAAGAAGAAACACATGATTTTGGTCGTATTACTCAAGGCGAAAAAGTGGCATTTGGATTTAAATTTAAAAATACTGGAGGTTCTAATTTAATTATTGCATCAGCAGCTGGAAGTTGCGGATGTACGGTACCTGAGTATCCAAAAAAACCTATATTACCTGGGGAAGAAGCAACTGTTAATGTTGTTTTTTCTAGTGAAGGTAAATCAGGCATGGTAGAAAAATCGGTAACATTAGTTACTAATTGCGAACCTAGCACTAAAATAATTTACATCAAAGCTAATATTATTGTGCCTGTTGGAGCTAATCCTAGCGATTTACCAACTGCCCATTAAATAGTGTGATATGAGATTATTTTAATCAAACACTAACAATCAACGCAAAAATCTAAAAACTAAATTCAAACAACTAATATCTAAAAACAAAACAAACAATGAACAATTTATTTATGTTAATGGGCGCTGGAGCTCCAGGTACAGGTGGTGCAATAGGACAAATAGTGCCTTTAGTATTAATCGTAGTCGTATTTTATTTTTTCATGATACGTCCTCAAATGAAGAAAGCGAAAGAACAAAAAAAATATATTGAGGCATTAAAAGTTGGAGATAAAATTTTAACTATTGGTGGTGTTTATGGTACAATTTTTAAAATGAATGACGACGGTACAATCGTTATTACAATAGAAGATGGTGGTAAATTGAAAATATCTAAAAATGCTATTTCTCAAGACGCTACTTCAACTTTAAATCAAGCTTAATAATGAATTCGTCAAATGCCATTACACGCATTAGGCGCCAGCTATTTAGTAAAAAAGTAGCTTCTTTTACAGTATGTTTATGCGTAGCATCACTCCTTTGGGTGGTGCACGCTTTAAATGTCAATTACAGATATTCTTTAAACGTACCAGTACAATTTTTAAATTTGCCAACCAATAAATTAATTGTTGGAGACTTACCTGAAAAACTACAAATAGATATTAAAGCTAGCGGATTAAAGCTGTTATTAATATCGTTTAGAAATAATGTTGACCAGTTAACCATCGATTTTAATTCTCTTAAAACCAATGCCAAATCACAGGCTTATTCTATCAGCAATGGGAATTTTAATTTAAATTCAGTTATTAATTTTGATGTGGAGATTTTAAAAATAAGACCTGACACCTTATTCTTCTCTTTGAATAAAGGTAATTCTAAGTTAGTTCCAGTAAAAGCTAATTTGGCATTGGATTACTCTCCTGGTTATTCGATTACATCTAAACCCACTGTAACTCCCGCTTATATTAATGTTACGGGAGATAGCTTGGCATTGTTGCAACTAGATACTGTTTATACACAACTGTTGAATTTAAAAGATGTTCACCAAAATTATTCTTCAGCAATTGCGCTAAAAAAAACAACTGCCTCTGTTAATTATACTACTAAAGAAGTTCAAGTGAGCTTTGAAGTAGATAGACTGACGGAAGCCACTCTTAAAATTCCAATTCAAATTCAAAATAAAACTACCAAAGAAACAATTAAGTTAATGCCAGAATATGTGACTATTAGTTATTTGGTTGCTATGAAAGAATACGATCACATTGATGCGAATTCATTTAAGGCAACAGTAAATTTTAATCACATTAAACTCAAGCAAAAAACATTACCTGTAGAAATTTCACGTATTCCATCGGAAGTTAAAGTGTTGAAAATAGAGCCATCTACTATTTCTTATCTAATTTATAAGTAATGATTATAGGACTTACAGGCGGTATAGGAAGCGGAAAAACAATTGTAGCCAAATTGTTTGAAACAATGGGTTGTATCATTTATAATTCTGATGAAAGTGCAAAAAAAATATATTTCGATAAAGAAATTAAACAACAAGTAATACAACTATTAGGGAAAGAGGCTTATATCAATGATTTTGAGCTAAACAAAGTATTTATAGCTCAAGTTATTTTTTCTGATAAACACAAATTACAACAATTAAATGCCATCATTCATCCGGCAGTCAAGCAAGATTTTAAATCAGTAGTTAATCAGTATTCTTCTGAAACCATTATTATTAAAGAAACGGCTCTTCTTTTTGAAGAAAATATTTCTAAAGAAGTTGACGCTAGTATTTTAGTGACAGCTCCCGTTGAACTTAAAATAGAGAGAGTGATGAAACGCAATCACCTTTCTAGAATAGAAGTTGAAAAACGGATGTTAGCCCAATGGACTGACGAACAAAAAAAACTTTTAGCTACTTATGTTATTAATAATGATGGCAAAGAAGCGGTGATTCCTCAAGTATTAGCCATAATGCATCAATTAAAAAATCATGCATAAGCGAGATTATTTAGTCAAACAATTTGAGGAATTCGCAAAGGTGTTAGCTGTTTTAGTAGGATTAAAAAGAGACAATGATTTTCATGGAATGAATGAGTTGATCAATTCTACGGCACTTAAATATTCACAAACAGAGATAATATTTGCAGAAGGCTTAGATAACGAAACCTTTTTGAATACATTAATTCACGAAAAAAAGTTGACAGATGAGCAACTCAAAATGTTGGGTGATTTGTTATATGAAAAAGGAGACTATTACTCAAAAATCAATATAGATAAGGAACTCGAGGCATCGAATTGTTTCCATAAAGCCAATATGATTTACAAGTTTATCCTTCATCACGCAACTCTTAATTACTCTTTGGATATGCATTATAAATTAGAGTTGTTAAGTAAAATGGGTATTGAATAAAAAAACTTCTTGATGTCAATTTCAAAAAATTTGTATATTCGTTAATAGGATTATGTTAAAGCATTTTATTTTATTTTTAGTATTATCTCATGTTTGTTTTTCGCAAAGCGAATTTGATAAATATGGTCCTTTTGGAACGCAGGTTTATACCGATTTAAAATTAGCTCTTGATATCAATACCAACGTATATAAAATGGATTTAAGTTATAAAAAACTCGAACCTAAGTTATATGCTAAACTAGGTAAATTAAAAGATTTACAAGCATTGATTTTAAGCGGTAATGAAGTGAAGACATATCCAATTGGATTTTCTGATTTGTATAATTTACTATATTTTGCAAGCTTTAATAATGATTTCACAAGCTTTCCACCTGATTTGAAAAAAATGGTTAATTTAAATTACCTTGAATTTTTTGCAGCCAAGTTTGATAGCATTCCTGCTGACATTGCTTATTTAAGTAAATTAAAAACATTAAAAATTTCTTCTATCAATGATACACTTCATTTACCTGAAACCTTACGATATCTAAAAAATTTAAAAGATGTAACCATCGAAAACTGTGTATTAGATAGCTTTCCGAAAGAAATATTTAAGATTCCCAATCTTAATTTTTTAAATCTAACCAATGTCAATATGTTTTATATGACTAAACATTTTGAACGATTAAGTAATTTAGAAGTATTGATATTGGATAACAATCAACTGCAAAGCTTGCCGTTTGAAATATATAAAGCGAAAAAATTACGTTTCTTATCAGTAAAAAATAATCATTTACAAAAATTGCCAGATTCTATTTCTCAGGCAGAAAACCTTACTGTGTTAGATGTAAGAGGCAATGGTTTTAGTAAAGAATATATTGAAGTGCTAAAAGCTTTATTGCCAGGTTGCGAGGTTAGATATTAGGCAGATCTTCTTGCTTAAAATCACGGGCACGTTTAATTTTGCGTTCTCTGATATTAAAGAGTTCTATCATCATAGCAAATGCTAATGCCACATAAGCATAGTTTTTATTAATTTCAACATGTTCTTCGTGAGAAAGGGTAGTGTTGTAACAATCAACTAAGGCTTCGCCTACTAAGATACCTCCAATTACTAATAAAAAAGAAAGTGCTATCATTTTAATTCCAGGATTTTTATTAATAAAATCAGACACTATTCCTGAAAATAAAATCATTAAGAGCATCGATATTACCACAGCAGAAACCATAATTAAAACAACGCCTGATAAACCAACGGCTGCCAAGATACTATCAAATGAAAACACAAAATCAATAATCACGATTTGCATGATTATGGCATTAAAAGAGTTTTTTCCTTTACTATCAGGCCCAATTTCATCTTCATCACTGTGCATTTTTTCTTTGATTTCAGACCAAGTTTTCATTAACAGAAACAACCCCCCACCTAATAAAATCAAAGCTTTACCAGATACGCCGTAGCCTGCTATGTGAAAAAGCGGATCTTTTAATCCTGCTATCCAACCTATACAAAATAATAAGATAGTACGCACAACTAAGGCAAGCAATAATCCTATAGTTCTAGCTTTTGATTGTTGAGCTCGCGGTAATTTATCCACTGCAATAGAAATGAAGATAATATTATCTATTCCTAAAACAATCTCTAAAATGGTTAAAGTCAATAAACTAATTAACCCGTTAATGGAAAATAAACTCGAAAAATCGTTGGCCCAACTATGCATATTTTTATAAAACACAAATATAATCGCTTTTTTTGCGCTAACCTAAAAAATTATTCTAATTGATTATCAGTTGGTTATGTATTTATTTAGTACTATGTGTTGCATAGTACTAAATAAATAATCTATCTTTGTATCACCAACTATTGAAGATGACACAGTACCAAAAAAACGTTTTTAATTTCATATGATTTAACCCTTTATAGTTATTAAAGTTAAAAAATGAAATTCAAATAAAAATCATATTGAAAAAGCTATTTAATATGATTTGATTGATAAGGACTTAAAAAAACAATAATAACTTAAAACTAAAAAAATGAGTACAATAAAAAAATGCTTCTGATGTTAGTTTACGTTTTATTACTAGCTAAAGAAAATCCAAAGACGAAAATAATTCAATTTAACTTTAAAACAATATAACAATTATGGTAAATTCAGAAAACACTAAAGCACAAATGCGAAAAGGTGTTCTCGAACTCTGCATACTTTCTATACTTTCTCAGGGCGATGCCTATCCAACTGAAATCATTGAGAAATTAAAAGAAACAAAATTAGTAGTAGTGGAAGGAACGCTTTATCCGCTTTTAACTCGATTAAAAAACACAGGATTACTTAACTACCGCTGGGAAGAAAGTAATTCGGGCCCACCGCGTAAATACTATATGCTAACAGAAATAGGCGAAACATATTTAAAAGAATTACATCTATCGTGGTATGAATTAGTAGATGCCGTTAATAAAACAATTACAAAACAATAGACTCGAGGAATTTAAGAGACCTAAAAGACTAAAGAGATAAAATATAAATTAACACATAAGCTCTATCTTCTCTAACTATTGCTAGATAAGAGTTAGGCTTCAAAAACTTATAAAAATGAATAAGACAGTAACAATAAATATAAGTGGCATTATTTTTCATATAGAAGAAGATGCTTATGATAAATTAAGTAAATATTTAAACACCATTAAAGGCTATTTTAGTAAGGCAGACGGTGGAAGTGAAATTATGAGTGATATAGAAGCTCGTATTGCTGAAATGTTACAAAGTAAAACAAGTGCCGTTAAACAAGTAGTATTGATGAGTGATGTAGATTTTGTAATGGATAACATGGGAAAACCTGAAGAATTTGCAGGTGACGAACAAGCTAATACACAACATACATCCAATTCGGATTACTCAGAATATATAAATAATGAGCCTGTAAAAAAGCGCCTGTATCGTGAAGGCGAGAGTAAAGTGTTGGGAGGTGTTTGTTCAGGTATAGGACATTACTTTGGCTTTGATCCCGTATGGTTGAGAATAGCCTTAGCATTACTTTTAGTGTTTGCTGGTACCGGCGTTTTAATTTATATTATCCTTTGGATAGCAATTCCAGAAGCCAAGACTACAGCGGAAAAGCTCGCTATGAAAGGCGAAAAAGCAGACATCAATAATATTTCAAAAGCCGTAAAAGAAGAAGCGGAACAATTGAAAAAACGTATGGAGAAATACGGAAAAGAGTTCTCGTCAATGGCTAATAGTCAAGCACCTCGTAATGCTGCTGAAAAAATAGTTGATTTTGTTGGTGATGTTTTATTAAATATAGGCAGAGTGCTGTTTAAAATATTGGGTGTTTTTATGGTGATATTTGGTGTTATTTTCTTTTTCGGATTATTTACATCAGTATTTGGAATGACATTTTTCCCGAATAATATAGATGGAAAAGAATGGATAGATTTATTATTATTGGATGGCAAAGATTTTTACTTAGGTATACTTGGAATTGCCATATTTGTTGGTGTACCAGTAATTATGATGATTTATGGAGGAATTAAAATTTTGTTTAAAATAAATTACAGAAATCGCTGGGTAAATTTAAGTGCTGGTATTATTTGGTTAGTTGGTTTTTTAATGTTGTTGTATGTGAGTATAAAAACTGGCACTGATTTTAATAAAACGGCTAGGGTGAGAGAAAATATAACTCTTACTCCTAACGACACCTTATATCTAAAAATGCATGAAACGCCTGTTAATTCTGATGAATTGAATGTTAGTGATAATGCTGAAGAGGGAGAAAAAGGCTTTATAATAAATCGTCGCGATAATAATTATTTGATTGGGACAAGTAATGGCATGAAGTATTTATTAGGGCATGCTCAATTAAATATCATCAAATCACAAACAGATAAAGTAGAATTAGTTATTGTGAAAGAAGCTAAAGGTGGAGATAAACGAATGGCTTCAGAGAGGGCTAAAAATATTTCGTATAATGTCTCTCAAATTGATAGCTTAATACAATTTGACAATTTGTTTAAAGTAAATAATGCCGATAAATTTAGAATGCAAGATATCACGGTTATATTAAAAGTGCCTGTTGGTAAAGTGGTTTACTTTGATAAATCATTAGAAAGCATCATGTATGATATTGAAAATGTTACTAATACCTATGAAGATGATATGGTTAATCGTAGATGGATCATGACAGCTAATGGTTTAAAATGTTTAGATTGTGATGGAATTTCTGATGTGCTAAACGACGATGATAATAGCGATGATGAAAGCAATAAAAATGTAAAGATTTCAGTAAATGGTATTAATATTAATGCTAAAGATGTTCAAGCAAAATTAGATAGCAATGGTGCCAATATTAATTCTAAAAAGAAATAATCTAATAATTCCAAAATAAATAAATTGTATGCTATGTTTTGTATTTCTAATTGATACAAGATTTGGCATACAAAATATAAAAAAACTATGGACAAGATATTTTTACTTATACTGATCAATCTTCTATTCAGTCTCTACAATTCTTTTGCTCAAACTCACATCATAGGCAAGTTATTAAATAATGATAAAGAAGCTATACCTTTTGCCACTGTGGCTTTATTGAAAGCAATAGATAGTACTATTGTAAAAGGTACTTACACTGATGGTGATGGAAAATTTGAATTTGAAAAAACGCCTATTGGTAAATACCTTGTTAAATCAATGGTTGTAGGTATGCAACCAACTTTTTCTCAATCATTTGATATTATTGCAGATCAAAAAGATTTAATATTGGAAGATATTATTGTTCGAAAATCCGGAGTGGATTTAAAAACAGTTGATGTGGTTGCTATAAAACCATTGGTTGAATTTAAAAATGGGAACATCACCTTAAATGTCGAAAATTCAACATTAGCAGCTGGGAACTCTGCATACGATTTATTAAAACGTGCGCCAGGTGTAACCATTGATAACAATAATAATATTTCAATACAAGGAAAGAAAGGTGTAAAAATTATGATCGACGGGCGTATGCAACAACTTTCTCCCGATCAATTAGCCAATATGCTTCAAAGTATGAGTGCAGAAGGAATTTCGAGTATTGAAATTATGAAAAATCCGTCGGTAAAATATGATGCAGAAGGTACTGCCGGTATTATTCAAATTAAAACAAAAAAAGCAAAGTTAATTGGCTTTAATGGCAATGTAAATGCTGGCATTAGTAGAGGTGAATTTTGGACTGGTAATGGAGGTTTTGCTTTAAATTATAAGGCGGAAAAATTTGCTATCACCAGTAATTTTAATGCCATACAACGAAATAGGTTAACAACGGTTTTGTTAAACAGAAGAATAAAAACGATTGGTGAAGATTTAATTTTTGATCAAAAAAGTGTTGAGACAAAACAAAATCAAGCAAATGATTACAAACTAGGTTTTGATTGGTTCGTGAATAATAAAACCACATTAGGTATTGTATGGGACGGAGGTATTGGAAATCCTATTGAATCGGGTAAAAATATTACTAATATTTTAGGAAATAATACGGTTGGTTTTAATTATTTAGAAGCGTTAAGTACGGTGAAAAATAATTGGAATAATAATAACTTAAACATTAATGCATTGCACAAGCTAGATACATTGGGCGCAGAAATGGACGCTTCATTTAATTATACTAAATATCAAGAGAAAGGAAATAACGGTTACGGAAATTATTTTTACGATGCTAACAATACAATGGTAAATGGGCTATTTCCAAATGTTTACAAAAATACGATTCATTCAAATATTGATATGTTTATAGGAGCATTAAATTTAAAAAAAATACTTGCTAAAAAAACCACTATTGAAACAGGTTTGAAATACAGTGGTGTAAATACGAACAATGATTTTTTGTTTGAACGAAAAGATACTATAAGCGACAATTATTATAATGACGTTAACTATAGTAATAATTTTTTATACTATGAAAAAGTTGCAGCAGGTTATTTTAATTATCAAAAAGAATTTAAAAAACTTTCTATCCAATTAGGCGTAAGAGGAGAGTACACAAATGCAACTGGTTTTAATAAAACTATTAATGTAAAAACGATACGAGAATATTTTCAATTATTTCCAAATGTAAGTTTTGACTATAAGGCCACTGAAAAACATACTATTCAATTATCATACAATCGACGAATCAATCGACCTGATTATTTTCAATTGAATCCATTTAAATATTATATCGATCAATACACTGCCAATCAAGGAAATCCTTTTTTAAATCCTGAAACTAGTCATAATTTAAGTTTAACGCATTCTTTTATGGGCGCGCTTTATAACACGTTGTCGTATAGCCGAACTGATAATTCAATTATGGAATTAATAACACAAAATGACAATACTAAAGAAACAACACAAATAACAAAAAATATTAATTCGATGAATGTTTTTGCCTATAATTTATATGCTTATATTCCAATTAAAAAGTTTTATGTTGCTCAACTTGATTTCAGCGCTTGGTATCAGTCTTTTGAAGGAAATGTCAATGGCGTTAATTTCAATTTCGGTAAGCCTTCTATTCAAGCTAGTTTAACTAATGAATTTATTTTACCAAAAGAATTTAGTATAGAGTTAATGGGCATGTATACTGGTTCCTTGCAATATGGTATTATGCAAATAAAACCACAAGGTAATTTAGATATTGGCATTAAGAAAAGTATTCTTAAAAATAAATTGATACTTAAACTTAATGCATCCGATATGTTTTATACCAGCCTTGCCAGAGTTTCATCAACTTTCGATAATCAAAATTTTACGTTTAAACAATATGCTGATACAAGAAGAGTGAGGCTCACTATTACTTATAATTTTGGTAACACCAAATTAAAATTTGAACAGCACAATAAAGGCAATGAGGCAGAGAAAAATAGATTGAAGAAAAATTAGAAAGACAAGTTAGACTATTACATTTAAACACTTAAGAACGATACATGACGCATTTTTTTTATCACTTTTTATGTAAACAATTATTGTAAATTTGTATAACACACCATGGAAACCAATCAATCTAATCCACAATTGCTTATTGACTTAGTTACTCAAAAAATGCCTTTTGGTAAGCATAAAGGTTGGGTACTGTGTAATTTGCCTGTTAATTATTTAGAGTGGTTTAATCGTAAAGGCTTTCCTGACGGGAAATTAGGAATGCTACTTCAAACCTTGTACGAAATAAAATTAAATGGGTTAGAGTATTTATTGGATCCGATTAAAAAGAGTTTTTTATAAATAATGACTGCTGCTTCGATTAGTGATATTAAAAAAGAATTACAAACACTTGAGCCAAAACAATTGGCAGAGCTTTGCATGTTCTTGGCAAAATATAAAAAAGACAATAAAGAGTATTTAGGCTATTTATTATTTGATGCAAATGATAAGGAAAGTACTATTAAATCTATCAAAGAGGAGATAGACATACAATTCACACAAATCAATCATATCAATCTTCACGTAGTTAAAAAAAGTTTGCGAAAAATATTACGCATCACTACTAAGTATATTAAATATATTGGTTCTAAGAAGTACGAGGCAGAATTACTAATTTACTATTGTAAAAAAATCAAACAATCTCGTATTCCAATTCAGAAAAGTGTAGTGCTTCAAAATTTATATAACGCTCAGATAAAGAAAATCAATAATGCCATCTCAGCCCTTCATGAAGATTTGCAGTATGATTATAACAATGAATTAGAGTCTTTAGCTTAATAATCCGTATCTTTAAGCATTAATTAAAACTATTATCGTGACTTTTGACGAATTAAATTTAACAAAACCCTATTTAAGAGCTTTAGCTGATTTAGGATTTACCAATCCGACACCTATACAAGAAAAAGCATTTCCTGTAGTGATGTCCGGTAAAGATGTTGTTGCTATTGCCCAAACTGGTACGGGGAAAACATTTGCATATTTATTACCAACCCTTAGGCAAATTACATTTTCTGATCAACGCCAACCACGTGTTATTATTGTAGTTCCCACGCGTGAGTTAGTTGTCCAAGTTGTAAATGAAATAGAAAAACTATGTGCATATTCTACCGTTCGTTATGCTGGTATATATGGCGGCGCTAATATTAATCCTCAAAAACAAACAATATACGATGGCTTAGATATTTTAGTAGCTACTCCTGGCCGGTTAATGGATATGATTTTGAGTAGAACCTTGCAAGTGCACTCTATTCAGAAATTAATTATTGATGAGGTTGACGAGATGTTAAACTTAGGGTTTAGAACTCAGCTATTAAGCATCATGGATACTCTTCCTGTAAAGCGTCAAAACTTAATGTTTTCAGCTACTTTAGACGAAGATGTAGAAAAGTTAATTGAAAAATATTTTTACCAGCCTCACTATTTAGAATTAGTGATTCGAGGAACTCCCTTAAATAAAATTGTACAAAAAGGATATTTCGTTCCTAATTTTCATACAAAATCTAATTTAGTAAAACACCTTCTTGCCACTGATACTGATTTAAAAAAAGTATTGATTTTTACTAAAAATAAAAAATTGGCAGATGCTTTATACAAAGAATTAGATGAAGAATTTAATAGTCAAATTGGAATCATCCATTCCAATAAAACACAACCACAACGTTTTTCAGCTATCGATAATTTCGAGAATGGAATTCATCGGGTATTAATTGCAACAGATATTATTGCCCGAGGATTAGATATTCCGGAAGTAACTCACGTTATTAATTTCGATACGCCTCAAGAACCAGGCGATTATATCCATCGAATTGGCCGAACTGGTAGAGCGGATTCTGTTGGTATTTCTATTACATTAATTAATGCGATTGAAAAAGAGTTTCATAAGAACATTGAGGCTTTGATGAATAAAAAAATCACAATCTTACCTCTTCCTTCTGAAGTTGAAATATCAGATACGTTAACTGCGGATGAACGCCCAGTCAAACGTGATAAAAATTTAAAGAAAATGCCTCAGATTGCACCTAAAACAGGTGGTTTCCATGAGAAAAAAGATAAAAATAAAAAGGTAAATTTAGGGGGTAAACGTCGTCAAGAATCCGAAAAACGAAAAGAGGCAGCTTACATCAGAAAAATGAGATAGCGTTTAAAATTTTAAATGTTTTACTGAAATACCAGCCTTTTGTAATTCTTTTAAAGAGTCTATTCCTATACGTAAATGATCAGTTACAAAATCAGTGGTTACTTTTTTATCACTTTCTTCTGTTTTAACACCTTCTGGAATCATCGGTTGATCGCTTACTAAAAGCAATGCTCCCACAGGAATTTCATTATGAAAACCTACTGAAAAAATAGTTGCTGTCTCCATATCAATAGCCATCGCTCTTATTTCTCTTAAATATTCTTTAAATTCTTCATCATGCTCCCAAACTCTTCGGTTTGTGGTATATACCGTACCTGTCCAATAATCTCTCCCGCTTAATCGAATGGTATATGAAATAGCTTTTTGCAAATTAAATGAGGGTAGGGCAGGAACTTCGCTTGGTAAATAATCGTTAGAAGTACCTTCTCCTCTTATAGCTGCTATAGGTAATATTAAATCGCCAATGGCATTTTTCTTTTTTAAACCACCACATTTTCCTAAAAATAAAACTGCTTTAGGTGAAATAGCAGTTAGTAAATCCATAATAGTTGCCGCCATGGCACTTCCCATACTAAAATTAATAATGGTAATTCCGTCGTATGTTGCGCTTTGCATTGGTCTGTCCTGTCCTTCAATCGGAACATTATTCCATTCAGAAAACATTTTCACATAACCACCGAAGTTGGTCAATAAAATATATTGACCAAAGTCTTCTATTTTTTTGCCAGTATATCTCGGTAGCCAGTTGTTTACAATTTCTTCTTTCGTCTTCATATTAATATAATATCTTTATCAAAGTTAAGTATTATTGTGGCATTACCGGTATTAAATTTTCCCGAAATAGATTTACGTTTTCAAAACAATGGAAAAGGTAATTTACAATTATTTGATACAATTCGTAAAAAATTTATTGACGTAACCCCTGAAGAATGGGTCAGGCAGCACATTATACATTACCTCATCGTTCATAAACAAGTTCCCGCTTCTATGATATCCATTGAGAAACAAATTAATTTAAATGGAACAAAGAGAAGATATGATGTGGTTGTTTTTAACAGCAAATTAAAACCTATTTTAATTATAGAATGTAAAGCGCCTCAAGTAGAAATTAATCAATTAACTATTAATCAAGCGCTGCGTTATAATTTAGAACTAAATGTTCCATTTGTTTTTTTGAGCAATGGTCTTAACCATATTTTCATGAAAATTGAAAATGATACACCGAAAATTTTAAAAAATATTCCAAATTATAGCGAATTGTTAAATTTGTAGACTTTAGGATAAATTAAATTTAAGTAACTGATAATCAATAAAATAATACCAATTTACGTTTCAACTCGCGATAAAATTGTTAATAACTTTAGGGGTGTTAACAGCAATTAACATTTGGTTTCCCCAAAAAAACTATATACTTGTAAATCTTAAAACAAAAAATAGTAGGGTGATACTCATTAAAAATACATGTTTAGCGCTAGTGATGGTTACTTCACTCGCTGTAAGTGCGTTTTCGCCAAATACTACATTTGTTAAATCTACTATTTCTCCAGAAGCAATTTCGGCTTTAAAATTAAATTCAAATCCTGATGAGAAGCCACTTGTAAAAGATGATGGCAAAAAGAAAGTTGCAAAAAGAGACGACACCACGCGTGTTCCAATTAATCCTGCAATTATAGCTTTATCTGATGAGAGTGATGAAACGTCAGAAGTAGATTCATTATTAGCTTTTCCTTCAAACGATTTATATTCTTCATGGGATACATCTACGATTCATCCTTATTCATTTATAGAAAGTTTTAAAACAGATTCAGCGCTGGTTCATTTAACTGAGCCTACCGATTGCGGTTTTGTTTTGCCTTTTAAAGGTAACGTAACTTCTGAATTTGGATGGAGGCATCGTCGCCCACATTACGGAACTGATATTGATCTTGAAACAGGTGACACGGTTGTTGCTGCATTTGACGGTATGATTCGTATTGCTAAATTAAATAGAAGTTATGGCAATGTTGTTATCATTCGTCATAACAATGGATTAGAAACTGTTTATGCGCATTTATCAAAAATATTAGTTGAAGCCGGACAAAAAATAGAGGCAGGTCAGCAAATTGGCTTGGGAGGAAATACAGGGCATTCATTTGGGGCACATTTGCATTTTGAAATTCGTTATTTGGGTCAGGCAATGGATGCTCAAGATTTCGTGGATTTTGAAAAAGGACTTTTGAAGAAAAACGATTATATTATTACTAAAGCTGATGTTGAAACGAAGTATGATTTAAGAGCATTACACTCTCGTCAGAAAAGGGATTTAGGTTTATCTAGAGTTGCATACTCTAAAGCAAAAGGTAAATATAAAATATATAAAGTAAGAAAAGGTGATACATTAGGGCGCATTGCTCAGCGAAATCATACAACCATCAAAGCTTTATGTTCTAAAAATGGCATCAAACGTAACAAAGCCTTACGTGCTGGACAGAAGTTAAAGGTGTAATTTTCATTTCTTATAAAAACAATAATACTTCGTTTATTTAATGTGAATGAATTTAATTTATTTTACATGCGTTCAGATATCCCGAACTCTATGAATAAAATCTCCACAATTTACTAACGTATAGTGTTCAAAAGTTTAAAGTTGATTTTCTAACAAGCTATCATTATTAACAATTATAGAATTAACATTATTAATGTTGATAATCAAGTTATTGTAAACGTTATTAGCAAACTACAAACAGGTTGTAAGCATAGTTATGAATACTTTAAAAATTAGATTATAAATCGTACATTCAAATATTGAAAAGTATTGAGCATTTTTACCCTCCCTACAAATAACTATGCAAAATTTAGATAACCAAAATAAAACCCGAAAAAAAATATTTACACCCTTAACTACCAATGAAATTGGGAAACTTCAGCCACAAGCTATTGAATTAGAAGAAGCCGTTTTAGGTGCTATGCTCTTAGAAAAAGATGCGTTAAGTTCCGTTATAGATGTACTTTCTGCTGAAAGTTTTTACAAAGAACAAAATGGCATAATTTTCAAAGCTATTTATACACTATTTAATCGTTCGGAACCAGTAGATATATTAACTGTAACTCAAGAATTAAAGCGTACTGGCGAATTAGAAATAGTTGGAGGATCTTTTTATGTTTCTTCATTAACCAATAGAATTGCATCTTCTGCCAATATTGAATATCATGCTCGTATTGTTGCACAAAAATACTTGCAACGAGAATTAATCCGCATTAGCACTGAAACAATTAAATCCGCTTATGAAGATGGAACTGATGTATTTGAATTATTAGATTCAACTACACAACACATTTTTGAAGTGTTAGATTCAAATGTGCGGAAACAGCATGTTGGTATGACTTCATTGATTGCTAAAGCAATTGAAGAGATAGAATTGGCATCTCAGCAAACTGATGGCTTATCAGGTGTTCCCTCTGGCTTTACTGCGTTAGATAGAATTACAGGAGGCTGGCAAAAATCAGATTTATTGATTTTAGCAGCTCGTCCTGGTATGGGAAAAACAGCTTTTGTTGTAACGATGGCAAAAAATGCTGCTGTAGAATTTAATAAGCCCGTTGCAATCTTTTCTTTAGAAATGTCCTCCTTACAATTAGTAAAACGTTTAATCTCTTCTGAAACAGAGATTGATCAAAGTAAAATTTTAAAAGGTAATTTAGATAATCATGAATTTGTTCAATTAAACGAACGTATTAAAAAATTATCAGTTGCACCTTTATTTATTGATGATACGCCCGCTTTATCAATTTTTGAATTACGCGCTAAGGCTCGCCGATTAAAGGAACAGCAGAAAGTTGAATTAATCATCATTGATTATTTGCAGCTAATGAGTGGAGGTCCTGATAGTAAAGGAAATCGAGAACAAGAAATTTCTACAATATCTCGTGGTTTAAAATCATTATCTAAAGAATTAGAAATTCCGATTATTGCACTATCACAATTAAGTAGACAAGTAGAAAATAGACCAGGTGGAAGTAAACGTCCACAATTGAGTGATTTACGTGAATCTGGAGCGATTGAGCAGGATGCGGATATGGTTATGTTTATTTATCGTCCAGAATATTATGGATTAACGGAAGATGAAAATGGTCAATCATTAATCGGTCGTGCAGAAATTATTATTGCAAAGAATCGTCATGGAGAAATTGTTGATGTTCCTTTACGCTTTATTGGTCAGTTTGCTAAGTTTACGGACTTAGATTATACAGAAGGGTCGGCTGGTTTATACAATCAATCGTCTAACAATACGATGGCGCAGAACAATGATTTTTTATCACAGCCAAATGTGAAAACTGTGCAATCCACCAAGTGGGATGATGATGACAGTTCGCCAAAGGATATTGTGAGAAGAAACGACATTGATGAGGTGTTTTAATAAAAACATCATTTTATTGTAATATAAAAAAACTTATTTTTGTTTTTATTGTATTTTTAAAAAACTTAAAAAAAACTTAAAATGAAAAAAATTACTTTTTTAGCAGTTGCATTTGTAGCGATTTCTTTCGCTTCGTGTAAAAAAACTCATGTTTGTTCTTGTTCCAATAATGGTACAACTACATACACTACTACGTTGCCATCTCAAACAAGTTCAGATGCAAAAACATCATGTTCGTCTTATAACAATGTAATTACTGGAGTTTGCACTATTCAATAATTAGGGACTTTCTAGAACATAAAAAAAGCTACCCTTAGGTAGCTTTTTTTTGTTTTTATATTAGTTTTTTAAATATTGTTGTTATTCAGAAAAAAGAATTAATTTTGACATTATAAACCTTTAAAAAAATAATTGAAATGAAAAAAATTACTTTATTCGCATTTGCTTTAATAGCAGTGTCTTTCGCTTCTTGCACAAAAACTCATACATGTAAGTGTGTAGATTCATCAGGATATTCTTACACATATTCATTACCTCGTCAAACTAGCTCAGCAGCTAAAACTTCTTGCGATGCTTACGCTAGTTACGGAGAAACATGTACTATTCAATAATTTATTTATTGAATTCATATTTTAAAAAAGCTACTTTTACAGTAGCTTTTTTTATGCCTTAACTGATGAAAAATATCTACAAAAAAATATTGTTTTTTATACTTTGCTCATTAATGGGGATGGTTTTTTTATATAGTGGCTACACTAAGCTATATCCTATCGAGCCCTTTGAATTAACCTTTGTTGATTTAGGTGTTGGAGGCTGGCGCTTGGCGCCTTTTATTGCAAGATTTATGATTGGCCTTGAATTTATGATAGGAATTTTGCTAATGCTCAATTTATATATCAAAAGATTTACAATTAAAATAACAATAGCTTCTTTATTAATTTTCAGTATATACTTGGTTTTTGTGATGCTCAAGTCTGGTAATAATGGAAATTGTGGTTGTTTTGGAACAGCGTTGGTGATGACTCCCTTACAAGCTCTTGTAAAAAACGCCGTTATGTTAGCGATTAGCTTACTTATTTATAAATATTATGATGGATTCCGTTTTGGTAAAATTGGTAAATGGTTATTTGTCTCTGTTTTTATTACTGCTTTTGCCTTTCCTCATATCTTGAATTATGTGGATATGGATTATGCATCAGCCTATTTGGTAAAAAAAGATACTGAGTTTAAATTAGAATTAGACAGTTTATATGCAGATGCTAAATTACATACGCCTCCTAAAACCTTAAGCACTGGTAAACATATTATTTCTTTTATGAGTTTAACCTGCCCGCATTGTCGCATTGCCGCTAAGAAATTGAAATTGATTAAAGAAAGAAATACGTCTATTTCCATATACCTTGTTTTGAATGGAGAATATAAAAACATTCAATTATTTTTTGAAGACACAAAGGCTTATAATATTGATTATTGCATTTTGAATGGAAAAAACTTCATCTATTTAGCAGGATTAAGTATGCCTATGATATATATGGTAAACAATTCGGTGGTAGAAAACTCTGTGGATTATATGAGTTTAGATCAAACTCAAATAGAAAACTGGTTACTTAAACCTTAAACTCTTAATATAAAACTAGCCCCTTAATTTATCTAATAAATTATTTAATTCCGTTATTTCTGCCTTTGATAGGGATTTCAATAATTCTTTCGACTTTTCATCTAAAACATCTAAAGATTGAAGAAGATTAAATCCTAGATCAGAAATAATAACATCCACGCTTCTCTTATCACTATCTGATTGCTTTCGGATTACTAATTTTTTAGCTACTAATTTATCTACAATTCTAGAAGCATCGCTCATTCTATCAAGCATTCGCTCTTTTATCAATTTAATGCTTGACGGATTAGGGAATTGCCCCCTTAATATCCTAAGCACATTGTATTGCTGTAGCGTAATATCAGAGCCTTTAAACAGTAACTCGAAATGAGCATTCATCCAATTAGAGGTATATAGAAGATTAACGACTAATTTTTGGTGGTCGTCTTTAAACTTTTTTTGCTGTATTTCGTCCTCTATTTTCAAGGTATTTATTAAGTCTATAAATATATTAAAAAATAATTATTACTTTTGAAAAAACACATTCGTGAAACCAAGAGTTCTACTAGAAAATAAACAACTTGAAGTTACTTTAACTCGACTCTGTTATCAATTAATTGAAGTTCACAACGATTTTAGTAAAAGTGTAATCATAGGACTTCAACCGCGCGGTATCTATTTAGCCCACCGTATTCAAAAATTATTGGAAGGAATTTTAAAGAAAAAAATTAATTGTGGCGATTTAGACACGACGTTTTACAGAGATGATTTTCGTAAAAAAGAATTGATCCCAAATCAAACAAACATTAATTTTATTATAGAAGATAAGAACGTTATTTTAATAGATGACGTATTGTATACAGGGCGAACCATACGTGCAGGCTTAGACGCGATGTTAGCATTTGGCAGACCAAGTGATGTAGAATTATTAGTTTTGGTAGATAGGAGATTTAGCAGACATGTGCCTATACAAGCTAAGTATGTTGGATTAACTATTGATTCTATTTCGACTCAAAGTGTAAAAGTAGATTGGAAAGAAACAGATGGAAAAGATAGGGTCACTTTAATTGATAAATAATTTATAAGATAAAACAGATATAAGGGGTTGAAGGGACTTCAAGAATAACAAATTAACTAAAAGATACTAGAGCATTAAAAACATGAGACCAAAAAAAGAAGATTATATACCCTACTTTGAAAATTACATTAATCTGATAGAAGAAGGAGATGTCGTTTCAGCTTTAAAAGCGAACCACCAATCAACCTTAGATTTTATGGAAGCTATTCCTCGCCAAAAAGCATCTTATTTTTATGATGATGGAAAGTGGACTGTAAAGCAAGTGTTTAATCATATCATTGACACAGAGCGTATTTTGAGTTATAGAGCATTACGTTTTGCTCGTGGCGATAATCAATTAAATCCAAGTTTTGATGAGAATTTGTTTGCTGCAAATGCAAATTTGGGAGAAACGAATATGCAATTATTGATGGATGAATTTGATTCGGTTCGTTTATCTAATGTGTTGATGTTTAGACAACTTTCTGCTAAAGAATTAGCTTTGAAAGGAAAGATGACTGCTGGAGAAGCAAGTGTTTTAGCCTTAGGTTATTTTATGTGTGGGCACGTGCAACATCACGTAAATGTTGTGAAAGAAAGATACTTATAGGGATTAAAGATACTAAAGGGATAAGGTTGAGACAAAAGAGATTAAAGGGGCAAGTGAACAGGACTAAAAACTAAAAATTAAATACTATTGTAATGAGCAATTTAAGCGTTAATCATTTATTAGGCATAAAATATATTACTAAAGCTGATATAGAATTAATATTAGATACCGCTAAAAATTTTAAAGAAGTTATTAATCGTCCCATTAAAAAAGTTCCTTCGTTACGTGATATCACAGTTGCCAATTTGTTTTTCGAAAACTCTACACGTACACGTTTATCCTTTGAATTAGCTCAAAAACGATTAAGTGCCGATACCGTTAATTTTTCGGCGTCTTCTTCTTCTGTTAAAAAAGGAGAAACTCTGATTGATACAGTTAATAATATCTTAGCAATGAAAGTGGATATGATTGTGATGAGGCATTCAAGTCCAGGTGCAGCATTATTTTTATCAAAAAAAGTAAATGCTAAAATTGTAAATGCAGGAGACGGCGCACATGAGCATCCAACACAAGCATTATTAGATGCATTTTCGATGCAAGAAAAATTGGGAGACTTGAAAGGAAAGAAAATTGCGATAGTAGGAGATATCTTACATTCTCGAGTTGCTTTATCTAATATTTTTTGTTTACAAAAATTAGGGGCTGAAGTAAAAGTGTGCGGACCAACTACTTTAATTCCTAAATACATCGAAAGCCTTGGAGTAACAGTAGAAACAGATTTACGCAAAACACTGGAGTGGTGTGATGTAGCGAACATGCTTCGTATACAATTAGAAAGACAAGACATTAAATTTTTTCCGTCCATCAGAGAATATACCATGTTGTATGGTTTGGATAAGAAATTATTGGATTCTTTATCTAAAAAAATTATCATCATGCACCCTGGGCCAATTAACAGGGGCGTTGAAATTACCTCTGAGGTGGCTGATTCTAGCCAATCTATTATTTTAGATCAAGTTGAAAACGGCGTAGCGGTTCGCATGGCTGTTATGTTTTTGCTAGCTGGACGACAATAGTAATTCATTGTGATTGTTTAAAACTTTTCTGCAATTCTTTTATTTTATCTAAGAGTTAAATCTAAATTATTTTAAATTTACTATAACTAAATATAGTTTATAAACCTAAAGAATAACTCTAAACTTATTACTATGAAAAAAATCTACTTAACTTTATTTGCAATTACAGCATCACTTACTTCTGTATTAGCTCAAACTATTCCAACGTGTTCGTTAAACCCTACCTTTATTAGCAGTAATAAAATTGGCGTTTATCCGGATAGTGCAACTAACTTTGTTTCTGGTACCGTAGGTGTTCCTTACGAACAAAACATTACCGTGAAGGTTCCAAAAGATACTGTTTCTGGTCCCCTTACTGTATGCTTTAATCGTTTTGAACTTTCAAATCCAACAGGTATTACAAATTATAATTTACCTCCGGGTTTAAATTTTGCTTCGTCAACTGCTGCCTTAGCTAATGGAACAATAAACGCTGCCCCATCTTTAATTTTCCCGGGCAATGCTAATAATTGTGGAGGTATTTATGGCACTCCAACTACAGCAGGCACATGGACACTTAGCTTAAAAGTACAACCATATACTAATGTGTCGCTTTTAGGTAGTTGCCCAAATTCCCCTGTAGTATCAGGAGGAAGTACAACTTTAGCAGGACCGCAATTGCTAAATTATTATATCATTAAAATTAATGCGCCTGCGGGAGTTCAAGAAATTGGAAAAGATAAAATGGGTTTATACCAAAATCAACCAAATCCATTTTCATCAACAACAGATATTAAATTTTATGTAGAAGGTGAAGATGATGCAACGATTTCTGTATACAATGCTCTTGGATCAATTGTTTACCAACAAACAGTAAAGACAACCTTAGGTGAAAATAAAATAACCTTTAATGCTTCTAACTTATCTAGTGGAACATATATATATTCATTAAAATATAAAAATGCTATTACTACTAAGCGAATGATGGTTGTTAATAATTAACAAAGTACTTATATCAATCACTTATGTCGCAGCAAACTTTTGAATTATTAATATTAGGAAGTAGCGCTGCAACACCCACATCAACAAGGAATCCAACCGCTCAGTTATTAAATATAGCTGAGCGGTTTTTTTTGATAGATTGTGGAGAAGGAACTCAAATTCAATTACGTAAATACAAAACACGGTTTCAAAGTATTAACCAAATTTTTATAAGTCATTTACATGGCGATCATGTTTTAGGATTGCCAGGGCTTTTAGCGAGCATGAATTTATTAGGAAGGCAAAATGAGTTAACCATTTATGCTCCTAAAGAGTTAGAAGAAATGATACAGACCATACATCGTTTTTCTGATACACATTTAAATTACCAACTTCACTTTGTACACACTCAAGATAAAGTAAAACAAAAGTTGTGGGAAGATGATAAGGTTGAGGTATACAGTATTCCTTTGCAACATCGCATTGCTACCACAGGATTTCTGTTTAAAGAAAAACCCTTGCCACGTTCGATCGATAAGTATAAGTTAGAAAAAATGGATGTTTCATTTGCTGAGATCCATAAGTTAAAACAAGGATTTGACGCTATTGATAATAATGGGAATACGATTAAAAACGAAACCTTAACAATAGACCCTCCAAAGTCCCGTAGTTATGCCTTTTGTAGTGATACTCGTTTTTTTGAAGCTTTGGCAAATGATATAAAAGATGTTAATCTATTATATCACGAATCGACCTTTTTAGAAAATAAAAAGGATAGAGCAGCGCAAACCTTTCATAGCACTGCGCAACAAGCGGCAAATATGGCAATACTTTGTGGTGCTCAAAAATTAATACTAGGTCATTTTTCGGCACGATACGATAACTTGAATTTATTTTTAGAGGAGGCCATACCTTTCTTTGCTAAAACAGAGTTGGCTAAGGAAGGAACTACTTTTTTAGTTTAGTACCTTACAATAAAAATTCAATTAATCAATCGATTTTTTATTGTAAATAGTGTAGCCTATGTGAAAGAAAAACGAAAAATTATTATCTGTTTTATCGTAATAATTCATACCAATGCTTAAAGGTCCAATGGGCGAATGATACACAAAGGCTGCCATTCCTAAAAAGTGATTGTATAAAAATGGAGTAGAGTATACTGCTTTTCCGTCACTCGTTTTCAATATAGAATAAACGGGTTGATAAAAATAACCTTCGAAACGTAAATCAAAATTTTTGTAAGGTGTTGCAATTGCTTTTAAACCACCAGCCAAATATTGGTGTGCTCTGTAATCATCAATAAATAAGGTTTGACTTTCGGGTATTGGATTAAAGGATGGTGCCGATAAAATTGTGGCTTTATAGTTTCTGAAAAAATCTTGGGAAGAGTATACACCTTCAGCAAATACACCAATTTTAAAATATTTAATAGGCTTAATGTATTTATCAATGGACAGTTTAATGTTGAACCAATTATGAGCTGGCGTATTGATGATATTAGCAGTATCAGATGAAGTAGAGCCTGGATAATAGCTTTCAAGCCCTGATATGGCTTTTATTCTTAAAAGCAATTTGGTTCCCTCAGTAGCGTATTGTTTTTTGTTATGAGTATTTATTTGATAGGCTAATTGAGCATACGAAAAATCAAATACACTTACATCACTAGTATCCAATCGTGTGAAATTATCAGTTTGATAATATCTGTTTTTCCATTCACTCATACCACCCGATAGAACAACTTTTGCAATGTTTCCGAGAGGCGCCCCTATATTCAGTTCGCCAAATAAATCTTCTTGAATGAGGTAAGATGGTTTTTCGAAATTATAAAATAATACACTGCTTTTGTAATAATCCCATCGCGAAATAGTAAAGGAGGGTTCAATATAAAATGGAACTTTGGTTGGGATATCAAAACGCAATTTAGTTAACGAACTTGAATTTAACTTTCCTAAATAGCCATTGGCATAGGCAGTGAATCCTATTTTACCTATATGGTTGTATTGTATGCCTAAGAAAAAATTACTTATAGGACGATTAGATAAATTACCACCGATATCAAAAAACACATGTTTTTCTTTTTTAGTATTAAGAGTTAAAGTATACTTGCCGGTTGTCGTATCAATTTTTGCAGTTGGATAGGCTGCTTTTATTTTATCATCCGACATCATCCTGAAATATTGTTTTTTTAATTGTTTGATTGAAAATATTTCGCGTCTTTTAGTCACACTTTTCCAAACAAAACTTTGCATACTATTAGTACTCCCTCGAACAATTACTTTATCAAAAATAATGTTTGAAGATGAAGATTTTTTTTTGAACGCTATTCGTTTATGAGCTAAATTAATGGAGTCTTCATACTGAAATATATGTGCTTTTATTTGTGGCATTTGCCTTATGGTGGCCACGTAGCCGCTATCAATTACACGTTGTGCATTTTCAAAATTAAAAATATTTACATCTGCCCAAGGTTGAATAACAATGCCGTTTTCGCAAACTGGATTAAAATTACTTTTAGCCATTAACATATTTCGTAATTGTAAAAATAAATCATCTTCGTTTGGTAATGGAGTATTAGCACTTACCGAACTACCAATAATGAAATCTGGGTAAAACTCTTCGTACATCACATTGGTAGGAAAGTTATTATATAAACCACCATCAAATAATAGCGCACTATCAATACTAATTGGTCTGATGTAAAAAGGATAACTCATAGATGCTCTTATGGAAGTAGGCATATCCCCTTTTCTAAAAACAATACTTTGTTTTTTAGAAATGTCTGAAGCAACACATCTAAAGGGAACCATTAAACTATCGAAATTATAGTTGGACGCTGCATTAGCTCCCGCAAAGGTTTCCATTAAAAAATAGTCAATAGGAACCGAATTAATTAAGTTTGTTGGTAAGTTGGTTAAAAATGGATTGGCGAATGATAATTTAAGCATAATCCATGAAGCATAATCATCACGTTTATGAAGATAATAACCATATTTAGACAACATTTCTCCCTTAGTCAGTTTGAGAAAGTCTTTGTCTTTTACCATCGTTTCAATTTCTGACGGCGAGTATCCCGAAGCATATAAACCACCAATAATACTTCCAATGGAAGTCCCAGAAATATAATTAACAGGAATATGATTTTCTTCCAAGGCTTTTAAAACTCCTATATGCGCTAATCCACTAGCGCCACCGCCACTCATCACTATACCTACTTTTTGAGCTGATACAAATTGAGTAATTAGCAGGAAGCTAACAATGACAAAGCATTTAAAGGCTAATAGTATGTTATAAAACGGCTTCAAATTGCAGTAAATTTACCTAAATTATGCAATATTTAAACTATTCATTTTTCGCTAAAAATGTTTCAAATACTGAATTATTTTACTTACTTAGCACATTAAAGTATACATAAGCTTGTGATTACATACATAACAAAAAAAATATTATACGGAATTCTTGTTTTATATGGCGTAATTACGGTTATATTTTTTTTATTTAATGTATTACCTGGAGATCCAGCCACTATTATGCTTGGACAAAAGGCTAATCAAGATGCTATAGAGGCAATTCACAAAGATTTAGGAATCGATAGGCCTATCTTAGAGCAATATGCCATGTATTTAAACGACTTATCTCCCTTGTCAGTTCATCATTATCAAAATACAAATAGTCATTGGTATTTGAATCCTGAAAAATATTCTTGGATGCCATTATTTACATTTGGCGATTATAAAACGGTTGTTTTAAAATTACCTTATTTGCGTCGTTCGTATATTACAAAACGACCTGTGTCAGATATCATTACTGAAACCTTGCCTGAGACAGCTGTATTAGCATTTACCTCCATTATAATCGCTTCTATTTTAGGGATATTTTTAGGAATTATAAGCGCTATTAAACGTAATAGTATTTATGATCGAATGTCGTTAGTTCTTGCTGTATTAGGCATGGCAGCGCCTTCCTTTTTTGTGGGTTTAATTATTGCTTGGTTATTTGGTTATGTCTTATCTGATTATACTGGCTTATCACCTACAGGTAGTTTGTACGATATTGATGTGTGGGAAGGTGAAAAATTAAAGTTAAAAAATTTAATATTACCTGCTTTAACTCTGGGCATTAGGCCATTAGCCATTGTGGTTCAATTAATGAGAAGCTCTTTATTAGATGTGATGAGCCAGGATTATATTAGAACAGCTAAAGCAAAAGGTTTATCAATGACAAGCGTGATCATAAAGCATGCTCTTAAAAATGCATTAAATCCTGTGGTGACAGCTATTTCTGGCTGGTTTGCAGGCTTAATGGCAGGAGCGGTATTTGTAGAATATATTTTTAGTTGGAAAGGTATAGGTTATGAAGTCTTTGAAGCGTTAACTAAAAATGATTTACCAGTAGTAATGGGTGCAACACTTATTTTTGCTACAATTTTTGTAGTGACAAATATTTTTGTTGATATTGCTTATGGTGTTCTAGATCCACGTGTGAGAATAAAATAATGAGCAGACAGAAAATAGTAGCAGGTAATTGGAAAATGAATACGACTCTATCTGAGGCGCTTTTTTTGGTAGATGGTATTTTAAGTAAAATGAATACAACCAATGAAGTTACAAAGATTATTATCCCTCCTTTTCCTTATTTAATAAGTATATCAAACAAAATTGGCGAAACTGAACATATCAGTTTGGGTGCTCAAAATTGCCATACTGATGAAAGTGGAGCTTTTACCGGTGAAATAAGCGCTAGTATGTTGGCTTCTGTTGGCTGTAGTTATGTTTTGGTTGGCCACAGCGAACGTCGTTGTTATTTTAATGAAACCAACGAAGAACTTATTAAAAAAATTAAATCGGCATTAGATAACAATCTTAAACCTATATTCTGTATTGGCGAAACATTAGAACAGCGGCAATATCATACACATTTTACAGTTATCTCTCATCAATTAAGCGAAGTCTTAAAATCTTTTACAGACGCAGAATTTTCTAATATAGTTATTGCCTACGAGCCTGTATGGGCAATCGGTACCGGTGAAACAGCAACAAGTAATCAAGCGCAGGAGATGCATGCTTTTATTAGAAAGGAAATTGCTCAATTATATTCTCAAAGTATTGCTCAAGAAACAACCATTCTTTATGGCGGAAGTTGTAATGCTCAAAATGCGCAAGAGTTATTTTCCTGCGAAGATGTTGATGGCGGTTTAATAGGTGGCGCATCTTTGAAAGCAGATGATTTTTGCAAGATAGCAGCTTCTTTTTAATAGAAGACAAAAGTCATCGCGATTGAAATGACATAAGAGACTGAAAATTTAATTTAAAAATTAACTCAAATCTCATAACTCAAAATTTATAACTCATTACATGAACTACATTCAATATACTTTTACGATTACACCACCGGAACCAGGTACAGATATTTTAATTGCTGCTCTTGCCGATTTAGAATTCGAAAGTTTTTCGGTTACCGAAACAGGCGTAGAAGCCTATATACAAGAACCTTTTGATAATGAAGCTTTAGTGAAAGATATTGCTTACGATGATTTTTCTATCTCTTACCACCGTGTTGAAATCCCTAAAACAAATTGGAACGAAGAGTGGGAAAAAAATTTCAATCCTGTATTTGTAGATGATTTAGTATGTATCAGAGCGCATTTTCATCCTCAAGTAAATAACATTAAACATGATATTGTCATTACGCCAAAAATGAGTTTCGGTACAGGGCATCATGATACAACATGGTTAGTAAGTAAAACCATGTTCGAATTAGATTTTAAAAATAAATCTGTTTTAGATATGGGTTGTGGTACTGGTATATTAGCAATTTTAGCAAAACAATTAGGTGCTACTTCTATCTTAGGTATTGACATAGACGAGTGGAGCATTGAAAATTCAATTGAAAATGCAGCTATCAATGCCGCGAGTGATATCGTCTTCAAAAAAGGAGATGCATCGTTATTGCCAGTAACAGCAACATTTGATGTGGTATTAGCAAACATCAATAAAAATATTTTGAAAAAAGATTTAGCCTCGTATTACCAAAGTTTAAAAAATAACGGTTATGTTTTACTTAGTGGTTTTTTTACAGCCGATGTAGAGGAACTCACCAACTTGGCTCAGAGCATAGGCTTTAGCTCTGTGGATCAATACAGTAAAAACGAATGGGCAGTTATTAAACTAAAAAAATAACATCTCATTTAGTGTCGTTTTATGCTATCATTTTTTTATTTACAATAAAGTAATTCTAGCGAACTATTTAATTTATATCACGCTAATAACTTCAAATGTTCTTTAAGTATTTCGAGCAATTAATGTTTTAGGGTAATTTTGATTCAAAATATAGAATTAGAAACTCTGTATTAGCAACCTCCATAGCCATTATAAATACTAAATTTAAAGTTCTGTTTAACTTTTATTCCTTTCGCATTTTCTGCAGGTTTCCATTTTGGCATTTTATTAATAGCATCTAGTAATAATTTATCAGTATTTTTATCTTCTGACGAACTAGAAATGTGAGCGTTCATAATTTCACCTTGTTCATCAATAGTAAACGTAATTATACCTTTTTGAAACCTCTTTGGGGTAGTTTCAGAAAGTTCATTAATAACGCTTTCCTTTAAATAATTTTTCATCTTTTCGTTTCCACCAATATATTCAGCTTCATAATAAGGAACTACCGTCATCTTAATATGCATTAAGTTATTTTCAGTAACATCAGATGATTGATTTTTATATTTGTACTGAACGTTTATAAAAATATCAGTACCGATATCTACAGTGCTTAAAATATTTTTTTGTTCATTGCTTAAAACATCAGTTGGACTAACAGCTTTCATTACCTTCCCTTTGCAAGTAGCTATAATTTCAACTGAATCGTAGGTTGTTATCCAATTAACTGGATAGTATAGAATGAAATCTCTAAGGAACTTTGAGTCATTTAATATTTCTTTCTTAACTGGTCGCTCGCTTCTTGAAGTAAGTTCAAATCTTAATTTCATATTAGTGTCTGCATCAATTACATAATTTCTTTCGCCCCATTTATCAGAAAACGAAATAAATTTTAAGTCTTCTTTCTCAACGTATGCCTTAACAGATTTATTACCCCCAATTATAAAAGCAGTAATGCAAATAAATAAAGTTATTGCCGATATTAATATTATTTTTTTCATATCTGATGATTATAAAGTATTATCCTAAAAGTAGTTTATTTTTTTTAAAATTTCGAAAAGACTACTAAACGTTAAGTTAATACATGTTAAAGAATAACTTTTCCCTTTAAAAAAAGATTATACCTTACCGTTATATTTTCTCAAAAACCATTCTACTGAAAGTAAAAGTAAGATAAGGAAAAACAACCATTTTAAATTTACTAAGTCGTTTAATTGTTTGTGAGAATAGGTAATTGATTTAATCGTATCGTTAGCTAAAATTTCTTTTTGTAATTGTTCCAGTTGATTTCGGTAAACCAATTTCCCTCCACTTTGTTTAGAAAGTTGAAATAACAACTGATGATTTGCAACGGTATTTATTTTTTCTGAAACAATTTCTTTAACGATTACCAAACCAGCTTTTGTATATAATTTGTCGCCATATTTTACTTTTGCTTCGTAGGCATATTCACCAGCTGGAAATTGCCCAGCAGAGAGGTTATAAAAGGTTTGCTTTTTACTAAAGGTGTAATTGTAGGTTTTGTTTTGGGCGTCTTTTAAAGTAAGGGTTACGTCGGGTTCTGTAATCTGCTCGTAACTTTGGTTATATACTTCGGCTGTAAAATCAAGGGATTCGGTTTCGTTAATGATTTTTTTATTAAATACTCTAAAAAAACTTTTATCGGCTTTTACCGATAGGTATTGAACGGTTTTACTAATGAGTTCATTGAATAAATTAAAGTTGTTATGGTCGGCAAAATCGCGCATACGCCAGCGCCATAAGCCATCGCCAATAAAGGAGGCTGTTTTAATGCCATTGAGTTCGTTAAAGTAGAACAGGGGATTATCAGTTTCAACAGTGCCAATGCGTTGATTAATTAATGCATTTGCCCCATTACTCATAGTTTGATTCCCAAAATTGCAAGTAACATCTGGTAATTCTTTTAGGTAATTTTTTAAATCATCACTAATTGTAAATAAAGAAAAATGTGTTTGCACACTTGGCTCCACATCATTAAAGCGATTATTAGTTGTATGCACATCAATACCTAAAATACCAGCAGGTGAATTTAATCCAATAAAAAATACTGATTGGTTATTTGCTTTTAATTCCGCTAAAATACGTTGAGGTATATTTGCAGTTTGATGTAAGATTACCAATGAATAAGGCTTTAGGGGCTTTGAAAATTTATCTAATAAACACACTTCTACTTCGTATGTTTGGGAAGCAGAAATACTTTGTTCTATAGCAGCAATATCAGGATGCGGAGCATTAGCCAGTATTAAAATCTTTTCACGGTTATCAATTACATCAACAATAAAAGATTGATTATTGTTTTGTTTGTTTTTATCATCCTCCAAGGTCGAAAGCGTTACGGTATATTTTTGTACACCAGATGAAGTAGCATCTAACGTGAAATTATAGTTCTTACTAAAGCTATTGGAAGTGATATTTACATTTTCCTGTTTTACTAATTTTCCTTGTTGTGAGATCGATACGGTAACTTGTTTGTCTTTTAAGTCTATTGAATTAACAATCACTTCGGCAGGAAACGCATTTCCTAAATAGGCTATTTGATTGTGATTGATTGTTTGTATCCATACATCTTTTAAAGGAATGGTATCTCCTAAGGCAATGGTATAAATTGGTGCATTTAATTTATCAATGCTATATAAGGGATTGGTGCCCTTGTTGTAAATGCCATCTGTTGCTAAAATAATAGCTCCAATGTTTTTATTGGCGTAATTATTTTCAATGTCTGAAAATACATTTGAGATATCTGTTTCTTTACCCTTAAAATCAATCCCGCTAACTAGCGGGACAGAAGATTTTATTTCCGAATCAAATTGGTATGATTTTACGTCATACTTTTCTTTTACTGCATTAACAAACGACGTTAATGCTTTAGTGTATTCCGTTTTTAATTCGGAAGAATCTTTTCCTGCAACAATCGACGACGAATTATCCTGCGCTAAAATGATGACAGGCTTTTCGGTTTCGTTTACCAAACGCTTAATAAAAATATCTAGTAGAAGTAAAGCAATTAAGCTAACAGACACAAAGCGTAAGCCAGCTAAACATATTAATAGGGTTTTTGAGCGATCAACATTTTTTTTATCTCTAAAGTATAAAGCACCTGATAATACAAACCCTGCTAATAAACATAACAGGGTGTAATACCAGGGATAATTTGAGATAATTTGCACGGTTATGAAATTAGAAATGATAAATTTTAAATTTTAAATTTCAAGAATTTGTCAAATTAAAATGTTAGACATTTAACATTTTAAATTCAACATTTTTAATTCCTTAGGTAAGCATTCCTCCGCACACATTGATACATTGGCCAGTAATATAGGCGCTCATATCGCTTGCTAAAAACAAGGTTAAGTTTGCTACATCTTCTGCAGAACCACCACGTTTTAACGGAATAGAATCTCTCCATTGTTGTACTACTTTTTCGTCTAAAGCTTCAGTCATTTCTGTTTCAATAAAGCCTGGAGCAATAGCGTTAGAGCGGATGTTACGAGAACCTAATTCTAAAGCTACTGATTTTGTAAACCCAATAATACCTGCTTTTGATGCTGAATAATTGGTTTGACCTGCGTTACCTTTTACACCAACCACCGAACTCATGTTAATGATAGAGCCGCTGCGAGCCTTTAGCATCGGCTTTTGTACTGCCTTTGTTAAATTAAATACAGATTTTAAATTGGCATTAATTACTTCATCCCATTGTTGTTCGCTCATACGCATTAATAAAGTATCGCGAGTGATGCCAGCATTGTTTACTAATACATCAACGGTTCCGAACTCTGCAACTACATCAACTACTAGCTGCTCAGCTGCTTTAAAATCAGCAGCATCACTTTGATAGCCTTTGGCTTTGATGCCATAAGTCGCCAATTCAGCTTCAAAGGCTTTTGCTTTTTCTACAGAGCTTAAATAGGTGAAGGCAATGTTGCAGCCTTGTTCAGCAAATTTTAAGGCAATACCTTTTCCGATGCCTCTTGATGCGCCAGTAATGATGGCCACTTTATTTTGTAATAATTTCATAAATAGTAAAAAAATAAGTGTTTAAATATACAAAGATTTATAGAGTATTAATAAGTCCTATCTCACTAAAATATCGCTCTTTTTCTTGGGGCGTTTATTCTCCAACCATACAAAGTTTTTTAAACGCATTTCTTTGTCATCTATACTTTTTAAGGGCAAAACGGTTGATTCGGGCTTATTTCTATATGTAGCTCTGTCAACTCCACCGGTATTGAACCAAACTGATAGGTCGCTGCAAATGGTTTTATTTACGCCTTTATAATTCTTTTTTTCTTTTACATAGTAAATAATTTGCGCATTCCCAATAACGTTTAATTTTCTAATGGTATCCTTTTCTATAAAACCTTCTATGCGCTTTCCTTCAATTTGATTGAATTTATTTTCATCCAGACTATCTACTTTTTGTATAACGATTGCATTACCAATTAATTCAAATGATTTCACGCTTTTCTTTCCAGTTACTAAATTTATTTGTTTAGCCGTTACTTGACCATTGTTAGTCCATAATACTGGTGAATTGTAAAGTTTCATTAAGGAGTCGTGAGAACTATACCCTAATGAATCGCATAATCCTTGCAAATCTTTTTTATAAATTTTCACATGCCTGAATGCTTTCATATAAGAATGCAAGGAATCAGGTTGATTGTATAATAGGGTATCTCCCGAAACAAATAGAGTGTCTAATTCTATAACTCTTCCATAAATAGCATTTCCTGTAACTAGAGCTCTATTTCCTTTTTCGTAGTGTTCAGCAAAATTTCCAAGAATAAATGATTTAGAATTATTAGAAGTATCAATAATCTGAACATTTTTAATTGCTCTACCATATCCTTTTTTACGATCATAAAAAATACTATCTCCTAATAATTTTTGTGTTTTGGTAACAATCACGGCATTTTTACTAAAACGTGAGATCTCTTTATCTGTATCGTACCAGCCATTTTCGCAGTATATGTAATTTTCTTTGCTAATGATAATAGAAGGCCCAAGGAAGTAAGATGTTTTGTTAATAGTATTGTATCGCAAGGTATCACCACTCATTTTATATTTAGGATTAACTAAGGTTACATCGTAATGAAAAGTTACATCTTTAGTTGCTGAATAGTAATGTCCATTTTTACTTTTCAGTGTATTCTCCTTATTTACAATCGTTCCGCCATCATAATAACTTGCAACGGAATTACCAACATCATAAATGAGATTAGTTGTAGTAAGCGTCATTTCTTTTTCGATACATCGCACATTCCCCTTTAAATTGGCCAGTTTAGTAGTAGCGTCATATCTTAAGGAGTCGCCATATAAAAAAATACTATCGCCTTTAATGATGCTGATATGACCGTATGCTTCTAATTTTTTGTTACTATATAAATAAGCACTATCGCAGCGCATTACAGCACCTTCATGTTCGCACTCTACATTGCCAATAAGGCGTTGCGCATCAATGCCACGTGATTTATCAAATACCAATCGGTTTGCATGATTAATCTTAATGAGTTTGCCTTGTTCTGTTTTAATTGTTGATTGAGAAAAGCCTATAAGAGAATAGAAAAACATCTGCAAGAAAAGAGCGAGTTTATTATGTGATATAGAGAATAGGTTGGTCATTTTTTGAGTTCATAAATTTAATCATATATATCTTATTTGACTGAATGTTAGCTTTTTTTAAGAAATAGTCATGTATATGACAAAGTTTCAAGTATAATCTTTCATCTTTTGCCCTGTTCTTATATCTTTGCAGGCTATGAGTAAAATAAAAAAAAATATCTTTGTTGAAAATGCCCCAATAGTTGATATATCTTCCGAAGGTAAATCTGTAGCTAAAGTTGATGGCATGGTAATCTTTGTAGATGGCGGTGTACCAGGTGATGTTGCAGATGTTCTAATAACACGTAAAAAAAATAATTACGCCGAAGGCCATATTGTTACCATTCATAAACCTTCCGAAAACCGTATAGAACCTAAATGTGAGCATTTCGGCCATTGTGGTGGTTGTAAGTGGCAACATATGGATTATGAAACACAATTGGTATTTAAACAAAAAACAGTAGCAGATGCATTAACACGCATTGGTCACTTAGATATATCAACCTTAAAACCAATTTTCGCTAATAAAGAAAACTATTTCTACCGAAATAAATTGGAGTTTTCTTTTTCTGATAAAAAGTGGTTAACTAACGAAGAGGTTAAAAGTGGCGTTGAGATTGATAATCGGAACGCGTTAGGATTTCACATCCCTAAAATGTTCGATAAAATTTTGGATATTCAGAATTGTTATCTTCAGGCAGAACCTTCCAATTCTATTCGTAATCACATTCGTGATTTTGCTAATAAACATGGCCTTACCTTCTTTAATGTTAGAAATAAAACTGGGTTGTTAAGGACTCTCATGATTCGTTCATCCAGCAATGGTGAGCTTATGGTATTAATACAGTTTTTTGATAACGAACCAGGCAATATAACTCTATTATTGAACCATTTAAAAACAACCTTTCCGCAAATTACTTCTCTGCAATATGTTGTTAATCAAAAAGGGAATGATACACTTCAAGATCTTGATATCGTTACGTTTCACGGTAGAGATCATATTTTTGAAGAAATGGAAGGACTTAAATTTAAAATTTCTGCTAAATCATTCTATCAAACAAATTCGCCACAAGCATACGAATTATATAAGATAACACGAGATCTATGCGGATTAACAGGCAACGAAGTAGTTTATGATTTATATACTGGTACTGGAACGATTGCTAATTTTGTGGCTAAGCAAGCTAAAAAGGTTGTAGGTATTGAGTATGTGCCTGATGCTACCATAGACGCTAAAGCTAATTCCGAATTAAATGGTATTACCAACACTACATTTTTTGCAGGTGATATGAAAGACGTTTTAAATAATGATTTTATTACCTTGCATGGTAAGCCTGATGTTATCATTACTGATCCGCCGCGAGCTGGCATGCATGTGGATGTTGTAGCAGTTATTTTAAAAGCCGCCCCTCAAAAAATAGTATATGTTAGTTGTAATTCTGCCACACAGGCTCGTGATTTAGAGATGATGATGGGACAATATGAAATCCAAAATATACAGCCAGTAGATATGTTTCCGCAAACAGCACATGTTGAAAATGTTGTTTTATTAATAAAAAAATAAGAGAGTAGTTGATATAATAACTTTCGCTAAAGAAACTTATTTTAATGATTTTCGACACCTAAATATGTGATTCATCATAAATTTGATGTACTTTTTCTAAATTGTTTATTCTTTTTTTTAATTTAGTGTAACCATTTTTTTTTAAATTGGTTTAACTCTTTATAACTTACCACTAACCACTAACCACTAAATACTTATAAATATGATTAATTCATTCGAGAAAATAGAAAAAGAGGCAATTGAAAACTTAAAATTTCCGCATAATGAAGTTTTGTCAGATAAGGATTTGATTAAAGAAAGATCTTCAGAATTAAATAGAGCTTTAGCCTTAGGAAATCTGGAACACACCAAAATTAAAATTTATTTCGAGGATGATCAAGCTCGAAAACAAGTAGAAACAACTGTTTGGGGTGTGACGGATAAACGAGTGATATTAAAGCAAGGGGTTGTTATTCCTATTCACCGCGTACACAAAATTTCTTTATAATAGAATTCAGCTTTATACTCTTCACAAAACCCTCTGATATTAATATCAGAGGGTTTTTACTTTATTTATAATCATCTTAATTTAATTCACTTTGGGGAACACGCTAACATGACCTGTTTTTTTGAACTTGATTCCTCCCAAAGACACTGATTCAATTTGGTATGTATAAACTCCTTGTTGGCAAATAGCTCCTTTGTATTTTCCATCCCATCCTAATTTGGTGTCTGTTTCTTGGAAAATCTCAACGCCCCATCTATCAAAGATACTCATGTTGATTTGAGCTAATCCCCAACCCTTTGGCATAAAATATTCATTATCTAAATCCCCATTTGGAGTAAACGCATTAGGAATAAAAATATCCCAGTTTTTTGTAATGGTAATACAAACATCATCGTAATTTTTACAACCAAATTGATCTTCCGCTTCTAACGTGTAACAAGTAGTTTGTAACGGATGCACTTCAACAATAGGACAGTAATTACAAATTAACGGCACGCCATCAGGAGACAAAAATCCAACAGGAACATTGCCTGTTCCATGTAACACATAGGATTCATCAAAGTTTATTGTTGTATCTTTACCAGCATATAATGATGGAAGTGGAAGAACAATTATTTGTACTGTATTTGTTCCAGGACATAATCCTCCATTCGATGCAGTGATTGTATAAATAGTAGTTGAGTTTGGCTGAGCCAGTGTAATCGATGAAGTAGGACTTGTTAAGCCATTAGCAGGATTCCAATTATAAGTATCGCCACCTGAAGCATTAATAATCGTAGACTCATTTAAGCAAATGGTATCATTTCTACTTACAGTTACGGTTACGTTAGGAATAACATTAACCGTAATAATGGCATTAGAATTACAAGATACAGTACCTATAGTATTAGAGCCAAAAACATTGTAAGTAGTATTAATTATAGGAGATGCGACCACACTAGCTCCATTAGGAGAGTTTAAAGAAGCAGCAGGCGACCAAGTATAAGTATTTGCACCAATTACAGATAAAGTAGAAGATTTTCCAGAACAAATAGAAGAAGGGTTGGAAGATATTGATAGGCTTGGAACTTGCACAATAGAAACAGTTACCGTTGTAAAACTGCTACAACCTTGTACATTGGCACCAACGATAGTGTATGTTGTTGTAGAATTAGGATTCGCAGTTACGTTAGCTCCAGTGATAGGAGTTAAACCAGCTGCAGGACTCCAAGTATAGGTATTAGCACCTGACGCATTTAACGGAGCACTGCTACCAGAACAAATTGTCGGGCTATTTGCAACAGTAATAACAGGAGTAGTTGTAACGGTAACTACCACTTGCGCAGAATTAGAACAAGTTCCGGTAGCACCAATAACGGTATAGGTTTGAGACGAAGACGGTGTGGCTGTAACAGTGCTTCCAGTTGGTGAATTTAATGTTAAGCTAGGAGTCCACGTATATCCTGCTGCGCCACTTGCATTAAGAGCAGTATTACCAAATGGACAAATTGTTGGGCTATTAGCTGATGCAGCAACAACAACTGTATTAGAAACAGTTATAGTTACTGTATTACTGCCCGCACATGACCCGCTCGCTCCATCAACAGTATATGTAGTAGTAATAGTTGGAGTTGAAATAACCGTCCCACTCGTGTTGGTATTTAAAAATAAATTGGGTGTCCACGTATAATTGGAAGCACCGCTTGCAATAAACGTATGGGCCGTATTTGGGCATACTGTAAAGTCTGGAGATACGTTCACTGTTATAGTTCCTCCAGTTACAATGGAAGCAGTTGCTGAACTAATACACCCAAGAATATTTGTACCTGTTACAGTATATGTTGTACTTAAAGTTGGTGAAGCAATTACATTGGATCCATTTACAGTGTTTAAAGAGGCTCCAGGGCTCCATGTATAAGTGTTTGCTCCCGTTGCTGAAATGGTAGAAGAAGAACCTGGGCAAATAGTTAGGTTAGGTGATGTTAAAATAGTTGGAGTACTTGAAACGAATAAAGATACAGTGGTTGAATCTAAGCAACCGCCAGAATTACTTCCAACGATGGTATATATTTCTGTAGCTAAAGGAGAGGCAATTACGGAAGTTCCAAAAGAAGTGTTTAAGTTAGTGGCATTACTCCAAGTATAAGTAGTTGCTCCGTTTGCATTAAGTGTTGCAGAAGTTCCTGCACAAATTGTTTGAGAACTAACAGAAATAGTTGGATTAGCAACAACAGTAATTGAACTTGTTGCAGAATTAGTGCAAGTTCCATTAGTTCCAATTACGCTATATGTTATATTATTAGATGGGTTTGCAACTACAACGGATCCTGAGGTTGAACTGAGGCCAGATGTAGGAGACCATGTATAAGATGAACCACCGTTAACAGTTAAGGTATTACTTTGCCCATTACATATAGAAAATGAATTTACCGTAATAGTAGGAATTATGCTTGACGTAAGTGTTAAAATTGTATTGATGGTGCATGCATTTGCATCTTTTGATGAAATAGTATAACTGCCACTTGATAAATTTGAAAAAGTAGAAACAGCAGAATAGCTTCCATTATTAATTGAAAAAGAATAACCAGGAGTTCCTCCTAATGAACTTGCAGTGATGCTACCATTACTTGCCCCACAAGTTGGATTAAATGAATTTGTTGTAAGAGTCAACGCTGGAGGCGCAGTAATTGTTAATGTTTTTGTAATTGTAGTTGAACATGTTGCATTAGCCAATGAAACTGTGTAATTACCTGCACATAAACTATTAATCGAATTTCCAGAAGATCCTCCAGGACTCCATGCATAAGTATATATTCCATCACCACCAGTTATTTGTGATACGGAAGCAGAGCCTGTGCATGCGCCATCACAAAGATTGTTTACTGATGTAATAGTGCCAGCAAGAGGAGCTAATAATTTAACAAATTGTGTAGCTATAGATGTACAAGCTCCTGTGGTTTGCGCTTTAATGGCGTATGTCCCAGGTGTAGTGTATGTGTGGACGGGAGGGGAGCCACCAGTATATGTAGCTGAACCATCTCCATAATCCCAAACTTGCTGGCATGTCCCAACAGATGAATTGGTGATTGTTGCAGTTAAGCTTGCGCCACAAACTAAAGTGGGTGTTGCAACAAATGATGCAGTTGTTCCCACAACGCAAGTTGAATTTGCAAATGAAAAAGAAAAACCAACGTTATCATTACCGTAATTTGAAATTTGAATAGCATAAGTTCTTCCGCAAATTACATTGGCTCTTGGTGAAAATTCTTTAGCTGGATTAAGAGAAAAGGCACTATTATTACAAGCAACAGTTCCTGTAATATTTTGCATCCCAAAACCAGAACTAGAACCGCCAGCGTAATTATAATTACAACAGGTAAGGGTTCCAGGACATCCAGCTGTAATATCCCATAAAGCCCAATCAAATTCGGTAGCTCCAGTTGATGCGTTATTTGGAATGGCTTTCCAGCCTAAAGAACCAGACTGTGAAATTGTAAATTTCAGCCACACATCTTGTTGAGGCGCTGAGCCAAAACATGCTGGCTGTGTGCCAGATGAATTGCTAGGGATTGATGTTTTCGTGAAAGATGTCATACTGCAAATAGGGATTGCTTGTCCACAAGTATTTCCAGCCCCAGCAGCGGGAGGTGTAGATTTTACACATAATTGAAATGTCCCACTATTGCCCCCGTTAGAAGCTATGCCAACCCATACTTGAGTACCAGCAACAATTCCCCAAGTACTTGTTAAAATATTAGAACCAGTTGTAGTTGTACATGTTTGAAGAGCCCCTGTATTTGGACAACCTCCTGTATAAATTACTATTTGAGCATTCGTTAAAGTACCCGGTGTAATAGTAAATGTATTATTAGACCCATTGGCAATATATGTATACCAAACAATATTTACAGGAGCTGCATTACAAGTTCCATAAAGTATATTATCTGTAACAGAATTAGCGCTTGTTCCATTAACGCAAATAGAACCAGTAGTTAAAGAAATTTGAGAAGCAGTGCTGCAATTTGTTGATTGCGCTTTAACATAACCTAAATTAACTCCTAACAATAGAATTATGGTAATTAGTTTTGTAAAAAAATATTTTGAAGTTATATCAATCATTTTGTCTACTGGTAAAATTTAAATTAATTTGAAAAATAACTTATACTTTTTATTGGTATAAAATCTACCTTTTCAATAGTTGAATAAGGCAATATCATAACCTTGAAGTTTTGTTTAACATAAAAATAGGTGGTGTCAGTTTGGTGCCTTTTATCTTGAATATTTTTCAACATATCAAATGAAATAGATGGTAATTCCCTTGAATCTATAATTTGTAACTGATAAGTACCTTCTAATTTATGTAATAAGTTTTCCATATGCTTAGTGGTTTCTGACGAAGAATTCGATTGACTTTTGGATGATAAAGAGAAGCAAATACATGCTACTATATATAAAGTTTTCATATGTCTAAATTATTATTTTTTATTTACCATATGGTATAGCCAGTTTATCTTCTCCCGATAGCTATCGGGATGTGTTTGTGTTTCGGCAAACATGGCTATTTCATATTAATAAACTGTAAAGGCACTTCATAATCTCCTTTTCGACAAAGAGCAATAACAGCTTGTAAATCGCTAATATTTTTGGATGAAACCCTAATGATATCATCCATAATTTGTGCTGTAACTTTAATTTTACTGTCTTTAATATCTTTCAGAATTTTTTTTGAAGCTTCTTTTTCAATTCCTTGTCTAATTCGAATTTCCTTTTTAATTACCATTCCTGAAGAATAATGCTCTTTGCTTTCGTCTAAACAACGAGGATCTAGACCCTGTTTTATCATTCGACTATGAATAGCATCAATAATTGCGGTTAATCGCATATCGTGCTCTGTAGTTATATTAATAATCAGATCTTTTTTATTAAAATCAACTTCACTTTTTGAATCTCGAAAATCAAAACGATTTAAAATTTCTTTTTTAGCAACATTAATGGCATTGTCTAATGTTTGAGGATCTGCTTTGCTAGTAATATCAAATGACGGCATCTTTAATTATTTTTTTTGTTAAATTTATTAATCTAGTTTAGCGAATTTACTACTTTTTGTTTGTAAGATTGAATTCCTTAATTTTTTTCTTCTATCCAATACCTATAATTCGAAAATAATTTGTTTGTAAAATGTGAATCAATTATAAATTGCTATCAATATATTTGAGGTAAGACAAAAAATTACTATGTTAAAAAAAATCTTAGTTATCCTTTCATTAGTCCTAACATCTAATGTTATAAATGCTCAAAAATTAACTCAGTTTAGTACCGACTCCATTAAATTCTATAAAGAATTAAATGATTATTTTATGGAGTTTTCAGCTAATAAAAAAGATGCCGAAGAGTATATGTTAGGCTTTCAAAAACTATGGAAGTCGCCTGAATTTCCTAATAAATACAGACAAGCACTTTACAAAACAAGTAATGCTATGCTTCAACGAAAGTTAAGGCCTTACCCCTATTTTATTAGTTATATAAATGCTGTTGTCAGTTGTATCGATTCAAAGCAAAATCAATCAACCTTTGATAATTGGCAGGGTTGTATTGAAAAAATATTTGCTGGTAAAAACCTAAAAAGTTATGGAGATTATTTAGAAATGAGTGAAAATATTTTTACAGACAATACGTTTTATAAATCACCTACCTATGCTTATAGGAGTAAAGAAGCAAATTACAGATTTGAATTTGATTCCATTCCTAAAGTGATTTTTCCCAGCTTTACACTTGTAGGTTCAAGTCCAAGAGGGGATTCAATTTCTATAGAAAATATTGAAGGAACATATTACCCAACTTGGAAAAAATTTGTTGGCAAAGGAGGTAAATTAAGTTGGGCACGAACTGGTGTTGGAAATGACGTATATGCTGATTTAATAAGAGTTTCGATTGATTGCAAATCAGGGGGATATACTTCAGATTCAGCAACATTTACTGGTAAACAATATTTTGATAAACCTCAAAAAGGAAGAATTACAGATAAGATTGTAACAGAAAATGGTGATCCAACTTTTCCCAGATTTGATTCGTATAGCAAACGCTTATTAGTGAAAAACATATATCCTGATGTAGATTATGATGGTGGTTTTGGCATGAGGGGTAATAAATTTGTTGGTTCAGGAAGTGCTATAAGTCCTGCGAAGATTGTATTTAGAAGAAATAATTTACGTTTTTTGGAAATTTCGGCTCGATCATTTTCAATGACGAAAGAAAAAATTAGTGCTAAACCAGCTGGCGTTAAATTTTTTTTAGAAAAAGATTCAATCATGCATCCAGGTTTAAGTTTTGTATATCAAGTAGAAAAAAAAACAGTTACTCTTTTGCGCACAGATGACGGTCTGGAAAAATCACCTTATTACAATACCTACCATAAAATGGATATGTATTTTGAACAGCTAATTTGGAAAATAGATGAACCTAAAATTGATTTTAACTTTTTGCCAAATAATACTCAAGGTGAAGCTTTTTTCGAATCACAAGACTTCTTTTCACGTTCCCGACTGGATGCAATTAAAGGTCAAGAAACAATAAGTCCAGTTACTAAAATTAATGATTACTATAATAACAATGGAAATTTATTAAGTTTTACGGTTGTGGATTTTGCAAAGTATATTAAATATTTAGCAGTTGACTTAAGACCACTTGTTTTTAAAATGGCCATTTTTGGATTAGTAAACTATGAGCCAGAAACAGATATTATAACCATAAAACCTAGACTTTTTGATTATATTAAAAATTTAAAACATGATAGGGATTATGACATCATTACAATACATTCGGTCTTTCCTAATAAAACCAATGCTACTATGAGCTTGGTTAACAATAGTTACGATGTAACGATTCGTGGAGTAGAAAGCATTTTATTGAGTGATACTCAAAAAGTATTTATGTTTCCTCGACATAATGAATTAATTCTAAAGAAAAATAGAACTATTGAGTTTTCAGGAACAGTTGCCTCTGGTAAATTTGAGTTTCATGGAAAAGATTTTGTATTTGATTATGATATGTTTAAAGTACGAATGAAAACAATTGATTCTTGTCGCATTTATGTAGTATCTCGAGAACCAGATATCAATGGTAACTTTCCCTTCAGAAGAGTACAAACAGTTATTGAGAATATGAATGGTGAGTTAAGAATTGATGCTCCAAAAAACCATAGCGGATTTGGCAAAGCAACAACCTTCCCTCAATTTCAAAGTTTTAAAGAAAGTTATACTTACTATGATAAAAAAACAATTTTCAAAGGGGTTTATAACCGCGATAAATTTTATTATAAGCTCGATCCTTTTACAATGGACAGTTTGGATAACTTTAGAAATGAAGGATTAATCTTTGAAGGTGAATTTACATCGGCAGGTATATTTCCTACTTTCAGAGAACAATTATCTTTACAAAAAGATTACTCATTAGGTTTTGTTAGAGCCACACCTCCAGGCGGCTTCCTAATTTATGGTGGAAAAGCAAAATTTGAAAATGAAATCAAATTAAGTAACAAAGGCCTACGTGCAGATGGTGATTTAAATTACGTTACTTCAACAACAAAATCAAAAGATTTTATTTTCTTTCCAGATAGTATGAATACAATGGCAAATTCTTTTGATATTAAAGAACAAATAGATCCTATTGAATTTCCTCAATCTCATGGTGATACAGTTTATATTCACTGGGTACCTTATAAAGATGTTATGAATGCAACTGATAAGGCTAGTCCGTTTAAAACATATAATGGTAAATGTACATTTAAAGGGCGTTACTCATTAAGTCCACAAGAATTACATGGGAAAGGTAAAGTAGATATGGTAAAGGCAGATTTAGAGGCCGCCAATATACTTTTTAAGCAACATCAATTTTTTTCAGATACAGCTGACTTTCATCTAAAAGCCATTGAAGAAGAAGGTTTATCATTCGCATCAAATAATGTGAATGCTAAAATGGATTTAGAGCAACGTGTTGGAACATTTGTATCAAACGGAAAAGGCTCAACAGTTAGCTTTCCTAAAAATCAATATATTGCATATATGGATAGATTTAAATGGTATATGGATAGCGAAGAGATACAGTTAGGTGATGATCAGAAAAAATTGGATACTAATACAGAAAATGGATTAGATTTAGAAGGCCCTGAATTTATTTCTGTACATCCAAAGCAAGACTCACTCCGCTTTATTGCCCCTGCTGCTAAATATAATATTCGAAAATACATTATTAATTGCATAAACGTACCTTTTATAAATGTAGCTGATGCTCGTATTTCTCCAACTGATGGCAAAGTTACTTTATTTAAAAATGCTGTTATGGATACATTAAAAAATGCAACGATTTTAGCCAATACTGTTACTAAGTACCACACTATTAGAAATGTAACAGCAAATATTTACGGTCGTAAAAATTATTTGGCTAATGGTGATTATCAGTATTTAGATGAAAATGATAAACCTTATCTAATTAAATTTAATACGATAAAACCTGATACTGCGGGTCAAACAATATCTGAAGGTTTAATTTCTGAAGAAGCTAAATTTCAATTTAATGATTATTTTAGTTTTGCAGGAAAAGTATTTTTATTTGCATCCAATAAATTTTTAACCTACGATGGTGGTACTAAAATTGTTCATAATTGTGGTAAAATTGGTAAAGCCTATTTGAAATTTAACGGGGAAATAGATCCGAAAGAAATCCTAATTCCTTTGCCAGACAAAGCAACAGATGTATCTGGAAAGGAAATCGGTTCAGCTATCATTTATAGTCCTGATACTAATATGGTATATTCTTCTTTTGTTTCAGCGCGTGGTGGGCGTAGAGACATTGATGTCATTGGTGCTGATGGATTCCTTGGCTTTGATAAATCAGCCGGTGAGTATATTATTACTAATAAAGAAAAATTCACAGAACATTCATTACCGGGTAATTACTTGAGTTTAAACACATCTAACTGTAAAGTATACGGTGAAGGTAAAATGAATTTAGGAGCAGATTTAGGTCAAGTAAAATTGAATACATACGGTATAGCCACTCATTCTACTATTAATGATTCAGCTTCGTTTGAGCTCATGACCACAATTGATTTCTTTTTTGATAAAGGTGCATTTAAAAAGATGTTTAAAGATGCTGAAGTATTTTTAAGTTCGTTAACTCCAGTAGATTTTGGTAATAAAGTATTTACAAAAGGCATTACAGAACTATTAGGTAAAGAAAAAGGTGATAAGGTCATGTCAGATTTAAATTTATATGGTAACATTAAGCGTTTTCCAGACGAATTAGAAAAATCTATATTAATCACCAATACCGAAATGAAATATGATAAAACAAGTAAATCGTTTGTATCTTTTGGTAAAATAGGATTAGGAGCCATTAATAAAAATGAATTTTACCGACAAGTACCAGGTAATATTCAAATTAAAAAACAAAAAGGTGGGGATATCATTAATCTTTATTTTGAATTAGATCCAAATACTTGGTTTTTCTTTAGTTACTTTAAAGGTGTTATGAGTGTTGTAAGCAGTAATGTGGAATTTAATAATGATATTAAAAACATGAAAGCTAAAGACAGAAAACAAGAATTAGCAAAAGATAATAAAGGACCTTCTTTTCAATACACCATTTGCAGTCCAACGAAACGTGATCAATTTATTCGTAAAATGAAAATGATGAATGGTGAAAGTGAATAGTATCTTGAAATTTTATATAAAATTGTCAATTATATAATTAAGACGCACAGATTTAAAAAAATAATTTTAAAAATTTATTATTAAAACATAATTTACAAACTATGAAAAAAATTTATCTATTAACTTTTACAACTTTTGCGTTGCTGAGCTTTTCTCAAAAAGATTATTCTCGATACTATAATTCTTGGCGCTTAGGATTAAATGTTGGAGCTGCTTGGCAAACAGCAGATGTTAGAAGTTGTTGGGGCATGGCTGGTGGTATTACTTTAGAAAAAGGCTTTCATGAAAATGCTACAAACGCCTTTTCTTTTGCAATTAGAGCAAGATATTTAGGTGCCAATACGTATGGTATGGATTATAAAAGAAATTATAATGTTAAAACAAATGATGCTTATAATGGTAAGTATAATCCTATTGTCAATTATTCGGATAGTGTAAGTTCAGGTAAACAATATGTGTATGATAATTATAAAATGACTTTATCAGAAGGTTCGTTAGAACTTCAATTAACGTTTAATCGCTTACGCGAAAAAACACATGTATTACTTAATTTATGGGGAGGAATTGGTTTTACAAGTTATCGCACTATGACAGATTTACTAAACGGAGATGGTAAACGTTATGATTTTAGCAAAATAGATTCAACAGGAAGTCAATCAACTGCTATTAATTCATATAATTCGTTGATTGATAAAAAATATGAGTCGTATGCTTTAGGAAGTAAAAAAGGGAATTTAGTTACATTTTCTCCTTCTGCTGGTATTGGTTTGGGATATCAGTTTTCACCAGCTTTTTCAATGCTATTAGAATATAAAATAACTGTTCCTCAGGGTGTTAATGCTGATTATTTAGATGGGAAGATTTCCACAAATATAGATAAACTTGGAGGTAACAATGATTACTATCATTATGCAGGAATTAATTTTTTATTTACGTTGGGAGGAAAAAATAAAAACAATCAGCCACCAAAAGATGAAAATGCATATACAAATGCGGTAGTCCCAACAAATACAGTTGCAAATACAAACTCTATAGTTCCTACTAATACTGTGGTTTATACGTCCCCTACTCCAACTCTTACTTCAGAACAAAAACCAATCATAACATATATCAATCCATCGTCGAACGGCCAAATTACTAACAATCCACAATATAAAATTGTAGCTCAAATATTAAACATTACAAATACAAGTCAAATCAAATTTTATTTTAATTCAGCATTAATAACTAATTATAGTTTTAACGCTCAAACTCATTTATTAGAATATTATTGTAATTTGAATTTAGGCACTAATTATGTTCAAATCATAGCCACTAATTCAGTTGGTTCAGATAATAAATCAACAACTGTTATTTATCAAGAATCACAACAACAATATTCAGGAAATCCTCCAACAATCAAAATAACAAGTCCTAATGTTTGTCCATTCACAATCCAAAGCGGGCAATATAATTTAATAGCAGTTGCTACTCAGGTGACATCAAAAAATAATATTACTATTAAAATTAACGATGTAGCAACTACAAATTTTAATTTCAATGCAACAAATGGACAAATAACATTACCTCTCAATTTAATGAATGGAAATAATACTATTATAATTTCTGTGAGTAATAGTTATGGCAATGATGTTACAAATTGTACCATTATTTATACTCAGCCAATTGTTCAGGAAGTTGCATTACCAATCATTACAATATTTAATCCTCCTCAAAGTGGTTACATATCTGCTAATCAATCTTATGTTGTCAATGCACAAGTAATCAATGTACCGAGTCAAAATAATATTTCGTTGTATTATAATGGATTGTCTACACCGTTTACATATAATAATAGTACTAAACAATTTTCGTTTACTGCCAATTTAATTGATGGCTCTAATTCTATTGCTATAAGTGCTTATAATAGTGCTGGAGAAGATAATAAATCAACTACTGTTATATACAAAACACCAGTAGCTAGCGGTAATCCTCCAGTTGTCAATCTAATATCACCATATCAAATTAATACAAATGCCGCAGCTCCTTTATATAATTTTAAAATGAATGTATTAAATGTAAATTCTAAAAATGATATTTACGTTGAATTTAACAGAACTGCTACTACAAATTTTTCTTATAATACAATTACAAAAGAAATTGATTTTGCAGGTAACTTAAATATAGGTATAAACTCATTAACTGTAAAAGGTACAAACTCTTTTGGTAATGATGTTAAAACGGTTGTTGTGAATTATCAACCTCGTATTGCTCAAAAATTACCACCAATAATTACATTTATTAATCCAAACACATCTCCTTTAAATGTAAATGGATCTTCTTATATATATAAAGCAAATATCACAAACGTTCCTTCTTCTTCAGGATTAATTGTAAAATACAATGGATCTGTTGTTTCAAATTATATATACAATGGATCAAGTTTAACGTATAGTGCCACTCTCAATTCAGGAAACAATGTATTAGAAATTAACGCAAGTAACGATGTTGGTAATGATTTAAAATCTGCGTTTGTTAACTATGTGCCAAAAGTAAATCCAACACCTCCTATTGTAAATCTTATTAATCCTGCATTAGCAATTAACTCTACTGATAATTTATTATATAACTTCAAATTATCAGTTCTAAATGTAAATACTCAAAATGATATTGAAGTTACTTTTAATGGAGCTGTTGTTACAAACTTTACATTTGACCTTTCCTCTAAAATAGTTGAATTTAATTGTAATTTAGAAATTGGCAATAATACTCTTATTGTAAAAGGTACTAATATTTTTGGTGTAGATTTTAAAACTGTCAACGTTACCTACACGCCTCATATAGATATTAAATTACCGCCAATCATTATATTTATAAATCCTTCGATAAGCCCTGCATCCTCAGCAACCCAAAATTATAATTATAAAGCAACAATTGGTAATATGATCACAAATAGTGGTATTACCGTAAAACATAATGGAAATGTAATTACAAATTATAATTATGATGGATTTAATTTAGATTTTATCACAACTTTAAATACTGGATTAAATTCGTTAGAAATAACTGCTATCAATTCTGACGGAAACGATGTAAAAACAGCTACGGTTAATTATTCGCCTCGTGTTGTTTCACGTCCTCCATCTGTTAGTATTATTTACCCTATAAATACGCCTACAGTTACTTCATTGAGTTGTATATTTAATTTTTCGGTAACCAACGTTTCTAAAAACCAAATTTCTGTATTACTAAATGGGAATTCAATTTCCAGTTTTTCTTTTACAGGAAATATAGGATCATTTACTGAAAACTTAATTACAGGTAATAATGCGATAACTGTTTCTGCAACAAATACTGATGGAACAGATAGTAAAACAGAACAAATATATTATGAGACACCTGCAGAAACGCAAACATCAACTATTAATCCTTTAGGTCATTCAGAAATAACCGTTTGTCATACCCCTCCAGGAAATAATCAAATTCATCAAACAATTACTATTCCATTAAGTGCTTGGCCTGCACACCAAGCTCATGGTGATATTCAGGGCGCTTGCTCTTCAGCAACAACAACCCCTGATTCTTCAAACAATGTTAGAAAAATCGTAATTTGTCATATTCCTAATGGTAATAATCAAAATCCTCAAACCATATCAATACCATATACAGCATGGCCTACACATCAAGCTCATGGAGATACTCAAGGTCCTTGTGGGGTTGAAGAAAAAAAACAAAACACACCTGGCACTTCTATTAAGCCAAAAAATACAAATCCTCTAAATCCAATAAAAACAACAACTAAAGAAGTAATAGATACTAATAAAAAAATAATTTCAAAACCACTTAATGCTCCAAGGCAACCAAGATAAATATGAACTATATATTATTTGACGATTATTCGCGTGAAAATTTATTACCATTTACATATACCAAACCTGTTGGAGAAATACGATTTGGTATTTTAACTATTAAGGAGAAGTGGGAGAAAGCCTTAGATACCCATACTTCATTCTATACTCAGGATTATTTAAATAAAAAATTTCCTTTAATAATTGGCAATGAAAATGTTTTTATAAATGGTAAAATTTGTCCGAATGATGCTTTAATATATCTTATTAGTAAATTGGAAATAAATACAGGTATTAAATGTGAAAATGATTTAATTGCTTACAAAACTTCTGATATCAATACATTTGAAACTAATTTGGTATCACCAAACATTAAAGAAGTAACAGTTTCTTATACTTCAATAAATCAAGTATGGGATATTTTTTCTAAAAATGGTTTGGCAATAAAGCATGATTTTGAAATACTAACGAAAAACAAAACGTCTCAACCTTTATCTTCAACCAATACTTTAATTGGAAATAAAGCCGATTTGTTTATTGAAGAGGGAGCAAAGATTGAAGCCACTATTTTAAATACAACAACCGGTCCTATCTATATTGGTAAAGATGCAGAAGTAATGGAAGGCTCTGCTATTCGAGGGCCATTTGCGTTAGGAGAACATTCTGCTTTAAAATTAAATACAAAAATTTATGGCGCTACAACTATAGGACCGCATTGTAAAGTTGGTGGAGAAGTAAATAATTCTGTTATTTTTGGATTCAGTAATAAAGCACACGACGGTTTTTTAGGAAATGCTGTGATTGGCGAATGGTGCAACTTGGGAGCTGATACCAATAATAGTAATTTAAAAAACAATTACGGAAACGTAAAAGTATATAATTACGCACAACATAAAATGGTAGACTCTGGTTTGCAATTTTGTGGATTAATGATGGGCGACCACAGTAAATGTGGAATAAATACTATGTTCAATACAGGAACCGTTGTTGGTGTTGGTGCTAATATTTTTGGAGGAGGCTTCCCTCCTACTCATATTCCATCTTTTAGTTGGGGTGGTGCAGAAAGTATGGAAACTTATAAAATTGATAAAATGATTGAAACGGCCAGAATAGTTTATGAAAGAAGAGCTTTGAAATTATCAGATGAAGAAATTAAGATTTTAAGAGCAATATTTCAAAAAACCGAAAGCTTTAGAATTATTAAATAATATAGTTAATAAATATCCATCTCATATATTTCTTATGCAAAAAAAGGAGATCATACAACATATTGTTAATTGGTTAAAAACCTATTCCTCCAATTCTAAAACCGATGGTTTTGTAATAGGTATCTCAGGAGGTATTGATTCAGCTTTAACGTCCACTCTTTGCGCATTAACAGGTGAAAAAGTGATTTGCTTGAATATGCCTATCCGCCAGCATCATACAGAATACGATAGAGGACACGAACATATTAACTGGCTTAAAAAAAACTTTCCAAATGTATCGAGAGCAGAGGTTGATTTAACGAATATTTTAGAACAATTGGAAAACACATTCGCTCCTGAAATTCAGGATTATTTAACGATGGCTAATACTAGAGCTCGTCTACGCATGACTACATTATATGCCTATGCTGGGCATCATAAATTATTGGTTGCAGGAACAGGAAATAAAATTGAAGATTTTGGTATAGGTTTTTTTACAAAATATGGTGATGGTGGTGTTGATATAAGTCCAATAGCCGATTTAATGAAATCAGAAGTGTATGCTTTAGCAGCAGAAGTTGGAGTGATTGATTCGATTTTAAATGCACGTCCTACTGATGGTCTATTTGCTGATGGAAGAACAGACGAAGATCAAATTGGTGCTACCTATGACGAGTTAGAATGGGCTATGTTATATTTAGAAAACAAAAATTCGTATGAATTAAATGAAAGACAAAAGGTGGTGATGCAAATTTATCAAAGTAGAAATAAAGCAAACAAACATAAAATGGATTCTATTCCAGTATGTCTAATCCCAAAAGCATTTTTATACTAATTTTACAATATGGAAAAACGAACTTGTATAGAATGTGGCGAATCGTTTAATGGTAGAGCTGATAAAAAATTTTGTAGCGATATGTGTCGCAATGCCTATAACAATAAGCTAAACAGCGATACTAATAATTACGTTCGTAACATAAATAATATACTTCGTAAAAACCGACGTATCATGGAAGAATTATTACCAGAAGAAACCGCCAAAGTATCACAACAAAAATTAATAGATAAGGGATTTAATTTTAACTATTTCACTAATATTACTAAAACTAAAACAGGAAAAAGCTATATCTTTTGTTATGAATTTGGTTATTTACCTATAGAAGGTAATTATTTTTTATTAGTAAAACGACGAGCGGAAAATTAATTGACTCTTAATTTCTGACCTATTTTAAGATAAAAGCGTCTGTCGGTTCCATTTAATGAAAATAATTCCTTCATCGACAAACCATAACGTTTGGCAACTTCATACCACGAATCGCCTCGCTCAATAGTATGCAAGGTTGCGTTAGTTGGATAAGCGCAGATTCCATATCGCGATTTTTTAATAACGATAGAATCATTCAATGTTTTGTTTTCGGTAAAGGAAATGATAGATGCAGGATTAATGGCTTGTCCTTTGAAACGCACTTCAAAATGTAAATGCGGTCCACTGCTTCGTCCTGTGCTTCCTCCTAATCCAATTAATTGACCTGAAATAACAACTTGACCAGGTTTCACTTTAATTTTTGATAAATGCGCATAAACGGTTTCCAAACCGTTGTAATGTCTAATAATCACTACATTACCAAAAGCACCTTTAGCTTGTGCAATCCTTACCATTCCATCAAATGCAGAAGTAACAGCATCACCTCTATTTAAATGAATATCGATGCCTTTATGCATTCTTCCTTCTCTCCAACCAAATTTAGAAGTAACCACGCCTATTTTTGGATGATTGTATGAACCTAAAGAATCACTTTCGATATGTATAATTTGTGATTCAGGAAATTCACTATCCGGTGTAATTTGAAATACGGTGCTTTCATCAAAATCATCATAATAGTTTGTAGCTGGTAATGAACCGTTTTTAAGAATAGCAATATTATTTTCTTGCGAATTTAAAATAGAATTATAATAACTAATTATTTCAATCTGCTTTTCATCAATGAAATTAAGGTCAAGCAATGAATCAATAATATTTACTAATTGTAATTTAGTAATTGTATTTTTTTGATTCGAGTTATTTACATAAGCCGATTTTTGACGACAAGTATCCTTATTAGGTCCACCTTTAGCCAAAGAAAATGTTGGTATAAGCAACATAATAAGTAAACTATAAGCAATTAACTTCAATTTATTAAAAAATAGTAGCGAATTTAGTAAAATAATCTTCAAACAATCAAACTAAACAAAAAATCAATAATTATCGACTTGATTCAAAACAAATAAATAATCGACAAAATTGTTTGTTATCATAAAAATTATGTGCTAATTTGTTAATCGCAATACTAATATAATGATAGCAAACGCAGAAATTAAAATTGAAAAAATAGCTCATAGCAGGGTCAACGAGTACGATGTTAACAATGTACCTTTTGGTAAATGTTTTTCAGATCACATGTTTATAGCAGAATACTCAGATGGTAAATGGGGTAATGCCACAATTATGCCCTATCAAAATGTACCTATGAGTTATGCCATGTCAGCCTTACACTATGGGCAGGCTATTTTTGAAGGAATGAAGGCATATAAAAATGCTGATGGTGAAGTTAATATATTTCGACCAATTGAAAATTTTAAACGAATTAATAAGTCAGCTATACGTATGGCTATGCCAGAAATACCTGAAGAAATTTTTATGGGTGGCTTAACAGAATTATTGAAATTAGATTCAGCTTGGATTCCAACTTCAGATTCTGGGTCACTATATATACGACCATTTCTTATTGCTACAGATGAGGCTATTGGCGTTAAAGCAAGTGAAACATACAAATTTATTATTATTACTTGTCCTGCAGGTAAATATTATTCAGAGCCAATTAAAGTATTAATCGAAACAAATTTCTTTAGAGCTGTTGAAGGCGGAGTTGGCTTTGTTAAAGCTGCAGGAAACTATGGAAGGAGTTTGTATCCAACAAAATTAGCTCAACAAAAAGGATATCAACAAGTTATTTGGACTGACGGCAAAACTCATTCTTACCTAGAAGAATCTGGTACTATGAACTTAATGTTTGTATTAGATAATACAGTTGTAACACCTGCGTTAAGCGACACAATATTAGCAGGTATTACGCGTAACAGTGTATTAGCTTTAGCTAAAGATTGGGGTATGAATGTAGAGGAAAGAAAAATTTCTATCACTGAAATTATAGAGGCTCACGCTAAAGGTACTCTTAAAGAAGCTTTTGGTGTAGGCACTGCAGCTACAATTGCGCAAATTATTGTTATTGGATACGAAGGAAAAGATTATGCTTTACCTCCAGTTGAAGGTCGCCAATTTTCTAATAAAATTGATGATACCCTTCGTAATATTAGAAAAGGAAAAACAGCAGATAAATTTAATTGGATGTACCCAGTAAAATAATGAAGTTTATTAAACCTAATATTGTTCAAAACATTATTTTTAATACAAGTTCAAAACTTTAAATTTGCTACTCTTTTTTAACTAACATATAATTATGAAATATATTGCAGACATTACGGTGATGCCTATGAAAGCCTTATTAGATCCTCAAGGCAAGGCGGTTACTGGTTCAATGAAAAACTTAGGTTTATCAGAAATAGAAAATATTCGGATAGGTAAACACATTACTTTAGAAATCGAAGCTTCTAATAAAGACATAGCATCTTCTAAAATTGATGAAGCGTGCAAAAAATTATTATGTAATCAAATTATGGAATTTTATGAGTTTACGCTTCGTGAGTCATAATATTTTTTGATATTATATAAATAATCTAAATAATACTTAATTTTTAAACTAAACAATAAATCAACAAAAGAAAACATGGGATATCTTTTCACCTCAGAATCAGTATCAGAAGGCCATCCAGATAAGGTTGCCGATCAAATTTCAGACGCATTAATCGATAACTTTTTAGCTTTCGATCCACAAAGTAAAGTGGCTTGCGAAACATTAGTTACTACTGGTCAAGTAGTATTAGCAGGTGAAGTAAAATCTAAAGCTTACTTAGACGTTCAAGAAATTGCTCGTGAAGTAATCCGTAAAATTGGATATACTAAATCTGAGTATATGTTTGAAGCTAACTCTTGTGGTATTTTATCCGCAATTCATGAGCAATCTGCTGATATTAACCAAGGTGTTGATCGTAAGAAAAAAGAAGAGCAAGGTGCTGGTGATCAAGGAATGATGTTTGGTTACGCAACTAATGAAACAGCTAACTATATGCCTTTAGCGCTTGATTTAGCTCATGGTATTTTATTAGAATTAGCAGCTTTACGTCGCGAAAACAAAGCAATTAAATATTTACGCCCAGATGCAAAATCACAAGTAACGTTAGAATACGATGACAATAATGTACCTGTTCGTATTGATGCAATCGTTGTATCAACACAACATGATGATTTTGATAAAGAAGATAAAATGTTAACTAAAATCAAAAAAGATATTATAGACATTTTAATTCCTCGTGTTAAAAAGAACTACCCTAAATACGCTCATTTATTCAACAATAAAATCAATTACCATATTAACCCAACAGGTAAGTTTGTAATTGGTGGTCCTCATGGCGATACAGGTTTAACTGGTCGTAAAATTATTGTAGATACATACGGTGGAAAAGGTGCTCACGGTGGTGGTGCTTTCTCTGGTAAAGATCCAAGTAAAGTTGACCGTTCAGCTGCTTATGCAACGCGTCACATTGCTAAAAACCTAGTTGCTGCTGGTGTTTGTTCTGAAGTATTAGTTCAAGTGTCTTATGCAATTGGTGTTGCTCAACCAATGGGCATTTTTATTGATACTTATGGTACTTCAAAAGTAAAAATGACAGATGGAGAAATTGCTAAAATTGTTCAAAATGTATTTGATATGCGTCCATACTTTATTGAACAACGTTTCAAATTACGCACTCCTATCTATAGCGAAACAGCTGCTTATGGACACATGGGACGTAAAAATGAAATCGTTACTAAAACATTCAAATCTCCTGATGGAAAAACAAAAACAATGAAAGTTGAATTGTTTACATGGGAAAAATTAGATTACGTTGCTAAAGTAAAAGCAGCTTTTAAATTGAAATAATTTTTTAACCTATAATAAAAGCCTCATTTTACTAGTAAAATGAGGCTTTTTTGTTTTTATGGTTCGCTATATTCTGCTACTTTTGGTATTATCAACAACATGTATAAAAATTAAGCTTCTTGTTGGAGATAACTCCAACAAGGGCTAAAATATATCTGTTAGAGTTTAGCTAACCATTGCCAGTAAGAAACCGAAGTGTCGGATAAGAAAGCTACAAGTTCGAGGCTTGCGATACCTCTACAGCTTTATAAATAATAGGAGTTTGCTTTTCGCAAATGACTATTTTTAAGGCGAGCATAACGAAGAAATTGGAGTTTTATTACTGACACTATTTATACTGGCGTTTCAAGTCCCTATCAACATCCTTGGCTTTCATATCTTCTCGCTTATCAAATTGTTTTTTTCCTTTCGCTAATGCTATTTCTAATTTAGCATAACCACTATCTGAAGTGAATAAACAAACTGGGATAATGGTGAGACCTTGGTCTTTCATTTTCTTTTCAAGCTTCACTAATTCTCGTTTACTCAACAATAATTTACGCTCACGTGTAGGCTCGTGATTATAAACATTACCTTCGGTGTAAATGCTAATATTTAAGTTTCTAACATAAAGTTCGCCAGCTCTGAAATAACAGAAACTATCAACCAATGAGGCTTTTCCAAGCCTTATGGATTTAATTTCGGTACCAACTAAAACCATTCCAGCTGTATAATTTTCAATAAAACTATAATCAAAACTCGCTCGGCGGTTTCTGATTGAAATTTTTTGCTGTATATTAGAACTCTTCATAAATTATAAATGTAAAGATACATAAATACTAATTAACAATGGTACAACTTCTTTTAGCCGATCAAACTCATCTTGATACAATTTCCGAATTGGCACATACCATTTGGAATGCTCACTATGTGCCTATTATTGGGCAAGAACAAGTTGACTATATGTTGGGCCAAATGTATAACAAGGAGAATTTAAAACTTCAATTAGAAGTGAATAAACACCAATTTTACTTAATACATAAGGATAATAAATGTGTTGGATTTATTTCAGTTAGTTCAAATAACCAAGCTGATTATTTTTTACATAAATTTTATATTCATAAACATGAGTCAAACAATGGTCTAGGAACAGAATGTTTAAATAACTTAATAAAACTACTTAAACCTAAGAGTTTTACGCTTACCGTTAATCGTCAAAATTATAAGTCTATTAATTTCTATTTTAAAAATGGATTTGTGATTGATCGCGTGGAAGATTTCGATATTGGAAATGGTTTTGTGATGAATGATTTTGTGATGGTGAAGAAAATACAATAGGCTATAGTAGAATTTAGTAAAATATTTTTCTTTTTGCTTAAATCAAAAAGAAACAAAAAATCAAGTCAAAAATATGCTCCGCGCTCCTCTCGGAATTCTACGGATTTTACGCTCCGCTAAATCCTTGGATTCTCGATTCACCGCAACTCTGCTCGCATTTTTGACAGTCCGACGCTCTTGTTCTAAATTAGACATTTTCCTTTAAACATAATCTATTTCGTTTTTCAAAACCTTTTAAATAGTAACTTAAAATAGTACTTTTACTTTAGCTGTTCCTAAGAGAAAACCCTTATCAGCTTATTAACAAACCTGCACTTATATCTCAGTATTAAGCTGTCAAACAAGTGCTTATTATTTTGTATATTTAACTTTTTAATACATTATGGAATACAATACGCAATTACCACATTTAGAGATACCTGAGTACGGTAGAAACATACAAGTAATGATTGATCATTGCATTACTATTGAAGATAGAGACGAACGTAATAAATGCGCACGAGCTATCATTCAAATAATGGGGCAATTAAACCCTCATTTACGCGACATTGCTGACTTTACGCATAAATTATGGGATCATTTATTTTTGATTTCTAAGTTCAAATTGGATGTAGACTCTCCGTATCCTCGTCCAAGTGCAGAAACCTTTACTACTAAGCCTTTAGTGGTACCCTACCCTGCTTCTAAAATTAAATACAAGCATTATGGGAAAACCATTGAACGTATTATTGATGTTGCTAAAACGTACGAAGAAGGTCCTGAAAAGAAAGAATTAACAAGGCTTATAGCTAATCACTTAAAAAAATCATATGTAAACTGGAATAAAGATTCAGTAACAGATGATATCATTTTTAAGCAGTTTAAGGAAATGACTAACAATGAGTTGGTGATTGATGAAGGTGTTGTGCTTACTCATGTGAATGAACTTAAAAACAAAACACATAACAACCAAATGCCAATTACAGTTTCAAGAAGTGAAGGAGGCGGCAATAGTGGCAAGCATCGTTTTAATAAAAACAATAAAAATAAAAATAAAAACAAACACCGCAATAATGGCGGATCTAATAATAACAGACCATCAGCATAATTTATGGCAATTTTTGAAGTAACAGGAGGCAAACAACTCAAAGGCGATATTATACCGCAAGGTGCTAAAAATGAAGCACTGCAAATTTTATGTGCTGTATTATTAACTTCCGAAAAGGTTGTTATTAGTAACATTCCAGACATTGTGGATATAAATAAATTGATTGATTTATTAAAAGACCTTGGTGTTAAAGTTGAAAAAATAGGACACGAAGAGTACTCTTTTCAATCGGATGATATTCATGTAGATTATTTAGTATCTGATGAATTCAAGAAAAAAGGTGGTGGGTTGCGTGGCTCTACTATGATCATAGGTCCTATGTTAGCTCGCTTCGGTAGAGCATACATGCCAAAACCGGGTGGAGATAAAATAGGCCGTAGACGCATGGATACGCACTTTATTGGTTTTGAAAACTTAGGTGCTAAATTTATTTACGATAGTGAAACAGAAAACTTTAAAGTAACTGCAGAAAAGTTAAAAGGTGCTTATATGTTATTGGATGAAGCTTCTGTTACAGGAACTGCCAATATTGTAATGGCAGCTGTTTTAGCAAAAGGAACAACTACTATTTACAATGCTGCTTGCGAACCCTACTTACAACAATTATGTAAGATGTTGAATCGCATGGGAGCAAAAATTTCCGGTGTAGGTTCTAACCTCTTAACTATTGAAGGTGTGTCTTCTTTAACGGGAACAACGCATCGCATTTTACCCGATATGATTGAGATAGGTTCTTTCATTGGTATGGCTGCTATGACTCAATCAGAAATTACCATTAAAGATGTGTCTTATGATAATTTAGGTTGCATTCCTCGTGTATTTTCTCGTTTAGGAATTCAAATGGAACGTCGTGGAGATGATATTTATATTCCTTCTCAGGAGCACTATGAAATAGATTCTTTTATTGATGGCTCTATGCTTACAGTTTCGGATGCTATATGGCCAGGCTTTACACCTGATTTGTTAAGCATTATGCTAGTAACAGCTACACAAGCAAGAGGTAATATTTTAATACATCAAAAAATGTTTGAGAGTCGTTTATTCTTTGTAGATAAATTAATAGACATGGGAGCTCAAATTATTTTATGTGATCCACACCGTGCAACGGTAATGGGCCTTGATAGAAAAGTACAATTACGTGCCATACAAATGGCATCACCAGATATTAGAGCAGGTGTAGCTTTATTAATTGCTGCAATGAGCGCAAAAGGAAAGAGTACAATTTTCAATATCAATCAAATTGATAGAGGTTACCAAAATATTGATGGTCGTTTAAACGCCATAGGAGCTGAAATCATAAGAAAAAACGCATAATGAAAAAAACACAAGTTATCGTTAGTGCATTAATGATAGGTTCTTTTTTTGTGGCTTGTAAAAGCAAAAAAGAAACAACTTCCACTATTAAAACTGAATCAGCTTCTACTTCTAAGTTAAATGTTCCTGAAGGTTTAAATTTAGGAAACAAAGCTCCTGAGTTTTCTCAAAATAATCCGAAAGGAGAAGCTATTAGATTATCTTCCTTAAAAGGGAAAATGGTATTAATTGATTTTTGGGCAAGCTGGTGCGGACCATGCAGGCGTGAAAATCCAAACGTTGTTGTTGCTTATAACAAATTTCATGGATTAGCTTTTAAAAATGCCGATGGTTTTGAAGTATTAAGTGTTTCACTAGATAATAATGCAGATGCTTGGACAAAAGCTATTGCAAAAGATGGTTTAATCTGGCAAAATCATGTAAGTGATTTACAGTTATGGAATAATTCCGTAGCGCAAATTTATGGCGTGACTTCTATTCCTACTAATTTTTTAATTGATGGCAATGGTATTATCATTGCAAAAGGCCTAAGAGAGGAAGCTTTAACTAAAACAATTGAATCATTTTTAAAATAGCATAGAATGAGTAAAGGTTTATTATTTACTTTTATACTAATTGGTGTTTTTATAAATACATACTCTAAAAATGTTACAAGGGCAAATACGATCTTATCTCAAAATAGAGCAAAAGCTATTGCTAATTACTTCGTAACCGAAGGTATTCGAAAAACCTGCCTAAATGCAATAGGAAAAGGGGAAACCGAACTATTAAGTCATTGTAAAAATGGTGTAATTTGCTCTGAGTCTGAAAACTCAGTAAACAGAAGCACAATTTTAGAGTTTTATCAAATAGAATAATCAAAAAATAACTTTATGAATAAAAAAATCATTGCCATCTTTTTTACTTTTATAAGTATTTATCTTTCGGCTCAAACAGTTGATTTCCAAAAAACGCTAACGCTTTCTCAATACAACTATAAAAATAATAGTGGAAAAGTTGAGTCTTACAATTTTTCAAAGCAAGAAAAAAAAGCATTTTTGTTTTATGACATCGTATCTGAACCAATGGCAGAGGTTATGTATAATGGTTGTGGTTTTGTTTTTAATAATACTCCAATTACTATTTTCCCGATATATTTTACTGGTCAATTAATAAAAAAGACAAGTATCAATTTTCCATCTAAAATTCCTACACAACTAGTTGAATCTCCTAATAAGTCTGATTTCAAACTCTTTAATCTAACGTCCGCTGATTTCCCGATCATAGTTGTTTATAATGAAAAAAATGAATTATGCGGCTTTGCTAAATCTGTTGAACAGATTGCAGATATTGATTGCGATGGGCTTCCAGTTCCCTCAAATTTTTTGAGATTACAAATATTAACAGAAAATAAAGATAAAACCACAAATCCCTATGCTTATAAACCAATTGTTGTTTTGAGTGGTAATAAAAGTGATACTATTGTAAAAACAATGACTGATAAATATGGTGATTTTGACGCCTTGCTTCCTAACCTCGATCAAGACTATATCATCACTGTAAATGAAAAAAATCCGACAATTAACTTTGTGGTATTGTCAACCCAATCAGGAAAAAAAATAGGAAATTTTATATCAACAGATAGGGGTTTTGAATATAGTATTTTAAAAATGGATCTCATTAAATTACCCGATATTTATGTAGAAGAAGACATTTCACTAAAATTAAAACCCTTAGATAAAAAAGATCTTATTGACTTTGTGGTAACTGAGAATTTATTTTATGAGTTAGGTGAATCTAATTTATCACAAAGTTCCAAAGATCTACTAAACAAAATGATCACTGTTTTGCAAAACTACCCACAATTCAATATATCAATAACCTCTCATACGGATGCTCTAGGAGATGACGCAATTAATTTAAAATTATCAGTCAAGCGATCAGAAGAAGTCGTAAATTATTTAGAATCAAAAGGTATTTCAAAAGAACGCCTTAAGGCAGAAGGAAAAGGAGAAACTCAAATTAGAAATCGCTGTTTTAATAATATAGATTGTTCGGATAAGGAACACGAATACAATAGACGAACTGAATTTAAATTTACTAAAAAATGAGACAGTTAATTCTGACACTTTTTATCGTATCTAGCGCATTTTTGTTTGCTCAAAAAGCTACAAAGCTTAGAGTTGGTGAGCGCATTCCTTTTTCAAAAGTAGCACTTTTTAATACTAGCAATAAACTGGTTAATCTAGATTTACCAAATGGAAAAAACATGACTGATCGTTTTGTTTTAGTTTATTTTTATAGTTCCTCATCTACTCCTAAAGAATTAATAGGATTTAATAATGAAATTGAACGTATTTTAAATAAATATCAAAATAATGCATGCAAAGGTGCCAGTGATATAGAATATGCTACAATTTGTTTAGAAAAAGATACAGCTAAATGGAAAACGTTGCTTTCACAAATCAACTTCACTAAATCTAAATTTTCGGGTAAAAAAAATAATTACTTAGCAATCGGCGAATTGAAAGATAAAGCTGTATTAGCATTTAAAGTAACCGAAACGCCTACCCTATTTTTGGTAAACCCAAAAGGACGTTTATATTTGGAAACTAATAGCTTTCAATTATTAGAGAGCACGTTTCAAAATATATGTAAAGTAAACTCAGCCTATTCTACCGCTGATATATCTGGAAAAATTTTAGGTGGCGAAAAAAGTAAAATGCCTTTAACTGATCATAAAGTTTACCTCATAAAAAGTGATGTTGATACTATTAAAACAACAGCTACCGACAATTATGGAGATTTTGTGTTTAAGCAAATTGATACGACTCAAAATTTGAGTATCCATATTGAACAAACAACTAAAGTTAAAAATAGCCCTAAAGTATATTTAGCCAAACAAACTGGTGAAATAGTTTCGGAATTTATAAAGAATGAAAAGACAGGTAAATTCGAATATAAATTATTGAATCAGGATGTAATTAAATTAACTGAATTGGAAGATGATGATGACATCACTATGAAATATAAAAAGTTTAATGCCACTGGTAAAAAAGATTTGACTATCAACGAAAATATTTATTATGAATTGGGCAAATATGCCGTATTAACGGAATCGGAAATTGCATTAGATAAGGTCTTAGTTATTTTAAATGCTAACCCAACCGTTCAGCTTCAAGTAATATCACATACGGATGCTCAGGGAGATGATGCTAGTAACTTAAAACTCTCTGAAATGCGCTCCAATTCGGTAATTGATTATCTAGTAAAAATGGGAATTTCTAAATCTAGACTAAATGCTATCGGTAAAGGAGAATCCGAAATTAGAAACCATTGTGTCAATGGTGTAACCTGTTCTGACAAAGAGCAGGAATATAACCGCCGAACAGAGTTTAAATTCATTAAAAACTGACAATTTTTCGCGTTTTTATGATTGGCAAACATATTGTTTACTTACATTTGCCAAAATTTTTACTATGCAAAACAACGAAAAAGACCCGATTGAATCATCCGAAGATGAAATTTTAGAGACTAATGGTTCAGCTACTGATGCAGAAGTAGAATCTGCTTCAGATTTTGAAAAAGAATCTCATATAGAAAATGAACCCACTCCTATTAATTACGAAGCTAAAATTGCAGAGTTAAATGATAAATACTTACGTTTATATTCAGAATTTGATAACTATCGTAAGCGTACCATCAAGGAAAAATCTGAAATTATCCGTTCAGCCGGCGAAGATGTATTTAAAGCCATTATACCTACTATTGATGATTTTGAACGCGCCATTAAAGCCAACGAAAGTGTAACAGATGCAACTCCAATTAAAGAAGGTATTACATTAATTTACAACAAGTTGAAGAACACTTGTATAAGTAAAGGTTTAGAAGCGATGGACAGTATTGGTAAACCTTTTGATGCTGATATCATGGAAGCTATTACGCATATTCCAGCACCAAGTGATGACATGAAGGGTAAAGTAATTGATGACATAGAAAAAGGCTACATGCTGGGCGATAAAGTAATACGCTTTGCTAAAGTAGTGATTGGAACTTAATTCAGTTTTAAAAACATAACAAAAACTAACATAACACTAATCATTAAGCCTCTTTGCGATTAGTGTTTAAATGCTTTTTAGCATATTATAATTCAAAATAAGAACCATGAGCAAAAGAGATTATTACGAAATTTTAGGAGTAAGTAAAAGTGCCAGTGATGATGAAATTAAAAAGGCCTATCGAAAATTGGCAATAAAATTTCACCCTGATAAAAACCCCGATGATAAGGGAGCTGAAGATAAATTTAAAGAAGCTGCCGAAGCATACGAAATATTAAGTAATACCGAAAAACGCCAACGCTACAATCAATTTGGGCACGCAGGAGTTGGTGGTGCTTCGCAAGGCGGCGGTGGCGGCTTTGGTGGCGGCATGAATATGGACGACATCTTCAGCCAATTTGGAGATATTTTTGGAGGAGGTGGTTTTGGTGGAGGATCTCGTGGAGGTGGTGGCGGCCGTAGAGTGGTTCGTGGCTCAAACTTGCGTATTAAAGTAAAGTTGAATTTACAAGAAGTTGCTAAAGGAGCCGAAAAAAAATTAAAAGTCAATAAGTTTGTAAGTTGTGGGACCTGCAAAGGTTCTGGTGCTAAGAACGGACAGTTTGATACCTGTAAATTATGCAATGGTTCAGGTGTACAAGTAAGAACCCAACAAACCTTTTTAGGTGCAATGCAAACACAAACAACCTGCAGCGGATGTAATGGCGAAGGGAAAACCGTAAAAGATAAATGCAATACCTGTCATGGGGATGGCATTGTAAGAGCAGAAGAAGTCATTACAATTAATATACCTGCAGGTGTTGCTGAAGGTATGCAACTATCGGTTGGAGGTAAGGGAAATGCCGCCCCAAGAGGTGGCATTAATGGTGATTTGCTAGTACTTATTGAAGAAGAAGAACATTTAGAATTAAAACGCGATGGAAGTAATTTATTTTACGATGGCTATGTGAGCTTTGCAGATGCAGCTTTAGGAACTAGCATAGAGATACCAACCGTTGATGCCAAAGTAAAAATTAAGATTGAACCGGGTACACAAAGTGGTAAAGTATTACGGTTAAAAGGCAAGGGTTTACCGGATGTAAATTCATATGGTACTGGCGATTTGTTGGTGAATATTAATGTTTGGACACCGCAAACCTTAACGGCTGAAGAGAAAAAAATACTAGAAAATTTAAAAGATTCTAAGAATTTTACACCAAATCCTAACCGCAAGGAAAAAGGTTTTTTTGACCGTATGAAAGAATACTTCGAATAGGTATCTTAATTTATATTTTCCCTAAATTATAACTAAATAAATGGTTATTACCATTTACGCAGTATATTGGAAACTCATCTGAGTAGACCTACTCTTTAATTTTTGAGTGTTTCTCTATTATTGATCAAAACTGGCCCGTCATTATTGAGTGATCCTCAGTCATGAAGCAGAAGAGCTCTGGCATTTTTTGGATCTACTCTTTCGTTTTTGTTTTTTAAGCTATTGAGTAGCAAAGTTGCTTTATCAGGTATACTTTTACCGTATTTACTGCTAACATTAATAACATTATACTTGCGATTTAACTTGTATAAATTTAAAAGCAGTAGAAAAAAAAATCAAAAAGAATAAGATAATTAGTTGATTTTTCCTAGTAAATGTATTTTTGGTGAATAAATTTTTCCAATATTTGGAAAAAAATTAACTATAACTAAACATTATACAATAAAAAAAATAATTTTATGTAAAAAATGAAAAACGCAATTTTATAAAATAATTATAGATTTGTTATAACTTTAAAAAAAGAGAAATTTAATAGATACTAGTCGTTAAAATTAAAAAAAAATTAATAAAGTGGAGACTAGAACCCACTTAAAAAAACAGGGAGTATTTATACTTTTACATCAAAATAAAAAACAATAAAACAATGAAAAAAAATCTACTACCTTTTCTTGCATTAGGCTTCAGTTCCTTAATGGCTCAAACAAGCCCTGATTGGGCAACAGTTCAAAATAGTAATTTTCCAATTCCATCTGCAGGCATTCGTTATTTGGATGCTGTAAATACAAATGTAATTTGGGCTACTGGTTATGATGGAACAGCCACAGGCAAAAATTATAATTGGTATACAAAATCTATAGATGGCGGAATAACTTTTACATCAGGAAATGTTTTTGCTGATACGAATACATACGTTATCGCTGCTCTAGAAGGCATTGATGCAACAACTGCTTTCATTACAGCTTACGAAAAAGCAGGCGGTAATAAAGGTGTTGTGTATAAAACAACAAATGGTGGCACTAGTTGGGCAAATGTAGCTGCAGTAAATATGTATACTGCCGCGGCATCTTTTGCTGATTTTACTTGTTTTACTGATGCAGTAACAGGTATTACATTAGGAGATCCTGTTTCTGGAGAGTATGAAATTCACAGAACCACAGATGCAGGAGCAACATGGACAAAAGTACCAGGTGCTAACATTCCAAATCCATTAAATGCATCTGAATACGGATTAACAGGTGTATACACAAAAAACGCAAATGATATTTGGTTTGGTTCAAATAATGGTAGAGTTTATCATTCAGCTGATGCAGGATTAAATTGGACTGTTGGGACTATTACAGGTGCAACTGCTGGTGTATCTCGCTTAGCATTTAGAGATAATATGAATGGGTTATGCATTGCATACAGTGGAACAAGCGCTGCGCCTGTTACTGGATTATATGCTACTACGGATGGTGGATTAACTTGGACTCAAATTACTTTACCTACTAATTTTGGAGAAAATGATATTTGCAGAATACCAGGAACTACAATGTATGCATCTTGCGGAGCAGGAACAGGCAATAATATTATATCATATTCAACAGATAATGGACAAACATGGACTGACTGGGGAAGTGTTAATATTCAATATTTAAAAATTGATTTTGTTGACAACGTCAATGGTTGGGCTGGCTCTTTTGCAGATGCTACAACTGCAAGTATTGGAGGAATATATAAATATTCTGGAATAGCTACATCTTTAGCGCCTTTAGCAGAAAAGATGAATTTTAACGTTATGCCAAATCCATCAAATGGAATAATTAATATTGTGATGCCTTTAGCAAAAGCGGGCTTAACAATTGAAATTATTGATGCATTAGGAAAAATTGTATATTCTGAAAAAGTTATTTCAACAACTGTTGGAGATAAAAAACAATTAAATTTAGAATTTTTATCTAAAGGAGTTTATTCAATTAATTTGAAAACAGCTACTGAAAATTCTTTTGGTAAAATAGTTTTGCAATAATTTAAATACTTTGATAAAAAAAAGCAGAACATAGTTCTGCTTTTTTTTTATTTTAAAACACCCTTAATTTGCTAACAAAAATAAGCTACATTAAAAAATACTTTAATGTTTTTTGTTATATCAAAATTGAAATCTCAACATCTATTTCCCAAGCTTATTAATTACTGGATTAGCATACAACTTTAAAAATAAATCTTTTAGCACATCATACTTACCATTAATTTTAGCTAATTGATTATTAACGTAAGCTATAAATTCATCTTTTTCTATGGCTGTGTATTTATCTTCAAATCGGTTTGCCTCCATTAATAAATCGTAAGCTATAAAATTTACAGCATTCAATTGATAATTTTGATAAATCTCTTTATCTATGATTGCCGTTAATGCTTTTATTTTTTCGTTCTCGTTTAACTCGTGATTAATTGTAGATAATTCTTTATCAATAGGCTTTCCAAAGGTTACGTGTATTTTACCCTTCGGTTGCTTCACACCTGTAAACACAGAAATTAAATCTTCGCCTGGCGCCTTAACATATTTTTCTGTAAGCGATGAAAAATATAACTCTTGAGTTTTTAATACATCGCAAGGTTCGTATTCGAAACTAATAGTAAGGGGAACAATCTTGAGTTCAGAAAAACTCTTTTCAAAATTTTTGCCACCACTTAAGTTCAACATTTTAAGTAAGCCTGTTTGAGTGCTATCGTTACCGTCTTTGGTTCTCCCATTTCGTTGAGCAATCCATACACTTACGTTTTTATCGATTATAGTATGTCGGATATAAGCACTTAGTTGACGAGAAAAAGCATAAAGCTCTTTGGCAGATCCTTCGCGTTGTATTGAAAACATACGATTCATACTTATAAAATCTTCGATAAAACCTTCATCCATTAAATTAGACCCAAACGTAATTTCGGATGTATAGAAACCTTCTTTTACTAATATTACTTGAAGTATTGCGCTATCTAACAATACATCGCGGTGATTAGCTACAAATAAATAAGCTTTGTTTTTATCTAAATGCTCTATACCACTATATGTAAGCCCTGTAGAACTTTTATTGATAATAGACCAAATAGCTTGATTCATATATTCCTTTTGGAACTCATAAGCAGATTTGATGCTTAGCGCTTTTTCTATTGCTTGTTGCTCGGAAACTTCTGGCCAAAAATAAGCCATTGCTTTGAGATAGGAAGGATGATAAGCAATGCGTTTCATTACTTCCCCTGTCTCTGAATCATAGTATGTACGTAAATTTTCAAAATCAAATTCTTTAGCAAAATCACTAATAGTTTTGGGTGGTTCTGATATGTAGGGTTTTGTCATAATTTAATTTTAAAATTTTATAAAAGTGGAAGATGAGTGAATCAATATTTAAACCTTTTATCTTCTATCAATAAATGTTATTGGTTTTCGGCTCATTTCTGGTAATTGCCTTTTACTAATATTTTCAGGCGTTTGAAGTATAATTGTTGGAGCAACTCTTAGCTTTGCCCTAAAGTGATCTTTTAAATCTTTATCAAAATTTTCGGGTGGGTAATTACAACCGATGTGGATTTCAATTTCGTCGGTACCAATATCATTAGTAAATACTTCAATGATATAATTTTTAATATATGGTACTGTATTTAAAATATCGTATAACGCTGGCGGATATAAACTCGTTCCTTTAAATTTGATCATCTGTTGTTTTCGTCCTAAAATAGGGCTTATTCGAAGCGTAGTTCTGCCACAAGAACAAGGCTCGTAATGCGCTTTGCAAATATCGCCTGTTTTAAATCTGATTAAAGGCATACCTTCTACACCTAAAGTCGTCACTGTTAATTCTCCAGCTTCTCCATTTTTTACTGCCTTATTGGCGTCATCTAAAAACTCAACGATCAACAACTCAGGATGATGATGCCCTCCTCTACCCGCTTCACACTCGGTAAAAGCGGCTCCCATTTCGGTTGAGGCATAAGTACTAAATAACTGAACTGGCCATTTATCTGTAATGATTTTCCCTAATGTATTATAAGTAAAGTCTTCGTTACGAATTGGTTCACCAATACAGACTATTTTTTTAATACTTGAACTTTTATAATCAATATGATTAGCTTCAGCAAACTCGATGAGCTTTACAATAAAAGATGGAACTGCAATAGCAATAGTTGGATTCAATCGTTTGATTGTGTCCCATTGAAACTCAGGCATTCCATTCCCTACCCTTACCACACCAGCACCCATTTGTTTGATACCTAAAAAATAAGCCATGCCTGCCATAAAACGCCTGTCGATGGTAGTCATTAATTGAAAAATATCGTGCTTAGTGCCAGTAGCACAAGCTAAAGAGATATTTTCGTTATAAGCTAAACGTTCTAAATCACTGTCCGTTAATGCAAAGGTCAAAGGATCTCCCAAGGTGCCACTCGTAGTAACATAATCAATCAATTTATCTCGAGGAACGCAAATAAAGTCGAAATTATGTTTATACAAATCGTCCTTAGTGGTAATTGGAAGATTCTGTAAATCAGATAATGTCTTTATTTTTGAACTATCAATACCATGCTCTTTAAAATGAGTTTGATAAAACTTAGAATTTGAATTAACATATGCCAATAATTCTGCAAGTTTTAATTCCTGAAGTTGATTTATATCATTCGGAGACTGGGTTTCGATATGTGGTATGGTTTTCAATGAATCAAAAAAAAGGAGTGCCTAAGATAATAGAAAATTACATATTATGGTTAAATTAGTGTTATTAATATCAAATGAAAATTAAAGAAGAATTGTTAGCAGAAATAAGGGTATTTAAAGCTCCTGAATTAGCCAAACAGATTTTAAAATCTCACCAGATTGCTGAATTAGTAACCTTAGCATTAGAAAGAGATCCTTTGCTAAGTAGCCGTGCCATATGGATATTAAGCCATTGTAGCGATATCGATCAAACTTGCGTTAAGCCTTATTATTCTTCTCTTATTTTAAATCTTAAAAACAAACAATTACACGATGGTGTTATTCGAAGTACGCTTCGCTTGTTTCAAGAACAAGAAGTACCAATAGAGCATCAATCTTTCCTACTTGATAAGTGTTACGAATATATTAAAAATCCTTCTGAAGCTATTGCGATCAGAAGTTTTGCAATAACAGTGATTTACAATATCTCTAAACCATATCCAGAATTATTATATGAATTAAAATTGCTTTTGACACATTTGAAAACCAATGAGTCCTCACCAGGAATGCTCTCTAAACTAAAAAAGACAGAGGCATTAATTAACAAAAACAATCTATCATTATATAAAAAATCCTATTGATTTATGGCGCATTGCATAAACAAATAGGATTAAAAAGTAATCTTAACTTTCAGTTTAGTTAAGGTAAAGTAATGGTGTATGTATTACCATTAATAGTAACAGTTGCCTGATCATCACAAGTCCCATTACCATAATCAATAGTGCGCATAGCTTTTCCACTTGGTGTATGTTCTAAAATCCCTTGTGTGAAATGTTTACGGCAACCTACTGCCATGTTTCTAATTAATGGAGAAGTAATAGTGGATGAAAACGAATTTGAATTTGATGAAGTACCATTTGCAGTGCCTGTAATTGAATATATATCATCAGACCAAGAAACTGTATTTTCTCCAGCTATCCATTCTCGTTGACGAATACTTGACCATGTAATCGTTCCCCCTCCATTAGCTTTTTCGATTGTCATATTCGCATTAATTTCATAAACCAAATGATTTGCAGCATTATGTCCTTTATTTGTAATGGTTTTTGAGCCTGAAACCTGATTATCATTTACAAAATAATTTTGTGGCGTAATAGTAATAACCGTTAATGAATCTCTGTATTTACCATTGAATGATAAGATAATAGAGCCTCTTCTATTTCGACCATCATTGCACAAACAATTACTCGTACCAAAATTTACAGTAATAGTTTTTGCAGCAATTAAGCTATCAACTGTAATAACAGCGCAAGATGTAGCCAATAATCCTTCAGAATCAGTTGTTTTAAAACTTTGCACGGAATAATTTCGCCCAGCTTCATCAGAAATGCTAGTTAAATCATTTACTGAAGATGAAGCTAAAGATTGGTCAGATGCTGAAGTAGTATCTGTATCTTTTTCGTTAATTTCTTTTTTCTTACAAGACGTAAAACATATTGCGCTTGTAATAATTCCAATAAAAAGGAAATAAGTTATTTTTTTCGTTTTCATAATCATAAAATTTAAAGGATTTATGTTTAAGACTCTTAACACAAATTAAAGTTTAATGCTTAAAAAAATTTATTTTGCAAAACTACCGCAACCCTTATAGGTTTTGTTGTTTAATTTTATGATAACGTTCCTTTCTTCCTTTTCGCCACTTGCCGAATAAACGCAAGGTGTATTTGAAATTGAAACAGCAATTGATCTATCCACACCACATACATTATATGTTTTCGAAAATGCATATCCTTTTGGATTATCTAAATTTTCAAATTTCTCAACAAATAATGCACTATCCTTCCCGTAATCAACTATTAATCTTAATTTATTACCATAAAACTGAGCATACCAACCTGGCTCTGAACCATGCGCTAAAAAAAGTAACTTATTATCTTTAGCTTGTTGTTGCTCTTCTTCTTCTACTAAATTAGTAAGGGCATCAAGCTTAGAAACAGAAATATCAATGCTAGCAACAGTATCATCTCCATTTTTCAGAGTTTTTTCCCCCTTAGAGTTAAATTGATTACAAGCAGTTATTAAAAATAAAGCTATGATTGGAATTATATTTTTTTTCATCGAATGTATTTTAATTTATCCTTTAAATTTACACACTATTTTTTATAAATGTATCTTTGCAAAAACAAATAACTATGGAATTGAAGTTTGATATCATCGAAATTTTAAAAGTAACAATGGTTCTTTTTGCAGTTATTGATATTATTGGTTCAATTCCAGTTATCATTAGCCTAAAACAAAAAGCTGGCGGTATTAATGCCCCAAAGGCTTCATTTGTATCATTGGGGATTATGTTGGTTTTCCTATTTGTAGGAAATACGATTTTAGAAATCATTGGCATTTCAATCGGCGATTTTGCTATAGCTGGTTCTATCTTAATATTTATAGTAGCTATGGAAATGATCTTAGGAATTCAAATTTCAAAGGATAGTGTTCCCGCAACAGCATCAGTTATTCCCTTGGCTTTTCCTCTTATTGCAGGAACTGGAACGCTAACAACCCTACTATCTATTCGAGCTGAATATAATATTGTTTCCATTATTGTTGCTATTATATTAAATGTGGTTATTGTGTATGTAGTTTTAAAAAACTTACAACGACTCGAAAACCTATTGGGTATTGGAGGAATCGCTATTCTTAAAAAAGTATTTGGCATTATTTTATTAGCAATTGCAATTAAATTATTTAAAAAATACACTGGGCTCTAATAGTTTACTCACGACGAAAATTTATTGTTAACTTATCTCGATTCTTTTATCTTTATCAAAAAAAATATGGCATCAACTTCTAAACATCCGAAAGGATTGTTCTTTTTAGCTTTTACAGAATTTTGGGAACGCTTTGGTTACTATTTAATGATTGGGATTTTCTTTTTATATATGACTACCGATGCTGAAAGTGGTGGTTTTGGATGGGAAAATGCAAAGGCATCAGATATATTTGGAACTTTTATAGCCTGCGCCTATTTAACACCTTTTATTGGTGGTTTATTAGCCGATATGAAATTAGGATATCGTTTTTCGATAACTATAGGCGGCATACTTATGGGCTTAGGTTATTGTTTATTATCAGTGCGTGAAGAATGGGCTTTTTATACCGCACTAGTTACTATGATTGTTGGCAATGGGTTCTTTAAACCAAACATTTCTACCTTGCTAGGCAATTTGTATAACGACCCAAGATATAAAGCTAATAAAGATTCTGGGTACAACTTGTTTTATATGAGTATCAATATTGGTGCTTTTTTATGCAATTTTATTGCAGCATATATGCGAATGAAATATGGTTGGAATTGGGCTTTTATTACGGCTGGTATTGGAATGTTTATAGGTGTTATTACTTTTTGGGTTGGCATGAAACATTACAAACAAGTTGATATAAGAAAAGAACCAACCTCTGAAGATAAACCAATGATTATTCGCTTTCTAAAAGTATTAGGTATTGCTGTAGGATTTGGCGCCTTAGGCTGGTTTATACCAGATACTATTTTCGGAAGTGATAGCACAGACGCTTTTTTATGTGCCTGCATTCCTGTTATATACTTTTACTATACTGTTTATAAAAGTTGTACAATCGAAGAACGAAAACCTATGGGTACAATGTTTACCATTTTTGGTATTGTAATTATTTTTTGGGCTATTTTCAAATTAAATGGTACTGCTCTTACAACCTATGCCAACTCTTATACTGATAGAGAAATGCCTACAGCAATTGTTCCAAAAGCTCAATCACTTTATTTATGCGACAACTCTGTAGTGGCTAAAAATGATTCAGTATACCAGTTAGACGAGCATTTTAGAAGAATAAAAAATAAAGAAGGTAAAGCAGTGAAATGTATTGACTATCCGCCTTATTTTAAAAATTTATCTCCAGAAAAATATCCACCAATGGGACAAAATTTAAATTTAATTCCCACAGAATTATTCCAATCTATTAATCCCTTTTTCGTGATATGTTTTACCCCATTAGTCGTACTTTTTTTTGGTATGCTAAGAAAAAGAAAAAAGGAGCCAACAACAGCAACCAAAATTGCCTTTGGGTTATTAATTAGTGCATTATCAACTTTAGTTATGGTTGCTGCAGTTTACTATACAAATAACGGTATCAATAAAGCAAGTGGTTGGTGGTTAATTGGAAGTTACGGCGTTATAACTATTGGCGAATTATGTTTGAGTCCTATGGGTTTGTCGATGGTTTCAAAGCTTTCGCCTACTCGATTCACTGCCTTAATGATGGGAGGATGGATGCTGGCCACATCTATTGGTAACAAATTAAGTGGTGTTTTAGCTAAAAACTGGGACAAGTTTGATGATAAATCATATTTCTTTTTGCTGAATTTTTTATTATTATTAATTGCAACTATTATTATGTTCTCTTTACTGAAACGATTAAATAGAGTTTTTAAAGAAGCCTAGATTTAATTGAAATTTCATATCATTGGTTATTTAAAAAAATATTTTGTAATTTTAATTAATGAATAAATGGTTAGTTTATTTTCTCCTTTGTTTATGTTATTTAAAATCACTTCATAGCCAAAACAAAGGACTGGTTCAGCAGCAATACGAAATTATTGATGGTGATGAATATATGAGCATTAAAAATTATGCTACTGCATTAGAAATTTATAAAGAAATTGCTAAAACTTTCCCAAACAATAGAGAGATTCAATATAAAATCGCATTATGTTATTTAAACACTAGCCATAATCAATTAGAAGCAATTAAGTATTTAGAATATGTAGTTCAGGAAGAAAAATTTGAACCCGAAGCTTGGTTTGAATTAGGTTATGCATATGCCTTAGATTATAAATTAGACGAAGCCATTGCTTCGCTAGAAAAATATAAAACTCTGATACCAAAACAAAGTGCAAAAGCAAACGTTCGTATTCAACAATGTAATAATGCGAAGGAACTCATGAAACGCCCCGTAAATGTGTCTTTTCAAAATTTAGGTAAAGAATTAAATTCTGCTTATCCCGATTATTATCCTTGGATTACTAAAGATGAAAATTTTTTAGCATTTACCTCTCGCCGAAAAGGCAATATTGGAGGAGCTATTGAAGGTGATGGCTATTATTCTTCTGATATTTATACAAGTATTGCTGTTCATGGTAAGTGGGGAAAGGCACGTAATATTGGACCTTCTATTAATACTTCTTTAGATGAACAGGTTGTGGGATTAAAAGCAGATGGCTCTGAAATGCTAGTATATTTGGATCACATGGATGTTTTCGGAGATTTATTTTCATCTAAAAAGAAAGGCTCAAACTTTCAAAAAGTAATTCCTTTATCTGAACAATTTAATAAAAAAATTGAACATTCTGGATCCATAAGTGAAGAAGGTAATACTATCTTTTTTGTGAGAAAAGAAAAAGAAGATGCAAAAACTGACATCTACATGAGTAGAATGTTGCCTTCTGGATCTTGGGGCGAACCTCAAAAATTGAATAATAATATTAATACACCTTATAATGAAGATTTCCCCTATTTAGCCATAGATGGTAAAACACTCTATTTTTCATCAGAAGGACATAACAGCATAGGCGGATTTGATTTATTTAAAAGCACATGGGATCCTGAAACAAATAATTGGAGTATGGCTATAAACCTAGGATATCCTATTAATACAACGGATGATGATCGAAGCATTAGTATATCAGCTGACAATTCAGTGGGTTACATTAGCGCTATTAGACCTGGTGGTTATGGTGATTTAGACATCTATCGCATTAAATTTAATGCAAATAAAAAATATGTAATTTACAAAGGCGAGATTACATTTATAGATTCTACAAAAATACCTCAAGAAATTATTGCAAAAATTACTGCTATTGAAAAAACAACTAATGAAGAATATAGCTTCGCTCCAAATCCTCAAACAGGGTATTTTATAATGATGCTTCCAGAAGGAGTTTATAATATATCAGTAATTTCTTCGAGTTATAAAGATGTTATTGAAACATTAATAGTTTCTGATATCGGAACTTCATCAGAAAGAAAAAAAGAATTTATGTTGATCAAGCCTTAAATTACAAAACACTATTCCGACAAAACACTTGTTAAATCAGCGCTTACAAAACCGTCTTCGGTAATAGCTTTGGTTGTTATTGTAAATGATTTATTTACTAAGTTCACATCGTAAGGATATACTATTTTGATATAGTTCTCGGTGAAGCCATTCATAACGCCGTTTTTGTTTTCGTGTTCAAATAAAACGGTAAACTCTTTGCTCAAGTGTTTTTCATAAAAGGCTCGTAATTTTTTAGCAGATAAAATGCGTAACATTTTATTACGACGTTTTCGTTCGCTGTATTCTACTTTACCTTCCATTAAAACTGCTTCTGTATTATCGCGCTCGCTATAAGTGAATACATGCAAATAAGAAACATCTAAATCATTAATGAAATTATATGTGTCTAAAAAATGTTCGTTTGTTTCGCCAGGAAATCCAACAATCACATCAACCCCTATGCAACAATTTGGCATTAGCTCTTTTATTTTAGCAATCCTATTCGCATACAATTCACGCTTATAACGACGTTTCATTTTTGATAATATGTCGTCATTGCCACTTTGCAAAGGAATATGAAAATGAGGAACAAAGCGCTTAGATTGTGCAACAAATTCTATAACATCATCTTTTAATAAATTAGGCTCAATGGATGAAATGCGAATACGTTCAATGTTTTCAACAGCATCTAATGCTTTTATTAAATCAAGAAAGTTATAGTCTTTACGTTTTTTTGTATCAGTATCGATATCAACACCGTAACCAAAATCGCCTAGATTAACACCTGTTAATACTATTTCCTTAACCCCACTCGCTGCTATTTTCTTAGCATTTGCTATCGCATTTTCAATAGTATCACTTCTACTTTTTCCACGAGCTAAAGGAATGGTGCAAAACGTACAACTATAATCACAACCATCTTGAACTTTCAAAAAAGAACGAGTTCTATCACCAACAGAATAAGAATCAACAAAAGTGTGAACATCAGATATTTCACAATTATGAATTTCTGTATCTCTATTCTTACCAGAAAAATTAATGTAATTTAATAACTTGAACTTTTCGGATGCGCCTAAAACAACATCTACTCCCTCAATATTAGAAATTTCATCAGGTTTTAATTGAGCATAGCAACCAACAACTGCAATAAAAGTTTCGGGGTTATGCGCTAAAACAGATTTTACAATTTGCTTACACTCTTTATCTGCATTTTCAGTAACAGAGCAAGTATTAATCACACAAACATCAGCCCCTTTATCAATTGAAACTTTTTCAAATCCTTTTTCTTGCATCAAACGGGCAATAGTGGATGTTTCTGAAAAATTTAGCTTACAACCTAGGGTATGAAAAGAAACTGTTTTTCCTGCAAATGACATGTGATAAAGATAGCAATTTATAAATAAATGAAACTATTAGTATTGATTACAACTCTACACAAAATTATTCCTATTTATTTTTATCAGCTATCATTTCTGCTACAATCTGAGCACTATATAAACCTAAAGGAATGCCACCGCCAGGATGCACACTTCCTCCAGTAAAATAAAGATTTTTAATTTGACTGCTATTATTTGCATGTCGTAAAAAAGCGGCATATTTATTATTAGATGCATTGCCATATAACGAGCCACCAGCTGAGCTTGTGCGCTGTTCAATTAAATATGGATCAAGCACATCTTCAATTTCAATATATTTTTCGATATCAGTTTTTAATATACGGTTTATTTTTTCTACCATATTTTTTCTCATTTCATCAACATATTCAACAGGCATACTGGAGGTATTACTTGGCACATTTACCATCACAAACCAATTTTCGCATCCTTCAGGAACATCATTTTTGCTGTGCTTAGAACCAATGTTAATATAAATTGATGGGTCGTGATATGGTTTTTTATCTTGAAACATGCACTTAAATTCTTCTTCGCCATTGGCACTGAACAACATGTTATGCAAAGATAATTCTTTAAACTCTTTTTTAATTCCCCAGTAAAAGATTAAAGCAGACAAAGATTTTTCTTGATCCAATAATTTTGAACGGTAATATTTTTTATCTAATAATTTGGTGTAAACATGTTTGATGTCGGAATTAGAAACGACGTAATCAGCAGCTATTTCTACATTCTCAGTGATGACACCAACAGCAATATCATTTTCAACTTTTATTTTTGTCACTCTTGAATTAAATTTATACTGTGCACCAAGCGCTAAGCTTAATTCATAAATATGTCTTGTAATATCGTGCATACCGGTTGCCGGAACAAATGCACCTATATTATGCTCCAAATGCGCAATAATATTAATCAATGCTGGAGCTTGAAAAGGACTAGAACCGTTGTATGTTGCAAAACGATTAAAAATTTGCACAGTCTTAGGGTTTTTGAAACGGGCTTTATTAACCTCATTCATTGTTTTACCTAATTTTAACTTACCTATATTTAAAATAGCTTTTGCTGTTTTTAAGTTTAAAAAATTAGATAATTTATGTAATGATTGAGTCATAAAAATATCTGAGGTAAGCTCGTACAACTTTCCCGAAAATTTCAATTGTTCTAATACAGATTCTTTAGTTTCACCCAATTTTGTAGCCACTTCATTGGCAAATTTTTCTTTATCTGTATAAGCTATTAATGAAGTACCGTCTTCAAAAAAATAATTAACAATGGTATCAAGTGTTAAATATTTAAAGGGCTTATCTTGTTTACTAATGTTGGTTAAATCGTCAATCAAGTTTGGAAGGGTAAATACCGAAGGCCCCATATCAAAACGGTATCTTCCTATTTGTTTGGTAGTTAATTTACCACCAACGTAATCATTTGCTTCTAAAACTGTTACTTTAAATCCTGAAGCTGCAAGCCTAACAGCAGTAGCTAATCCGCCAACGCCTGAACCAATAATAACAACATGTTTTTGCATTAGAATTGTTAAGTAAAATACAAAAAAAGCCTCTTAATTGAGGCTTTTTAATTTCACTTTGCGGAGAGGGAGGGATTCGAACCCTCGGTACAGTTTCCCGTACGCATGTTTAGCAAACATGTCCTTTCGGCCACTCAGGCACCTCTCCAACTCTTAATTTAATAAGAGGTTGCAAATGTAAGCATTTTTTTAAATTATGAAAATTTAATCAAAAAATAATTCAGCTTTTTAAGTATTGCTTGGTTTTTTTTTTTTTGCAAGAGACAACGAAACATATTATTTTTTTAGCATAAAAAAAGACAACCAAAATGATTGTCTTTTTTATTGTATGTTAAGTAATATTATTTTACTTGATCAACTACTGCTTTAAAAGCTTCAGGATGATTCATTGCTAAATCAGCTAATACTTTACGATTTAAGTTAATGTTCTTAGCATTTACTTTACCGATAAACTCGCTGTAGCTCATTCCGTATTGACGAACACCTGCATTTATACGTTGTATCCATAATGAACGCATAGTACGTTTTTTGTTTTTACGATCGCGGTATGCGTATGTTAAACCTTTTTCTAAAGTATTTTTGGCTATAGTCCAAACATTACCTCTAGCACCCCAATAACCTTTTGTTAAAGCAAGGATTTTTTTTCTGCGAGCTCTACTCGCTACGTGATTGACTGAACGTGGCATTTCTTTTTAATTTTTTGATGTTACGTGGCTAATTTTTAGCGCTTTTAAAACGTAGTTTCTGGTTAATTGAATAACCTTTGCACTCGGGTTAATTTAAAAATTACATTGCTAAAAGGAACTTGATGTTATTCAAATCACGCTTGTGTACTAAGCCTGATTTAGTTAACGCTCTTTTTCCTTTTGTTGTTTTCTTGGTCAAAATGTGACTTTTGAAAGCATGTTTTCTTTTAATTTTGCCGGTCCCAGTAACAGAGAATCTCTTCTTTGCACTAGAGTTTGTTTTCATTTTTGGCATCTGCTTTTGTTTTTATTTATTTAATTGTTAGTACTCTAATATTATTTTGACACTTTTTTTGGTGCCAGAACCATTAACATTTTTTTACCTTCTAATACCGGTAATTGTTCTGCTTTACCCCACTCTTCTAATTCAGAAGCAAAACGTAATAACAAAATAGTTCCTTGTTCTTTGAAAACAATTTCTCGTCCTCTAAAAAACACAAACGCTTTTACTTTACTACCCTCTTGTAAAAACTTCATTGCATGATTTTTCTTAAATAAATAATCATGTTCATCAGTATGTGGTCCAAAACGAATATCTTTTACTACAACCTTTGAAGCCTTTGCTTTTACTTCTTTTGCCTTCTTTTTTAATTCGTATAAATATTTACCATAATCTACAACCTTACAAACAGGAGGATCTACATTAGGAGCAATTTCTACTAAATCTACACCTAATTCTTCCGCCATTTTAATCGCTTCTTCAATCGGATAAACTCCTGGTTCAATATCATCTCCAACTACACGTACTTTTGGTGTGTTGCGTATGTTTTTATTTATACGATGTTGTTCTTCACGAACTCCTGGTCGTTTAAATCCTTCTCTTAAGCCACGAGGGCGTTTGAAAGGAACAGGCGCATCAGGTGCACTACCCGGCTTAATTGGGCCTGTATTTTTATTATTGTTGTTTATTGGCTTTTTAAAAACGCTAATTTTGACCTCCGCTTTTAGTTGTTAATATTATATTTGTTTTGTTTTAAAATCATTGTCAATAGTAGATTGTACAAGTTTTGAAAAGCCCTCAATAGTCATTGTTCCTATATCACCTTTACCATGTTCTCGCACTGCAACTGTTCCATCTGCTTCTTCTTTCTCTCCAACTACTAACATAAACGGTATTTTGTTTACTTCGTTATCGCGAATTTTCTTCCCAATTTTTTCGTTTCTATCATCAACAAGGCCGCGAATATCGGAAATATTTAATAATTCTGAAACTTTTTTTGCATAATCGTTATATTTTTCGCTAATAGGCAAAATAGCAAACTGATCTGGCGATAACCATAATGGAAAATTACCACCACAATGTTCGATTAAAACCGCTATAAATCGCTCTAAAGAACCAAATGGCGCACGATGAATCATTACAGGGCGGTGTTTTAAATTATCAGAACCTGTATATTCCAATTCAAAACGCTCAGGTAAATTATAATCTACTTGAATAGTTCCTAATTGCCACTTACGACCGATCGCATCTTTTACCATGAAATCTAATTTTGGACCATAAAATGCAGCTTCTCCAGTTTCAACTACTGTTTTTAAGCCTTTTTCTGCAGCAGAATCAATAATAGCTTGCTCTGCTAATGCCCAATTTTCATCAGAGCCAATATATTTTGTTTTGTTATCAGGATCTCTCAACGAAACCTGAGCTGTATAATCTTTAAAGCCCAATGCATTAAATACATATAATACTAAATCAATTACTTTTAAAAATTCCTCTTTTACTTGATCAGGGCGAACAAACAAATGTGCATCATCCTGAGTAAAGCCACGAACACGAGTCAAACCATGTAATTCTCCTTTTTGTTCGTAACGATAAACTGTTCCAAACTCTGCATAACGAACCGGTAAATCTTTATATGATTTTGGAGATGATTTATATATTTCGCAGTGATGAGGACAATTCATAGGTTTTAAGAAAAACTCTTCTCCTTCATGTGGCGTTTTTATTGGTTGAAATGAATCAGCACCATATTTTTCGTAATGACCTGAACACACATATAAATCTTTCAAAGCAATATGTGGCGTTGCTACTGGTAAATAGCCAGCTTTCAATTGTGCTTTTTGCAAAAACTGAATTAAGCGCTCACGCAGCATAGCACCTTTAGGTAACCACAAGGGTAAACCCATACCTACTTTCTCAGAGAAAGTAAATAATTCCATTTCTTTTCCAAGCTTACGGTGATCACGTTTTTTAGCTTCTTCTAATAAAACTAAATATTCTTTTAACTCTTTATCTTTTGGAAACGTAATCCCATAAATACGAGTTAACATTTTATTTTTTTCGTCGCCTTTCCAATAAGCACCCGCAATACTTAAAACCTTAGCAGCCTTTATAAATCCGGTGTTTGGAATATGCGGTCCACGGCATAAATCCGTGAAATTACCTTGAGTATATAAGGATATATTACCATCTTCTAAACGCTCTAACAAATCTAATTTATAAGAGTCTCCTTTATCTGTAAAATATTTAATGGCGTCTGCCTTACTAATATCTGTTCGCTTGAATTCATTGTTTTGACGAGCTAATTCAAGCATTTTAGCTTCAATTTTCTCAAAATCAGCAGGCGATAAAGTTTGGCCATTTAAATCCACATCATAGTAAAATCCATTTTCTAATGGTGGACCAACCCAAAATTTAACTTCTGGATATAAGGCTTCTAAAGCTTCGGCTAATAAATGCGCCGAAGAATGCCAAAGGGTATTTTTCCCTTCATCATCATTCCAGGTAAGTAAACTTAATCTCGAATCTTCAGTAATTGCTTTATTGGCATCTACTACTTCATTATTAACTTTTGCTGCTAATACATTGCGCGCAAGACCTTCGCTAATGCTTAATGCTACTTGCATGGATGTGGTTCCCTTTTCGAATTCACGAACCGAACCATCGGGTAAAGTAATTTTTATCATAAGATTTTCCCACTCACAACGTGGGTTTTAATTTAGGGCAACAAATTTAGGATAATTTATAGAATTATGAAATAGAAATTAATTAAATAGCTATAAATATGAAATCTTTATGATTTTCTATGATAAACGTATTTTAAAAAAGACTTTTGTCATGTATTCAAGATAAGTTATAAACAAGATATTAACAGAATTGAGGAAATTAGATTATATTTGTAAATTTGAACTGTTTTTTAATAATTATCCAAATAATCTTACATAAGTAATATTATTAATAAATAATATGTATACAATTATAATGCGAAAATACATAGTAATATTATTTATTTTAATTACTAAAGCAATTCATGCTATAACTTATTATGCAGGAACTTGTCCAGGCCCTATAAATTGGGGAGGAACAAGTACAGCAAATTCTTTCAATGCAACTAATAGTATATGGTACACTGCAGGTGGAATTCAATTAACCTCTCAACCAGCAGCTGGATCCGTTTTAGTAATTCCAGCTACATGCACTGTTGTAATTAATGATGTGTCTTGTACGATAAATAATAATATTACACTGCAAATTAATGGTACATTAAAATTTAAAGCCGGAGGTATAGGAATTCTTTTATTTAATAATCCTGCCACAATATATGTTGGAGTTGGAGGCTCAATCAGTAATGCTGGCACGAATGGAGCAAGTGAAATTACGTTTCCTGGTGGAGATAAATATCAAGCAACTATAGGGGTCGCAAATGGTCCATTTATATTAAACAATGGTTGTAGGCTTGTATCTACTAGTCCAAATGTATATAGTCCTATTGGATGTGGTGCAACATTACTACCTATTGCATTGTTAGAATTTACTGGAACTTGTGTTACAAATGGTGCTCAATTAAATTGGAGTACAGCTACTGAAATAAATAACGAATATTTTTTAATTGAAAGAAGTGATGATGGTTATGATTGGGAGCAAATAGCTAAAGTAAAAGGTTTGGTAAATAGTTATACTAATACTAAATACACTCACATAGATTATACTGCAAAAAATAACTTAGCTTATTATAGATTGTCTCAAGTTGATATTAATGGCATTAAAACTACTTTTAAGTCTATTGATTTATATTGTAGAGACAATGAAGTAAAAGATGAAATGATTTTATATCCCAATCCTTCAAGCAATGGATTAAATATAATGTTAAACACGAGTCATTCAGAAACTAATACTAGCATTATTTTAGTTGATAATGTTGGACAATTAATTTTTGAAACGAAGGTTGATTTAATAAAAGGAATAAATTCTTTTGCTTTTCCAATTGATATTCCTTCTGGAGCTTATACTGTTCTGTTTTCATCAGCAAATACTACTATTCCAGCCCAAAAGCTAATGGTGATTAAATAGTAACTGGTAATAATTATTATTTTACTTTTTCTCAAACATTAATTATTTTTTTTAAATGTCAATTGCTTGCAAAAGCATATACTCTCTTATTGCTTTATTTTGAGCATTTTCAAGCTAAACATTTCTTTATCAAATTATGCTACTATCATTTTTTAATGAGCAGCCTCATTAAAAACAATGTTTGACTTCATTTTAAAAACATGGTTACTAGATTTCCTTTGTAACGAAATAAAATTAGTACTCAATTACAATTTTATTATTTATCGCAAAGAATTCAGATCGGTTTATTAAAAAATTTATAACAATGAAGTTAAAAATCAATACGTTAAGAATAAATAAAAATATACTTAAAAAAAGTATATTTTTAGTATTTGTCTTGCTTAATTTAAGTCAATCACTAGCAACTACTTATACAGCTATAGGTTGTCCGGGGCCGGTAACTTGGAGTGGATTTACTGCGGGCACTTGTCCTTTTTGGAATGGAAGCACTCAACTTACTAGTCAACCAGCTGCAAGCGATAATTTGGTAATCCCAATTGGATGCACTGTTAGTGTTATTGGGCAACCACTTACAGTAGATAATACAATAACAATTATAGTAAATGGTCAACTCAATTTTGGTAATTCAAATAAACTCTCTCTTGCCCCAGGCTCTATTGTTATAGTTAATTCTGGAGCTAGTTTAAATGCAGGGAATGGTAATGGAAATAATAATTATATTGATATTGGAGGAATAAACGTTTGGAATGCAACGGTAGGAGATATTTTTGGTCCGTTTACCCTTTCTGCTGGTTGTGCATTAATTAGTAATAATCCAAATACTTATGTACCCGCTGGATGTGGATTAGCACCATTACCGATAGAATTATTAGAATTTACAAGCACTTGTGTAAAAAATGGAGTAAAGTTGAATTGGAGTTCTGGAACAGAAATGAACAATGATTATTTTTTAATTGAAAAAAGTGATAATGCATACGATTGGGAACAAATTGCTAAAATAAAGGGGTTAACAAATAGTTATTCGATTAACAAATATAATCACATTGATTATACTGCTAAAAATAACTTAACTTATTATAGAATATCTCAAGTTGATATGGATGGTAAAAAAACTATGTTTAAAGTTATTGATGCGTATTGCAGTAACAATGAAATAAAAGATCAAATGATTTTGTATCCTAATCCTTCAAGTAATGGATTAAATATAATGTTAAACACAACTCATTCAGAAACTAATACTAGTATTATCTTATATGATAATGTTGGACAAGTGATTTTTGAAACGAAGGTCGATTTAATTAAAGGTGTTAATTCTTTTTCTTTTCCTTATGAAATTCCATCAGGATCTTATACCGTATTATTTTCATCAAATAATTTAGTTATTCCTGCTCAAAAATTAATGGTTGTCAAATCTTACTAAATAGTTTATACGATATTGTTGATTAACAACTCCCCTACTTTTTTATCAATAATAAAGGTAAAATCATTTTCTGATAATTCTGGCATTGCTATCCAACGCATCGATTGAGCACCTTCTTCTAATTTAATAAAATCAAAAGGTATTTGAGATGTATTAAACTTAAAATCGTGTTTTTGTTTTACAAAATAATAAATACTTATAAGTTGGTTAGCTCTACTAAATGCAGAATTCACAAAGAAATCTGTAGTATAAAAATGAGATTCAATTTCAACATCTAAATCAAGTTCTTCTTTAAATTCGCGTTTTAAACATTCATGAGTTCCTTCGCCAAATTCTAAACCACCTCCAGGTAATTTGGTTATTTTCATTCCTTTAATATACTCATCGGATACCAAAAGTTTATTTTCGTGAATTAAAATACCATATACCCTCACATTCAAACTCTTCATATTACAAAGTTAATGTTTAAAAAGGTAATGAAATCATTTCTTAACAAAATTACTAAACAAGTAATGGTTAGTAAACCTAAAAAGTATTAAAACTTAGGGCAACTCACTAATACTCGTTTACTTCTTTTATTTTTATGAAATTTCTCGTAAATAATTGATATTTCATGGGCTCCTAATGAATTGGCGATACTTAGTTTTGAAATAGTAATATCATAACTATATCCAACACGTAAATTATACTGATGTAAATCAAATCCAATTAATATGGCAACACTTTCGGCACTTGAATATGTTGGCGCATACTTTTTAAAAGGCAAGCCTCTATACCAAATACCTACATTTAAAGGTAAGTGATAATAATATAATCCTATGTCTAATTGATCATTTTTTAACTCGTGCCGATAATTAAAAGCTGGAGAAATATATCTTTTTAATTGTTTACTTTTTTCTTCTAAAATAAAACGATAGCCTCCATGCAAACTAATTGAAACAGGCAAGGGCACTCTATCACCTGTTAAACTACTATTAGGTTGAGTTAGATGCTTGGCGCTAAGTCCTAACCAATATTGAGTTGAATTTAAAAGAGCACCAGCTCCAAAATCCATAAAATTAAGAGCTTGGTAACTGTTTGCTTCTATAGATGTGCTCGATCCTGTTGCAATTTGGTCGTTGAAACGTAATTTATCAAAATCTATTCGTTTCATATTATAGGATAAATTAGCGCCAAATCTCATTTCTGCAAATTTGCCTAATTTAAAGTGATATGCGTAATTTAAACCAAATTGAGTATGTGTTAATCCTGCCGTTCCTGATCGATCTTGCATAACTGTAATCCCCAATCCACTATTCAGGTTTGACATATTGTAATCGTAGCTGGCCATATAAGTTGTATACGTTTTTTTTACACCTGGCCATTGATTTCGATAATTTGCTACAAAACGATGCTCATAAGTAACTCCTGTATAGGCAGGATTTAAATACATGGGAGATGCATAAAATTGAGTAAATTGAGGATCTTGAGCCTTTAATGAATTATGATAAAATAATTGCATAATGATAAGAAACAACCACATGCATTGAATACACCTGTTATTCATTTTTGTTTTTAAAGCAAAGTAGCAATTACTCTGTATTTCGCACTTGTATGTCATTTCTTTCTAGTTAAACTTAATATGAGTTCAGAGTCATCTTGTTCATTTACCATAGGCTCAATATCCAAAACCATTGTTTGATAGCCTTCCTCTTCAACAATTACTTTATATGCTTTAACAGGATTCATAATCAATAAAAATTTCCCAGTCTTGTAACTTGAATTGAAAATCCCACTGATTTGTTTACTTTCTATATCAATGAGTGTTATTTTAGCCTTAACGATATCGTTACCAGACATTATTATTCCATGTTTAACTTTCAAATCGTTATCTCCAAAACGAGTATCAATAACATAAATATCAGCACCGCCATATGTTTGTTCCTTAATGGATGAATAATAACCTCTTGTACCATCAGCATTCAATACAAAAAAAATATCATTATTTACACTATTAATTGGAAAGCCTAAATTCTCAGCAGAGGTGTATTGATTCGTTTCAGTATTTAATATAGACCTAAAAACATCATATTCACCCATAGTATTATGCCCTTTTGAACTAAAATATAAGGTTAATCCATCAGGATGTAAAAAAGGAGAATCTTCATCTTTATCTGTATTAATATTTGATCCTAAATTCATAGGTAGAGACCATTTGCCATTTGGTAATTTTTTGATACGATAAATATCTTTACCGCCAAAACCTCCTGGCTTATTGCTACTAAAGTAAATAACACTTGTATCATTACTAAAACAAGCACTTGTCTCGATAAATGGCGTATTAATTTCTGGACCTAATTTTTGAGGAACAGACCAACCGTCATATCCTGTATGACAGATATATAAATCTCCAGTAAGTTGATCTGCCGAAGTTCTATAAATAATCATATTATTTGCATCGAAACTAAGAGCCACGCATGCATCATGAGTATTTGTATTTATTGGAGGTCCTATATTTTTTGGTTCTCCCCATTTTCCATCTGGTAAACGCTTAGAAACATAAACATCTTCGTAATAATTACCATACACATCCTTTAGATTACCTGTGCTACCATCCCTGCGTGATGTGAAATACAAATAACTTTCATCAGGAAATATTAAGGGCACATAATCAGCATAAATTGAATTTATTTTATTTCCTATATTTTTAATAATACTTCTGTGAGGACTATTCACAAATTCCTTCGCATTTTTACTACACGAAATTTGATAATCTATTTCTTCATTTAAAATAGATCGTTGTTTTTCTGGTATAGCTTTATAGTTATTGAAACTATTAATCGCTTCATCAAAATTAGAAGTTAAATGGTACAATTGACCGAAATAAAATTGAACTTCAGGAAGTTTACTCGTTTTTAACTTAACAAGATTTGCAAAAGAAGAATCTGCTGGTTGACCTAATTTTATGCGACTAATAGCTGAATTAAGATTTGCCATTTCGTGAAATGGTTCAATAGCTAATACTTTTTTGTATGAATATATAGCGTTTAAATAGTCCTCTGTATCAAAATACAAATCAGCATTTTTTAAATCTTTTGCATAAAGTTTTTTATCAACTTTTACTTGAGAAAATACTTGTATTGAAAAAATAAAAATAAGTATACCAAAATATAATTTCATATGTAGATATTATTGTTTTTTAGTTGTCATATGGTTTAGCCAGTTTATCTTCTCCCGATAGCTATCGGGATGTGTTTGTGTTTTAGCAAACATGGCTATTTCATATGTCTAAATTATTGTTTTTTATTTACCATATGGTATAGCCAGTTTATCTTCTCCCGATAGCTATCGGGATGTGTTTGTGTTTTAGCAAACATGGCTATTTCATATGTCTAAA
>CAILKE010000022.1 GCA_903834765.1 uncultured Bacteroidota bacterium
AAACGTACCACTTGATATACCTGATCAAAAAAATCGTTGGTTATTTTTGCCATATTACTGTATCATTAAATTACAGCCTCTGATATCGCTATTATCAAAGCGGCCGATGATTTCAAAATTATTATTATCATTGATTTTTCCCAGATCTTTGGTTTCTATAAATGAGCAAGAATTAATATTGGCTAAATCTATCACATTAATGCCACCTGTTTTTTTATTGAATTGGTAGGAAAAAGGATCATTAACATCTCTCACTAAAACTTTCATCCATGGCGGGCAAACAAATACACCGTCATTTTTGGAATAAGCCTGTGATAATAATTCGGTCATACCATATTCGCTATGAATAGTTGATACCTTAAATTTTTCTTTTAAAATCTGGTGTAATTCTTCTTTCAACATTTCAGGGCGCTTTCCTTTCATACCACCTGTTTCCATCACAATAAAATCATCGGTTAATGCAATTTTCAAATCCGCTAAATCAAGTAAAGCATAGGTCACACCTAGTAATAACGTTTTTTGGTTACGTTGTTTGAGCTTATTAATTTTTGCAACTAAATCAGTCATATTATCTAAATAAAAACCACTATCTGGATGTTTGGATGAGGTAATGAGTTGATTAAACATATAAACCAACGAAGAACCTTCGCGCTGCAAATAATTAGGCAATAAGGCTAAAATACAGTAATCAGAAGGGTTTCCATAAAACAATTCAAATCCTTTTTTAAATGATGATTCATATATAGAAACATCATTAACAAAGTGTTTAGATGTTATTTGTCCAGTTGTTCCACTGCTAGTAAAGCAAACGGTATCCTGATGTATTGCTTGACAAACAACTTCTTGTGATTTAAAAAATGAAATAGGTAAACAAGGTATTTGAGTGAAATGATTAATCTCATTAGTATTTATAGGTAAAGTAGAAACATACCGATTGTATATTTCATTATTTTCATATTGAAAATGAAACACTTTTAATGCCATAGCATTAAATTCATTATCTCCCTTTATGTTAAATAACTGATTGAGTATTTCTTTTTGATTGAACAAGGCTATTGAAAATATTTTTTGTAAATTTAAACACTGTAATTGATTATCAATGAAGAAATCTGTTTTAAATTATGTGTGCGTTGGAGCTTTGCTTTGCTTTGGAGTTTTTGCATGCGTAAAAAAAACAACTTATTCTACAACTCCTGAAATATCATTCAATTCATTTATACCTTATACAGGTGATTCAGCTGATATTGACATTAATTTTAAAGATGGAGATGGTGATATTGGTGTTAGCAGTAGCGATTCAACTCGTACTATGTGGATAAATTATTATTACAAGGATACAATCACTCAAAAATACATCGCATTTTGTTACGGATGCGGAACAGATTCTCTAAAAACAAGCTATGTTATTCGCGCTCCCAAAGATTCATACTTAGGAAAACCAATTAGTGGTGAAATTATCGTAAGATTGCAGCAATATAGACATAGTCGAAAAATAAAAAACATAAAATACGTGGTGTATTTATATGATAAAGCTAAAAATAAAAGCAATGTTATAGAAACGCCAGAGATATTGGTTCCTTAACTATATTTCCTTCTACAAGTTAATAACACTTATTTAAATTTCCCATTTAGGTTTGTATCTTTACAATCCATGATTTTAGAACGATTATCACTCCTCAATTTTAAAAATTACGATGAAGCTCAACTAGAGTTTTGTTCTAAATTTAATTGCTTTGTAGGTAATAACGGAATGGGGAAAACTAATTTACTAGATGCAATTCATTACTTATCATTTTGCAAAAGTTATTTTAATGCCGTTGATAGTCAAAACATCAAGCACAATTTGCCTTTTTTTGTAGTGCAGGGTTGGATAAATAAAACAGGGAATACAGAAGAAATTTATTGTGGTATAAAACGTGGTTTTAAAAAACAGTTTAAACATAATAAAAAAGAATACGAACGCTTATCCGAACATATTGGACTCTATCCTTTAGTAATGATATCGCCATCTGATAGCGAGCTAATATGGGATGGCAGTGATGTGCGCCGAAAATTTATGGATAGCATCATTTCTCAGTACAATAAAAACTATTTAGAAAAATTAATTGCCTTTACTCATATTTTACAACAACGTAACGCATTACTCAAACACTTTTACGAAAACAGAAGTTTTGATAGCATGTCGCTTGAAGTATGGGACGATCAACTCATTGCTTATGGTGAAGAAATTATAACAATCAGAAAGAATTTCTTAAATGAATTTATTCCCTTGTTTAATAAAAACTACCAATTTATCAGTGGCACTAACGAAATTATTAGTTTAGAATATCAATCAACTTTAAAAAATAGGTTTTACAAAGATGTTTTATCTGAAAGTTTATCCAGAGACAGAGCCATTCAATATACTACAGTAGGGCCACACCGCGATGATTTGGATTTTAGATTAGAATACAATAGCTTGAAGAAATTCGCTTCACAAGGACAACAAAAATCTTATTTATTGGCACTTAAATTAGCACAATTTGAGTTTATTAAAGAAAAAAAACAAACAAAGCCTTTATTGCTTTTAGATGATATTTATGATAAATTAGATGAAACGCGTTTTAAAAAATTAATTGAATTGGTAAGTGGTGAACAGTTTGGACAAGTATTTATTACGGATACTCATCCTTTGAGAATTAAAGAAGTGTTAAAACAAAATAAATCAGAATATGTTATTTATAAAGTAGAAGGAGGGGTAATAGAAAAACATGGCTAAAAATTATAACCTCATAAAATTAGGCGATGCTATTGCTCAAATTTTTAAAGAAGAAAAATTAGATGAGAAATATAGTGTTTTTGCTATTCGTAATGGATGGGAAGGTATTGTTGGGAAAACAATAGCGAAACATACATCGCAGATAAATTATTTAAATGGATTATTGTATGTGTCTATTGACTCTCCAGTTGTGCGAAATGAATTATCTTATGCGAAAGATGACATCATTCAAAAAGTTAATCATTTTTGTGGCAAAAAATTAGTGAAAGAATTAATATTGAAATAAGAAAAATATGAAAGCGTTTAATGTACCTGAATTTTATAGAAGTCCTATTATCAGCAAAATAAAGCAATATCGTAAAATACAAGATCCTCGTAAAAAAGACAACTCTCCTACTCTACTCGATTTTGGCCCCATACAATTTTTAATTGCTCGGCATTTTGGATTTTGCTATGGTGTAGAAAATGCGATTGAAATTTCATTTAAAGCATTAGATGAAAATCCTGGTAAACGCGTGTTTCTATTAAGTCAAATGATCCATAATCCCGATGTTAATAATGATTTAACTGATCGTGGTGTTCAATTTTTACAAGATACTAATGGCAATCAATTAATTTCATTTGACACATTGACAAGTGAGGATGTAGTAATTATCCCTGCATTTGGTGCACCTTTAAACATTATTGACATTCTTGAAAAAAAACAAATTAAAACGGAAGCATATAATACAACTTGTCCTTTTGTAGAGCGCGTTTGGAAAAAATCTGAAACAATTGGTAAAGATAATTACACTATAATTATTCATGGTAAATACAATCATGAAGAAACGCGTTCTACTTTCTCAAGAAGCGATAAACATAGCAGAGCAATTATTGTAAGAGACATGGATGAGTCTAAATTATTAGCAGAATATATTTTAGGTGCTAAGCCTAAAGAACAATTTAAAATTGATTTTAAAGATCGCTATTCTGAAAATTTAGATATTGAAAGAGATTTACAGCGCGTAGGAGTTATCAATCAAACAACCATGTTAGCCAGCGAAACACAGGCAATTGCAGATTTTTTTAAAAACATCATGGTTCAAAAATATGGTGCAACTGATATATTCAATCATTTTGCAGATACACGAGATACTTTATGTTATGCTACTAACGAAAATCAAGATGCGACCTACGGTTTGTTAGAAACTGAAGCCGATTTAGCAATTGTAGTTGGAGGTTTTAACAGCAGTAATACCTCGCACTTAGTAGAATTGTGCGAAAGAAAATTCAAAACCTATTTTATTTCTTCCGAAAAAGAAATTATTGACGCAAACACAATTCATCATTTTGATTACCCAAATAAAAAAAATCAAATCTCTCATTCTTTCTTGCCTAATAAAAGGCCAATTCGTATTATCTTAACGAGTGGCGCTTCCTGCCCAGATTCTATAATAGAAGGTGTTATTCATAAATTAAATAGCTTCTTTAAAGAAACAAAAACGGTTGAAGAAGCATTAAAACACTTATCTAATTAATATTTATATATCTTATGCACTTAAACCTTACCAAACCACTTGCCTTTTTTGATTTAGAAACAACTGGTGTAAATGTTGGCTCTGACCGCATTGTAGAGATTTCTATTGTTCGAGTAAACATCGACAACACAACAGACATCTTAACAAAAAAAGTTAATCCAACCATACCAATACCTATTTTCACTTCCAAAATACATGGAATATACGATAAAGATATAGCTGATTGTCCAACCTTTAAAGAGCTTGCTCCTCAATTAGCTCAGTTTTTAACCAATTGCGATTTAGCGGGTTTTAACTCTAACAAATTTGATGTACCTGTTTTAGTAGAAGAATTTTTAAGAGCTGATATTGATTTCGATTTAAAAAACAGAAAATTAATTGATGTCCAAAATATTTTTCATTTAATGGAGCCTCGTAATTTAACTGCTGCATACAAATTTTATTGCGGTAAACCATTGATCAATGCTCATTCTGCAGAGGCTGATACAATAGCAACTTACGAAATTTTTAAAGCACAATTAAAACATTACGAGCACACAGAGGTTGAGGATGATAAAGGAAATAAAACAATTCCTGTAAAAAATGATATGGCTGTATTAAGCACTTTGACGACTCGTTCCAAAAATGCTGATTTAGCAGGGCGTATCATCTTTAATGAAAAAAATGAAGAAGTATTTAGTTTTGGAAAACATAAAGATAAAACGGTAAAAGAAGTTTTTGAAAAAGAACCTTCTTATTATAATTGGATGATGCAAGGCGATTTTCCGTTATACACCAAAAAAATAATTACTCAAATCAGACTCAGTATGAAATAGCCACTAATAAAAGGGTTGTTGCAAACAATCACCTATGAAGATAAGGCGTATACCGTATGACAATTGAAAAAACAATAAATATCAACATGTGAAATAGACGTTATGTCTAAATCCCTACCAAATGCACGAATTAGAACCTTTTTATAATTGGCAACATCTATACATTGCTTCCGAAGACGAAGAGTCTCCATTTTACGGAACAGAGTATAGTGAGTTTGAGTTTAGTAAAACGGTTTACAATTACTACATACATCCTCAATGGGATGATATGGGTAGCGAGACCTTATACCTTAAAATTTTATTTGTTGATTATGACGAACGTTACGCAATCATTGAATTAATTGGCGAATGGAACGATGCCATTAACAATGATATTATGTTATTAAAACGAGATATTGCAGATGAGTTGATGTTTCATAACATTAATAAATACATTCTCATTGGCGAAAACGTATTAAACTTTCATTCATCAGATGATTCGTATTATGAAGAATGGTTTGAAGATATTGAAGATGGTTGGATTGCCTGCATTAACTTTAGAGATCATGTGTTAAAAGAATTTAAACAAGCTAGTCTTGATTATTATCTTATTTCTGGAGGAGAACTCAACGACTTTGAATGGCGTAAATTCTCGCCTGGACAAGTGTTTGGCAACGTCTATAAAATTATCAGTAAGAGATTAGATTAATTTTTCTGCTATTTTCTAAACATACAATTCATCGTCAGTTCCTGAACTAGCTCCATATCCCAAGCGCTTACCTATTCTTAAATTAATGCTACTTACTTTTTCTTGTATTTCGCCAACGGACACTTGTTTTACCGAATCAAATGGAGGTGTAAATAAATCAAAAGAAATAACATAAATAATTAAGTCATTAATTACTTCTAATAATTGTTCTTTATTAATGGGCGAATCGGAAAACGATGAATACTTTGAGCCCAACATTCCCTTCGCTTCAATAAAAAAATGCATTTCTCTATTAATAAAAATACGGCAAACCAAATACCCTAAGTCTTCCGAACGGTTATATTTAAAGGAATCTGCTAAGAAATTATACACATTGATGATGCCACAATACGAATTATACTCATTCTGCTTCACATAACCTGTTTTATACATCACATGCGATTTATCAAACTGAAACACGTTGGTGTGCATAAAAAACTCAAGCATATCTCCAGCTACTTTTAACTGTGTCACATAGTTATTGGTTTCGGTTACCATAACTCCAATTCGCTTATCAATCACTTCCGTTTCTTGTTTTATATTTTCGGCTATCTCGCTAATTGCCTGCTTTAATAGATCAAATGCAGCTACTGTGTTTTTAAACACATCTTGCTTCATCACCGATTTATCTTTTAGCAACTTTAATATTTGTTCTTTTTGACTCGTTAAATTAGCGCTCATTTTTTAGTAATTAATTCACGAATTAAATGTATAAATAATAACAAGAGTTAACAAGCTGATTAGATATTTATACTTCTCTTCATAAGAACTAAAAAAACAGTACCTTCGTGCAAATAACCATACAGAATGATACAATTAGGAAAAACCAATACACTCACTATTTTAAGAAATACCCCGGTTGGTATGTATTTAGGCAACGAAGATAATGAGGCTATATTGTTACCTAAGAAATTTATAGAACCCGAATTCGAAATTGGAGAAGCAATCGAAGTATTTGTTTATAAAGATTCTGAAGATAGACTAATAGCGACACGCTTGAAGCCTTATGTGGAAATTAATCATTTTGCTCATTTATTTGTGTCTGAAGCAACTGAATATGGTGCCTTTTTAGATTGGGGATTAGAAAAAGATTTATTTGTTCCATTTAAAGAACAAAAGCATAAAATGATAGAAGGTCAAGCCTATGTTGTTTATGTGTATTTAGATGAATTATCAGAACGAATTGTAGCTTCGAGCAAAGTAAATAAATTTATCAGCAACGAAATTTTGCAAGTAGAACAAGGCCAAGAGGTTGATTTAATGGTATACGACCAATCACCGATGGGTTTTAATTGCATCATCAACGGTATGCATAAAGGGTTGATATACAATAATGATATTTACAAAGACATCAGAGTTGGCGATGAATTGAAAGGCTTTATCAAAATGATTAGAGAAAATAATTTAATTGATTTAAGCTTACAAAATATTGGATTTAAACATGTGTTATCTTCCACAGATATTATATTAGAATACTTACGAGAAAATGGTGGTATTTTAAAACTCACTGATAAAAGCACTCCGGAAGAAATTGCCAAGAAATTCAATATGAGTAAATCCACTTTCAAAAAATCAATCGGCGTGTTGTATCGTCAACGAAAAGTTTTGATAAAAGAGGATGGCGTATATGAAATCCCTAACTCTTAAAGAAAAGTGTAGGATTAAAATAAGAGAGATTAGATTATGATAATTTTAGCAAGGCTGCTCGTAAATTAGAAATCACATCTTTTACATCAGATATTTTACAGGTACCAACCGACATACGATACCATGGTGAGTTGTCGTCAGCACCAAATGCATAAAAGGGAACAACTGCTAATTTTGCTTCATCTAAAATATATTTCGTAATATCTTTTGTAGTTTTTAAAACACTACCATCAGAAGTTTTCATGCCATGTAAACCAAACTTGATTGTTAAGTAAATAGCAGCCTGAGGTGTAATTGCATCTACTTTAAAGCCCTCTGCCTTTAATGCTTGGAAACCCTTATAAAAACCATCTAACCGAGCAATGATACTTGCTTTTTGTTTCACTATAAAATCGTCATACATCGTTAAATCACTTAAATACTTAGCTGTGGCCATTTGTTCAGCTTTAGGAGCCCATGCACCAACATGAGTTAATATAGCTTTCATTTTATCAATGATCAATTTTGGTCCCATACTCCACCCAACTCTAACACCAGTTGCTGATAAAGATTTAGAAATCCCGTCAACAAAAACCGTGTAATTTTTCATTGCTGGACGAAGAGTTACAGGATTGTAATGTTGCACATTACCAAATGTCAAAGCCCAGTAAATTTGATCATACATTAAGTAAACAGGTTTTTCGTCAGGACCACGACGAGCGTTTTCCTCTAAAATCATATCACAAATTTCTTCTAAGCCTTCCTTGCTAAATACTGTCCCTGTTGGATTTTGAGGAGAACATAATGCCAATAAAGTAGCTTCTTTTATATATGGCTTAATATCAGCAGCTAAGGGCATAAAGTTTTGTTCGGGTTTAGCCTCAATAACCACAGCCTTTGCTGAGTTAAGATAAGAATAATGATTGTTATTCCAAGATGGTACAGCAAAAATAACGGTATCATCTGCATCTACCAAAGCTTTGAAAATACTATAGATAACTGGCCGTGCACCACCTGCAATTAAAATTTCATCTGCTTTATAGTCTAATTGACCGCGTTCTTTTAATAAGTTAGATACAGCATTTCTTAGTTCAAGCATACCGTCAGCTGTAGGATAATTGGTTTGATCGTCAAAATAGGCATCAACAATCATTTGCTTTAATTCACTAGGAATGGGGAATTCCTTTGGATTAAAATCACCAATGGTCATATTATATATTTTTTCACCTTGTTTAATTTTTTCATTTACTTCGCCGGCAAGCTTGATGATTTCGGAACCAATAATGTTTTGGGCTAATTTGGATACTTTTAGTGATGGAGTTTGAGTGTTGGTAGTCATTACATGTAATTTTTTTGAAAAGTATATATAATCCTTATTACTGCAAAATAATAGTTACTAACAGAATTAGAAAAATTTTCTTAAAAATAGGTTTAGTAGATTTTTCAACACTTTTCAACAAAGTACAAAAAGACTAAAGGAACAATTAACTTTGTAGCTTATACATTTTATGAGCAATTCAAAGAAAATAAAAAGCGCTTTAATCTCTGTTTTTTACAAAGATAATTTAGAACCGGTAATTAAAAGATTAAACGAACTTGGCATAACAATATACAGTACTGGCGGGACTCAAACCTTTATAGAAAATATTGGTTTACCAGTGGTGGCAGTAGAAAGTTTGACGTCTTTTCCTGAAATATTAGGTGGACGTGTTAAAACATTACACCCAAAAATTTTTGGTGGTATTTTAGGTCGTCGTGAATTAGAAAGTGATATTGCGCAAATGGAAGCACATGATATACCGAATATTGATTTAGTAATTGTAGACTTATATCCTTTTGAAGAAACACTTGCAAGCGGCTCTTCCGAGGAAGATATCATTGAAAAGATTGATATTGGAGGCATTTCATTGATTCGTGCAGCTGCTAAAAATTTTAATGATGTTGTTATCGTTTCTTCAAGAAATGATTATGCTTCACTATTAGAATTACTTAACAAAAAAAATGGTTCATCCGATTTATCAGATAGAAAAACATTTGCTACCAAAGCCTTTGCGATGAGCAGTCATTATGATTCAGCTATTTTTAATTACTTTAATACTACTGAACAATTACCAATCTTAAAACATAGTATCAACAATGGTTCAACATTGCGTTATGGTGAAAACCCTCATCAAAAAGGCGTTTTTTATGGTGATTTAGAAGCTATGTTTAATAAATTAAATGGCAAAGAATTATCTTATAATAATTTATTGGATGTTGATGCCGCTGTTAATCTAATTGCAGATTTTACAGTAGAACCAACCTTTGCTATTTTAAAACACAATAACGCTTGTGGAGTTGCTTCTCGTCCTACTATATTTGAAGCCTATACAGATGCTTTAGCGGGAGATCCTGTTTCTGCTTTTGGAGGAATTTTGATTAGTAATACTGAAATAGATTTTGAAACTGCTGAAGCAATTCATCAATTATTTTGTGAGGTAGTAATTGCACCTTCATATTCAGAAACAGCATTAACTTTATTAAAATCAAAAAACAATCGCATCATTTTAGTTCAAAAACCAATTGCACTTCCAACTAAATTAATGCGTACCTTATTGAACGGGATTGTAGAGCAAGATAAAGATTCAGTAACAGAAACAAATGATAACCTTATAACAGTCACGACTGTTGCACCCACTGAAGCTCAATTAAAAGATTTATTATTTGCCAATAAATTAGCGAAACATACCAAATCGAATACCATTGTTATTGTAAAAAACAATCAATTATTAGCAAGTGGTACAGGACAAACATCTCGCGTAGATGCTTTAAAACATGCTATCTCCAAGGCTTTAAGTTTTGGATTTGATTTAAAAGGTGCTGTAATGGCAAGTGATGCATTTTTTCCGTTTGCTGATTGTGTAGAAATTGCTCATAAAGTAGGCATTGATACTGTTATTCAACCAGGAGGGTCAATTAAAGATAAAGACAGTATTGAATATTGCAACGCTAAAGGTATGAGTATGGTATTTACAGGAACAAGACATTTTAAACACTAATTAAGATTGGTGATATTAAAAATCATTGAATAAAAGATTGAAACTAACAATTGAAACTTATAACTCATCATTCATAACTTATAACTCATAAATTTATATGTCATTTTTAGATTTTCTTACCCAAGATATAGCCATCGATTTAGGTACAGCCAATACCATTATTATTCATAACGATAAAGTGGTAGTTGATCAACCCAGTATTGTAGCTGTAGATAGAACAACTGGCAAAGTCATTGCTGTTGGTCGCCAAGCACAAATGATGCACGGCAAAACACACGAAAACATTAAAACCATTCGTCCTTTAAAAGACGGAGTAATTGCCGATTTCCAGGCTGCAGAAGAAATGATAAAAGGTATGATCAAAATGATTAATACAGGCAATCGTTTTTTCAAGCCATCCTTGCGTATGGTGATTTGTATTCCAAGTGGTATCACGGAAGTTGAAAAACGTGCCGTAAGAGATAGCGCTGAGCATGCTGGAGCTAAAGAAGTTTACATGATACATGAACCGATGGCTGCTGCTATTGGAATGGGGATAGACGTAGAAGAACCTATGGGAAATATGATCATTGATATTGGAGGTGGTACTTCTGAAATTGCCGTTATTGCATTAGGAGGAATTGTTTGTGATAAATCAACCCGAATTGCTGGCGATGACTTTAACGCAAATATTGAGGAATATATGCGTCGTCAACATAATATTTTAATTGGAGAGCGTAGTGCTGAGCAAGTAAAAATTGAAGTTGGTGCTGCTATGACAGAAATTGAAAACCCACCAGCAGATTATGCTGTTCAAGGTAGAGATTTAATGAGCGGTATTCCTAAAGAAGTATTTGTAAGTTATGTGGAGATTGCTCACTGTTTAGATAAATCAATTTCAAAAATTGAAGAAGCAATTTTAAATGCCTTAGAAATGACTCCTCCTGAATTAGCTGCAGACATATACCGAACAGGTATTTACATGGCTGGTGGCGGTTCTTTATTAAGAGGCTTAGACAAACGTATTTCTCTTAAAACAAAATTACCCGTGCATGTATGCGAAGACCCATTAAGAGCAGTGGCTCGTGGCACTGGAATAGCACTGAAAAATGTACATAAATTCCCTTTCTTAATAAAATAATTACTTAGCTATTGTAAAAATGAATACATCAATAATTCTTACAATAGCATTAAAGTTTTAATTATTTAAATACTCACCTAAAAAAGTTTGTATAAACCTTAATAATGAAAAGTCTTTTAAATTTTATATATCGAAACAATTTCTTTTTTTCGTTTTTGATATTAGAATTTTTTTGTATCGTCATTTTAATAAAGAATAATGGGTATCAAGGTTCCAGTTTATTTAATTCTGCTAATACTATCAGCGCTAATATTTATAAAACGTCTGCAAATGCCAAAGAATATTTGCTATTAAAAGAAGAAAATGATCGGCTAGCCGAACAAAATAATTTTTTATTAAACCGCCTAAAACTAGGCTACGCCGCTCTTCCTTTAAAGGTTTATAAAAAAAATGATACGCTTTATAAACAAGTTTATGAATTTATAAATGGCAAAGCCGTTAACAGTAGCGTAAATAAACGTAATAACTATTTAACACTAAATATTGGCGCTGAACAAGGTGTTGGAAACGATATGGCTGTTATTAATAGTAACGGCATCGTTGGTGTTATCAAAGATGTAAGTAAAAATTTTTCATCTGTTATGTCTGTTTTACATAAAGATACCCGCGTGAACTGCCAATTAAAAAAAGATGGTAGTAACGGCACTTTAATGTGGGATGGTGGCGATTATCAGTTTTGTAATTTATCAGGTATACCTACACATGCTCGCATCAAAAAAGGAGATACTGTTATTACCAGCTCGTTATCAGGTATCTATCCAGAGGGTATAATGGTTGGTTTTGCTGATAGTTACGAACGTCGACAAAATGAATCCTTCTACACAGTGAAAGTAAGATTAAGTGTTGATTTCAAAAAAATAAATCATATTTCAGTAGTTAAAAATAATTATAAAACAGAAAAAGACAGTTTAGAACTTAAATCGCAAACTCAAAGTGATAAATGAAATAATTAAAAATACAATTCGATTTTTGGTATTAATACTTTTACAAGTATTGATTGTTCAGAATATACGGCTAGGTTCGTACATTATTTTATTTCCTTATATCTTATTCATCTTATTATTACCCTTTGAAACGCCCAAATTAGCAGTACTTCTGCTCGCTTTTGTAACCGGCCTAACTATTGATATGTTTTATGATACAGCAGGTATTCATGCTGCAGCCTGCACAATCATTGGTTTCTCTCGTTTTTATGTATTAAAATTATTAGCTCCGCGCGAAGGCTATGATTTGGGATTAACTCCAACAATAGATTCAATGGGTAATTTGTGGTTTGTGATGTATGCAGCCTCGCTCATTTTTATACACCATTTGTTTTTCTTTTATTTAGAAATATTCAGATTCAATGAATTTTTTAGGACCTTACTAAGGGTTAGTTTAAGTACTATAGGTACATTTATATTTGTGTATGTTATTCAGTTTTTGTTTTACAAATCATCACAACATAAATAATGAACTCTTCAGCTCATTTAGCAGATAGGAAATACATTGTCAGTGGCTTCTTTATAGTTGTTGTTATCATTTATATATCCCGTTTATTTTATTTACAAATTGTTGATGATCAATATAAATTAGACGCGCGTAATAATGCCTTTCGTTATCGAACTGAATATCCAGTTAGAGGCTATATATACGACCGAAATGGAAAATTGATGGTATACAATGAACAATCGTACGACCTATTAGTAACTCCAAAAATGGCTAAGGGCTGCGATACAGTTGCTCTTTGTAAAGTATTAGAAATTACCCGCGAAGATTTTATTCGCCGTATGAAAAAAGCATCACAAGCACCAAACTCTCCTCGCAAAGAAAGTATATTTGAGAAACAGCTTTCTCCAAAAGTATATGCAGCCTTACAAGAAAAGTTATACCGCTTTAAAGGCTTCGACTTGCAAGCGCGAACAGTTAGAAAATATCCTCGTCCTGTAGCAGCGCAATTATTAGGATACGTTGGCGAGGTAAGCAAAGATAAAGCGGCCAAAGATCCGTATTACAAAGAAGGTGATTACATTGGTATTAGTGGAATTGAACGTTCTTACGAAGAAGAGTTGCGTGGTAAAAAAGGAACTCAAATTGTGATGGTTGATGTTCACAACAAAACCAAAGGACGTTACATGAATGGTATCTACGATACCTTGGCTATTCCTGGTAAAGCCTTGTTTAGTAGTATTGACATTGAATTGCAAGAGTATGGTGAAAAATTATTGAAAGGAAAAAAAGGTGCCATCGTGGCCATTGATCCTCAAACAGGAGAAATCATCTGCTTAATTTCAGGACCAGGATACGATCCTAATTTATTAGTTGGAGGTAAAGAACGCTCTCGGAATTTCACTAAATTATATTACGACAGCTTAAATTTGCCTTTATTTAATAGGGCTTTACAAGCCATGTATCCTCCAGGCTCAACCTTTAAACTTATTGACGCCTTGATAGCTCAACAAGATAATTTAATTTCTCGCTCAACGGTATTTCCTTGCCACGGAGGCTATCCACCAATGGGAGGACATCCTAAATGTCACGCGCACCCATCTACTGATTTACCTGGTTCTATTGCAACCTCCTGCAATTCTTATTACAGCTATGTGTTTAGAGAAATTACAGATCAAAAAAAATATCCGAAGTTTGAAGATGGCTACAATCATTGGCGTGATGCCGTTCGTTCATTTGGACCAAATACCAAATTAGGAACTGATTTGCCCTTTGATAAACCAGGCAACGTGCCTTCGGTTGAATATTATAACAAGGTATTTGGAAAAAATCATTGGCGGAGTAATACCGTTGTTTCACTTGGTATTGGTCAAGCTGAATTAACGCTTGTTCCTTTGCAAATGGCCAATGTAGTGGCATCCATTGCCAATAGAGGTTTTTATTATACACCACATTGTATTTTGGGTATTGGAATAGAAAAAAAAATCGATAAAAAATACAAAGAGAAACATTATACATATGTTCAAAATCAGGTAGCTTATGATAATGTGCATGATGGTATGCAAAAATGTTTTGATGCAGGAACTGGATCTGCCTCAAAAATACCAGGTATTGTAGCTTGTGGTAAAACAGGTACTGCCGAAAATCCTCATGGGGATTCACATGCTGTATTTTCTTGCTTTGCTCCTCGTTACAATCCAAAAATAGCTATTGTGTGTTTAGTCGAAAATGCTGGTTTTGGTGGCACGTGGAGTGCACCAATAGTTAGTTTAATGGTAGAAAAATATTTAACAGGTAAAGTCACTCGTCCAGAAATGGAAAAACGAATGATGGAAGCAGATTTAATTAATCGAAAAAATTTATTGGGCTCTGGCCATCATTAACCTATCGTGAGAAAGCAAGAACATAGTTTATTTTATGGCATCGATCGTGTCACTGTTATTACTTATACATTGCTTGTATTAATGGGATGGCTTAATATCTATGCTGCCGTTTACAACGAGGATCATCAAAATATTTTTGATACCACTCAAAAATATGGTAAGCAATTAATTTGGATCAGTAGTGCGGCTTTTATAGCTATTTTAATCTTAATTATAGATGCTGGCTTTTATACCATTTTTGCGTACTTCTTTTATGGCTTTATGTTATTAGCCTGTATCGCCGTTCCTTATTTGGGACGCGAAGTTAAGGGAAGTCGTTCATGGTTTAGGTTCGGTGATTTTGGGATTCAACCTGCGGAGTTCATGAAATTTGCCACCAATTTAGCTATTGCCAAATTTTTAAGTAACGAAAACATAGAAGTCGAATCGAACCGTCGAAACCGCTTTTCAGATTTATTAAAAAATTATAAGAATACAATCATCGCTGCCTTAATGCTTGGTATTCCATTATTAATCATCAAATTATTACAAGACGAAACAGGCTTAGCAATCGTCTTTATAGCTTTTATAATCGTATTATACAGAGAAGGTTTATCTGTTAATTTTTTAATCTTTGGCTTATTTTCAGCACTCCTATTTGTTTTGTCATTAGTACTTGCCTCTCAAACATTAATAATTACTCTAGCTGTAATTGCACTATTTTCTTTCTTATTTATAAAACGTAGTCTTAAGCATTTAATAATAGTAAGTGTCATCTTTGCTTCAGCCAGTGGTGTTGTGCTTGGAACTAACTATGTCTACAATCACTTAGAAGATCATCAACGAGTGCGTATTGATGTATTGTTAGGACGTGGCACTGTGGATCTTAAAAAAGAAGGCTATAATGTGAATCAAGCCAAAATAGCCATTGGTTCCGGTGGCTTCTTCGGAAAAGGCTATTTGCAAGGTACTCAAACCAAATACGATTTTGTACCAGAACAAGATACCGATTTTATTTTTTGTACTGTTGGCGAAGAATGGGGATTTATAGGCACATCAACCGTTATTTTATTAGAATTATTTTTAATTATCAGAGTGGTATTTATGGCTGAACGCCAACGCTCCGATTTTAGCCGAATATATGGTTATGGTGTTGCCTCCGTCTTATTTTTTCATTTAGCAGTTAATGTTGGCATGACTATAGGCTTAATGCCGGTGATTGGGATTCCCTTGCCGTTCTTTAGTTATGGAGGCTCTTCGCTTTGGTCCTTTACTATATTATTATTTATCTTTATCAAATTAGATGCAAATAGATTGGTGATTTTGAGATAAGACCACTTGAAAAAATATAGAGGAATGGACACATTGATTAAAAAAATAAACGACATTTTAGCGAAAGAGAATTACACATTCAAACAATTGGCAGACCATTTGAACTTAACTGAACAAGATTTAGAATCAGGCTTAATGAATAAAACACTTGAAATTCGTCACTTAGAAGATATTTCCAAAACCTTAAGAGTGCCACTTTATAGCATTTTTAGAGAGGCCAATGCTAAAGTGAATTATACCGAAAAGCCTTATTTTATAAATAAACTCTGGAATGATAACAAAGAATCCACTCCACAAAAATTAATGGAAGAAATAGAAATACTGAAAAAAGTATTAACTAATAAAGAAAATGAATTAAATAATATGTTGAAATAACACTACATTTTTTTCAAAACATCAATCACTATTGCAAGCATATCATCCGTAAAATCCAAATGTGTAACAAAACGTATCGTTTGTTTACCAAAAGCTGCTAACTTGATGTTATAAGGTTTCAAAGCCTCTTCAAAAGAAACAGCTGTATATTTATCGGTGAGATTAAAGATGATAATATTGGTATCTACCGGCAAAATGCTTTCTACATAAGGCATGCTGTTAAGAACGGCTTCTATTTGCTTAGCACGATGATGATCATCGCGTAAACGAGTGATGTTGTTATCTAAAGCATATATTCCGGCCGCCGCTAAAAAACCTGCTTGTCGCATACCACCTCCAAACACCTTACGCACTCGGCGAGCCTTTTTAATGAATGCTTTATTGCCGACTAATAATGAGCCTACTGGAGCACCTAAACCTTTTGATAAACAAATTGATATGGAATCAAAATGTTTACCAATATCCTGTGATGTGTAATTAGATTCAACTAAGGCATTAAAAATACGAGCACCATCTAAGTGCAAAGGCAAATGTTTTTGTTGACACAATTGTTTTATTTTTTTTATGTCGTCCAATTTGTAATAACTTCCCCCTGCTCTGTTAACTGTATTTTCAAGACAAACCAATGAAGTTTGAGATAACCAATCATAATCAGGATTTATGTGCTGTTCAATTTGTTCTGCAGTTATCCGTCCTCTATCACCCTGAATTAATTTAGCTTGAACACCCGAATTAGAAGAAATTCCGCCTCCTTCATAATTATATATATGAGAATTGATATCACATATTAATTCGTTTCCAGGTTGCGTGTGACACTTTATCGCGATCTGATTGGTCATCGTCCCGCTAGGACAAAACAAGGCAGCTTCATGACCAAATAAAGCTGCTGACTTTACTTCCAAAGCATTAATTGTTGGATCTTCATTGAACACATCATCTCCAACTGGCGCAGCAAACATAGCGTCAAGCATTGCTTTATTAGGCTTTGTAACTGTATCACTTCTTAAATCAATTATCATATTTTTTTATTTTTTCAGGTAAACGTACTAGAAACACATAGCCATTTTTTCGGTATAATTCTTTTAACATCGGGTAGTTTTTATCAAGGTCTTTTTCAGTGCATTTAGCAACAAAACAAGCAGGTTGATAAATCTTTTTCCATAATAACCAACTCTTTAAAATATCGCCTGAGTTTGTTTCAGGATTCATATTATTTTCAATGAGCTCTTTTTGTTTTTGAAGTTTAAATTTAGGAAAATCAGGGTTTGTAAAAACATCATTAGTTAATTGCCCATAAAACAATGTGCCATAACTTTTAAAATTTAAAGCCTCAATACCATACTGGCGCTGACCACACATTTTATAAAATTCAATAGCTGCATGTTGAGAGTACTGCTCTATTTTTGGCACGATGAACATAATCAAACTATAAATGGTTAATAAGGATGTGAAAAATAAACCAAAAATAAATCGATGTTTACCTTGTTTAATTTGATATAACCAATACAAGGTTGAGATTAAAAACACAACGCCTATAAGCCATTCGAAGCCATTCCAATATACATCTGCCTTGAAATTTTCAATAGCAAATTCATCACCTATCAAGTGATGATCAAGGATGTATGATTTAAAAAAATGAATACATCCTACCAATATAAAAGCAACTCCCATTAAAACAGTAATTGATACGAACGAAAAATTCAACCATTTTTTCCATTGAAATTCTTTGGTTAATAATTTTTGAATAGAATAAGTTGCTAAGTAAGTGAGCGGAAAATAACATAAGGATGAGTAATGCACAATTTTAGTTTGGACAATAGAAAACAAAATTAGCACTACCCAAAACAACGCTAACAACCAGCGTTTGGTATGCTTTTGAAAAGGTGTGTCATAAGTTGATCTCTTATGTGCTAAAATCAATAACAAAGAAGAAGGAAAGCAGCCAATCAATAGTACCACAAAATGATAGATAAATGGTCCGCCATGATCAGAATCTTCAGTGTTAAATAACCGAATTTGATAATCTATGAATTCCTTAATGACATGAGAATTGCCTTTTAAAACTTCAATCGCAAACCAACTTAAACCTGTTAGCAAAAACGACATAAAAAATAAAGCAACAAATTTTGGAGATGATATTTTTTTAAATCGAGATAATACAAAAAACACAACCACTGTTAAGCCCACTAAAATTAATGCAGCCGGACCTTTAGTTAATAAAGCTAGTCCTAAAAAGAAACCAGCAAATAAAGCTGTTTTAAACCCAAAAGAACCAACAGGGTTATTGGTATGTTGAATCAAAAAATAAACAGAGGAAAAAATAAATAAATTGAACCAAGGATCGATGATACCACTTTTAAAAAACAAATGAGGCAATAACGTTGATGCGTATACAAAAGACCAAGTTAGACCGAACTTATAATCATTTAATTTTTTACCACAACGATATAATACTAATAATGTAATTACACCGCATAATGCATTAGGAAATCGTGCTGAAAATTCGGATACGCCAAAAACATTCATAGATAAGGCTTGCAGCCAAATAAACAACGGTGGTTTTTCCCAAAATGGTTGAAAATATAATTGTACATCCGAATAATTATGAGATACAACCATTTCGCGAGCGCACTCAGCAAAATTAATTTCATCCCAATCAAATAATGGCACATTACCTATAAACGGAATAAATAGCAACGATCCTAACAACACAATAAATGTGTATGCCTTCATATCACTATTTAATAATTTAAACATCCTTATTTTCTTTAGAAATTAATTTTTGTATAGATGAATTAAATTTTTCGGAAAATTGTTTTTGGTAAAATACGATGTAAAAAAATAATGAAAAACTAAACCCAATAATAGACCCAATATAAATATCAATTAACCAATGTTGCGAAAGGTAGGTTCTACTATAAGCAGCAAGTATAGCCAATGCAAAAAACAAACATTTTAATAAATGATTTTTCGAGATAAATATCAAACTAAAAAAAACTGCAAAAGCAGAAGTTGCATGTCCACTTGGCAAAGAATTGTTTCCAGTATTCAGAAATACATCTTGCACTAATTTTAAGGGCTGATGCACAAAATATTGAAATACAAATCCTGGTCGCCAAGAATCAATAAATACAACATTCTTCAATACCGTTGTTAATAAAGACGCAAACGAATACGCTAACAAAACATATATAGCTTTTTTGACATTATTAAATAATAATATAATCACTAAAAAAATAGCAAATAATCCATCGCCTAATTCAGTAATGTATTTAAAAAAAAGATCTGCAGATACATTTCCAACAAAACCATTTATATATTGATGTATTTGTACTTTACCGTGATTCAATAAAATATCTGCCAAATAAGCCAATAACAAGAGATACAAGATGATGTAAACGGCGTTATGTTTTAAAAAAAACTTCATCTATTTTTTTATCGAAGTTTCTTTACTTCTATCGGCGGACTGAATAGGAGGCTTCACCTTCACTTTTTTATCAATAGGCTTATCACTAGCAATTACTTCGCAAGCTGTGATGATCATTTGTTTCTCAACTTTCATAAGACACTCAGTTGGTTGCACATATATTTTTTTCACAGTGCTGTCTGGTAATGTAAATGACATATCTGTTGCAAAGCTTTTTGGACCTTCAAATGTAAAGGGATCTTTAAAATGATCTTCCAAATGTATATCCTTAATGTGTATTTTTTTTCCTAAAATAACTGTATATAATTCAAAGATAGCTTTGGTAATTTTTATACTAATTTCATTCGACTCATTATCGTAGCCTATTTTTACATTGCCAGTAACTTGTGTGCTATATTTAAACGGACCTACAACAACTTTGGCATCGCAAGTAAAGTCGCTACTATCAGGTAATAAATTAATTTTAGGATTAACAATAGTCCATGTATAGTGACCTTTAATTAACAAGACTTCAAATTCATTTTTTCCGCTTATTTCACCAATAGCTGAAAATACCTTATTAATGGTTTCCTCATGTAATATAACAGAAAAATCGTTATACATTTTTTGGGAGAAAAAAGTTTTAGGAACTATAATTATACAAATCAAAAATAAAAATGTCTTCATGTATGATGCCTTCTTTTATAAAAACTAAAAGTAATAATTTATTTAAATTTTGACAGTATAAATCCTAAAATCAGCCACTATTTAGCAATAATTAGCTTCGTCGTTTTTTCAACACCATTAATAATACCCCGACAAATATAGATTCCATTTGTTAAATCGCTTAAATCAGTCGGTATGATGTATTTACCTTCGTATTGATTTTGTTGAGACACGAGGCTTTTCACTAAAATTCCTTTGATATCAAACAAATCGATTTGCACATTTCCTCTCTTTACAACTTCATAATTGATAGTTATGTTTCCCGAAGTTGGGTTGGGATAAACTTGAAGAGAAAAATCAATTTCAGGTTGAATCACTTCCGATTTGGCCTGCTTATTAGATATTATGGAATCTATCTCCATAACATCTGGCTGCCTATAATAAACTGCACCTCCCAGTGTCATCTCCCTATCAACTTCAACAATAGATTCTCCCTTTACCATTACTTCCGAAATACTATCAATTACAGGTATTTCAATATAACTAATATCACCAGTGGTCTTACAAACAGAAACGTCCTCTGAAGTTATTGATGAAAGGGAATCTGCAACTTGAGGAAGCGGTAACATTTCCATACCTCCCAGCATTCGTATTTCTTCACTTCCTAACTCCGTTAATTTAATCTCACTTATTTTTTGATCATGTTCGTTGGTGCAACTGAATAAAAATGTGCCAAATACAATAAATAAGGCTAAAGCAAAAGCCCTTGTAGGAGAAAGATTTCTAGGCAAGGTATGAAAAGGAATAGTAAGTGCTAAAGGTCGATTAATCTGAGTTTTCTTAAAGTGCCCACATACTTTTTCATCTTTTCTTTCCATCATCATCGTATGTATTTCTGAGTCTGTTTTGTTAGTAAAATCAATTACTGATTTACTACAAGAATTACAAAATTTCCCATTTGCATCGGGCATCATGCTATTCCAGTCTTCGTTACAAGGTTCCGGAATGCTGATGATGTAGTTTAGAGGTTTCATAAATAGTTATTGAATTAATGGTTTTGGATATAAGACGAACTTTTTCTTATTATTCCATAAAACTAAATCAATTGATACGTACTAAAAATTACTTTATCATAAGTGGTGGGAATTATTTTGTAAGTGGTAGGATAATAGCTGAATAATAAAAAGGGAGATACTTATTTCTGATTAAAAAACAAACAGAAGCATGTTATTATTAAATTTACTGATAAAAAAAGATTGCTCAGATTGCAGATGTCAAAGCATATAATAACCAAGTATTACTCCATCAACTTTTTTAAATGACTAAGAGTTGACTCATCTTCCCAATTGATATAACCTACTTTATCATAAACAATCTGGTTTTGGGTATTTACAAGGTAAACCGTTGGTATCGAAACAATACCAATTTCATTAAATGGTTTGGTTAATTTCATAAATGTAAAGGGATATTGTTTATTATCTCTGAAAGATATAAGTTTTTCAATAGATTCATCCGTTATAGCAAGTATGGTTATATCAGCAAGTTTTTCGTTTTTTATTTTATTCAAAACATTCAATTCATCAATACAATTGGGACACCATGAAGCATAAAAACTAATAATTACTTTCTTTCCTTTCAAAGATTTAATATCGAATTTTTGTTCATTAGCATCTACAATCTCTAATTTAGAAATATCAATTTTAGGTGCTACATGGTATTTATTATAAAAAAACATGCCAATTAAAAAGGCAATAAAAAAGAAAAGCAGGGAATATATTCTTTTAGCACTCATGTTATGAAATAATTGTTGTTATTAAAAATTAAGGATGATACAAACTTACTTTAAAATTTACAATAGTTTTACCATTCAATGAAAAAAGTAATATTAAAACTATGGATTATTATATGGAAAACCAGTGTTGCGTTTTTTATAATATCTATCCTGTCTGTTATCATTTATAGGTGGATACCTGTGCCTATTACACCATTAATGATCATCAGAGATGTTGAGCAATTAGCGGATGGCAAGGGAGTTATCATGAAACACGATTGGGTTCCTTTAGAGGATATATCTCCAAAGCTACAATTAGCAGTGGTTTGCAGTGAAGATCAAAATTATTTGAAACATTTTGGCTTTGATATTGGCGCCATCAAAAAAGCTATGGACGAAAATGAAAAAGGAAAACGTTTTAGAGGAGGAAGCACAATTACGCAACAAACAGCTAAAAATGTGTTTTTATGGCAAGGCAGAAGTTATGTAAGAAAAGCCTTCGAAGCTTATTTTACATTATTAATAGAGCTATTTTGGAGTAAGGAACGTATTATGGAAGTATACTTAAATAGTATTGAAATGGGCAATGGTATTTATGGTGCTGAAGCTGCCGCTCAATTTTGGTTTCATAAATCAGCTAAAAAACTGAGTAAAGATGAAGCCTCTGCTATTGCAGCCATTCTACCAAATCCATTACGTTTAAAAGCTTCTCCGGCTAATGGCTATATCTCAAAACGGAAAGCTTGGATACAACAGCAAATGAATTACTGGGGAAATCAATTAGATTATGACACTTATAACGATAAGGCTGATGAGCCTAAATCAAAGAAAAAGAAATAAAAGCAGAATTTAGATATGCTAAAAAAATAAAAATCTCGAAACAATTTAGGAATAAAAAAATCTAAGTGATAAAAAAATACCCGTCAGATATTTAAAAACTGACGGGTATTTTTATTTATACTATTAAATTTATTTTCCGGCTGCGGCTGCACTTTTAGCCTTTGCATCTTCTAATATTTTATTACAACGAACTTCAGATTCGTCTAACACTTTTTGTGCTTTTTTATCAACTTCTTTTTTTGCTAATTCAGCGGCTTTTTTAGCTGCGATTTTGGCAAAAGGATTACCTGCTTGCTCAACTAATTGGTCTGCTTGAGCATATCCATCTGCTTTAAGTTTATCAACCATAGCTTGAGTTTCTGCTTTTATTTTATCAACTTGTGCTTGAGCGTCTGCCAATATTTTTTGAGCTTCTTCATTCGCTTTATCTTTTACTGTATTTACTAATTGATCTTTAACTGTAGAAGAAGATCCATCATTTTTCATTCCAGTTTTAATAGTAGGTTTCATTACTGTACCACCAAACCCAACATTTACTTTTATGTTTTTAGGCAAACTAATATTAGTTCCAACAGCAGAGCTTGCCTGGCCTAATAAACCAGATACCATCGAATTTGCTTGTGAACCAAACATTTCGGTAGGTACATCTAGTTTCCAATTATAGTCTATTGTTTGATCAAAGCCCATTGATCCAGTAATTTCAGCATCTATTTTATTTACTTTTACTTTAACAGGATTACGTAAATTAACTCTACCATCTTTAAATTCGTAATCTGCAACAACGTTTTGTATGGTTAATGTTTTAAGTTGTTCTATTTTCAAAGCTTCTCCTAACTTCACAAAAGCAGGAAAACCACCAATACTAACACTACTTGTTTTAAATACACCATTGCCATGTAAGGAAGATAGAATAGGTTCCATCTTAGTATCCAAATCTGCTTTAAAGTTTTCAAGAGTCGCAGTAAACATCCCTTGTGTGTATTTCCCTATAGGAGCCAATTTTTGAACAGTATTAAATGCAGTAAATGTTTTTTGAATATCAAAGTTATCTACTTTAAAGTTCATGCTAATGGTTGGCTTCTTAGGATTAGTTGTTTCGTAATAACCATTCATTAAAACTGCGCCGCCAAGTGTATTCATTTTCAAATCAGTCATATCCACTTTTTTCTTACGAACCACTATATTTCCTGCCATATTATCTAATTGCAAATTATCATATAATACTTTAGCAAAATTGGCATTTAATACAAAATCAATATTACCAGGAACTTCTGCTACACTCATCGCTGCTGTATCAGCTTTCACAGGAGCTGAAGTTGCTGTTCCAGATGGAGAAGCCATTAATTCATTAAGATTTAATAAGTTTGATTGCATATTAAAATTACCTGCAATTAATGAATCTTTGAAAATGTATTGCATAAAATTATCAATCTTACCTTGAGCTTTAATATCTGATTTACCCATTAAGGCATCGAAAGCAGTTAACTCTACAAACTGATTGGTAAAGTTTAATTTCATCACATTTAATAAAACTTCGTAAGGAAGAGTTGCTGTTTTATAATTCATTTTATCAACTTCTAAAGTGCCAGCTAATTTAAATTTATCATATTCTTTTCTATCTAAACTGCTCATACGTCCTGCTGCGCTTATGTCAGCTTTAATGGTACCGCTCATCGCATCCCCTTTTTCTAAAGGAATAAATTCTTTAACAGATACCAAATCTACAATACCTTTTACTTCTGCGCTTATTGCAGGATCACTAATTGGTGTTTTTACATGAGCCCACATATTAATTGGGTTTCCTGCCATATTTAAGTGAAATTTATTGACATCGATAACTGTAGCATCTAAATAATTCTGTTTATTTTCAACATGAACATCAATATTAATGTCGTTCACTGATTTTGGTAATGAAGGATATTTGAACATCGCATTAGCAATGGCTAAATTAAGTTCAAAAGATGGATACGTGTTTTTAGTGCTGTCTTTTTCACTATGCATAGTACCTTTAGCAAAACCATCTAATTTTAATTTACCTTCCGTTTTTACATTTGCAAAGTCTTTAGAATATACACTTGGTATCAATGATAAAATAGATTTGAATTCGGTTTGTTTAGCTGCAAATTTCAAATCCATTCCAATATCTTCTTTTGGCATTTCAACAAAACCATCGAACGAAAATCCTAAGTCATTTAAACTTAATTCATTTTCTTTAAATGTAAATTTCATATTTGGCATATTCATATCAATATCTGCCTTAAAACCAAACTTCGCTTTAGTTAAATAACCCACTCCACCCGAATTAACTGTTGTTTCAGCTATTTCCAATAAATTACTTAAAACAAAATTATCTTGTGTAAAATCTCCACTTAAGGTATAATTTAAATCTTTTAATGTAGCACTCATATTCCCTTTCAAATCAGTATAGGCAATATCAGAATGATTTATTTCTAATGATCTCAATTTCACATTAAACTTAGTTGCTTCTGATGAGGCAACTGCACTGGTTGTATCAGTGCTTGGTTTAGTAATGTCCCAATTAGCTTTTCCATCATGCATTACAATTGCATTAATTTTTGAATCATCAATTGTTACTGAATTAATTTGATATGGTCCACCACTAATCACTGATTTGATATTTAAATCAAAAGACAATTGTTTGATATAAGCCAAGGTATCACCTGCAAAAGGTTCAACGTTAATTACACTTACATTTTGTATTTTAAATCTAAAATCTGGAAATGAACTAAATAAAGTCAAATCAAAAGTTCCAAAATCCACTTTCGCATTTAAGTTTTCATTGGCTTGGTCTTTTACTAATTGCACCAATTTGTCTTTAAAAATAAAAGGTGCAGCAATAACTGCAATAATTAATACAAGAAAAGTAATTCCTGTCCATTTTAAAATACGCTTAATTATGCTTTTCTTTTTTTTTGGTTGGTCTGTGCTCATTTTTCGATTGATCTATTTGAAATTATTATAATTCGTGATTGCTAAAAGTAATTAGTTTTATTAAATGATAGTAGAGTAGCATTAAAAAAATTATTTACTTAAAATTTTAAATTCTGTCCTTCTATTTTCTTGTCTGCCAGCATCTGTATCGTTTGTTGCCACAGGAGCGGTCTCGCCATAACCTTTTGCTACTAATCTATCGGTTGATATACCTTTGTTAATTAAATACGTTACAACAGATTGAGATCTTGATTGAGATAATTTTTGATTATAATCATCACTTCCTTTACTATCTGTATGGCTTCCTAATTCTATTTTTAAAGTAGAATTTTCAGTTAATAATTTTATTAATCGATCCAATTCATTGGCAGATTCAGAACGAATGGTAGCTTTATCAAAATCAAAGAAAATATTTTTTAAAACAATTGATTGACCAATTTCTATTTTCTTTAAATCAATGTTAATTTCAACTTCATGATAATCTGCACTAGCAGAAATATCAAAATTTTCGGAGTGGAATAAATAGCCATCACGCTTAACTACTAAACCATAATTTTTTCCAGAAGGAAGTGATACTAAATATTTACCACTAACACTATTAGATTTAAATGTAGCAATTACCTGATTAATAGTATTATCAACTAATTCAATAGACGCTTCTAGCGGCTCTTTTGTTTTATCATCTCTTATAATACCTTTTAAAACAGTTAATTTAGGACCGGAACTAATAATTTTTTCTGCTTTAAATTCACTCACCGGAGCAGCAACTGAAGCCAATAAATTATCTTCATTCATCAACAAAGGATTTTTTTCTGGGCCTAAAAAAGTTATTCTATAAATATCTTTATCCCCATAACCTCCTTGTTTAGCAGATGCAAAATAACCGTGATGACCGCTTCCGCTGATAACAAAAAAAACATCATCATCAGGACCATTTATTGGGTAGCCTAAATTTTCAGGCTCACTCCATTTTCCATTTTCAAAAACAGATTTAAAAATATCAAAGCCACCCATTGTTTTATGTCCCTTAGAACTAAAATATATAGTTTTACCATCAGGGTGAATAAATATTCCCTCCTCGGCATACTTCGTATTAATAACAGGCCCTAAATTTTCTGAAATACCCCATTCTCCTTTATCATCAAGGGTGGAAACATAAATATCTCTGTCTCCCAATCCCCCATCTTTATCACTTACAAAATAAAGTTTTTTTCCATCAGAGGATAAAGTAACAGAAGATTCATGTTTTTTTGAATTTATATTTTTATTAAGTTTTTCGGGCTTAGACCAAGTTGTGCCTGATAGAGTACTTAAATAAATATCCCCTCCATCTTTTTCTTTATACTTATAAATAAACATCGATGTTCCATCTGCCGACAAGCCAGCTGTCGCATCGTGATCATCACTATTTACAATTGGACCTAAATTTTGTGATGATGTCCATAACCTTCCTTTTTTTAATGATATGTAAGTATCTTCAAAATAGGCTCCATTTTGTTCATCAATTCTCCCACCTGTAGAATTATCCTGACAGGCTGTAAAAACCATCATAGACTCATCAGCTGTAATAAATGCGCTATACTCCGGATATTTCGTATTAATATTATTTCCTAAATTATCTATAAAAATTCGTTGAGGATTAGCCATTTCATATTTACCAACCTTACATTCATTTATTTTTTTATTAGCTTCTTCTATAGCAATGGCATTAGCTTTTGCATCTAAATTCAACATATTTAAAAACAATTGATAATATTTAATTGCATCATCCCATTTTAATTGAAATTGATATGCCCATCCTAAAAAATAAGTAAGATCATCTGAAATTTTTGGATTCAAATTATATGCTTTTTCCAAATATCTATAACTTGCATCAGTTTGGGGGTTTAAATTAAAGTTAATAACACCTAACATGTAATTCAACTCGGCGTTATTGGGATTAAAATCCTGTGCTTTTATTAAAAAAGGTTGAGCTTGTTTAAAATAAATATCTCCAGCTCGCCTGTAATCATTTCTGCTGACAGGAAAAAATTTATGAGTATTTATATATTGATCCATAATAAAATCATATTCTTTTTTTCCTAAATCAAAAGCTTCTTTCCCGTCATTAAAGTTGTTTCGGGCTTCTTTAAATAGATCTTTTTTATCTGGAAAATTACTTTTTTCAAAGTCGATATTTTGTGCAACGGCATTTATTCCCGTTAATAAAATCACAATAATAAATTTAACTAATGTATTCATGTTTTTAGTGGTATCTTTTTTTAAAAATTAAATATTTTTGAAATAAATGGTTAAAGTATTTTTTAATCACATAACCCTGCAGAATAGTTTTTACCTTCAGCAACACCTAATTCCACAGCTTTTTTCCAATCGGTACAAGCACCATCTTCATCATTTAGCATTTGTTTTGCAATACCTCTATTTAAATACGCTGCGCCACATTTAACATCAGCTTGAATCGCTTTATTTGTCCAATCAATTGACGATTTATAATCTTTTTTCTTTATGTATACAGAAGCCATATTATTCATCGCTAAGATATAATCAGCCTTAAATCTTAGGGCAGTTGTAAAGTCAGAAATAGCACCGGTAAAATCATTAGTGTTTAATTTTGCAACACCTCTATTATTAAATGCCACATAGTAATCTGGTTTCAAACTGATTGCCGAATTATAAGATACGATAGCACCTAAGTTATCACCTTTAATACGTTTACAAGAACCTAAATTATTGTATGCGAAAAATAGTTTAGGATCTAACGCAACTGCTTTTTCGTAATCAGCAATAGCGCCAACTTCATCACCTAACATTTTTTTCGCAGAAGCTCTATCATTATAGGCATAAGCATAATCAGCTTTAGATGTTATTGCATTGTTGTAATCTGAAATAGCTTCTTTATACTGTTCTGCTTCAAATTTTATTTGACCGCTTAGATAAAAAGCTTTACTGTACGACTCATCCATTAATGTTACTTTATTTAAGTAAGCCAAACATGAATCAGCTTTTTTCATTGCATAAAAACTTTGAGCTTTACCAAAAAAAGCATCTAAATTCAATGACTTAATTTCTATCGATTTATTAAAATCCAAAATAGAGGCATCATAACCTTTATTTTCAAATCTCGCAAAACCTCTATTGGTATACGCCTTATCAAATGAAGGATTTAAAGAAATTGCTTTTGAGAAATTTTCAATTGCCCCGTTAAAATCTTTTTTAGTCATATACTCGAGACCAATATTATATGCGTTTTCAGCTTCTTGTTCGGGAGTTAAAGCTGTTTTTATTTTTACCGTATCTTGACCAAATGTATTTAAACACGTTAAACCAAAACAAATCAATAGTAGTTTATTCATCATTATTAAATTATAAAGCGATTAAAGATATGAAATTAAGACTTATTTAGAGAAATATTTTTATAGTACTTTATTAAAAATTCACATAATAATCCTTCGTTAAGTCTATATATTCAGGCGTATACTGATGCCTCACTTCTTCTTCTATTACCAGCGTGTCCTCAGAAAATTCAGTTGCTTTAAATTCAAACTGCATTAAATGTCTTTTTGCATCTAGCTTATCTCTTCTTGATTTTACACGTAATAATTTAGAAAGATGAAGTCCTTTTTTTTCGGCCAACAAGGTGAATTTTTCAGCTTCTAACCTTGGAAGTATTAAACAAAATTTGCCCTTTGCAGATAAAAGTTTTTTTACTCCATCTAATAAATCCTCAAATGGTAGTACATCGGCATGTCTTGCTTGTGAACGCTGTTCATCAGAAGATTTATATGACTGTTCAAAATACGGAGGATTCGTTATAATTAATTCAAACTTTTGAGTTTCTTGATTCGCAAAATTCTGCAGTGAAATGAGTTGAACATTTATATTATCTGTAAATTTACTAGACAATACGTTCTGTTTAGCTTGTATTACTGCATATTCATCTATATCAATTGCCTCTATTTTTGATGAAGTTTTTTGAGCCAACATCAAGGCAATAACGCCTGTGCCTGTGCCTATATCTAATATACGATTAGTATCATAGGGATTAACCCAAGAACCAAGTAAAACTGAATCTGTGCCAACTTTCATGGCACAAAGATCTTGTTTGATTGTGAACTGCTTAAAAGCGAAAGATGTACTTGGCATAAACCAATAAAGTCGTTTTGAGTTGTATAAAGTTAAAAACAAATTTGAAATTGCAAAGTTTATTTTAATTGAAGGCTTAATTTTAGAGTTAACAAATAATTAATAGTTACTTGTTGTAATTTTTTTCTAATTAACAAAAAAATTGAATCTCTATATGAAACACTATTTTCTTACTTTATTTTTTGGCTTTTCGGTTAATTTATTAATCTCTCAATTGGATATAACGGCTGTTATTGAGGGATATAAAAAAGATAAGGATTTGCAGCATGCTCAATATAGCTTTTGCATTATGGAGGCTTCTACAGGTAATATTTTAAAGGAATATAATGCGGAAATTGCTCTAATACCTGCTAGCACAATGAAAATTATAACTACTTCGGCTGCATTAGGGATTTTGGGTAAAGACTTCACTTACAAAACAAATTATAATGTATTATATAATTCTGACATTATTGAAAAAGCTACAGAAACAAAATTATATGTTGATGGCTCAGGTGATCCGTCCTTCAACTCTTCTTATTTTTATAGTAGTGATTCTTTGTTTTTTTCACCACTCATTAATAAACTGATTTTGAAAAAAGTCAATAACATTACTTCGATTACTACTAATACAACTTACTTTGATAACGTTATTCCTAATTCGTGGATTTGGGGCGATATTGGCAATTACTTTGGAGCAGGTGCTAATGGTTTTTCGTATAAAGACAATAAATTTTCCATTTATTATAATAGTGGGGAAGTTAATTCTACTGCGATTGTAGAAAGTATTACTCCTAATTATTTTACAAATAAGATGTCTATACAATCTCAAGTAAAATCTTTTGGAACGGAAGATAATGCCATCGTTTTTGGTGATCCAAATTCATTTTCAAGAACAATAACCGGAAGTATTCCTCCTCATAAAATACATTACGAAGTAGAAGCTCAAATGCCCGAGCCTCATTTATTTTTCGAAAACGAATTAAAAAAAATCTTAGATAAATATGCGTTAATTTCAACAAACAAAAATGCTCCAACTATTATTAAAGAGGCTGATACAACGTTTAAAAAGCAATTAATATATACCCATGTTTCTCCAAAGCTCAGTAAAATCGTATATTTCACTAATACCAAAAGTAATAATCATTATGCTGAAAGTCTCTTAAAAACTCTAGGTGCAATAAAATCAGGTAAACAAGGGACTACTGAAAATGGAATAGAAGCTATTACTAGTTTTTGGAAATCTAGAGGGGTTGATTTATCAGGACTTCACATGGAAGATGGAAGTGGCTTATCAAGAGCAAATACCATAACCACAAAAATACAAGCAACTGTATTATCAAAAATATACAGAGATAGCTCCATGTATACTTCGTTTAATGCATCATTACCTATTGCTGGTAAAAATGGTAGTATGATTAATTTATGCAAAGGCACGTTTGCCGAAAACAATATGCGCGCTAAAACAGGCTATATTAATAGGGCTAGAGGCTATTGTGGTTATGTGAAAACAAAATCAGGCAAAGAATTAGCATTTTCTGTACTTTTTAATAACTATGATTGCTCTCCAAAAGACATGAAAATGAAAATAGAAAAATTATTAATTGCCTTGGTAGACTTGTAATAAAAAATTGATATTATATTCCTTACTTAAACTCAAAAAAAAATCCAAACATTTCTGTTTGGATTTTTTTTAATAAACTGTTTTTATTAATGATGAGCTTCTTCGTGGTGTTCTTCACCATGCGCTGCAGCTGCATCATGATGACCATGTCCTGATCTAAGTTGTTCTTGTTGCTGAATTAATAATGGATCAACACGAGTACGATTTATTGAGTGACCACTATACACACCTTCATCTAAAATAATAAATATCGCATAAGCCATAAAAATAATATAAGGCATTAATACTACATATTTCATAAATTTAACTTCATGACCTAAGTGCATAAAAGCCATAACAATAAATCCTGCTTTTAATATAGTTAAACCAATAAATAATACTTTAATCCATAAAGTACCACTCCAACCATGACCTGGAGCCATTGAACCTATTACTAATTCAAATATAGTGATTGCAAGCATTACCCAAAACACATTCCATAAAGTACGGCGTATTTTTTTTCCATCTTCTTCGCTGTGATGAGCTAAGTGCTCGTAAGAAGGGTATTCATCGTGAAATTCTGACATAATATTGAAATTTTAAATAGTGAATTTTAAATTGTTATAATTATTTTTTACAATAAGTAGAAGAAGGTAAATACAAATACCCACACTAAATCTACAAAGTGCCAGTATAAACCTACTTTTTCTACCATTTCATAATGACCACGTTTCTCATAAGTACCTTTCAATACATTTAAGAAAATAATAAAATTAATAACAACTCCTGAAAATACGTGGAATCCGTGGAAACCAGTAATAAAAAAGAAATAATTAGCAAATTGTGGAACACCATATTCGTTTACAGTCATATTAGCACCATAAACGGTTTCTTCTACATACGTGTGTAACTCTTGGCTCCATACATGACGAAGAGCTCCAGTATCTGTACCAACAATAAAATGATACCATTCCCAAGCTTGAGAACCAACAAACATTGCCCCACCTACTATAGTCCAAAACATCCAAAGAATAACTTTTTTCTTATCATTACGGTGACCAGCTTCAACTGCTAATACCATCGTAACTGAAGACATAATTAATATGAATGTCATTAAACCAACATAAGCCAAAGGTAAATGTTGTTCTACACCCGGAAAGTGTGTAAATACATTTTCGGCTTTAGGCCATACATCTGAATATTTGTGACGGATAAAACCATAAGACATTAGCAAACCACCAAAGGTTAATGCATCCGAAATAAGGAAAAACCACATCATCATTTTTCCGTAACTAACGCCAAGTGGCGATTGACCGCCATCCCAAGCGTGTTTTGAATCTATTTCTGTACTGTGAGACATACTAAAAATTTATTATTAACTGTTTTTATGAAATTATGGTGCAAGTTTAACGAATATAATACAAAAATAAAAACAAATAGACCCATAAAATATCGAGAAAATGCCAATAAATGGAACAAAGCTCCAAACCAAGCGTGTTTTCGGCATTATAGCGCTTTCTTAAAGATTTTAACAATGTAATTGTTAATGAAATTATTCCACCCGCTAAATGTGCCCAATGTGCAAAAACAAACAATATAAAAAATGAGCCTGAAGCATTGCTTTTTTTGCCGCCCATTACAATGTCTTTGGAATATAACTCCATCCATCCCTGATATTGGCAGTATACAAACACAAAGCCTAATAAGAGTGTAATTAACAAACCGATAGTTACCTGAGTATAATTATTTTTCTTAGCACTATTTAATGCATAAAACATCGTAATACTGCTTGTAATAATAACGGCTGTGCTTATTATAAAAATATTAGGGACATTAAAGATTAGCCAGTTACCATTGTCAGCTCTAACCACATAAGCACTTGTTAAACCTGCCCAAAACATTACCATACTAAATATACCAATCCATAATAGTGGCTTAGAAGCTTTATTTTGAGCTGCTTTTAATTCAGCTTTGTAGGTTGGACTTGCTTTTATTTTATCTTCCATAATCTATCGTATTAAAAAGTTATTTATAATCTTGTCATTAAAGCTATTTGAACAACTGGTAAGTATATAAATGAGCCGTACATTAATTTACGCGCGTCTTCAATAGTGCCAGATTTATATAAATTATAGGCTTGGTATAAAAAAACAAAACCCATAGAACCTACAATAGTAGCTGATATCCATCCTGTATAGCTAAAAAAATAGGGCGCTAGTGCAATAGGAAATAAAGACATGGTATAAACTAGTATTTGAGAACGAGAAGATTTATCCCTGCCTCCTTTGCTTGGTAGCATAAAAAATCCTGCACGCTGATAATCATCGTGGCTAACCCATGCTATAGCCCAAAAATGAGGGAATTGCCAAAAAAATTGAATTAAAAATAACAATACTGCAAAAAAGGTGATGTGTCCGAAATCATTTGTTGCAGCCACAGCTCCTATAAGCGTAGGAAGAGCACCAGGAAATGCGCCTACAAATACCGAAAATGGCGTAACGCGTTTTAAAGGCGTGTAAACCAAAGCGTACAATATAATAGATAAAAAACCAATAATGCCACTTAATGGGTTAGTATAAACCCATAACAAAATAGTACCAATAATACCAGAAATTCCGCAAAAAATATATGCTTCAAAATTACTCAAATTACCTGTAGGTAAAGGTCTTAACCTCGTTCTATTCATTAATTTGTCTAATTCCTTTTCAATAATTTGATTAAACCCATTAGCTGATGCAGTAATTAAAAAACCACCTACACAAATGGCAAACACCTGCTTCCAATTAAAAGTTTCGGCTACTGTAAAAAAAGTAATAATTGCTGAAAACACAACTAAGGCTGATAACGTGAACTTGGTGAGCTTAAAAAACGATTTTACTTTACTGTAAGTAATCGTTTCTGGATTTAGGTTATTTAATTCGGGTTGCAAAGCAGGGCAAATTTAAGTAAATAATTTACTAAAAGTTAAACTCTATTACTTTATATTTGTTTAAATATCAACTAACTTTAATAATTTCAAACAATGAAAAAAATAATCATTTTAGCATTAACTACAATAACTATGGCATTTACATCTTCAAACTCAAAATCACTGCACGAATTTAAAGCTAAAACGCTTGAAGGAAAAGAGTTTAATTTTGCTGATTTAAAAGGAAAAAAGGTATTAATTGTAAACACAGCATCAGAATGTGGTTACACGCCTCAGTATAAAGATTTGCAAGCCTTGTATGAAAAATACAATTCTAAAAACTTTGTAATTATTGGTTTCCCTTGCAATGATTTTGGCGGACAAGAGCCTGGGACTGAAAAAGAAATAAAATCTTTTTGTACTAAAAACTATGGTGTTACGTTTCAAATGATGGAAAAAGTAAGTATTGCTACAAGCCCTATTTATAAATGGTTAACGCACAAAACAGAAAATGGTGTTTTAGATGCAACAGTTAAATGGAACTTCAATAAATTTTTAATTGATGAAAAAGGACATTTAGCAAAATACTTGCCTTCATCGGTAAAACCTATGGATGCAGAAATTACTAATTGGATTGAAGGAAAGTAATTTATCTATTTCTTTTATAAACCCTCTGCAATTTTAATTTGTAGAGGGTTTATTTTTTTAAAAGATTTGCGAATCGTCATTTAAGATTTTTCAACGATGGCGATTTCTTCCTCCGTTAAATCATATAGCTTGTAAACTAGTTGATCTATTTCTTTATTAATATTTCTGAGGGAAACCAACTAAAAAAAAGCTAAGATTAAAAAATTAAATAAAAAAGCTAAGGTCAATAATTTAAGAAACCAATACTTTGAAAAATGGCTTTTAAAGTATATTGGGGCTTAATGTCTAAGGATTTAGGTTATTGAGAGAAAATCCCACATAAAATATGCAAAATTATATTATCGTAAAATACATTGAAATACGGTAATTATGTTACTTTTACTATAAAATCTATCTTATGAAAAAAGTTATTTTAATTTCTTTGATTACATTATCGGTAATTGGGGTTTTTGTTTACTTCATTATTATTCCAAAGTATTTTTATGGGATTGAGGCATCAACAAAGAAATTTGTAAAATTTAGTACGAATGATAAATCAATTATTCCAGACGATATTTTTGTTTTTGATTACTATTTAAAAGCTATGGATTTCAATATTCCAATTATTGAGAATTGTGATTATTCAATTAATGAATTGTCAGCTAATAAATGGTTAGTTGAAATTAATGCAGAAGCTACTAATGGCTTTGGCGCTAAAATAAAAAAGAAATTCGGGTTAATATTCATAAAAGAATATGGGAATTATCGTGTATCAGATAGCTATGATTATTTAACATTTAACGATAATAGAATTATTTTTAATGGAGATGAGTCGGATTTGGAAAAAATTAAAGCTATTAAAGATTTGAAATCTAATTTAGAAATTTTGGATTGGAGCTTTAAGTCCACTTATAATGATGGGGTTGGAGGTAAAGGAATTATTAAAAACAATTCAAAATATCCTGTAAGATTTATAGAAGCAAATGTAAATTACTCCTATAAGAATAAAGAAACCGATTCTGACAAATTTTTTCTAATAGGTGGGGATGAGCTAAAGGCAGGGCAAATAAAAAGTTTTGAATGGTACACAACTCCTTGTAATAGATGCGGTACGGCTAATTTATCAATAGCTAATAAATAGCTTAATTTTATTTAAAAGACAAGCGGACTAAACACCCGCTTTTTTTATTTTTTACGTTTATTAACTATGTTTTTTTTACCAGAGTGAATTGTTTTTTTTAATTGTGGTTTAGGTTTTTCACAAACACTACAACTCCCTCCTTCTTTAGAACAATGCTTACACCCACTACAATTTTTGCAAGCATAACAAGTGCCATTTGGAGAACATCTACCTCCTTAGACATTATCAGTTTTATAAGACATAAAAAAGACACCTATTGCAACTATTGTTATTATTATAAAGTATTTCATTTGTCTATTGATTTAGTGCTTACAAGTAAGTTATTTCGAATCTAATATAAATCCTTAATGAATTTGATTTTCATCAAATTTAAGCTAAATATTAATAGCCTCAATTTATATTACTGTAAAATACATTGAAATACGATAATTATGTTACTTTTACTTAATAATCTAAATAATAAATTATGGCACTACCAAACCCAAAGAAAGAAGCTAGATGTAATTTCCCGATTGCTAAAGTTAAAGAAGTTGTAAAACAATTACCTAATCACACAAAGGTAGCGGTTCTTTCATTTGAAAGCGACCCAATGAATGTTTATAAATTCACTTGCAAGGGCAATGGAGTTTTTAACTTAGGTATGTTTCTAGATGTGGCACTTCATGAAGTAGGAGAAAACCACACGCTAGTTCAATTGGAGTGTAGGAGGTTGGTTGGTGCAATAGACACCGCAAACGAATTGCATGAGTGCACAGAATTTATGTTAGGAACATTTAGTTTGTTAGGTAAAGTAATAACTGGAGAGGCGAAATAAAAAACTAACACTATAAAAAAGTTAAGCGGACTAAACACTCGCTTTTTTTATGCCTTAAAACTAATAAGTGACAACCAAAACGACAACCAATAAAAAATCCCCTCTTAAAACCATTGATTTTAAAGGGGGATTATAATTTAATTGCGGTCTGGACGGGACTCGAACCCGCGACCTCCGCCGTGACAGGGCGGCGCTCTAACCAGCTGAGCTACCAAACCAACACCATCTCTTTCGATTTGGGATTGCAAATTTAAACATAATATTTAAACTGCAAAATTTTTTTCACATAAATGCGAAAAATATTTTTCAAATCTGCCTATTTTCTTTAAAACACAAATATTGAGAATTGAAATATTCCTAAACGCTATGCCTCTCAATAAAAATCCTTAACATTATGATGCATATACAATTACTTCACATAACTTAAATACCTATTCAACAGCATAGATGACCTTTTCACTCATTTAACATTTTTTAAATAAACGATGTTCTTAATTGATATTAAATTTGAGAGCATTAACTGCAAAAAAAAACTTATTTTTGGACTTACCTATATGAAAAAAATATTATTCAGCTTTAGCTTGTTATCAATTATAACAGCAGCAACTGCCCAAAAGGGACATGACATTAAAATTAATTTTAAAAACTGTAAAGATACAGTCATGTATTTGGCCTTTTATCAATTTGATAAATCCTATTTAGCCGATACCTGTAAAAAAATTGTGAAAGGAAACGTCGTTTTCAAAGGGCCTAAAACATTAGAGCGCGGTGTGTACTATTTAGTTAGTCAAGAAAAGGCGCGTTATTTTGATTTCTTTGTAAGTGATGCTAACCAAAACATGGTAATGAGCACAGACAATGAGGATATTGTAAAAAACTTAAAATCATCGTCACACAAAGAAAACGACGATTTTTTTAATTACATTAAATTCATTACTAATAAAAATAAAGAATTTGGTGAAATTAGAAATCAAACAAAAGGCATGTCGGCAAAGGATTCAACAAAATTCATTAACGATAAAGCTAAAGTATTAAATGAATCGGTAATGGCTTTCGAGAAAACATTTTTAGAAACTCATAAGGGAACTTTAGTAGGTGACGTTATTAATTTGAAAATGGAAAAAGAAGCAACGGAAATTCCGAAAGCTTCAAATGGCAGACCAGACAGCCTTTTCATTTATCATTATTATAAAAATCACTATTGGGATGGCGTTAACTTTCAGGATGATGGAATATTACGTACACCATTTTTTGCAGATAGAGTAAAGAAATATTTTAATAGCATAATTATTCAACATCCTGATAGCGTAAGTATAGAAATAGATCGTATGATGGCTAAAACTAAACAAGCTTCAGAAATGCATAAATTTTTATTAGCTTATTTTACACCAACTTACGAATCTTCAAAAGTAATGGGCTTTGATAAAGTGTTTGTACACATCATTGATACTTACTTTAGAACTGGACAAGCGAAAGGAATTTATGAAGAAAAAACAATAGAAAAAATTAAAGAGCGTGGCGATATTTTAAAACCGTTATTACTTGGATCTCAAGCGCCAGAATTAATGATGGTTGATACTACTGGACATAAAGTAATGGTGAAAATGGGCTTTGATACAGTTAAAACAAGTGCAGGAGCAACCAATTTATATTACAAATACACGCAAGAATTAATGCAAGCATACACAACTTTGTACAACACCAGAGCTGATTATTTAGTACTTGTATTTTGGGATGTAGATTGCGGACATTGTAAAACGGAAATTCCTAAATTATTAGAAGAATATCATGCTTTACAAAAAGAAAAATACGACATCAAAGTGTTTAGTGTTTATACACAACATGAATATGCTAAATACAAACAATATATTATTGATAATAAATTAGATTGGATTAATGTGTATGATGGCGTGCATGTCAATAATATTAAGGAAAAATATGACATCTACTCTACTCCAGTCATTTACATGTTAGATAAAAACAAACGCATTAAAGCTAAGCGCATAGGTGTAGAGCAAGTTAAAGATATTATCAAGCAAATGGAGCGAGAATATAAATCAGAAAAAAAATAATTTATAACTAATTAAAAGCCCCTTAATAATAGCCTATTAAGGGGCTTTTTATAAAATAAACCCTCAATTAGTTGAGTTACCATTAACTTTTAAACAGTAGCATATTAATAGGCGCTGTTTTTTTATTTTTACATCAAACTAATAATCATGTATCAAAAAATAAGCAATAACATTCTTGAAACTATTGGCAACACACCATTGGTAAAAATAAATTCTATCACTAAAGATTTACCATGTACGGTATTAGCAAAAGTAGAAACTACTAATCCCGGTAACTCTATTAAAGACCGTATGGCTCTTAAAATGATTGAGGATGCAGAAAAAGACGGACGTTTAAAACCAGGAGGAACAATTATTGAAGGTACGAGTGGTAATACAGGAATGGGCTTAGCTATTGCAGCTATCATCAAAGGATACAAATGTATTTTTACAACTACTGATAAACAAAGTAAAGAAAAGGTGGATGCGTTAAGAGCTTTTGGTGCAGATGTAATTGTTTGTCCAACTGATGTAGAGCCTGAAGATCCTAAATCATATTACTCGGTATCATCTCGTTTAGTAAGAGAAGTTCCTAATTCATGGAAACCAAATCAATACGATAATTTATCGAACACAAAAGCGCATTATGAGCAAACTGGCCCTGAAATATGGGAACAAACAGAAGGTAAAATTACACACTTGGTTGTTGGTGTTGGTACTGGCGGAACTATCAGCGGTACTGGTAAATTTTTAAAAGAAAAAAATCCTAATATCAAAGTATTAGGAATTGATACGTATGGTTCTATTTTTAAAAAATTAAAAGAAACAGGTATCATCGATAAAAATGAGATCTATCCTTACATCACAGAAGGTATTGGTGAAGATTTTTTACCAGAAAATGTAGATATTAATCTAATTGATCATTTTGAAAAAGTAACAGATAGAGATGCTGCTATCATGACACGTCGTATTCCTCGCGAGGAAGGCATTTTCGCTGGTAACAGTGCTGGTTCGGCCATGGCTGGATTAATGCAAATGAAAGATATGTTTAAACCTGGAGATGTAGTCGTTGTTATTTTTCATGACCACGGTACACGTTATTTAGGTAAAATGTTTAATGATGATTGGATGCGCGATAGAGGTTTCTTAGAAATTAAAAAACCAAAAGCAATTGATTTAATTTCATCCCATAAAAACCAAAAATTATTAACGGTAGATTCTTCTGCTTCTGTTTCAGATGCTTTAGCAATTATGAATAAATATGGCATTTCGCAGATTCCCGTTAAAAATGGCGACCAATTTGTGGGGTCATTAAATGATTCATTCTTATTTTCGAAATTAATTGAAGATAGTTCTATTAAAACTAAAATTGTTTCGGAAGTAATGCAAGCGCCATTTCCTATTGTAAGCGATCAAACATTAATGGAAGATATTTCTAAATTAATTACAAGAGAAAATAACGCTGTTTTAATGACTGATTTAGCGGGTACTACACATATCATTACTAAACATGATTTAATACAAGGTATTTCTCAAATGAGCAATTAACCATTTATCATCATCATTTTTCATCTCACAAAAATTAACAATTTTGTTCAGTGAAATAGTTGTATATTTATTTAAGTATACATCTACTAATAAATTTAATAGAAGTTTAAAAACAATATTAACACAAACTGCATATGAAAAAAATAATCATTCTTGCCTCTGTATGTTATGCGCTAACTGTTAGTGCACAATCTAAACGTCCTGATAACTGGTTTAACCTTGACGCGACTAACAATAATGTAAATGGCGTAAGCACTGAAAGAACCTATGAAGAATTATTGAAAGGAAAAAAATCAACAACTATTATCGTAGGTGTTTTAGATAGTGGTGTAGACTATTTTCATGAAGATTTGAAGGACATTATGTGGACTAATCCTAAAGAAATTGCAGGAAATGGTATTGATGATGATAAAAATGGATACATAGATGATATACATGGTTGGAACTTTATGGGTAATAAAGATGGAAAAAATGTTGAAAAGGATAATTTAGAATTAACCCGTGTATACAAAGATTTGAAAGCTAAATATGATGGAAAAACAGAAGAATCTTTAGCTACGAAAGCAGAGAAAAAAGAATTCAAATTTTGGTTATTAGTAAAAGCAGATTATGATAAAGAAGTAGCTGAAAATGAGGCTAGAGTTAATCAATATAAATTTATAAGAGATGCTGTTGCTGGTGTTGTAGAAAAAATAAAAACTGAAAAAGGCATACAAACAGTAACTGGTGAAGATTTAAAAGCTTTTGAAACTAAAGATCCAAAAGAAAAGCAAGGCAAAATGATTGCTATGGCTCAAGCTGGCGCAGGCACAAGTCCTGATCAATTAATAGAAAAATTAAACGAAGCAATTGAGTCGATGGACGGCTCTCGATATGATGTGAATGCCGATACACGCAGTATAGTAGGTGATAATTATACTGATATGAACGAACGTTATTATGGAAATGCTGATTGCAAAGGCCCAGGTTCATTGCATGGCACACATGTAGCAGGGATTATTGCTGCTACTCGTAAAAATAATATTGGAATGGATGGTATCGCTGACAATGTTCGTATTATGAGCGTTCGTTGTGTGCCTGATGGAGATGAGAGAGATAAAGACATTGCAAATGCCATTCGCTATGCAGTTGATAATGGAGCTAGTATTTTGAATATGAGTTTCGGTAAAAAATACTCTCCAGGAAAAAAAGCGGTTGATGATGCAGTAAAATATGCCGAAAGTAAAGGTGTATTAATTATACATGCTGCAGGAAATGATGGAGAAAATATAGATGAAATCACTCACTTTCCATGTAAAAAATTTGAAGGAACTAAAAAGGAAGCATCTAATTTCGTAGATATCGGTGCATTAAGTTGGAAACCAGATGATGAAATTACTGCATCTTTCAGTAATTACGGTAAGAAAACAGTTGATTTATTTTCTCCGGGAGTTGATATTTATTCTACTCTTCCTGAAAACAAATATGGTGATTTAAGTGGTACAAGCATGGCTTGTCCTGTTGCTGCAGGTGTTGCAGCGGTTTTAAAATCTTATTATCCTGAATTAACAGCGGCACAATTAAAAAAGATTTTAATTAAATCGTCTATCAAAAAATATGAAGATAAAAAAGTAATTAAACCTGGAACCAAAGATGAGATGGTGAAATTTGATGAATTATCAAAAACTGCGGGTATCATTAATTTATACGAAGCAGTAAAAATGGCTCAGGGTATGGTAAAAGTAAAAGGATAATATTTTTCAACCCTTAAAAAATTAAGCCTGTTTAAATTTATGCAAATAAATTTAAACAGGCTTTTTAATTAAGCTATTTTTTTTATATTAGTGCGTTACAATTATATTAAAATTCAATTAGAATTTTTATGGCCAAACAACAACAAGAAGAAAATAGAACAGCAAATTCAACCAATTTGTACGACTCTTATATTAAGGGTAAAGAGTTATATTATTTAATCGGTATATTACTTACTGTTATTTATTTTGTCTTTAGCGATTTTATCATTCTAAAAAAAGTATATCTATTTAGAGATATTGGTAGCGATTCGTTAAACATCTATTTTCCATGGTTGGCAGGTACTTCAGATTATTTAAAAACGGAATCAAGTTTAGGTTGGTCTTTCTCTCAGGGAATGGGACAAAATTTATTTCCATTATGGTTAGGTGATATTTTTTCTAACTTTCTGACTTATTTCGATAAAACCAAAATTCCATATGGCTTAGTATATATGGAAATTATAAAAATATTTTTAACAGGAATTATCTTCTTCAAATTCTTAAAGGAGTTAAAACTATCAAACTATTCAAGTTTATTATTTTCTTTTCTTTTTGCATTTTCAGGCTTTGTTATTTTAGGTGGATGCTGGACAATCTTCTCCTTAGAAGCTTTATATGCTGCGGTTATATTATATGGTTTCGAAAGATGGTTGAATTATAACAAATTTGCATGGTTAGTTATTGGTATTACTTTAATGGCATTTCTACAACCATTCTTCTTATTCATGTACACTATTTTATTGGCAGCATACGCTATTGTGAGGTATCATGATGTAAATGGAAAAGATAATAAAGCATTTTTAATATTCGTTTTAAAAACTATTGGTTTAGCTTCAATTGGTGTTTTTATGAGTTCTTATCAATTGTTTGCTGATTTGTTACAATACACTGAAAGTCCTCGCGTTGGAGGAGAAGCTAGTTTATTTGCTCGATTACAGCAACACGGCATGTTTGATCCTGCTGATGATGTGTTGAGATTTACAACAGTATTTAGAAGTTTTGGAAGCGATATGTTGGGTACTGGTAATAATTTTAAAGGATGGCAAAATTATCTTGAAGCTCCGCTATTTTATTGTGGTATTTTTTCACTAGTAACTTTTCCTCAATTTTTTAGTTCATTAAACAAACGTCAAAAATATTTTTATGGCATCCTTACGTTTGTATTTTGTTTGCCAATTATCTTTCCGTATTTCCGTTATGCATTTTGGGTATTTTCAGGAGATTACTTTAGAACATTTTCTTTAGTAATTATTTTCTTTATGGTTATGTTTTCTGCCAGAGCAATAAATTACATCGAACAGCAAGGAAAACTTAATAAAATTGTATTAGGTGTTACGGTGTTATTTCTTTTATTCTTGCTTTACACTCCTTCAGCTCAGTATAAAGGAGCTATTAATACAAACTTGCGTTCTTTTGTTACATTTTTAATTTTCACTTATGCTGCTTTGTTAATTGGGTTAAGCCAAAAGACGTCAGTAAAACATTTATCTAAAATTTTATTGTTAGTAGTATGTATTATTGAGGTAGCGTATATGTCAGGTATTACTGTTAATAAAAGAGATGTCGTAACTCAGAATGTTTTAAAAGAAAAAGTTGGTTATAATGATTATACGATAGAGGCTGTTAACTACTTAAAACAAAACGATAAGAGTTTTTATAGACTAAATAAGGATTATAGTTCAGGGTTAGCAATTCATTCTAGCATTAATGATGCAAAGGTGCAAGGCTATTATGGCACTCCATCTTATTTTTCATTCAATCAAAAAAATTATATTAAATTTTTAGGCGACTTAAATGTGATAGATGTGAAGGATGAAAATTCAACACGTTGGGCCAAAGGATTAGGCGAAAGGCCAATTTTATTTTCTTTAGCTAGTGGTAAATACTGGTTGTCGAAACGAACAGATAATGCTGTTGCAAATATGGGATTTGACTCCATAGCAAAATTTGGAGATGTAAAAGTATATAAAAATAAATTTGCTTTACCTTTTGGCTTCACATACAATAAAGCAATTGGAGAAGATGAATTTAAAAAACTATCTCCAACTCAAAAAGATTTTTCTATACTGAGAGCTTGTGTTATTGGTAATGAAGATAAAACAACCTTTAGTTTGATTAAACCATTTATCATGACTGATACTCTTGCTCCTGCTACATTTGATAACTATCAAGTTTATGGTAATGAATTGAAAAAAGATGAATTTAAAATTTCTAAGTTTTCAGAAAATCATATTATTGGAAATGTAAATACGGCAGATGCTAAGATTTTATTTTTCTCTATTCCTTTTGATGAAGGCTGGAAAGCAACTTTAAACGGACAAGAAACTAAGTTGTATAGATTGAATTGCGGATTAACCGGCTTAATGACTCAAAAAGGAAGTAATTCGGTGGAATTAAAATTTACTCCTAGATTTAAAAAAATAGGAGCATTGGTTTCTTTAATATCATTATTAATGTTTTTAGGATTATTAGCTTTCAGTATTTTTAGAAACAAATCCAAATCTAATATTCAGGTGTAATGAAAATATTAGTCACGGGTGGAAATGGCTTTATTGGCAAAAATATTAAAGAATCATATCTAGCAAAAAAATATACAATTGTTGCACCTTCTAGATTAGAGTTGGATTGTAGTGATGATAAAAGCGTAGAAGATTATTTCAAGAAGCATTCTTTTGATGTTGTTATTCATTCTGCGGCAAAAGCAGGACACCGAAATGCAACAGATACAAGTAATTTGTTTTTAACCAACTCACGTATGATGTTTAATTTATTGAAACATCAAGATAGTTGGGGGAAATTATTAAATATGGGTTCGGGTGCTATTTATGATATGCAAAACTATATTCCAAAAATGCCAGAAACTTATTATGGAACACATATTCCTAAAGATGAGCATGGATATAACAAATACATATTAGGGAAACTATTACCGAGTTTAAATCATGTGTATGATTTTAGAATATTTGGAATATTTGGTAAGTACGAAGATTACGCTATTCGATTTATTTCAAATGCGATTTGTAAATCCATTTTTGATTTACCTATTACATTGCGTCAAAATAAAAAGTTCGATTATCTGTATATTAATGATTTGATGCCTATTTTAGAGCATTTTATTGAACATAATCCTACAGAAAAAGCATTTAATATTACACCAAACTACTCAGTTGAATTATTAAAAATTGCAGAATTGGTAAAAATGATTTCTCAAAAAGATATTGAGATTAAAATAGCACAAGAAGGATTAGGAATGGAATACAGCGGAGATAATACACTTTTAAATAAAGAAATATCGTCCCTTCAATTTACTCCATTAGAAAAATCAATACAAGAATTATACGATTGGTATGAGACAAATAAAAGCAATTTAAATAAAGATTTATTAACCAAGGATAAGTAGAATATGATAAAGGTTTCTGATTTTATAGCAAAATATTTAAAAGATTATGGCGTTGAATATGTTTTTATGGTCACTGGTGGCGGCGCAATGCATTTAAATGACTCACTTGGTAAAGAGTTAAAATACATCTGCAATCATCACGAACAAGCCTGTGCTATTGCTGCTGAAGGATATGCGCGAACAGCCAATCGTTTGGCAGTTGTTAATGTTACAACTGGTCCTGGCGGATTAAATGCTTTAAATGGTGTAATGGGACAATGGACAGACTCAGTTCCAGTTTTATATTTATCTGGCCAAGTTAAATTCGAAACAACCATTCATGCTTGTCCAGAAGTGAAAGGATTACGTCAATTAGGAGATCAAGAAGTTGACATTATAAAAATTGTATCTCCTATTACAAAGTTTGCATATATGATAACCGATGCAAAGGATATTAAATATTATTTGCAAAAAGCTATCTATGAAGCCACATCTGGTCGTCCTGGCCCTGTTTGGCTAGATATTCCAATGAACATTCAGGGCGCTTTAGTGAATGAGTTAGAATTAAAATCATTCGAAATTCCTAAAGTAACTGAAGTTTCAAAAGCTAATTTATCACACCAAATTAAATTAGTTGCTGAGAAATTAAAAACAGCTAAACGTCCCGTTATACTTGCTGGACATGGAGTTAGAATTTCAGATGGTATTAATGAATTACATACTTTATTAAATAATTGTGATATTCCTGTTGTTACTACTTTTAACGGAATTGATAGCATAGATGATGATCATAAAAATTACATTGGACGTTTTGGAACATTAGGAAACAGAGCTGGTAATTTTACCGTTCAAAACGCAGATGTCTTAATAACAATTGGAACAAGAAATAACATTCGTCAAGTAAGTTATAATTGGGAATTTTTCGCAAGAGAATCTTATAAAATTATTGTTGATATTGATGAAGCAGAATTATTAAAACCAACCGTTAATCCAGATTTAGCAGTATGTTCAGATGCTAAAGAGTTTATTATGTTATTAATTAATGAATTAAACACATCTATTTCTGGACAACATCAAGATTGGTTAAATTGGGCAAAGAATCGTAAAGATAAATATCCGAGTGTTTTACCAGAATATCATCATACCAAAGATGGAGTTCATCCATATGTTTTCATGGAATTATTAGGGAAGCAACTTCCTGAAAATTCTATATGTGTAACTGGCGATGGAACAGCATGCGTAGCGCCATTTCAAGCGATGCCAATCAAAAATAAAGCTCGTGTTTTTTGGAATAGTGGTTGTGCATCTATGGGTTATGATTTACCTGCGGCAATTGGAGCATGCGTAGCTAGCAATTTTCATGATGTAATTTGCTTAGCTGGAGATGGAAGTTTACAAATGAATATTCAAGAGCTTCAAACTGTTATACACCATCAAATGCCTATTAAAATTATTTATTTAAATAACGATGGTTATGTATCAATAAAACAAACTCAAGATGGCTTCTTTGGAGGACATAGAGTTGGAAGCGATCCTAAATCAGGAGTAAGTTTTCCAAATATTTTAAAACTAGGAGATGCTTATGGATTTAAAACACATCAAATTTCTTCTCATAAAAACCTAGATAAAGAAATTGAATATATATTATCTCAAGAAGGACCAATGATTTGTGAGGTAATTTTAACAAATGACTATAAATTTTTTCCAAAAGTTGCTTCTAAAAAATTAGATGATGGACGAATGATTTCTGCGCCTTTAGAGGATTTAGCGCCATTTTTAGACAGAGAAGAATTCAGATCTAATCTATTTATAAAAGAATATTTAGGATAATTTTTTTTATATTAGGAATCGTATTATATTTAAAGTATCTAAAAATTAAAACTTAAAACATAAGAATAAAATATATGAATAATTTAGAAAAGAAAATGGTTGACCAATTGAAAGATTTGAAAGAAAATCATCATGCAATTGGAATTAAAGCTGAGTTTGAAGCTGAAGGTACACGTTTAGAGGAAGCGCTTCGTTTAAAAGAAGTAATTACTAAAGCTGGTTTAGATTTAACTATTAAAATTGGCGGTTGTGAAGCCTTAAAAGATATGTATGATTCCCGTTCTATAGGTGTTACTCGAATTGTAGGACCAATGATAGAAACAGCTTATGCTTTGAAGAAATTTTTATCATGTGCTAATCTGGCTTTCCCAGAAGACGAGCGAAAAGAAGTTGATTTCTTAATTAATGTGGAAACAATATCTACCGTTAAAAATTTTGATGAGATGTTGGCTTTACCAACAATCAATGAATTAAAAGGAATTGTCATTGGGCGTGTTGATATGACAGGCTCTTTGGGGTTAACACGTGAGCATATTAATTCTGATGAAATCGGTAAAATATGTACAGAAGTATTAGCAAAGGCTAAGAAATTTAATGGAATGGAATGCGTTATAGGAGGTGGAGTTTCTGAGGCATCATTACCTTTTTTTGATCAATACACAAATGGTCATTTAGATAAATTTGAAACTCGTAAAGTATTATTTGATGCTAAGCAGGCAACATTAGCTAACGGCGGAGATAAAGGTATTTTAAAAGCTGTTGGTTTTGAATTATTGTGGTTGAAAAACAAACGTAACTTCTATGGTATGATTTATAAAGAAGATGAAAATCGTATTGAAATGTTACAAAAACGTTACGATAAGTTGATTGAACAAGCTGGTGGCAAATATGAATAAAACAGTTTTAATTACTGGTGCTAGTAGAGGAATTGGCAAGGCATGTGCAGAAGTATTTTCGAAGCATGGTTATACTGTTTATGCACCAAGTAGGAAAGAACTAGATTTATTATCCACTAAAAGTATCAAAGCTTATATTTCATCATTAAATCATCCTATTGATGTATTGATTAATAATGCAGGTGTTAATCCATTGGCATATATTGGTGAAATCGATTTTGAAAATGCTCATCAGTTAATTGATACTAATTTTTGGGCACCTGTAATTCTAACAGATTTATTGGCTCCAAAAATGAAAGAGCGTGGCTACGGTCGTATTGTGAATATTAGCTCTATTTGGAGCGGTGTAACAAAAGCTGGTCGTTCAATGTATGCTTCTTCAAAAGCAGCAATCAATGCATTCACAAGAACAGCAGCCGTAGAATATGCTAGTTCTAATGTATTAATTAATGCGGTCGCTCCTGGATATGTTAATACCGAGTTGACTAAAATTAATAATACCCCAGAACAAATTGAGGTTATTAAATCTAATTTGCCCATTAATCGCTTGGCAGAGCCTTCAGAAATAGCTGAATTAATTTATTTTTTAGCATCCGAAAAAAATTCCTTTGTCACAGGTCAAACAATTTTTGCAGACGGAGGTTATAGTATTGTTTAAAAAAATTATGAGCCAAGTAAAAAATATACATTCAAGTATTCATAATTATGAAATTTATTTTGAAAATGATTTTTCATTTTTAAAACAACTTCTTGAAACTAAAGAAGCTGTTTTTATTATTGATAAAAATATTTTTAATTTATATCAAACTCATTTTAGTTCTATTGCTAAATCTGAAAATGTATTAGTTTTAGATGCAATTGAAGAAAACAAGACTCTAGCAGCATCAGAAGTTATTTTTGATAAAGTGATTTCTTTAAAGCCTACAAAAAAAACAAAAATTATTTCTTTTGGTGGTGGTATTACGCAGGATGTTAGTGGCTTTGTGGCTTCGACTTTTTACAGGGGTTTAAATTGGATTTATGTGCCAACTACATTATTAGCTCAGGCTGATAGCTGTATGGGAAGTAAAACTTCTTTAAATTATAAATCTTATAAAAATATTTTAGGGACGTTTTATCCGCCACATCAAATTTATATTTGTCCTGAATATACTAATACACTCACAGAAGAAGATTTTTATAGTGGTATGGGAGAAGTTGTAAAACTTCATACAATGGGCGGAATTGAAACGTTAGATAAATTAATAACTCAGTTACCTAAAATACACCAAAGAGATATCAATACTATTTTAAACGCAACTCAATCTTCTTTGGATATTAAGTGGACATACATGGATGGCGATGAATTTGATCAGGGCAAACGTAATTTATTAAATTATGGTCATGAATTTGGTCACGCGATTGAAACAGCAACGCATTATAAAATTCCTCATGGTCAAGCTATAATTATAGGAATGATAATGGCTAATTATATTTCTTACACTAAACAAGTCATCACCAAACCAACCGTTGAGAAAATCGAAAATGTATTTATTCAATTATTAAAAACTGATGTCTCTGTATTGAAAACGGTTGCTTCAATTGATATTATTAGCCCTATGAAACAAGATAAAAAACGTATAGGAAATAAATTACCTTTAATTATGATGGATGAAAGTTATAATTTTATAAAAATATTAGATTTGACAGAAGAAGAAGCTGTATTGGCTATCGATTACTTTAAAAACACATATTGTAAATAAATTGGAAACACGAAAAAAACATATTTCAGTATTAACAGCATGCTATAATGAGGAAGAAAATGTTGCATCTCTTGTAGTAGCCGTTGCAGAAGTATTTAAAAAAATGCCTCAATACACCTATGAGCATGTTTTTATTGATAATAGTTCTGCAGATAAAACCGTTGCTATTTTGCGAGAAATTGCAAAAACTGATAAGAATGTTAAAGTGATTGTTAATGCTCGAAATTTTGGGCATATTCGTTCCCCTTTTCATGGCTTGATTCAATGCAAGGGAGATGCCGTTATTTCATTAGTTGCTGATTTTCAAGATCCTCCTGAGATGATTGAAAAATTTTTATCTAAATGGGAAGAAGGTTTTAAAATTGTTATTGGTATAAAAAAAAGTAGTAAAGAAAATCCTTTGATGTTTGCAGTCAGAAAATTTTTTTATAACCTGTTAGCAAGCGCTTCTGGAAGTGATTCAACAATAAAAAACTTTACAGGTTTTGGGTTATATGACCAGCAATTTATTTCGGTGTTAAGAGATTTAGATGACCCATATCCTTATTTTAGAGGTTTAGTTACCGAATTAGGTTTTGAGCGTTTTGAAATAAACTATACTCAGCCTGAGAGAGCAGGTGGTAAAACTAAAAATAATTTTTTCACCTTGTATGATATGGCGATGCTAGGTTTTACAAATCATTCTAAATTGCCACTTCGACTGTCCGCATTTATAGGGTTCTTTTCTGCAATCATTAGTTTATTAGTTGCCATTGGTTATTTAGTATATAAACTAATGTATTGGGATACTTTTCAAGCTGGAACAGCACCTATGGTAATAGGTGTATTTTTCTTTTCGTCTGTTCAATTATTTTTTATAGGAATAATAGGTGAGTATATTGGAGCGATACATACACAAGTACGCAAGAGACCTTTAGTAATTGAAAAAGAAAGAATTAATTTTTAAAAAAATAAAATTTATTATAGATATGAAAGTAGTTATTCTAGCAGGTGGATTAGGAACTCGAATTTCGGAGGAAACTGATACACGTCCAAAACCAATGGTAGAAATAGGAGGAAAACCTATTTTATGGCATATTATGAAAATATATAGCCATTATGGTTATAATGAATTTGTAGTATGTTTAGGCTATAAAGGTCATTTTATAAAAGAATATTTTTCGAATTTATTTTTACATCACTCTGATGTAACTTTTGATTTGGCTAATAATAAAATGGAAGTGCATAACTCAGATACTGAAAAATGGAAAGTTACATTAGTTGATACTGGTAAAGATACATTAACCGGCGGACGTATCAAACGTATTGAAAAGTATGTAAATAACGAAACGTTTATGTTAACCTATGGAGATGGTGTAAGTAATGTTGATATTCATGAATTATTAAAAACACATCAAGCTAATAAAAAATTAGCTACTGTTACAGCTGTTCAACCAAGTGGTCGATTTGGGGCTTTAGGCATTAACGAACAAGGATTAGTTGAATCATTTTTTGAAAAACCGAAAGGAGATGGAAGTTGGATAAACGGAGGTTTTTTTGTTTGTGATCCTGGCGTTTTTAAATATATAGATGGAGATACAACTATATGGGAACAAGCTCCATTAGAAAACTTAGCAAAAGATAACCAATTAATGTCTTTTAAACATAGAGGATTCTGGAAACCAATGGATACATTAAAAGACAAACAAGATTTAAATGAATATTGGGAAAAGGGAAATGCTGAATGGAAAATTTGGTAATCAAAGTTTGCAACAGGCCTTTTTCAGTATAAAAAATAGATTGGTATAAGATAAATATACAATGAAACAAAAAACTAATTCAAAAAATCAAATTGTATCAAATACTTCAAATTACACTGATAAAGATTTACAATTAAAATTAATTGTAAAAATTATTTTTTTTGGATTTATTGGAGCTGTTCTTTTTAATTTTATTTACCAAGGAATTATTTTAAATAAACCATATCCACAAAACACCTTTTTGTTTTTACAAACAGATAGGTTTAATGATTTTTTTAATATGAGGGAATGGTGTAAAAATATGAACCCATATTTTGATCATACCTATTTAGGAAATAGTAACTATTTACCAATAGCAAATATTATTTTTTGGTTATTTTCATTAATACCAAAAAACGTATCTTTAGTACTATTCGTTGGTTTATTTTCTGGATTAATAGGCTTGTTCACTTATATTAATTTGCCTAAAGCATTAGATAATGCGAATCGATTAAAATATATAATTGTTATTTCATTTTTAAGTTATGCGTATTTATTTTGTTTGGATAGAGCTAATTTAGAACCATTTGTTGCTATTCCAATTATGGCATTTTTATTTTTTTATGTAAAGAAACAACATCAATTAGCGATCTTATTTTTAGCAATAGCAGCAGCTACAAAAATTTATCCCGTTATTTTTGTGTTATTATATGTTGGAGATAAAAAATATAAAGAAGTGGCATTGACTGCTTTTTATACAATTATTTTAATATTAGTTCCATTATATTTTCAAAAAGGTGGCTTCGTTCAAAATTTAGATTTTATTTTAAATGGTTTCGAATTAGATTTAAATACTGCATCTTTTGTTGGGGCTTTTGATGATAAAGGAAATCAAATGATACAAGGATCGAGTTTATTTTCTGTTTTAAAAATTATGAATATAAAATTGTCATTAGGCATAACTAATATGCTTACTAAATATTTTTTATTTGTAGCTTTATTTGCTCTTTTTACAGTATTGTATGTTGTTTTAGTTGAAAAGATATTGTGGCGCAAGGTTACTTTATTAACTTGTTTAATTATTATGTTACCTCATATATCATTTGATTATAAGTTTATTCATATTTTAGTTTGTTTGTATTTATTTATTAATGAGTCTAAATCCGAAATTGATTTAAAAATGAATTATAAAACGATAACCATTATTTTCGGTTTACTACTAATTCCAAAATCTTATTTTTATTTTAATAAAATTATTACCACAACAACTGGACAAAGTGACGTGCCGATGGGAACATTATTTAATCCTTTAATAATGCTTTACTTATGTTATTTAATTATTAAAGCGGGAATGAAACATTATGAGAAACAAAAAATTCAAGTTGAATTAAAAGAGCATTTCATAGCAATTAAAAAATCGTTAGTATTTATTTTGCCAATATGTTTAATTATTATTCCATACTACACTTATTCAAAAGCAGCAAAAGCTAAATACGGTATTTATAAAAAACATTATTTATTAGCAAAAGATTATTTGTCAAATAATAAAAAAAGTGAGGCTATTATTCAACTAGATAGTGCTTTTATGTGTAAACCTTATCAATTTCAATTACCAATGCAAATTGCTAATATTTACAATGAAATAGGCAAAACTGATTCCGCAATTATTTATTTTAATAAAGTATTACAAATATTTCCACATTGTGCCGATGCCGAGAATGGTATTCTTTCGGTAGAAATTAATGGTAATAATACTAAAGGGATGGAAGCTTTGAATAATAAAAAATTTGATGAAGCCATTGTTCTTTTAAATAAAGCTTTATCTGCTTTTTCTAAATTACCTCCAAATCCTAATAATCAAGGCTTTTTAATTGGATTGCAATGTAATATGTGTGTTTGTTATATTAATTTACAAAATTGGAACGAGGCTAAAAACGCTTTGAGTCAAATTGCCTCTATTGATCCAAATAATCAATTTTTAGTTACCAATATGCCTTATGTTACAAAAATGCTAGAAGATTCTAAAATCAATAATCTAAAGAAATAGTATTGATATGAATTTGAAGAAAGTATTAATAACAGGAGCAACTGGATTTTTAGGAAGCAGTTTGTTAAAGCAACTTCTAAAAGATGGATATGATATATCAATCTTGAAAAGAAGTACTTCTAATTTATTTAGATTAAAAGGCTTTGAACATCTTTTTTCTTCATATAATACAGATGAAATTTCTGTTGATGAATGTTTATCAATAGTAAAACCAAATGTTGTAATTCATTGTGCTACAGATTATGGTAGAAAAAATGTTGAACCTTCTTTTATTATTGATGCCAATTTGATATTGCCGTTAAAGTTGTTAGAACTTTGCAGGAAATATAATGTTCAATGTTTTATAAATACAGATACCTATTTAGATAAGGGAATTAATTATTATAGTTTGTCTAAAAAACAGTTTAGCGAATGGTTAAATACCTATTCAAAAGATCTAATTTGTGTAAATATTATTTTAGAACATTTTTATGGTCCTTTTGATGATAAAACAAAATTTGTTTCTTTTATTATTGATAAATTTATGAGTAATGATAAAGCAATCGATTTAACATTAGGAGAGCAAAAACGCGATTTTATTTATGTAGATGACGTTGTAAATGCTTTTTTGTATGTAATTAAAAATATACCTAAAATGCAAAAAGGAATATATAATTTTGGAATAGGCACAAATCAACAAATAAAAATTAAAGATTTAGTTCTATTAGCGAAAAAAGTATCGAAAAATACTCAAACGCAGCTAAACTTTGGAGCAATACCATATCGCATCAATGAAATTATGGATTCAGATATAAATACCACTGAAATTAGAAAATTAGGGTGGAAACCAGAATATTCTATCGAAGTAGGTTTGGAAAAAATGATTAATTTAGAAAAATAATATATACCGAAATGAAAATATTAATTACTGGAGGCTGTGGTTTTTTAGGAACTAATTTGGCAGAAAAAATATTGTCTGAAAATAAATCGGAACTTTTTATTATTGATAATTTGGTACGTTTAGGTAGCGAAACAAATTTGGCTTGGTTAAAAGAAAAAGGAAAAGGAAAATTTACTTTTTTTGAGCAAGATGTTAGATTTGCTGATATAATTGATAAAACCATTGGTGATATTAAACCTGATGTAATTTTTCACTTGGCAGGTCAAGTTGCAATGACAACTTCAATCTCAAACCCAAGAAATGATTTTGAAATAAATGTTTTAGGTACTTTTAATATTTTAGAGTCTGTGAGAAAGCATAATCCAAATTGTACCATTGTTTATTCTTCAACTAATAAAGTATATGGTGATTTAGAATGGACTCCTTATGAGGAAACTGAGAAACGGTATATTGCGACAGAATTTAAAAATGGATTTCCTGAAAACATACAGTTAAGTTTTCATTCACCTTACGGTTGTTCAAAAGGAGCTGCTGATCAATACATGTTAGACTATCATCGTATTTTTGATTTAAAAACAGTAGTTTTTAGGCATTCATCCATGTATGGTGGCCGACAGTTTTCTACCTACGATCAAGGTTGGTTAGGTTGGTTTTGCCAAAAAGCACTTGAAACAAAAAATAATACATTAAAAGAACCATATACTATTTCAGGTAATGGTAAGCAAGTTCGAGATTTACTTCATAGTGAAGATATGATAAATCTTTACTTTGCAGCAGCTCAAAATATTGATACAATTCAAGGTCAAGCATTTAATATTGGTGGTGGAATGAGCAATAGTTTATCATTATTAGAATTATTTGATGTTTTAGAAAATGAATTGGATGTGAAATTGGAGTATCAAAAATTGCCATTTAGATCGAGTGATCAAAAAGTTTTTGTAGCTGATATTTCTAAATACTCAAAAGCAACTGGCTGGATACCTAATGTTGATAAAATTTCAGGAATTAAAAAAATGATTAATTGGGTTGCTGAAAATGGAAAATAAAATAGACTTAAGTATTGTTATTCCTTCTTATTTAGAAGAAGAAAATTTAAGAATACTTTTACCACGAATCAATAAATCATTGTCTGATATAGGAATTTCAAACGAAATTTTAATTATAGACACTATAAACCCATTGGATAATACGCAACTAGTTTGCGTAGATTTTAATAATGTGAAATATATTAATCGGGAGAATGGAAATAAGTATGGTGATGCAGTAAGAACAGGAATTAAATATGCAATTGGTAATCGAATTTTATTTATGGATGCAGATGGTTCTCATTCACCTGAATTTATAGCAAATTTATATGAATTTCGTGAAGGTAACGACGTTGTCATTGCATCAAGATTTGTTGAAGGTGGAGGCAGCGATAATAAAAAGATACTCATCCTTATGAGTTGGACAGTAAATTTTATTTATTCCGTATTATTTAACTTAAAATGTAAAGATGTCTCAAATAGTTTTAAGTTATACAATGGCGAACTTATAAAATCTATTATTATTAATTGTGACAATTTTGATGTTGTAGAAGAAATTTTAATTAAGCTCAAAAGAAATAAGAAAGATTTGAAACTGAAAGAAATTCCTTATATGTTCAAAGAAAGAATGTTTGGAAACACCAAACGAAATTTATTAGCTTTTGTGTTTTCATATATTTTCACCTTAATAAGATTAAAGTTTAGTAAATAATATGTTAGATTTATTCAATAATATATATCGCGATAAAAAAGTTCTTATTACTGGTCATACTGGTTTTAAAGGTTCATGGATGGCAATTTGGCTTAAAGAGTTGGGAGCTGAGGTGTATGGATACGCTTTGCCTCCCGTAACAAAAAAAGATAATTTTGTTACTACGAATCTTTCCGAAAAAATAAATCATCAAGATGGAGATGTCAGAGATTTAGAGGAATTGAAAAACTATTTTGAAAAAGTACAGCCAGATATTGCTTTTCATTTAGCAGCTCAACCCTTAGTAATTGATTCATATAACAATCCTCATTATAATTTTGAAACGAATTTAATGGGAACAGTTAATTTTTTTGAGGCAGTAAGAAATTGTCCATCTGTAAAAGTAGCGATCAATGTTACAACTGATAAATGCTATCAAAATAATGAATGGCTTTGGGGATATCGCGAAAATGATGCCATGGGGGGAGATGATCCATATAGTGCATCAAAAGGCTGCTCAGAATTAATTACTAATTCATATATCAAATCTTTTTTTAGTAAAGAAAATACTGCGAATGTTGCATCTGGCAGAGCTGGAAATGTTATTGGTGGAGGAGATTGGGCAGACAATCGAATACTACCTGATATGTTAAGAGCTTATCAAAATCAAGAAGTTTCAAATATTAGAAATCCAAACTCAGTAAGACCTTGGCAATTTGTTTTAGAACCGTTATTTGGCTATATGAAATTAGGAGAAAAATTATGGGCTAATGGAAAATCATTTTCGGGCGGTTGGAATTTTGGACCAGCTGCTTTTGAAAATTATAGTGTTGGAGATGTTGTGAATGAAGTAAAAAAAATAATCCCAACTATAAAAATTGATTCTCCTAATGCAACTGAAAAACTTCATGAAGCTGGTTTATTAAAATTAGACATTACTAAAGCAGTAAATTTATTGAATTGGAAACCTAAATTAAACTTTGAAGAAACAATTCAATTTACCATTAACGGTTATTTAGACGAATTAGATCCACTAAACAATATATACGATTGTCGTGTTAAACAGATAGAGAGTTATTGTAGTAAATAGTGTTTTACCATATAAGGCATATAAGATATCTTGTGTAATTGATAAATATGAAAAGATTAACAAAAGTGAATATAAAAGAATTAACTTATCAAATCAATGGAGCTGCAATTGAAGTTCATAAAAGACTTGAAGCTCAACTATAAACATATATGAAATTGCTTAATTATCCTCAAGGAATTTTAATTAATTTTAATTGTAAAAATATTTTTAATGAAGGGCAAAAAACATACGTTAACGAATTATATAGATTGCTAAATGATTAATACAATTACCTTATTTGTTCTTAATAGACTTATACGGTTCAAAATATAAAAAAAACAATAACCTTATATGACTTATATGGTTCAAAAACAAAAAACAACTATGTCAAAATTATTAGATATTAAACATCAAATACACACTCTTATAAAAGAGTATCATGATGAAGCATTTAAACAAAAAGCATTTGAACCTGGAGAATCTGCAGTTCCTGTGAGTGGAAAAGTATTTGATCACACAGAATTAACTTACATTACTGATTCTGCTTTGGATGCTTGGTTTACAACAGGGAAATTTAACGCTGAATTCGAAAAAAAATTAGCAAAGTATATTAATGTAAAATCTTTACTAACCGTTAATTCTGGGTCGTCTGCCAATTTGGTCGCATTTTCAGCCCTAACTGCAAAGGAACTAGGCGACAAGGCCATTAAACCTGGTGATGAGGTAATAACCGTTGCCGCCTCTTTTCCTACAACCGTTAATCCTATTTTACAATATGGAGCTATACCAGTATTTTTAGATGTTACCATTCCTCATTACGAAATTGATGTTACTCATTTAGAAGCTGCGCTTAGTGCAAAAACTAAAGCCGTTGTGATAGCTCATACCATGGGAAATGTATTTAATTTAGATGTGATAACTGCATTTTGTGAGAAACATAATTTATGGTTAATGGAAGATTGTTGCGACGCATTAGGAGCCACTTACAAAGGTAAACATGTTGGAACCTTTGGAGATGTAGGAACATTAAGTTTTTACCCAGCACATCATATTACAATGGGAGAAGGCGGAGCCGTGTATACCTCAAATTCTAAACTAAAAAAAATAATAGAATCTTTTAGGGATTGGGGACGTGATTGCTGGTGCGAACCAGGAAAAGATAACACATGTGGCTTACGTTTTTGTCAGCAATTAGGTGATTTACCAATGGGTTATGATCATAAGTATATTTATTCTCGTCAAGGATTTAATTTAAAGATTACCGATATGCAAGCTGCACTAGGCTTAGCTCAATTAGAAAAATTAGATGAATTCATTAAAATAAGACGACATAATTTTAATTTATTAAAACAAGGCTTAGCTAAACATATTAATAAATTAATATTGCCAGAAGCTACTCCAAATTCAGAGCCTTCTTGGTTTGGTTTTTTAATTACCGTTAAAAAAGATGCAGGTATCAGTCGAAACGACTTCGTTCAAAAATTAAACGATAAAAAAGTTGCTACTCGATTATTATTTGCTGGTGATTTGCGTAAACAACCTTACTTCAAAGGAATTAATTACCGTGTTGTAGGAGATTTAACAAATACGGATATCATTGTAAATGATACTTTTTGGATAGGCGTAACTCCTATGATTAATGATGAAATGATTACATATATGATTTCATGTTTTGATGAAATTTTAAGTTAATACCGAATACCTTTACAAAAATAAAAGCACAAAAAAAGCGTTTAAGTATTCCTTAAACGCTTTTTTATTTTGACTAATAAAATGTTATGCTTTTACTACTTCACCTCCAATTAAGTTAGGATCAACCATAATTCTACCACAGTGTTCACATACTAATATTTTTTTGTTCATACGAATATCCAATTGTTTTTGAGGTGGAATCTTGTTAAAACAACCTCCACAAGCATCACGCTCTACAGGCACTACTGCTAATCCATTACGAGTGTTTAAACGTACACGTTTGTATGCGTTCAATAATCGATCTTCAATTGCTGCAGATGCTTTAGATGATGCTGATAATAATTCTTTCTCTTCTTTTTCAGTTTCTGAAATGATTTCATCTAACTCAGATTTCTTCAATTTCAAGTCTTTTTTACGCTCAGAAAATTCTGTTTGAGATTTTTCAACGATTTCAGATTTAGATTCAATAGCGAATTTAGCTTCTTTCAAACGCTTTTCAGCCAATTGAATTTCTAAATTTTGAAATTCGATTTCCTTTGTAATGGCGTCATACTCACGATTATTACGAACTTTACCTTGTTGAGCTTCGTATTTTTTGATATTAGCCTTGTAATCTTTTATTGACTGTGATTTTTCGTTAACTGATTCTTCTAAATCTTTTAACTCTTGAGAAAGGTTAGTTACACGAGTTTCTAAACCCGCAACGCTATCTTCTAAATCTTGGACTTCAAGAGGTAATTCGCCACGAACAGTACGAATACGATCTATTTTTGAATCGATAATTTGTAATTCATATAAATTACGAAGCTTTCCTTCGATTGAGGCGTCAATTTTTTCTTTGATTTTAGCGCACATAGTTTAAAAATAATTAACCGGGTTAGTGTTTGTTTCTGTTAAACAAGTTGCGAAAGTAGGAAATTTTTTTGATATAATATCATAAAATATTTCAGGTGTAAACTGCTCCGTTTCATAATGCCCTATATCTGTAATTAAAATTTGATTTTCAGCATCAAAAAACTCATGATATTTAAAATCAGAACTAATATAAATGTCTGATTTTGAATTAATTGCATTCTTTAATAGAAAACTACCACTACCGCCACATAAAGCTACTTTTTTAATCGGTTTATTTAAAAAAGAGGTATGTTTTAATGTTTTTAAACCGAATACTTGCTTTAAATTTTCCAAAAAAGCATTCTCAGACATGGGTTTTTCCAATTCACCAGTCATGCCTGAGCCAATATTTTGATATTGGTTTTCTAATTGGTAGATATCGTAGGCAATTTCTTCGTAAGGATGACTTTTTCTTAAAGCAGCTATTACATTTTGCAAATAGGCTTGCTCAAAAATTACTTCTAACCGTGCTTCGTTTTCTAAACTTAGTTCGCCTTTTTTTCCTGAAAATGGATTAGATAAATCGTTAGGTTTAAAACTACCAACTCCTTCGTTCACAAAACTACATTGACTGTAATTACCAATATTACCAGCACCTGCATCGAATAAATCTTGACGAACCATGTCAAGATGAGACAGAGGAACAAAAGTTACTAATTTTTTTAACAGAGATTTTTTTGGTGCTAATATTTGCTGGTTGTTGAGGCCTAATTTATCCGCTATTTTTTTATTAACTCCTAATTTTACATTGTCTAAATTGGTATGACAGGCATAAATAGCAATGTTATGTTGAATTGCTTTAATAACTGTTCTTTCAACATAATTAGATCCATTTAATTTTTTTAATCCTCCAAAAATAATAGGATGATGTGCAATAATTAAATTACATTTTTTACGTAACGCTTCATCAATAGTAGCTTCTACGCAATCTAAAGATAAAAGAGCACCTGTTATTTCTTGTTGTTTGTTTCCCACTAATAATCCACAATTATCGTAAGACTCTTGATAATCAAGGGGTGCAAAGCGTTCTATTTCGGTAATTAGAGTTTGTAATAGCATATACAAAAAGAGTAATTAATTATGACAATAAAAAATTAAAATGAATATTAAGAGCCTGTTTAAAATTTATCTAATAATTTTGTTATCCGTCTTTTTGGCTACAAATTCGTTAAATTTTTCGAGATAGTAGCCAACTATCTCTGCAAAATTTGCCTCTTTTCGCTCAAAAATACATTATAACAATTATTACAATATAAATTTAAACAGGCTCTAAATTAAATTTAATTCATTTAACAGACTCTCTACCTCTTTTTCTTTTGGCAACAAATAGGCTTTAATGCCTGTTTTAAGAGCTCCTTGCACATGATGTGGTGTATCATCAATAAAGACTGTTTCGCTGGCATTTAATCCATTTTCAGCTAATACAAAATCAAATATTTCAACATCTGGTTTACGCATCTTCATACGACAAGAATAATATACTTTTTCGAAAAAAGGTTCTAAATTTTTATACTGCTGTGTTTCAAATAAAGTATTTTCAAATTCAGTGACATGCGTTTCGTTAGTGTTACTGAGTAAAAAAAGTCGAAAATGAGGTTTTAATTTTGTTAAAAGATTCAATCTATTACTCGGAAAATCAAGTAACATAGCATTCCATGCCTGTTTCAATTCACTTTCCGAGGCAGTTGATTGAGTTAGCATTTTTAATTCTTTAATAAAATCATTTTCTGATATTAAGCCCTTATCAAATAAATCGAATATAGTGCTTTGTTGTAATTGCGTATAAATGGCTTCAAAAGGCAGTTTGGAGAGTTTATTAAACTCTGAAATAGTTTTAGTTGTGTCTAAATTGATGATTACTCCTCCTAAATCAAAAATTATATTTTTTATTTTACTCATATATTTTGTTATTGTGATACAAATATATATTTTTGCGCACTTAAATCTGAACTAGATTTCAGATTGGGCCTATAGCTCATTCGGTTAGAGCAACTGACTCATAATCAGTAGGTGCCTGGTTCGATTCCAGGTGGGCCCACAATAAGAGAAGCCTTTAAAATCTAGTGTTTTAAAGGCTTTTTTGTTTTTTAGAGCTTTCCTTAACAAGTCAATTTTTGAGGATTTTGAGTCAAAAAAGGACTATTTACCGTGCGCAATCCGTGAACATAATTGCAACGGTGCCTAACCCAAAAAAATAGCAACACTCAAATTAATCTTAGACACAAGAAGAGAAAACAATTATAATACCTACCCATTAGTATTTAGAATTTATGTACTAGACAGAACTAGAGACCTAGCTACAGGAATTAAAATTACAGAACAATAATTTAATTGTAAAAAAATAATTATTTGGTCACAATGCTGTCTATTCATATTCTTTATTTTTTGATTTGCGATATATTTTTGTTTAAATAAAATTCTAATTATTTATTGTAATGAAAAACCACAACGGAGATATTATGAAGATTCATGTTATAAATTATCAGTTCGATAATTTATATAATAAGCTTTATGATAGTGATTGGCTTGAAGCAGAATTAATAATGATTATCTCTAAAAGAAAAATAAAAATCAACTTAGAATTTTTAATAATAGAAGAATTAGAAAGGATTTATTTTTGGCTTATTCAAATACTAAATAAAAATTATGCAGATAGTAAATTAGAATTTATTGATCCTAATTTAAAATTTAAAATAATGACTAGAAGTAAAATACCGGTATTAAAAATTATATATTATATGAATGATACTAAAATAGAATGTTGGGAATTAATAATTAACACAGCTAATATAAATAGCTTAGCAAATAAAATAAATAAAATAATTATTAATTATCCCTGCCGTTGCGGAAAAACTCATAATATAAATTAAAATACAATTATGGTAAACAAAATTTATTATTTCGTTGTTCCAAATTCAGTGGAGTATGATATGCAGATAATAATGGAAAAAGTGTTTACTTGCCCATTAAAATCTTCTGATATTGAATCAATTTGCTTCAATAAAAGTTACAAAAGAGAGGATTGTTTTTACACGTTTTTACCACAGTATAAAATTGAAATAATAATTAATAAGTTTAAAGCCCTAAAAGTTTTATTTGCCTATAAAAATATTACTGAAGAAGTATTAATGGGTGTTCAAAATAATAATACGAATTTTGTTAAAACCTTTTCGAATATAACGCATAAGCACTTATTGAATGTTTTTTTAAAAGTTAATCAAACATCAATAATATTTTAAGTACAACAAAAACATTTCGAATATCTAGGCCTTCAGAATTAGACCAATAAATTTTTGAAACAGATAAAGAATACTGAAATTTGGCGCTTAATTGTTTTATTTGATATATTTATATCAAATAAATAACAACATTAAATGAATTAAATACCATTTATATTTTATCAATATAGTGAAAATGAACTTGAAGAATTTGATTTTTGCATAAAATAATTAGATAATTTAAAAATATTATTAAAGTTAAAAACAAGAATTTATTTAATTTAAAAATTTAAAATTGTATTCAAATACAGATACCATTATTTTATGGTCAGAAAATAAAGAACTTGTAAAATACGTTAATGACGTTGCTAAACAACTTAATGTGCAAATTTTTGTACCAGTTGTTATGTCAGATTTTGTAGCGATTCCTTGTTTTATTAGAATTATTGACTCTAAAAGAATAAATGAAATACTCAGTTATTCAGGCGAAGGTACTTTTATGGATGAGTACTTTAATTATGATGATTGTATAATCTTAGTATCAGGCGAAATTCGAACTAAAGTACCTTGGCCATTATCCAAAAATATTGAAAAATTACCTGTAATATTAAGTAAAAAACTTTTGTTGCCAATTATTAAAAGTAATTTAGAAATGGCGATTAGAGAAGTTGCTTTCAGAAAAAAACAATTTAAAAAAAGAGTATTTAGAATATTAACCTTATATCATTTGATTGAATGGGGTAGTTATATTGATAAAGAAATGCTTGCATTTAGATATGATACAAGTGTTAGAACTATAGGAAGGGATTTGAATTTTTTGAAAAAAATAAATCCTAATATTTCTTTTGAAATTGCTTTATATAACCTTAATGTCAAAAAAAAGAAAATTGCAATTAGCGAAAGGCAAATAGTTTTGCAAAATCAAGTGAAACGGCTAATTGATTTGTATCAATTATTGAAAAATGGGTTATTTATTAATGTTGAAGAAACCTGCACTAAATATGAAATTTCTCGAAGAACTATAAGAAGAGACATCAAACTTTTAGAAGATGTTAATCCTGACCGAAAGATTTTATACCACAAGGTTAATGGCTATTATTAGCAAAATACTTACTACTTCAACGTTTAAATAAGTCTCTTAAGAATTGAAATGAGAGTATTGTGAATTTAAAATTTAATTTTAAATTGGACACACGGTTGTCTTTTCATATTTTACTTTTTTTTGTTTGTACTATAATTTTACATTAGTCAATATAAAAAAAGTAAATACAGATATCAATCTTTAAAAAAAATAAGTATACTAAATCAAGTATTTTTATTTGTAATATAAATTATTAATAACTAAAAAACTTAAAGCCATGAAAAATATCAATTTCCAAAAAGTTCAATCTGAATTAAGTGATTTAAATACGATATCTGATTCATTTTTGAGAAAAATTATTGTCTTTACAAAATTTGCAAAAAAAGTAACAAAAAAATCAAACATGTTTATTGCAACATTATTGTTTCAATTTGCCGTTGTGGTGCCAATAGCAATATCATTCCACAACTTCGGTATCATTTTAATGGGTTTAATCATTCACTTCATTGTATTTAGATTGATCTTACATTTATTTCCAAACATGGATGTTAAACACCAAGAATTTTCATATGCATTAGAATTAATGTTAGAAGAAAAAGCTTCTAGAAAATAACATAACCCAAATACATGTTGAATGTATTGCATTTAAGCTAATACTATTATTAATTTCACTAAAGTCAAAGCAATTGTTCGACTTAATAGTAGCATCTTTTCTGGAGTTATGTATTTTATAAATGGATGATTTATTTTCAAATATTACTCCAATACAATTCTTTTTAGCTTTTTTTTTAATACCTGGCAGCGAAAAAGGAATAAGAAGTGGCAATGAAGCATTAGAATAATTGCACTGTGAAAAACATGTGGTTGAAACAAAAATGTAACAAATTAAGAGTATTAATAAAAAAATAAAGCAACCATACAATGAATGATTTTTTAATAAACAATGTCAATTTAAAAAACACATTTGATAGAGTATTTCAAAATTTCAGTAAATTAATGACTGAAAATTTTAAAATACATAAACCCACGGTAGTTTTTATAAATTGTCCAAATTTAGAAAAACATAATATCCAATCAAGAGATTTTAAATCTCAGTATTTTAATGAGGAAGATAAAATTGGTGGAAATTTGTATAGTTGGATTCATCAGAGCTATTCTGTATTATGGGAAGTTAATAAGGAAACTAATGAAATTGTTATTTATAGTAAAACTATCGAAAAATTAGGATTGCGTTATGCTACTGTTTTAAAGATGGAAAAAATGATATCGTGTTGTGCCGTTTTAAAATTAATTATGTATTTTGCTTTAGCGGAGATTAGTTTAAATCTATTTAGTAATAATATAATTATTAATAATCTTGAAAGTGACGTATTAGATAATAATTTAAAGAACCAATATATATTCAGCTTATCAAAATTAGCGCTTTATAAAGATATTGAAACACTTGAAGTTTATCTTAGGTTTACGAAGATGTTTGCTAAAGATGTTGAACTATTTAAATTAAATGAAAATTAAATTAGCTGATTGATAAATAATATAAATTAAAATATAATAATATGGCAACAATAAAATTTACAACAAGTCTCATAAATAATAAAAGTGTTCCTTGGCAATTTAATCCCGATGATTTAAAAGGTATTCCAGAAACGCCTGGTGTTTATATTGTTGGTGTAAAAATACCCGTTGAAGGTGAGGACGAAGAGAAATTTTGCCCACTATATGTTGGGATTAGAAAGAATTTACAATCTAGAATTAAACAACATAAAAAACAAACAGGCGGATACTTAAATAGTCGAAAGGATTTATTTGATATTGTAAATGAATCTATTCAAAATGTCTATTCAGATATTGAAATATTTAATCAATTTAAGAATAATAAAAATCTTTATGACCCCTACAACCTTTCATCTTTTGATGCAGTTAAAATAAATCATAACTCATTAATTTGGTATCCAGACGCACATTTTTTTGATAATTATTTAAATGTTCAGAAATTAAGTGAATACCCCGTGAAAGATGATAGATTAATTAATGTAGGTCATATCAGAAGTATTAAATTTAGCGGAGATTTAGATTCTATTCATAAAAAAAATAGTACTTGTGGTGCTGATGAATTAAAAATTAAAATTCTTGCCGTTAAAGACAAAATCGAAACTAATTTCTATTTTATTTATGCAACACTTGATAATATAATAAATGAAGTATTGACAGATGTAAATTCTGATTTATACCAAGATGCAGGTGATTATAAAAAAAATAGAATTTATAATATACCAGGTAACAAAAAGCAAGGTGTCAAAGGGCAGAAAGGTCCAGGTATGCGTATTTGCGAAAAAATAGAAGCCACAGCTAAAGAAGCTTTAAAAAATAACGGTATACACACCTACGGCGATGCAAAAGGGAAAACGAATATTAATATTTGTTTTTATGATATTCCTGAACTAGTCAAAATTAAAAAATAGATAAAAATTAAAATATATGAAAGACCATAGACTCGCAGAAATACTGCATAATTCAGAAATGAATTCTTATTTCGAAACGATTTTTAATTCAAATTGCACCTCTAAAGCATTTGTAGACTGTACAGGATTAAAATGGGATTTACCGGTTATTATTATATCTGATGAAGAACCTGACTCCAAAACAGAAGACATTTTGGATGGTGTTTTAGGGATATATTTTCATGAAAAGAAATGGAAATCAGAAGGCCGTATTGTATTATATCATAAAAATATAAGTAAGGCTAGTGATAAAATTGTTTCTGCCTTGAAGGATGATGAAATTACAATAGACCCAAAATTTGCAAACATTGCTTTAACTAAAATTGTTCTACTACACGAATTAGGTCACTGGATACATCATTGTAAATTACCTACAAAACCAGTGGATAAAACCAAAGAAGATTTTCATAATAATAGCAATTTTAATATTCAGTCTACAGAATTAAAAGAAGCGATTGCTCAATATTATGTTTGGTTAGCGATAAATGAAGATAGTGACCTCTTTAAATTTTTCGTAAAACTATTACCTGAAAACCAAAATTCAAAATATCACGGACACAAAGAATTAATAAAACAAGGAGCGAATGGAAAACTCATTATTGAAAACTACATTATTAATTACGAGTTATTAAAAAATGTTTTAACTGAAGAAGATATTTTAAAAGTTGAAGTGCTAAAGCCTGTTGAAAAACAAGATGAATTAATTGGAATTATTAAAGATAACATTGAATCTTTCAAAATAGTACAGTTAAATCATTTAGATTTCTTAAAACCGTTTATTTCAAATGACAAATGGGATGATTTAATTGGGTATAGAGATTTAATAAATCTTGGTCTGTAAAAATAAATTATCTCTTAAAATTCAATCTTATATTAATTAAAATATAATCAATTGGACACAGAATTAAAACAACATATTGAAGATGTAGAATTTGATGGACTTCTTTTAAAGCACGTTTCTAAAGAATATCGCGCCAATAAAAAAGTTGTGCTAGCTGCATTCGAAAAAGATAAGGAAATGCTTGAATTTGCTAACAAAAGATTGCAGGAAAATTTCAGTTATTTATAACTTCTAAAATATTTCACGAAAAATATTACTTATTGATTAATTTATAAATTGGACACACTATTGTCATTTTATATTCTTGTTTTTTTTATTTTAAATATACTATTGCATAAACCAATCAAAAATTTACAATTATGGAAGTAAAATCAAAATCTTTTGAAGACCTATCGAAATACATACATGATTATGGAATAAAACATGCAAATAATGATTCCGATGAAATGGGGATTTATTATGAAATGCGTGTTTTTGAAGAACTCATTTTATTTGCAATCAATGATGGTTATAATCCTAAAAAATATGATTTAAATGAAAAGCTTGCTAAATGGGGCTATAGAAAAATGTTAAGCGTTTGCGGCAGGTTAGAAAAAGACTATGCCAAAAATTTAATGCCCGAAAAAACAGCAATATTGTACAAAAAAATAATGGCTGATTTTTGGTCTATGTAATTTATTTAAATGCTAAATACAAAATTATGAACCTAAGAATATTTAATGATTTTATAGAAAAGTTTGACAAACCAGGTGCTATTGTTTTACTTGAGGGTAAAAGAAATGTAAAACCGGGTGATGAGGATAAATTAATTAGAGTCGGTAAATTATTGGCTGAAAATTCCATACACATAACTTTTAGGAGTGGAAACGCTAAAGGTGCTGATGAATTATTTACGCAAGGAGTTTGTTCTGTTAATCCTGCGCGAATGGAGGTAATTACTCCTTATACTGATCATCGTAAAAAAACAAATCATGCAGGAACGACATATGCCCTCGATAAAATTGATATCGTGAATGAACCTCAAGTGATTTATCAATCTAAAGCAAATAAAAAAAACTCAGGGTTAATTGAACAATATGCTTCCGGTGCTACCAATACTTCGGCTCAAAAAGGAGCTTATATCATACGTGATACAGTTAAAGTAATTGGCACAAAGGACATACCTAAAGCCACTTTTGGAATATTTTATATAGATACATCCGAACCTGAAAGTGGTGGTACAGGTCATACGATGATGGTATGTAAAAACAATGGGGTTATGCTAATTACACAAACAACCTGGTTTCATTGGTTAAATTAATTTGTTAAATAGGTCATATGTTTGTCTTTTCAAATTCTTCTTTTTTTATATTCAAAACTATTTTTGTGTTTAATTAAACTCAACTCTATTAATTATGGAAAATAAAATTGTTAATTCTTTTACAAAAGTTTATCTTCCTTATGGATGGTTAGGTAATATGAGTCCTTTTAAAATAGAATATAATGGGAAGGAATGGTTGGGTAATAAAATAATGGGGAAAATTTGGATGAAACTTAGGAAGGAATTAATGCAGAATAAAATATGAATAGTGAATATTTGAAGCAAATTGATAGCATTACTAATGGAAAATACAAATTAGAAGCTAGAGTTCTTATTCAAGCTGTAGGCGAAGTAAATTATAGTTCAAAGCCTTCTATTTTTGTTGATTTTAATGCTGAGAATTGGAGTGTTGTAAATAGTTATTTTTATTTTCCATTGAAGTATAATACAATATATAAAGCGTTTCTTGCGGCTATAAATTCTGAAAAAAACATAAATACATATTATAGTGCAGTGAGAAACAAAAAAATAGTGAATGTATTTTATGTAAATGAAAAAGGCTATACTAAAGGAGAGATTAAATAATATTAGGGAATTTTAATTAAAGTAGAGGAGTTTATGATACGTATTTCTTTAAATTAAAACTTAAAAATAACAAAATGGAAGAAACCTTTTACTGTATATTCATAAAAGAGGGTGTAATGCAAGTGGATAAATTTTGCATATCAGATAGTGACAAGGAAATGGAATCATTTCACGACTTTGATGAATATAAAGAAAGTATTAAGTTGGATATGCACAAAGATTATTTTTTTGAAAAACAATGTTATCAGGTGGTAATTTTATCTGAATATGAATTTAATAGTTTACACAGTTCTTAATCAATTTTATAGTAATTTATCACATTTTAAAAATTCTACATAATGCCAACATTTACTGCTTCGCGTCTGTCTGAAGGAAATAGAATTTTCCCAGATCAAATTATTATTGATGAAGATTCTGTAACTATTAAATCACCTAAATTATTTGGTGGTATTGCTACTTCATTTCCATTGGGTCAAATAACAATGTCGGTAGATTCTCCTTTTATAGGATTTTGCGACATTAAATTTTATTCACAGGGAACAAACATTTGTGTTCACGGTTTCACGGATAACGACAGCAAGCGCATTAAGAGATTGATTAATGAAAGGAATACTGGAAATGCTTCAAATAAATCTTATTCGAGTTCAAATAAAGATATCCAAAGATACAGACGGGATGAAGATATTGAATTTAACAATCAAATGAGCGAAGCGTCTACCAAAGCAGATGAAGACATAAAAAAATATAGACAAATTTTAACCAAGGCAATGGTAGATATCGCTTTTTTAGACGAAAAAAGTAAAGAAGAAATTGATGATATTGAATTTAAGGCCACAAAAGCACGAAGCTATTTAGAAGGTTTACTTAGGAAATGGTATTCTAATGATAGATATAAATTTGATCATGTAGTTAAAGAATGCGCAGATGAAGCTGACAAACAGATAGCAATAATAAAACATGAAAATAAAGCTGATAATGAGATTAGCAGGGATAATGATTCCGAATATTTTGATGATAATGAAGAGGACAGTTATTTAAATACTCATTTTAGCAAAATAATGGGAGTAATTTATACGTATGATGAACAATTAGATATTGATTTACTTGGAAACAATGAAAAATGTGATGAACACAAAAGGATTGTAAAACGATTTGCAAAGTATATATTATCAAATGAAGGGGTGCAAAGTATAAAAAGTAGTCTTGAAGATGTTTATGACGAGGATGAATATACTGAACAGTTAAAAATTTTGCTTAAAATTATTGAAGATTGTTATTATATAACTGATCATTTGACACACTCAGAAAAAAAGAAATTTGGCTTTGGTTTGCAATTGCAAAGTGTGCATGAATTTCTATCAAATGCTGATAATTCAAGTAATGAGAAGATTTCGAAAATTATAGATTGCGTTGATAACTTAGTACAAAGATACTCAGACTTAATTGATAGCGCCTTTAAATAATTTCCTTGAGATTAAATAATAAAAATTATAAAAACTTAACGTGCTGAATCATAGGTAAATCCTTGATAATTCGGTTCGATTCGGGTATGGTTTCTCCCACCAAAGTCACTTAATTTAAGTGGCTTTTTTATTAATAATAAATCTCATTTATCTATTTAGCTTAATAGATTAAGTTAGAGGCAATTCAATTGTAAAGACAGTTCCTTTATTAAGTTTGCTTGTAAAATCAATACTCCCATTTAGTAATACGACACATTTTTTTACAATACTTAGTCCTATTCCTGTTCCTTGAATATTTTCAACATTTTTTGCTCTGAAAAATTCATTAAATAAGAATTTTTGATCTTCTAAAGGAATACCTATTCCAAAATCTTCAACACTAATTATTAATTTCTTATCCTCTATCTTAGAAATTATTTGAATTTCTTTATTGGATTGAGAATATTTACTTGCATTGGATAACAAATTAAGTAAAATACTTCTGATTGTTTTTTTTGATTGCTTAATGCTAGTTTCACCATGGTGAAAAAAGTTAATATGTTGAGCTTTTTGTTTTATCATACCATCTAATTCTCCAACAATAGATTCCAAAAAATCTAACATATTAAATTCGATGTATTCTATTTTTATTAGTCCATTTTCTAACTCACCAATTGAAAGAAAATCAGAAAGAATTCCTGTTAAGTTATTTATAGATGAATAAATGCGGTTTATATGTTTAATTCTTTTATCTTGTTGCTCAGTTTGAGTATACATTTCAATTAATGAAGCACTTGATAGAATTGAAGATAATGGAGTGCGAAACTCATGCGACGCCATAGTAAGAAAGCGTGATTTTAATTGATTAAACTCCTTTTCGTTATTTAATAATTTAGTAAGTTCTAATGTTCTATCTTTTACTTTCTCTTCAAGGTTTTCCTGAGTTCTAATCTGCTCTGTCACATCAACTATTACAATTTGTGCTAATGTTTTATCATGATTTAATTTCACAAATAATTTAACCCAAAAATGTGTGCCATCAAGTTTTTTTAATTCTTGAATGGTGTTATTTGATTCAGAGTAATCAGAAATCTGCATCTTATCTTCCATTTCCACATGATGAATACGCGAGTTATAATTTTTTAAATAATCAGCTTCTGATTTATAACCAAATAATTTAACCCATGTTTCATTAATGCTAATGGGCGTTTCATCAGTCATATTCATTAAACAAATTCCAACTAATGAATTATCAAATAAATTTCGATAATTTTCTTCCCTTATAATTAACTCATCGATGTATTCTTTATGCTTAGTGATATCGATTCGAGCTGCTAAATATTTACTAAACGCACCATTTTCGAAGGCAAAAGGAAAAATAGAGGTATCTACCCAATAAAATGTCCCATCCTTCGCTCTGTTTTTCAACTCTCCTCTCCAAACTTTTCCGCTTGAAATTGTTGTCCATAAATCACTAAAAAATTCTTTTGAATGATAACCAGAATTAATAATTCGATGATCTTTACCTATTAATTCCTCCTTTGAGTATTTAGATATTTTACAAAAATTTTCATTAACGTGTTGAATTTTTCCCTTAAGATCAGTAACAGCTAAGATACTAGTCTCATCTAAGACCGTTTTATATTCTTCAATGTTTTTAATTAAAGATTCCAATTTATTATCGCTTACTTTATGATCAATTCCATCATAAAATTCATGTATAAAATTATGTAATTTAATCAGCTCATCACTTGATTCAACGAACTTATCAGAATTGACTTGACTTTCAGTATTATTTAACGTGTGATCTTTATTTGAATTAATTTTTTTTTGTTTACGTTTAGTTTTATTTTTTTCTATATCATAGTTTTTTTTTAATAACTCAAGTTCAAGTGGTGTTTTGAGAAATGACTTATTTAAATTATTATAACTTTCAAGAAGTCCTTCTTTTGAAATATGTTCTTTTTTAAGTCCTAAAATATCTGTTACATCTTCAGCAAAATGTGTAATATATTCAATATTGTTTGATGCATTCATAACAGGTTTATTTCTGTAACGCCAAAATCTCTTTCCTACCATACTATCGGAATTCGAATTAAAATTTCTCTTAAGAATAATAGAATGAGGGGTTTTATTATTTAAAACAAAATATAGTGAAGAGCAATAACTAGCAAAATCATTTTCATTGTTCCTATCAGGTAACAATGCATCAATATCAAATAAATGCTTTCCTATAATATCTTCTTTCTTAATATTTATAGAGTCAACAAAGCCATTGCTAATTGCTAACAGATTTAAAGAAGGCGAAAGAATAAGGTAAAACCCTGTTAGTGATTCAAATAAAAGTTGAAAATCAATATTATTCTCTTTAGATACCATACAAAGAATACTTAAATAAATAGTACTAGTTAGTTCATATATTATGTAATCATACTATTATTACTAACTTTTTATTCAAGTAATAACTGTTTTGAAATATACCAAAAAAGTTTTAAAGCATGAGTTGGTTTATCAACCAAATCTGCTAAAGTAACAAAATTATTTATAAACAGCATTTCCATAATATTTTTTATATCATCACTTCCAAGTTGATAGTAAGCCATACTCCAGCTGCCAAATGCTTTGGAATTTATATTGCTTTCATTCAAAAGTATAATATTATCATGCATAGGATTTTTTTCAATTCTAGCATATAACTCTCTGACGATTTTTTCCTCTCCTTCTATAATTTGAATAAATTCATGGTTATGATAAAGAAGACATCCTGTAATATCATTTTTAGAATTAAATACTCTAGAAGATTTTAAAATAATAGAAATGTCATCATTATTAATATTATTTTTTGAAGTTGAGCGGTAGACTAATTCAAACATTATTATTATTTCAAAAATTCAATATTTATTATAAAAACATTACAACTAACTTTTAATTTACATTCATATTTAATAAAATTTTATCAATAGACAATGGTTTTTCAATAATTTTAATTTTTTTCATTTTAGACATTTCATTATGATAAGGATCCATAGTAGATGAAAGAATAATAAGTTTACCATGCTTTTTATTAATTTTTAAATCATAAAATGTATCAATAAACTCAAAACCATCCATTATTGGCATGAAGATATCAACCAAAATTAATTGATACCTATAATTTGTTTCTTTAAGGTAATCTAATGCCTTATTAGGATTATTAAAAGATATAAGATTAGTTATACCATATGATTCTAAAATCTTACTATTAAGAAAATTATTGATAGCACAGTTATCTATAAGTACTGCGGATTTAATTTTACACATTTCTTTTATATTTAATTATTAATAACCAATCCATAAATACAAAATTTCGGACTATATATACAAGATTATAAGTTAATTCTGTTCTTGAAAATGAGATAACTTATTTCAAAGAATGATCTTCATCACTATAGTTGTAAGTGTCAATTTACATTTGTAAATCAACACTAATTAAAGAGGGATACTTTTATAGTATCCCTCGTTTAAATTTAATAGTGAAATTTCTAAAAAAATTAATAGACATATACACCTGAGTCAATTACTAATTTATTCTCAATAGTAGTGATTCCTTGAGCTTTCCATGCAGCGTCTTCCGCATCATTCTTTTCAGACCAAGATCGAACTCGTCCACTTAAAATCGCTTTACTACCTTCAATCTCAATTTCAACTTTACTTGCATCAATAGTTGCACTTCTGTGAAACGCTAATGAAATTTTTTGTTTGATATCTTTAGCTGTAACAGATGGTTTTACTGTAATATTATTACTAACACCTCTAATACCAATCAAATTTTTAATTGAATTTTTTACCGAATCCTTTTGAAATTCCCAATCAACATTTCCTTCAAGCGTAACCCATGAATCTTCAACTTTTACTCTTATTTTATCCTCCTGAACTAAGCTATCCCATTTAAGGGTATCCGCAATAATTCGTGCAATTTCAGTATCATTTTTCTTAGCTGTAGCAAATGGCTTTACTTCAATATCCTCTGCTACCGCCATTACTCCTGATACACGCTTTGCAGCATTTTCAGCCTCTTCCTTTTTGTAATAAGAATCGACTGTTCCTGAAAGTGTAACTACTCTGTTTTTAACAGCAACACCAATTTCTGCTGCTGTAAGTAATGGTTCCCATTTAAGTTCTTCCATTACATCTTTTTGAATTTCAACATCTGTTTTCATAACATTTTTTTTAGTTGATTAATAAATAGGTTAATTAAAAAACAAAGTAATTGACAAACCATTTAAAGTTCCATGAGGTGAATCAAAATGCAAGGTGATCTTTAACATTAAGAATTGGTAAGGAGATTAAGAGAAATAAATACTATTAATATTTATATATTATATTCTTCAAATATTACAAAAACATAATTACTAAATATAATAGGAGCCACATCAATATAATTGCAGTGACTAAAATCATTCGGCTTTTTGATGCTTTACATAGAGAGGTAAATTAATTAGAAATAATTTAGCTCAAGGATAAAAGCATAAAAAAACAATTTAAAAAATATAATATGACTAAAGATATCGAAATCCAAAAAAACGTTATGGAAGAGTTAAACAGCATTCCTTTTATTAATGCAAATGAAATTGGTGTATCCGTAAAAGACGGAATCGTTTCACTCTCTGGCTTAATTGATTCTTACCCTAAAAAAATAGCTATAGAAAGAGCTGTCAAAAAATTAAATGGGGTTAAAGCGGTAGCAGAAGAAATTATTGTAAACCTCAATGAAAAACATAAGAAAACCGATAGTGAAATTGCACACATGGTAATTAATGTTATTGAATGGAATGTACATCCAATACATAATCTTAAAGTATTAGTAGAAGATGGTTGCGTTACTTTGGAGGGAAGTGTCGATTGGGACTATCAACGAAAATCATTAACACAAGTTTTAGGAGATACTATAGGAGTAAAAAGCATTATAAATAATATCACCATAGCAAATAAACCATCAACAGCTGAAATAAAAAATAAAATCCACTCTGCTTTTGTTAGAAGTGCTAATATAGATGCAGATAAAATCATAATTACAACAGAAGGAAACAAAGTCATTTTAACGGGGAAAATAAATAATTGGATAGAGTATGAAGAGGCTGAACGTTCTGTATGGGCTATTCCTGGTGTGAGAAGCGTTGAAAATAAATTAGAATTAGAAGAAGTCATTTAGTTTAATCAAACTTGATTAAAGCAATTTTAATATTTTGTAGCAACTTATAATTATAAAAAATCTAAAATCATAATAACTCATTAATAAAATCTTATGAAAACTATATTAGTACCAACCGACTTTTCAGAAAATGCAGAAAATGCTTTATATTATGCTATCGATATAGCTAAAAGATTAAATGCAAAAATAATTTTGTTACATGCGTATCAAAGTAATTACACAAATCCTTATATCCCACTCGATTATATTGTAGAGGAAAACAAACACTTAGCCATAAGCTCTGAAAAACAATTAAAAGAAGAGTCGCTTAAAATAAAACAAGTGGGGGGAGTTGAATATGAATGTTTAAGTATAGAAGACTCTCCAGTAGAAGCAACTATCAATACTATTAAAGAAAAAGAAATTGATTTAGTAGTAATGGGAACCAAAGGCGAATCGAATTTTTTAAATACAATTTTTGGTAGTAATACAGCAAAAATAATTGAAAAGGCTAGTTGCCCAGTAATTGCTGTGCCAGAAGAAGCACTATATAATGATATCAAAAAAATAACATATGCTACTTCATATAAAGAAAGTGATATTTATGTTTTAGAAAAAATTGTTGATTTAGCAAAATTATTTAATGCGCAAGTAAATGTTTTACATATATATGAAAATTCACATTCGCAAGATGAAGAAAAGAAAGAAATGAAAAAATTTATGGATGAAGTAAACAAAAATATACTTTATAGCAATATGTCTTTTCAATTATTGGAAGGCGAAGATGTTGAAGATGCCTTAGAGAATTATTTGGATAATAATTCAACAAGTATATTAGTGATGTCAACACATCATCGCAATTATATCGATAAAATTTTCGGAAAAAGTATTACAAAACAAATGTCATACCATACAAATGTGCCTTTAATGGCATTTCACCATACTAACGAATCGGCTGTCAAACTTATTTAATTATTATTTTAAAATTGTATTTTATAATATTTGGCATTGGTTTTTCATCAAAAAATAATTTGATTGATATCCAGCTGTAAAAGCATAAAATCTTAATTCAATTAACTTTACTTTAAATTATGAAAATAATTTATACTCATTAAATGAAAACAGTTTAGGAATATTTTTTATCTATTTACCACATAGCATTATATTAATTAAGAAATATTTTTTAACCGTAAAATCTCATTAATCGTAATGATTAAAGTTATAGATTATCGAATCATCAGACGATACTTTTGTTTTATTCATAAACCCAAAAAACCTAAAAAAAATGGAAACAACAAAAACAACTGGAACTTTTGCTGAAAGCATGAAAGTAGCCGAAAAATGGTTCAACGATACAAATTCTACCATGATGGACATTTATAACAAGCAAGTAAATCTCACCACAGGATTTTACAATAACATGCTTAACTCAGTTATAAATAATAGCAAGGGATGGAATACAAATCCCATTACAGATTCTATATTTAAAAATGATTTAACTAAATGGTTTCCTGTGTCATTTAGCAGTAATGGAAATTCTACAAATTTTACACACTCATTTCAACCATTAGTTGATTCTATGTATAAAAAAATGATTGAATATAATCAAGAGTTGATAAATAATTTTAATAGTCAATTTAAATACAATGACAAAAATTATGATTTAATAAGTAAAGAATATATGGATACAGTTGAAAAACGAATAGACGCCTCCATGAAAATCATAAATTCGATAACTGAAGGTTATATGAAAGGATTAGACTCTACCATAGGAAATAACAAAAAAATAATAGAAGAGATTAACGAGCAATTCAATTCAGTTATTAAACAAAATCAAAAATTTTGGTCTGAAGCAATCAAATCTACTGAAATACCAATTGAGGAAGAAGATAAAAAAACCAAAGAATCAAACCCTACTATAGTTAAAAAACAATCGAATGCATTGGTAGTTTCATAATTAATACAAATGTTCTATTCGAACGAAATAAATTAAATTATTTAATAAATATTAAACAAAAAAATATGAAAAATATTATCACGACAATTAGTCCAGATATGAAAATCATATCCTTCAGTAATTCCAAAGGAATTAGTCAACCTAACAAAGAGGAAATTACAGATACCATTATTGATTCTTTTAATGAGCAGATTTTTTTGGGAAATGAACTAAAACAAAATATCGAAAATATTTTTAAGGAAATTAATTTTGTAAATCAAAATGACGATGTGAAAATTCAAAAAACGTTAGATTTATTTCTTGAATCATCCAATAATTTATTAGGTAACTACTTAAAAAAAACACTCGATTTATATATTTCGTTTAGGCCGGAAATTCAAGTAATTGAAAATAATTCAGAAGATAAATTGAATACTGATCAGTACATCTATAATAATCAATGGATGGAAGATTGGATAGAACAAAACAATTCTTATAATGTCGATTACGAAACGATTACACTATTTGACGGCAATTTAGATGAATATTATCATTTTGAAAATGTTGAAGCAAGAAGATAGCTAGAACTAGGTTAGAAATATTAATCCAAAACAATTACCATAAGTTCTTTATGTAATATTTAAATTTTGAAAGAAATAAACAAATTTATCATGCCTGAATTAATGACTTCCATTATTCAGGCCCATCAAAAGATAGCCGGAAATTATATTAAAAATTATTCTGGCTATCATCATGATATACGAGATATAACTCTTACTTATTCAAACCTATTTAGTAAGCTACTTATAAATCCTTCAGAATATTATAATATAAGATCGGAAGAGCACACGTCT
>CAILKE010000023.1 GCA_903834765.1 uncultured Bacteroidota bacterium
GTAATGGCAATAAAACATATAATAATTTGTTAAATTTAGATTCGAAATAAAATTGATGATTTTCTATACCATTTTCGTCATGAAATGTTTCGATAGTTTTTTTGAATAAAGATTTCCCTTTTAAAATAATTACAGAAAGCACAATAACATTATTTTCATCTTTTATTGCCTGAGCATGTCTTTTTACAAAAATTCCAAAATTTTTATTACTTTTGTTAGGATACCAGTATGAGATAAGAAGTATAGAATGGTGTTGCATTTATGTTAAAATATTTATTATATAACAAAGGTATAAATAGTTTTTTAAGAAATACTTTAAAACCATTTTCTAAAAACTTACCTACCAAGTATAAATTTCCAATCCATGGCACTTATAAAGTAAGAGGAAACAATATCCCCCCGTTTAAGCTTGCTACTAATCCAACTAGCTATGCTTCCAAAGTTTTATTTTGGGATAATATTGAAGGATTTGAATTTAGTTCAGTTAAAATATTCTGTGAAGTTGTTAAAAATTCAAAGATATTTTTTGATATTGGTGCTAATATTGGGTATTATTCTTTATTATCTTCTTCTATTAAGAATAAGGATATTATCGTTTATGCGTTTGAACCAATGCCTTCTGCTTTCAATTACTTAGTCGAAAATATTAAAATAAATAATTTTAGTAATATTAAACCACAAAAACTAGCTTTGTCGAATCAAAAAGGCAGAGCCACTTTTTATTCTATAGCTAACGAAAAATTTAAACATTGGCCTCAATTAACAGGTGATGGCGGACTAAGTCAACATCAATCTGGAGACAGAACGAAAATTAATTTTGAGGTTGATATAGATACACTGGATAATTTTGTAATAGAAAATTTAGGGGATTTAAAAATTGATTTAATAAAATTAGATACTGAAGCAAATGAACATTATGTATTGATGGGATCGAAATTAGTATTAAGTACTCATCGTCCTATTATACAATGTGAAATTTTAAAGCATCAAGTTGAAAATGAAATTGAAGAAGTATTGAGAGATTATAATTATTTATACTATAGGGCAACTGATAGAGGTCTTGAATTAGTAAATACCTTTGGAAATAATCCCACAGAGTTCGTTGATTATTATTTGGTGCCTAAAGAAAAACAAAAAATAATTCAAAAATTTATATATTGAAATTAAAAAATGGAAGAAAAAGTATTTAACCCTGATAATTATTGGGAAGATAGATTACATAACATTAAAGGATTAGAAGGTGTAGGATTTAAAAAATTGGGACCATCTTTTAATAAATGGGCGTATAAGGTGCGTAAACATGTTTTTTCTAAACAAGTTTCAAAGTTAAATGTCAAATTTAATGATTGTAATGTTTTGGATATAGGTTCTGGTACAGGATTTTATATACAATCTTGGAGCGAATTTAATGTTAAAAAAATAACAGGCATTGATATTACGCAAACATCCGTTGAAAATCTTAAAACTATTTTTCCTAAACATCATTTCTTTTTATCAGATATAGGTGATGTTAATTTTAATGATAATAACCAATATGAGGTTTATGATTTAATATCTTCAATGGATGTATTATTTCATATTGTAGACGATAACCGTTTCGAGCAATCTATTAAAAATATTTCATCTATAATAAAACCAGGAGGTTATTTTGTATACTCCGATTTTTATTTGCATCAAGATACAATTCGTGGTGAGAGTCAAGTTTCGCGTTCTAAAGAATATTTGATGGATACGTTTATTAAAAATGGTTTTGAATTGGAGATTTATAAGCCTTTTATGTATTTTGTAAATAAACCCGTTGATACAAAGAATCCGTTTATTAAAGCCTACTGGTTTTTATTAGAAAATGGATTATATGTATTGCCTTTTATGGGTTATCTTATGGGGCCATTAATTTATCCATTTGAAATTATAGCCGTTGATAATTGCAAAGAGAGTCCTACAACAGAGTTTACTGTTTTTCGAAAAAAATAATTTATTAGTTAATGGGAGAAATTAAAAAGCAAAGCGTTAATAACACTTTTCTAAGTTATATAGGTGCAGGACTCGGCTTTTTGATTATATATATTCAGCCTCATTTAATTTCATCATCTGATATTGGCTTGCTAAGATTATTATATTCCTTTTCTTGGATGGCAGCGATAATTATGCCATTAGGAATGGGAAGTGTTACGATGCGATTTTTTCCCAAAATAAAAAACGAAAGCAATATTCATAATGGGTTCTTTTCACTTATTTTTTTAATCTCCTCCATTGGAGCCTTTATTATTGCTGGTGCTTTATACATTAATAAATCTTTTTTTGTCAACTATTATCAGAAATCACCTGAATTTCCTGAGTATTTTAATGAATCTCTTGTATTGGCTTTTATACTTTCGTTAATATCTGTTTATTCAGTTTACTCATCTTCTTTATTAAAAACAACATTTACTGTGTTTTTAACTGATGTTTTTATTAGGATAGGGCAATTGGTTTTAGTCATTATTTACCATTATCAATTAATTAGTAAACATTTATTAGTATTAGGATATATTGGAATATTCTTATTACAATTGATTTTTTTATTGTGTTATTTGTATAAACTAAAAGCAATTTCATTTCAAATAAATTGGAAATTTTATAGAACGCTTGATCTAAAAAATATTTTTTTATTTGCTATCCTGATGATGATTACAGCATTCGCCTCATTAGGTATAAAGTTTATTGACCAATTAATGATTGGCCATTTTTTAAATGAAAATTTAGTTGGAGTGTATGCCACATCGGTGATGATGTGCGTAGTTATGGAAATTCCTTTTAATAGTTTGGAACGGATTGCTCAACCAAAAATTGCACATGCCTGGAGTATTAACGATGTAGCTGAAGTTGAAAAAATTTACGAAATGAGTAGTCGATATATGTTTTTTGTTGGCGCATTATTATTTTGTATTCTTTGGGCAAGTTTAGATGCTATTTTTATGTTTCTGCCACTAGAGTATCATCAAGGAAAAATGGCCTTCTACATTGTATCTTTTTCTTCATTATTTAATTTATTAACGGGAGTAAACTCATCGGTTATTATGTTATCACATAAATATTTTGCTACATCTTTTTTGTTGTTTATTCTAATAGTAATTTCAGTTATTGCTAATTATACATTAATACCAATTTATGGCATATCCGGCGCCGCTTTCGCTCTTTTAATAGCAATTGGTACATTTAATTTATTGAAATACATTTACATTTTAATAAGATTTAAAATGCAACCCTTTTCAAAGCACACTGCTTACATATTTTTTTGTATAATTATATGTATAGGATTCATTTTCATTATTTCTTCAGCGTTTCATCCAATTGTTAGAGCAATTTTAGGAAGTGGATTTGCTATTATTTTATTTTCTTTAATGAATATTAAATTTAAATCGATTGAAGAAATCAATAAATTATTTAAACGATTTAAAGTAATTAAATAAGTTGAAAAAGGTTTTAATCATAACTTATTATTGGCCTCCAACAGGTGGAGCAGGTGTGCAGCGTTGGTTAAAATTTAGTAAATACTTTAGGAAATTTGGTTGGGAGCCTATTATATATACGCCGTCAAACCCTGATTTCCCTATTAATGACGATACGTTATTAAAAGATGTTCCATCAGATTTAATAATTCTTAAAACGCAAATCACAGAGCCTTATGATATCTATCGTAAGATCATGCGTAAGAAAAAAACAGATGCTGTTAATCAAGGTTTTTTATCGGAAGAGAAAGAAAATACATTATTGCAATCTGCTATGATTTGGGTACGTGGTAATTTCTTTATACCGGATGCACGCAAATTTTGGATTAAACCTTCTATTTCTTATTTATCCGATTATATTAAAGAACATCACATTGATGCTGTTATTAGTACGGGACCACCGCATAGCATGCATTTAATCGCTATGGGACTTAAACAAAAATTCAATACCCCTTGGATTGCTGATTTCAGGGATCCTTGGACTCAAATTGATTTTTATAGTCAATTAAAACTAAGTTCCTTTGCTGATGCTAAACATAAGAAATTAGAAAATCAAGTTTTAACACAAGCCAACAAAGTGGTAACGATTAGCCCAAGTTGTGGGAAAGATTTAGAAAAATTAGGTAATCGAAAAGTAGATATCATTACTAATGGTTTTGATACCGATGATTTTACCCCGATAGCTATCGGGGTTGATTCTAAAGTATCAGACGGATTTATGTTTCATCATACAGGTGCATTAAATAAAGATAGAAACCCATATACCCTTTGGAAAGTTTTGGGCGATTTGTGTAAAGAAAATCCGGAATTAAGAAAAGAATTGATTTTGAAATTTACGGGAAAAACAGATGCCATTGTTTTAGATAGTTTGAAACAACAAGGTTTAGAAACTAATTTTCAAAAATACGAATACATGCCTCATAGCGAGATTGTAAAGTCAATGGCACAATCACCAATTTTACTATTGCCTTTGAATAATACACCAAATAATGCAGGCGTACTATCAGGTAAATTATTTGAGTACTTAGCGGCTAAGCGACCAATTTTCGGTGTGGGCTTGCCAAATGCAGATGCAGCAAGTATTTTAAAAGAAACGCAAGCAGGTGTTATGGTTGATTTTGATGATTATGAAGGCACTAAAAAACAAGTATTGAATTTATATGCTCAATACAAATCAAACACCTTACGGGTTCAATCTAATTCTATTGATAAATATTCACGCGAAAATTGTGCTCGAACTTACACTAATTTATTGGATGAAATAATTGGTTAAGTCCTTATAAAAAAAAAGCGCTTTCTAATATTTTAGAAAGCACTTAAATAATTATCGAATTAAAATTTTATTTTCTTTTGATAGCACTATGAGCTGCGTTTATAATATCAATGGTATCTAAGCCATATTTTGTCATTAATTCATCTGGTGTTCCGCTCTCGCCAAAACTATCATTAACTGCTACAAACTCCTGTGGAGTAGGTGTATGACGTGATAATAATTGCGCAACGCTATCTCCTAAACCACCATTCATTTGGTGCTCTTCAGCAGTAACTAAGCATTTAGTTTTAGCAATCGATTTTAAAATAGCTTCGTTATCCAAAGGCTTAATCGTATGAATATTAATAATTTCAGCGCTAATGCCTTGTTCGGCTAATTTCTCGCCAGCTTCAATAGCTTTCCATGTTAAGTGACCTGTTGCAATAATGGTTACATCAGTTCCTTCGTTTAACATTACTGCTTTTCCAATTTCAAATTTTTGATCAGCAGGTGTAAAGTTTGGAACAGTTGGTCTACCAAAACGCAAATATACTGGGCCTACATAATCTGCAATAGCAATTGTAGCGGCCTTTGTTTGATTATAATCGCAAGGATTGATGACACACATGTGTGGTAACATTTTCATTAAACCAATGTCTTCTAAGATTTGGTGAGTAGCCCCGTCTTCTCCTAGAGTTAAGCCTGCATGAGAAGCGCAGATTTTCACATTTTTATCTGAGTACGCCACACTTTGGCGGATTTGATCGTAAACACGGCCTGTACTAAAGTTAGCAAACGTCCCTGTAAATGGTATTTTACCACCAATGGTTAAGCCTGCCGCAATACCAATCATATTGGCTTCAGCTATACCTACTTGAAAAAAGCGTTCAGGATTTTCAGCTTTAAAAGCATCCATTTTTAAGGATCCTATTAAATCAGCACAAAGTGCTACAACATTCGGATTTGTTTGCCCTAACTGCTGCAATCCTGCTCCAAAACCAGAGCGTGTATCTTTTTTTTCAGTGTATGTATACTTTTTCATTTAGCTTTATTTATAGTCGGCTAAACTAAATAAAATGTGTCTTATTTTAAGCCCTAATAGAATGGATGTTATAATATTTTTTACACAATTATTAAGAGAATTACTCTTAATCAAAATAAACTTAACTGCTTATCTCCGGCTTTATAATTAAAATCAGAACTATTAAACGAAAATTTTTCGGGTGTATTCATATATTTCGTTTTTGAAAGTTTAAATAATTGCATAATCGATTCTGCAATTTTCCCTTCACCTTTCATGCGAACGCCTGGTCTGCTATCACTCACGCTTCCGCCGTGGCACTCACTTATCTGATGCCATACTTTTTCTGCTCTGTCCGGAAAATTTTTATCTAACCAATCTTTAAATAATTGAGCAACGGTTCCGTTTAATCTTACGATAGTGATACCTGCACTTGTAGCGCCGGCATGAGCTGCTTGCTCAATTAAATCTGGAATTTCATGATTATTAATACCTGGAATAATAGGCGCTACCATCACGCCACAAGGGATGCCACAATGAGACAATGCTTCTAAAACTCCTATACGGCTTTTGTAAGTGGCAGTGCGTGGTTCTAATAATTGTCTTACTTTTTCGTCAGTTCCTGTAATGGACACCATCACGTGTACTAAATTATGATGAGCTAACTCGGCTAATATATCTAGATCTCTGGTAATTAAGGCATTTTTGGTAATGACTGAAACAGGATGTTTAAATTTTAAACATGTCTTTAATATATTTCTGGTTAATTCCATTTGCCTTTCAATAGGCTGATAACAATCTGTATTACCAGATAACATAATCGGTTTTGGTTTCCAGTTTTTATTACTGAATTGTTTTTCGAGAAGCTCTACAGTATTTTTTTTAACAATTATTTTTCGTTCAAAATCCAAACCTGCGCTATATCCCCAGAATTCGTGAGAGTTACGAGCATAGCAGTATATGCAACCGTGTTCACAGCCCTGGTAAGGATTAAGAGAATAACCCAAGCCTATATCTGTGCTTTCTACTTTATTGATAATGGATTTAGGATAGGTATAAATAATTTCCGTTTTTTCTTTTTGAAGAAATTCTTCGTCTAATCCTTCAACATGCTCTTGCACGTATTGCTGCTTATTGAACGAATTATTAGGATTTATTTGTGCGCCTCTCCCTTTAAAATAAGTTGTATTAGCTATAGTTTCCATCTCTTTATAAGTTTGTATAAAGATAAATGGATTTATAGCTGGTAAATGCTACAAATTGTAGCAATTTAAAATTAAATTAAAAACACTCACCAACGGTAAAATAAAACCCTTGGTTATTTTGATTATAGTAGCCATAATCAATTCTAATATTCAATTTTTCTTTTGCTAGTAGGGCAAAACGAATACCTCCTCCAAAGCTGTGTTTAGGAGTATTATTAACTAATTCACTTATTTCTCTATACACATTTCCTATACCGCCAAATACAACTGCACTAAAACGCTTCCAAACAGGAATTCTATATTCGGCTATCAGTGTCGTCATGTTATTGTCTCTAAATCGACCTTGATAAAAACCACGCATATTACCTGGCCCGCCAAGCATTGCTAACTCGCGAATAGGTGGTTGCCCCGCATTTGTATAATTGTATAGCTGAGTTGCCAAAACTGTATTTCGGAATAACTTTTTAAAATAACGAATATCAACTGTTGTTTTAAAATCGTTATAAGAAGACCCTAAATATGAATTAAAATAAGTAAATGTACCCTGAACTAATAATCCCTTAGTAGGCCAATAGCTCGAATTTCGGTTGTCATAGCTTACACTTGATCCTAAGCCAGACATCACATGATCTGTTTTCCCGAAAACATGACAAGTGTCAAATAAACTTTCTTTATTTGATTGAATATTATATACTTTTTGAAACTCATATAAAGCGCCTATAAAAAAATCTTTAGCAATTTTCTTTTTTAAATGTGGAAAAAAATAAAGCTGTTCAAAGTTATAGTCTCGTTTATCAATTCCAGATTCAGGTTTTGGGGCATCTTTGGTTGATGAGCCAATTCCCCAATATCTGTCTGGATAAAAGCTATGGGAGATTTGACATGCTAAAATATATTCTTCTTTTGGAAAAAATATTGTTGCATCAATTACTTCTACATTTTGATTTCGCAAGGTATACATACCTAATGCTTGAATGGTAGAAGTTCGTGTTAAACTGTCATTTTTATGAGAGGTTTTAAATGAAATAGAACCGGATAAACCAAATGCCCAATGGGTTTCAGGGCTTCTAAATACGAGGGGTAATACGATAACTTTTACTTTTTTCGCACTATCTTTTTTAGATTGCGCAAATACTAATCCATGCATACAAAGAAGCCATAATAATAGTCCTATATGAATAATAGATAACCTCACTGGATTAGTATTAATTTTATGTTGACGCATTAATCTTGTGTAACCTTTTTTAAATTTATATAATTAAAGGACTTCAAATGTAACATTTATTCTAATGCGACGCTAATGCTATTATTATTTTGTAGTTATGCTTTAATAGTGGCACTGCATAAAAAAAGCCTGAAAACTTCAGGCTTTTAAATTTTTTCAAAATAAAATTACTTCTGTATACCTTCTAACCCAAAAATGAAGGCATAATTGAGTGCCACGTCTTTTAAGTAATCAAAACGACCACTCGCGCCGCCATGCCCGAATTCCATATTTGTTTTTAGAAGTAATACATTTTTGTCTGTTTTCATAGCTCGTAGTTTTGCAACCCACTTAGCGGGTTCAAAATATTGCACCTGACTGTCGTGTAAGCCAGTTGTGACTAGCATATTTGGGTAATTTTTATGTTCTACGTTTTCGTAGGGACTGTAACTTTTCATATAATCGTATGCATCTTTATTTTTTGGATTTCCCCATTCGTCAAATTCATTGGTTGTTAAAGGGATACTTTCGTCCAACATCGTATTTACAACATCTACAAACGGTACATGCGCTAAAACGCCGTGCCATAAATCAGGAGCCATATTTGCTATAGCGCCCATCAATAGTCCGCCAGCACTTCCACCTTGCGCATACAAATGTTCTTTAGAGGTGTATTTTTCTTTTACTAAAAATTCGCCACAATCAATAAAATCGGTAAAGGTGTTTTTCTTTTTCATCATTTTGCCATCTTCATACCATTGGCGACCTAAGTCTTCCCCGCCACGTATATGCGCAATGGCGTATACAAAACCACGATTTAATAAGCTTAAGCGAGTGCTATTAAAACTAGCATTTATACTATTTCCGTAACTACCGTAAGCATAAAGTAATAATGGCGCCTTACCATCTTTATTAAATCCTTTTTTATATACTAAAGAGATTGGAACTTTAGTGCCATCTTTTGCTTTAGCATATAAACGTTCAGTTACGTAATTGGTAGCATCATATCCACCAAGTACTTCCTGTTGTTTCATTAGTTTTTTCTCTTTACTCACCATGTTATAATCGAAGGTAGAGTAGGGAGTAGTTAATGATGTGTAGCCATAACGAAAGCTCGTACTATTGTATTCTGGGTTATTGCCCATAGAGGCTGAATAGGCTGCTTCTCCGAAGTTTAGATAATGCTCGGTGTTGTTAGTTAAATTTCTGAAACACATATTGATCAAACCATCTTTACGTTCTTGAACCACTATAAAGTCTTTAAACTCAGTAACACCTTCAATTAAAACATCTGCTCGGTGCGGTATCAATTCTTTCCAATCACTCGCATTTGTTTTATTGAGAGGGCATTCCATTAATTTAAAATTGAGTGCGCCTTCTTTATTGGTAAATATTAAAAATTTATCAGCTAAAGGAGTCACGTCATAAATGACATCTTTCATACGAGGTTGAAACACCTTAAAGGCATCAGTTGGTTTGGATGCATCAATAAAATGTATTTCTGACGACATCGTTGCTTTAGATTCTATTAAGATGTAATGATCGTTTTTACTTTTAGAAACACCTATGTAATTACTTTTGTCTTTCTCGTCATACACAGTCACATCAGTAGTTTCAGGCGTGCCTAATTTATGACGTTTTATTTTTTCTGATAAAAGTGTTACTGGATTTTTAGATGTATAAAACAACGTTTGATTATCATTTGCCCAAACAGCATAGCCTTCGGTGTTAATGATGGCATCTTTTAGTATCTCACCCGTTTCAAGGTTTTTAATATGAATGGTATATTGTCTTCGGCTTACTTCATCAACACCAAACGCTATAAATTTATTGTCTTCACTTACTTCAAAACCAGAAGCTGCATAATACGAATGTCCTTCAGCCATTTGATCGATGTCGAGTAGTAATTCTTCTTTAGCCTCTAAACTTCCCTTTTTACGGCAGTATTTATAATATTGTTTACCGTCTTCGGTGCGTGTATAATAGTAATAGCCATTTTTAAAAACAGGAACACTTTCGTCTTTTTCCTTAATACGAGCTTTCATTTCGGTAAACAAATCTGCTTGCAGTTTATCGGTGCCACTCATTATTTTATCTAAATAGGTATTTTCTGCTTGGAGATAATCAACTACTTTGGAGCTGTCTGGCCCTTTACCAAAATAATCATACATCCAGTAATAATTATCTAAAACGCTATCGCCATGGATAACGCGCCAATGTTCTTTTTTATCGGCTATTGGTGCGGGAGCCGCGTTGGGGTCTAGTTTCATAGGATGAATGTTTGAATAAATTTCAGCGGTATTGTCTTGTTTATCAATACAACTAATTAGTAAAGTGAAAGGTAATAGTAAAAGTGTTTTTTTCATATGTCTAAATTATTGTTTTTTATTTACCATATGGTATAGCCAGTTTATCTTCTCCCGATAGCTATCGGGATGTGTCTGTGTTTCGGCAAACATGGCTATTTCATATGTTTAAATTATTGTTTTTTTGTCATATGGTATAGCCAGTTTAATAATTGGTGTTTGTGTTTCGGCAAACATGGCTATTTCATTTGTAGTTTTTGCAAATAATATTTAATCCAAAAGATATATGAAGGTAAATGTTTTTAGTTAGGAGAAAAACAAAAAAGGCTTCATTTCTGAAGCCTTTCCTGATTTTTAATCTTTTAATAACTCTCGTGCAATGACTACTTTTTGTATTTCGCTGGTTCCTTCACCAATGGTACATAATTTACTATCACGGAAATATTTTTCGGCAGGGAAATCTTTTGTGAATCCGTAACCACCAAAAATTTGAACAGCTTCCGTTGCATTTTTTACACATACTTCAGATGCAAAATATTTAGCAAAAGCGCCTTCTTTAGTCATTTTTTGATGACGGTTTTTTAAATCAGCTGCTTTAAACGTTAATAATTCTGCGGCATCCAAATCAGTAGCCATATCAGCTAATTTAAAAGCAATAGCTTGAAACTGACCAATGGCTTTACCAAATTGTTCGCGTTCTTTAGCATATTTTACAGAGCATTCAAAAGCACCACGTGCAATACCACAGCTTAAAGCTGCTATAGAAATACGTCCGCCATCTAATACTTTCATCGCTTGTATAAATCCGTCGCCTTCTTTGCCCATCATTTGGTCTTTATGTACACGGCAATTGTCAAAAATTAATTCAGCAGTTTCGCTGGCGCGCATACCTAATTTATTTTCTTTTTTACCTGATTTAAAACCTGGTGTTCCTTTTTCAATAATAAAGGCGCTCATTCCGTGGCTATCGTTTTTAGCTCCGGTACGAACGATTACTACTGCTACATTTCCTGAAATAGCATGTGTGATAAAGTTTTTGCTTCCGTTAATGACGAAATAGTCTCCGTCTTTAACAGCAGTGGTATGCATACCACCGGCATCAGAACCTGTACCTGTCTCTGTTAAGCCCCAAGCACCAATCCACTCAGCAGTAGCTAATTTTGGTAAATATTTTTTCTTTTGTTCTTCGTTACCAAATGCTAAAATATGACCTGTACATAACGAATTATGAGCAGCCATTGATAAGCCAATAGAACCACAAATTTTTGATAATTCAATAATAGCAGTTACATACTCCGTGTACGATAAGCCTGAACCACCGTATTCTGAAGGAACTAAAACGCCCATTAAGCCTAATTCTCCTAATTTTTTGAATAAATCAACTGGGAAAAATTGTGCTTCATCCCATTCCATCATTTTAGGATAAATATGTTCTTTACCGAATTTACGAATCATATCAGCAATTGCTAATTGGTTTTCGTTTGTTTGGAAATTCATTCCAACTGTGTTTTCTAATACTGCGCTAGACATGTGATATTGTTTGAGTGTTTAATTAATTTATCTTTTCCGTTTAAAAATTCTAAGCCTACAACAAAGGTAAAGCCACATACTTTGGAACCTTGTTGTTTTATTAAATTTGCAGCAGCTTCTGCTGTTCCACCTGTAGCTAGTAAATCGTCGTGTATTAATACATTCCAATTTGGTTTAAGGCTGTCAACGTGCATTTCTATTTTAGCTGTTCCGTATTCTAATTCGTATTCGTGACTAATTGTTTTATAAGGCAATTTGCCGGCTTTACGAACTAAAACAAATGGAACGTTCAATTTGTTCGCCAATAATAACCCAAATAAAAACCCACGACTTTCAATACCTACAATAGCATCAGGTTTAGGACCAATTATGTTTATAAAGCCATCGACGATTTCATTACACAAGGTTTGATTCTCAAAAATAGGGGTGATATCCTTAAACATAATGCCTGGTTTTGGAAAATCAGGAACATCTCGAATAGCAGCTTTTATGTTAGATTCTAAACTCATTTTTTGTAGGCTTACAAACTTAGTAAAATTTTGATAAAAACCACATAATTAACAAATTTTCGTCACCTGTTTTTCGCTGATAAATGAGGTTATATTGAAAATTTAGGGCCAATATTTTCTTCTTTTCTTTTTCCATAGATGAAAAAGAAACAAAAAATCAAGTCAAAAATATGCTCCACGCTCCTCTCGGAATTCTACAAATTTTACGCTCCGCTAAATTCTTGAATTCTCGATTCACCTCTTCTCTGCTCGCATTTTTGACATTCCAACGCTCTTGTACTATTCAACAGTTTCTTAATTTTAATAGTGCATACCTTGGTAATTGTGCGGTAGGTTTTGGCGAATTGCGAAGCACTCATTTATACCGAAAGGTAAAATAATGAAAACATGAATAAAAGGAGCGATATACAGATTTTTCTGGTGGAACTGCGAAGGCTCTTTGTGTGAAGAAAAATTGGATATGGCTTTTCGCCTTGACGCCACACACTTGCTGGCTAAAATAAGCATTGCTTATTTTCCCTGTTACTTTTTTTCGTTAAGGAAAAAATGTAAAAGAAACTGAAATAGTCGTATTACTATAAACGATAAGGAAAGTACGATTTAGCTCAAATACATTTCAATTAAGCCTTCTGGTGCTGAAAAGGAAATAGTTTTGGCATCGTCATCTATTTCGTTAATTAAATCGTTGTTAAATGGCAAAATAATTTCTTTACCACTAGGGTGAATGATACGAGCAATTACATTGTCGGTTTTATCGTCCATATCGCTTATTGTACCAATATTTCCTAGCTTATGGTCGATAATTTGGTAACCGATAAATTCACTCAAGGAATCTTCATCTTCAACCACAAAATCCGGTAAGGAAAAGGCTTTTTTACCAATCAATTTTTTAGACGTATCAATCGTATCAATGGTTTCTAATTTTAAAATATAACCAGTGTTATTTGGTCTGCATTCTTCAATGAAATAAGGTACTTGAGATCCATTGAGTTCTAAGAACACTGATTTAATGATTTCTGCATCAATATTTAAACCATCATTGGTTCTTAATATCACATGTCCTTTTAGTCCGTGCGTTTTACTAATGTATCCTATTTCTAATGTGTTCATTTATCTGTTTGGAATATTAAAAAATATGAAAGTTGGAAAGTTTAGTGCGTTTAGAATTATTAAATAATAGTTTTTGGTTCTAACTTTTCCCCTTCCCATTTAGCAACAACAGCGCTTGCAACAGCATTACCAACTACGTTTGTGGCAGAACGACCCATATCTAAAATTTGATCCACGGCTAGTAATAATAATAATCCTTCGCCTGGAATATGAAACATGCTTAACATCCCTGCAATTACAACTAATGAGGCGCGTGGCACACCTGCTACACCTTTACTAGTGATTAATAAAATCAACATCATTTTAATTTGATCCGCCATGCTCATATCAATGCCATACGATTGTGCAATAAATACCGTTGCAAAAGTCATATACATAATAGACCCATCTAAATTAAAGGAGTAACCAAGCGGTAATACAAAGGAAACAATACGATTACTGATGCCAAATTTTTCAAGCTGTTCGATTGTTTTTGGCATGGCACTTTCGGAGCTTGCGGTGCTAAAAGCCAATAAAACAGGCTCTTTGACGTGAGAAAGTAATGATAGAAAGTTAATACGTAATACAAGGCAAATACTAAATAATACACCAAAAACGAAAAACAGTAAGCCGCCAAAAAAGCAAGCCATTAAATACATATAACTACTAAGTACCCCTAAGCCTTGTTGTATTACAACGGCTGTGATAGCGCCAAATACGCCTATGGGTGCGAAATTCATGACGTAGTTTGTCACTTTAAACATAATGTGTGAGAGGCTATCCATAGCTCTGATCATTGGTTTTCCTTGCTCACCAATGGATGCGGCTGCAACTCCAAAAAATAAGGCGAAAATAACAATCGGTAAAATTTCATTTTCGGCCATCACTCTGATAATGCTATCAGGTACAACATGAGATATAAAACTAGAGGCAGTTTGGGTATTTGCTTTTACACCTGAATCAGCATTTTCTGCTGGCATATCGTATACAACTCTTTTACCAGGTTCAAAAATATTAACAATAACCAAACCCAGACTTAAAGAGAGTAGGGTTGCAAACGTAAAATAAATAATTGTTTTTCCACCTATGCGACCTACTGATTTAAAATCACCTACTTTGGCTACGCCCATTACCAATACTGCTAAAACGAGCGGAGCAATGATCATTTTGATGAGGCGTAAAAAAATATCACTTAATATAGAATAATTAGATGCAACTTTTTTCTTAGCTTGTTTTAATTGTTCCTTTTCAACTTTCGCATAATGTTCAGTCAATTTTTTTTCAATTGTTACATTACCTTTTGCTGATTGCTTAATATAGGATTGCTCAATTTTTACAGCATTATTAGTGATTGATTTATTGATTGCATAACCTAAGGATATACCAAAGATCATAGCAATAATAATAATGGTAATGAGTCTGTTTTTTTTCTTGAACATAATATGGTTGTTATAATTAAATTTTAGAAACTTTATTTCTTAATAGAAAATCTGCTAACACCAAGGCGGCCATGCTTTCTACTATGGGCACTGCTCTTGGTAATACACAGGGGTCGTGGCGACCTTTTCCTTTGATGATTGTTTCATTACCTTCTGTATCAATCGTTTGTTGATCCTGCATAATCGTTGCTACAGGCTTAAAAGCAACATTGAAATAAATAGCTTCGCCGTTACTAACTCCTCCTTGTATTCCCCCGCTATGATTAGTTGATGTTGAAACTTTTTTGTCACCCTTAGCGGAGTCGAAGGGAACAAATGCATCGTTTAATTCAGAACCTTTAAAGTTTACTGAATTAAATCCTTCGCCGTATTCAAAGCCTTTTACAGCATTAATATTAAGCATTGCTTTTCCTAAGTCAGCATGTAATTTATCAAAGACTGGTTCTCCTAATCCAACAGGAGTTCCTTTAATTACACAACTTACAATGCCTCCGATGGTATCGCCTGCTTTACGAATTGTTTCTATATAAGAAATCATTTGTTCTGCTATTTCCCCATCTGGGCAACGAACAATGGATGCTTCTGTTTTTGATAGATCTAATTCTTGATAGGATTTATTCAATTTTAATTGTCCAACTTGGCTTACATAAGCCTGAATCGAAACTTTGTGATGTTTTAATAATAATTTAGCAATGGCACCTCCAACGATGCGACAAGCAGTTTCTCGCGCAGAACTTCTTCCACCGCCTCTGTAATCTCTAATACCATACTTTTCTTGGTATGTGAAGTCGGCATGAGATGGACGATAGGCATTTTTAATATGTTCGTAATCGTTGCTTTTTTGATTAGTATTTTCAATTGTAAATCCAATGGGATGCCCCGTGGTTTTACCTTCAAAAATTCCTGATAAAAATTTAACTTCGTCTTCTTCTTTACGCTGGGTGGTAATATGGGATTGGCCTGGCTTGCGGCGCTGTAATTCTGAATTTATAAACTCTAAATCAATTTCTAATCCGGCGGGGCAACCATCAATAATGCCGCCCAAGGCAGCACCATGACTCTCGCCAAATGTTGTTAAACGAAATAATATTCCAAAAGTATTTCCTGCCATGTTGTAAAAATAACAATTATGCGTAAAATAACCTGTTTAAATTTATTTAAACAGGTTATTGAATGAAATACCATTGCTTGTTTAAATCGTATTATTTTGTATTGATTCCTATTATATTGTTTTTGAAAACTATTTTTTGAATCTATAATGAATAAACTTATTCTTTAATAAACTTCTGTATAATGTTACTGCCTTCTAATGTTATTAGATTCAAAAAATAAATTCCTTCTGAAAGATTAGAAATATCAATGTAATTATTTTCAAAATTCGCATCAACCGTTTGCCCTATATAATTTGAGCATTTGATGGTTTTTATTTTTTCGGATGATTGGATAAATAAATGATCAGTTGAAGGGTTTGGGTAAACAGAAATATTTTCATTGGAAATGCCAAATTCGTTTATGCCCACGCTAACACCATACTTAAATAATACGCCATTGCCATTTGAGCCACCATAAGAAGTTGTTCCATAGATATATCCGTTTTCGTATAAGGGAGTTCCATTAGGGATAATGCCAACTGATGCTGATGAAGCAGGAAAATTGTACAGTTGAGTATAAGCAGTTCCATCACTTTGAATCTTGAAAATATTTCCGTTTTGAGCTGGCCCTCCTGAACTTGTAAAACCATAAAGTGAACTGCCTACTAAAATAAGAGAACCAAAAGCCGTGGCTCCATCTGCATTACCAGAAAATGATTTCAATAATTGATACGACGAGCCATCAGGTTTGATTTTAAAGATTACACCATTGCCATGTATTAAAGTTCCACCTTGTAGCGTCATTCCATAAAGATAAGTACCATCAGAAATAAGAGACCCAAATGGCATTTCACCATTTGGTACATCATCAAAATCATATAATTTTACGTATCCAGTAGCATCGGTTTTAATTTTAAATAGTGTTCCCGAAGCGTTTGCACCTCCTAGTTGAGTAGTTCCATATAAGTATGTGCCATCATAATATAGTGAGCCTTGAGGATTCGCGCCGGTGTTTCCGCTAAATTCAATCATCACAGAAAATAGTGAGCCATCTGGTTTAATTTTAAACAGTGTACCTGTACTTGCAGCTCCTCCTTGCAATGTCAATCCATACAGCCAGGTTCCATCGGAAATAAGATTTCCTTTTGGAAAGAATCCATTTCCTGCACCATTATACGTTCCAAAATCGTGAAGTTTAGTAAATGCTGTGCCATCTTTTTTAATTTTAAAAATAACGCCTCCATTATTTGCACCGCCAGAGCTTGTCATTCCGTAAAGAAAGCTTCCTTCCTTATAAAGTGAGCCGTGAGGATAACTACCATTTCCTCCTCCAAAATCAAAGAGTTTTAAATATCCTGTACCATCTGGCTGTATTTTAAATACAGTTCCACTGTCGTGTATTCCGCCCTGATACGTCATTCCGTAATGGTAGATAGTGTCGGATATTACATCTCCATAAATTCGTTTACCATTAGATACCCCTGTAAAATCAAGAAGTTTGGCGTACTGGGCATTTACTTTTGGTAATAATAAGTTTAATGCAGCCAAAAAAATTATAATCTTTGTTTTCATTTTAAGTTATAGTTTTAGTATTTTAATAAACATTAGATTTTTGAGCTTGTATTTTTTATTTTGATGAATTTAATTCATCGTGTATTTTGCAAGCCACAGTTTTTTCTCTTTATCACTTCCAATGTAAATAATAGATTTATCCGCTTTGTTATAGATGTATGGAACTGTTTTGTTAAGTAAGAATTTTCGATCTCCAATTATTTTATAATCTTCGATTGTATTTGTTGAAGCGTTTATTTTTATGATGCTAGGATAATAATTTGGATAAAAAGTAGGGCTACCATTATAAGCATCAAAAAATGAGGCATATCCTTTTATTGCCTTTACTTCCATTAAATTCCAATAAAGTGTGGAGCCATTATTAGTACTTATAAAATCTTGAGGGATGGTGAACATCGTATTCATTTTGTCGGAAATAGATTCAGGCTGAATACCGTATTGCGCCTTTACATCGCCCATGTTACTTATTTGAAGGCAAACAACTTCTTTATAAGCTTTTACTGAACTTTCGCCAAGTTTTACACGACCTAGTAATTGTCCTGAAATAAATACATCACCATTGCTATTCACATTAAAGTATTCTATTAAAAACCTTTTTCCTTTATAAGATGGTGTTTTCTTTTTATTATCAGGTGTTTTTAAATTTTTAGCCAAATCTTCAATAGCAGTGTTTTTAATCCACTCAGTTTTACCATTTTTAATTTTTATCATCGTGAAAAAATCCATTTCCATGTTTTCGGTTTTTGTTTCATATGTATCCATACGATAGTTTGATCCCCCAGTATAGCAGGGATTTTCAAGGGGAGAATATTCTTTGTATAATTGATCAAAAGTTTTTTCTTCTTTCGAATAGCTTCCGCAAAGATAAATGCTTCCATCATTTGCTTGTCCAAGACCAGTAATAATAAGGTTGGCAGATGGAGCATCAATTTTAAAATTTTCTTTTATAATTCCATTTTTATCTATTCTTAAGAAGGTGTATTTTTTATAATCAATGGAACTGGTTTTATTAAAAGTTGGAGCAAAAACAAAAATCATATCACCATTATCTAGGGTTACATTATCCTCACCATCATTTGTTACTATATTTTCTTTTTTTGTAATATCACTGTAAACCAGTTGTGATGCTTCAAGAGGAAGAGCTATTTCTTTAGTTGTTAAATCTGGTTTTATTTCAAGTAAAATGAATTCTTTTTTAATTTTTTTATCTTCTCCCTTTGTTTCGCTAGATGTAAGCACCATCATTTTACCTGTTTCTTTTTCACGAAACGCATCATACCCACTGTATGCACGCTTATCATCATTTGCCGGTTTTATTTCAATGCTCTCAATTCTTTTTCCGACGAAACGTTTTTTATCACTGTTCCATTCGTAATTATATGTTTGTTTAGTTAAGTAAAGTTTTGTACTTAAAATACTGAAAGAAGAACACCCTCCAACGGATGCATAAACGGATGTTTTGGTATAAGGAGATTTATCTACAATATTGACTTTAGTTTCCTCATTTTTTATGAAGTTTAAATTTTTATCAAAAAAATATGTTTCATAAGAAGCATCAGCATCTTTTGAGCTTTTTTTGAATTTGTAAGTAACTTCAATACCACCGGTTTCGGTATTTTGAATAGCATCATAAAAATATCCTTTTGAGGAATTTTTTGATAAATCCTGAGTCTTTTCTATAACAGTTTGAGAAAAGCATGTTACGTTAAACAATAAGGATATTGCGACTAATAATTTTTGTGTGTTGCTCATTTGATTAATTTTAATTGTTTGAGCAAAAATAAAGGGTTGTGATTTTTAATACAATCACCAAAAAGTAGTAATAACGATTCGAATTGTAAGTCCTGAAATTTTTAAAATCTATTTTCGGAAAGTTTTATTTAAGGCTTCAGTTCTAGAATTAACTTGAAGTTTTTCGTATATATTACGGATATGGGTTCTTACAGTTTCTATACTAAGATAAAGTTTGGCTGAAATTTCTTTGTAACGAAGCCCTTTAGAAAGCAGTAAGATTATTTCTTGCTCTCTTTGAGAGAGTTTCTCTAATTCTAAATTTTTATCAACTTCTTGAAATGAGGTGATTATTTTCCTTGCTATATGACTAGTCATAGGAGAGCCTCCTCTATATACATCAATAATCGCTTCTAATATTTTAGATGGTTGCGTAGATTTTATAATATAGCCAGTTGCACCAGATTTTAACGATTTAAAAACAGAGTCTGTATCTTCAAAAGATGTACACATTACAAATTGTGTATTCGCACAATTCGGCTTTAATTCATTAATACATTCGATTCCACTTTTTCCTGGCAGATGTATATCCATTAAAACAACATCTAAATTAAGTAAGGGAATCCTTTTTATTGCTTCTTCGGCTTTATTAAAAGTATCTTTACAACTAAACCCCTCACTATCATTTATTAATTTAGCGAGACTTTCATTTATTAGTTTATCGTCTTCAACAATTCCAACCTTTATTTCCATTTCATAAAATTATATTAGAAATTGATTTTGTATATAACATTAAAGTAGTAATTATAGTTTTATTATTTTGCTAAGTGGAATTAAAATACAGATTTTCGTACCCCGGTTTTGTTCGCTTTTTATTGTGAATTGTCCACCTATTTTTACCATACGATGCCTAATGTTTTTTAATCCATTTCCTTCCTTGTAGTTACTTATAGCAAACCCTTTTCCATTATCTTGAATTGAAATAATTAAATCGTTATTCCCGATGCTAACTTGCATAGTTACATTTAATGCTTTTGAATGTTTGGCAATATTATTTAAACTTTCTTTAACAGCCATAAAAATTTCCCGATAACTTTCCTTTTCTATGATTACAGGTGATACTTCATCAGGATAAGATGACTTTAATTCTATAGATAAATCATCTAGATAATCACTTGAATACTCTCGAACTCTTGCAATTAAATTCTCCAGAGTTGTATTTTCAGGATCAAGTACCCAAATTAAATCACGCATATTTTCCAATAATTTTTTAGCAGTTTCTGAAATTGCCTTTGTATTTCCTGACATTGTTGATTCTAGCACATTATCATTTGCTATTTTCTCACTTAAAAAATTTATTTTCGACAACCCTGATCCAAAATCATCGTGTATGTCCCTTGCAATTCGTAAGCGTTCATATTGTTGCGCCTCTAATTTTTCAACAATTCTCATTTGTTCTTGCAGAAGCCTTTCAGATATTAATAGTTCTTTTTGTTTATTGTTTTCTTCTTTTAATAAATTAATTTTATTTGCAAGTGCTAAAGAAAAAAAGATCATATCTATGGTATTTCCAAGTTCCATAGGATATGTTTTAAAATCAAATGGAAAAACATTAAATTTATCTTGAATAAGAAAAATAATTGTACCTATTGATGAAAAAATAATTCCAGTAAGAAAATATTTTGCAGTTTTAAATCCTTTCATAAAAGCTATTAATCCTGAAAATAAAGCTGTGCTTAAGAAAATAATCCCCAAAATGCTTGTTAAAAACCAACCGGTATTTGATTCAATAATATGAAGTAAAGTTGATAAAAGAACTAGTATCGAAATTAAATTTAGTACATTTATAAAGAGATGAAGCTTAGGAAAGTTAATTCTAGTATTTAAAAATGATTGTGTAAAAACCAAAATCCAAAATCCACAAAACACATCATTAAAAGGTATTTTACTAAAAAGAATCTGTAATTTTGGATGCTCAGGCCAAAGATATTCAAAATCAAATCTATAATTTGCCATAAAAATTAAACCCATAGAGATCAGTAACATCACATAATAAAAATAACTTTTATCTCTTAATGAAAAAAATAAAAACAAATTATACAATGCCATTACGAGCACAATACCAAAAAACATTCCTTGAACTATTTTTATTTCAGCTAAATCAACTAAATACTCGGATTTGAATATTATATCCTGAGTGAAATATTTAGGTTTTGCCCAGCTTCCAGTATATTCAAATCTCACATAAAAGATTTGTTCAGTACCCTCCTTAAGTAATATATTAACAGCTGAATATGGACTTTGAAAATCTTTCTGTGAGACAGGGATTAGTGAGCCAGTTTGTTTATGAAAAACTTTTTTAGTACTTACCTCATAAAAATCAATTTTTTCCCATCTAGAATTAAAAAAAAGCAGTAATTCTTTATCCTGAACAAAACCATTTTTTAAAGCAAAACGTATCCAAAATACATTTTTTTTCTTGTGAAAATTTAGTGGATTCTCATCTTCATTATATGCGAAAAATTGTGTAGAATCAATCAGAATCTTTTCTAATGATATTATTTGGTCAATGTCTTTATATTTTTCAATATTATTTGATATATCAAAATGAGTTGATTTTTCAGAAATCAGTAAAGGCTCAGATGCAAACAACTTAAAAGAAAATAGATTCAGAAAAATAATATAAATGAAAATGTTTTTCATGAAGAAGCTTTTGAAATTTATGTTGAACTAAAAATAATAGACTAATAAAAATCGATTGAAAACTCTAATCTATTTGTCGTGAATCATATCTTGAAATAAATATATTTAACTCTAATTAAACAATAACTCGAGGCAATTTACTAAAAATTCTATAATTGAGGCAGTTAGAAAGTAGAAATATTGCTTTTGAAAATGAAATATCATTGCTGTCAGATAAAACACGAATTAAACCATTAACCTTTATAGAGGTTAATTTTCCTCAACCGAGGCTACCATGTATCAAATAAGTTTAATTGAGTTTGATTGGTGTTGTTTTAAATATTTCAATTTACTTTTGGATTTTTGGAAATTTGAATAAGTTGATGTAAGTCAGTAATTATTTTATTTCTATATTTTGAAATGGAATTGTTATTATAAGAGAGGTTTCTTTATCAATTTGTGATGAAATATTAGTTATAGCTCCTTATTAATTCTCTTTGTTTTAAATTTCCTAAGCCATTACCTTTCTCATGATTAATATAATATTATATACTTTTTACAAGGTGTTCGTTCTTTTATTTGAATAGTAGATTTGGTTACTATATCGTGTAATGCGTAAAGCGATTTTTCATAATTGCTTGTATTATAATCGTAAATACCAATTTCAAATTCCAGCTTTAAATTTTATGGATGATTTTTAAATTCAAAATTAAGGCTGTTAATATTATATAATTGAGCAAAAGAAAACAATTAGATGATTAAAAAATTGAAAATAAGTGTATGTTTTTTCGCATAGTATTAGATGTTAAATAAAAAGAAATGTAATAAATTCATAATACAGTCCATTATTAATTAAAGCATACTTTCAGTTTTCTGTTTTTATAATCAACATTGGTTTAATCGAACTCACATTAATAAATTATGTTATTATTTATGAAATTTCAAGAATGATTCCATTACTGAGTTAGCATTCAAGACGTCTTTTAGATATTAAAAGAGTACTTTTAAGTCATATATTTCAAGTTAAGCACAAAATAAATAACTTTACCACTTTAATACTTTTAAAATGAATACAAAACTTCTCATTAAAAACATAAAAAGCTTAGTCCAAGTGCGCGAACCAAATTTCTTAAAAGTAAGTGGTGCAGGTATGAAAGTATTACCATGTATTGAAAATGCTTGGATGGCTATTGATAATGGGATTATTGCGGATTATGGTTCTATGGAAGATTTTCCAGGAATAGAAGATTGGAAAGGTATAGAAATAATCGATTGCGAAGGAAAATTGATTTTGCCTTGTTACGCTGATAGCCACACACATATAGTATATGCTGGTAATAGAGAAGGAGAGTTTGTGGATAGAATCAACGGATTGAGCTACGAAGAAATTTTTGAACGAGGCGGAGGCATTTTAAATTCAGCTAAAAAATTAAGTGAAGCTAGCGAAGACGAATTATTTGAGCAAGCTATGGTTCGTTTAAAAGAAGTAATTAGTCAAGGTACCGGTAGTATCGAAATAAAAAGCGGTTATGGTTTAAGTGTGGAGAGCGAATTAAAAATGTTACGTGTAATCAAACGGATTAAAGATTTGAATATACTCCCTGTGAAGGCCACATTTTTAGGAGCTCACGCATTACCTTTAGAATTTAAAAATGATAAAGAAGGTTACATTAATTTAATTGTGAATGAGATGTTACCTATAATTGCTGCCGAGAAACTAGCTGATTTTATTGATGTGTTTTGTGAGCAAAATTATTTCACTTACGAAGAAACCAAACAGATTTTAGAAGCAGGTAAAAAGCATGGCTTGATGGCTAAAGTACATGCTGAGCAATTAAGTCATTTTGGTGGCATCAAAGCAGGCGTGGAGTGTGGCGCTATTAGTGTCGATCATTTAGAATTTTGTGATGATACAGATATTGCATTATTAAAACAATCAAACACCATGGCAACAGTGCTTCCAGGAGCAGCTTTCTTTTTAAGTTTACCGTTACCACCAGCTCGTAAAATGATTGATGCAGGCTTGCCAATAGCCTTTGCGAGTGATTTTAACCCGGGATCATGCCCAAGTGGTAATATGAATTTTATGATGAGTTTAGGTTGTGTACAATATAAATTAACACCCGAAGAGGTTATTAATGCCTGTACGATAAACTCTGCCTATGCTATGAATGCCTCTCACGAAGTTGGTAGTATTACCATTGGCAAAAAAGCTAATTTCTTTATTACGAAGCCAATTAGTTCTTATGGTTTTATACCGTATTCGTATGGAAGCAATTTAATAGAAAGCGTTTATTTAAGTGGAGTAAAGCAGTAGAATTAGATTTGTTTAACCGCAGAGAAAGCTAAGGATCTGGCAGAGGTTCGGTGAGTTGTATGTTTATTAACTAATTTTATTTCTCTTTTTTCTCTGCGCCTCTGCGGTTAATAAATTATTTCACCCTTCCCGCGCTCATAAAATATTTTTTGAAATAGGGTTCATTCAAATCGCTTATCATGACGCCCTTTTTGCTGGATGCATGTACAAATTTATTATTCTGCAAATAAACACCTACATGCGATACATTTTTAGAATCGATATTAAAAAAAACCAAATCACCTTCTTTTAAATTTGAAACGGAAATTTTTTTTACTTCATCTATTAAAATTTTTGTTGTTGGTGATATTTTTTTTTGATACACACTATTGTAAAGTGTAGATGCAAGTCCTGAACAATCAATACCCCCTTTATCTTTACCTGCATATTTATAAGGCACACCATACCACTCATTAATGAATTGATATAGTTTTTGATTGGTAATAGCTGATTCAGAAACACCGAGTTTCTCAGCATATTTTTTTTTCAAAGACGATGAAGCTGTTTCTTTTTTTGGTTCTGTATTTCCTGTACTTAATGTTTGATGCTGTTTACAGGCTGTAATATAAATAAGCGCTAAGCCTACTAAATTATATTTTAAGAACCTCTTCATGCCTTATAAAGATATAGCAGTGCCTCATTAATAAAAGGTTATGAAAGAGAATGTTTTAGACAATACTCTGTTTAAAGTATTTCAGAAGTCGCAGCCTCTTCCTCTTTATAATAGTGTTTAGAAAACTTGGTAATTAATCGATAAGCAAAATACGCGAAAATAGGTGCCGCAATTACATCATAGCTATAATGCACATGTTGCACCAAAACTCCTATTGATACGGTGATAGCCGCTACTAAAAAAGTGTATTTTAAAAATTTATGTTCTGTGAAAAAATAAAATAAAAATAGAGTCGCCGCGTGCCCGCTAAAAAACAGATCTTTTAAATTCTCACTACCTGCATAAATTGAGTTGTTTAAAAATTCATCATGTAAGGGAATATGCTCTAATGGTGGTTCTAATGGCACAAAAAACAGGGTGGCAATTCTTAGTAGAGTTAATGAACCATACATTTGAATAAAATGTAAAAATTTGTAGGGCGAATGAAAGGCATAAACTATACCTGCAACTGCAGCCGAGTAGGTAATAAAAAAGATAAAATATGAAACATCTCTTGGCTTTAAGAAATTAAGAATAGGATCGTAAAAAGTATGCCCTTGTCTATTTTCTATATAGGCTAAAAACGATGCAAATCCTGTCAATATGAGCAATAACACAATCAATGAAGCGATAAATCTTCCTCTAAAGTGCTTATTTGCTAAAGCTATTTTCCAGTTATAAAACATCTTAATACAAGTATAAGCTATTTAATAGTTTTTTTAGTTTTTTGGACTATTCAACAGTAATTCCTTATTAACAAAAAAACCTTTTAATATAGACTAAAAGGTTTTTTTATTATGTTGAAAAAGCACATTTATAAGTGCATACTATCCTTTTTTGCTAAAAGAACCTCTTCGTTTTCTTTATGGTCTTCGTCAGGTACACAGCAATCTACGGGACATACGGCAGCACATTGCGGCTCGTCATGAAATCCAGCGCATTCAGTACATTTATCAGTAGCAATGTAATATACATCCATGCTGTAAGGTTTTTGAGGATCGTTAGCGTCAACATTTAAACCTGTGTTTTTACCAGTAAACATTCCTTTTACTTTAGTTCCATCAGCAAAGCGCCATTCAGCACCACCCTCATAAATAGCATTATTTGGACACTCAGGTTCACAAGCCCCACAATTAATACACTCATCTGTTATTTTAATAGCCATTTTTACGTAGTTTTGTTTTCTTAAATTTAAAATAAGGACGCAAATATAGGAAAACTCTATTTAATTAGATTTTTTTAGGAGAACAAAATTTTATAACCGCAGTTTACTGTTGTAAATAAGTATTTTTAAGTGGCTGTTCTCCAACAAAAAGCAATTTATAGAGAGGACCATAAGATTAAATTTTATGACCATATCAAACAGACAGCAGGCATTTGCAAAATTAGGCTTGTTCATTAATAGACATTTTTCTAATAACTGGAAACCAAAGGAGGAGCGCTTTCATAAAGATTTAGCCGCCTTAATTGAGGTAGCATATACGTTTAATGGTTGGTTTACTCCAGATAATATTACGCGTGCGCTAACAGGAATAAGCGAAATGCTCGAAGAAGAGCAATTACTTTCTTTTTCAGCTCCTATCAAAGAACCGAAACAGGCTAAAAATGTTGCTATTATTATGGCAGGAAATATTCCCGCCGTTGGGTTTCATGATATGTTATGCGTATTGTTGAGTGGACATTCCGTATTAATTAAAGTATCAAGTGATGATCCTGCAATAATTCCTTTTTTAGCTGGAATGATTATTTATTATGAACCAAATTTTGCTTCAAGTATTAATTTTTCGGAAGCACGTTTAGCTAACTTTGAAGCCGTGATTGCTACTGGAAGCAATACTTCGGCTAAGCATTTCGAATATTATTTCGGGAAATATCCTCATATTATTCGAAAAAACAGAAGCTCAATCGCAGTATTAAATGGTAAAGAAACCAAGGAACAGTTAGCGGAATTGGGTAAAGATATTTTTTATTATTACGGTCTGGGTTGTCGCAATGTATCTAAACTTTATGTTCCGGAAGGATACAAGTTTGATAGCTTGTTTGAAGCAGTATATGATTTTAAATATGTGATCGATAACAAGAAGTATAATAATAATTATGAATACAATCGCGCTATTTATTTGTTGGATTTAGTGCCTTTTTTAGATAATAATTTTTTAATGATTTGCGAAAGTAATGAGCTACATGCGCCTACTTCGGTTCTGTTTTATGAAAACTATAGTAATCAAACGCAACTTGTTGAAAACATCGGTTCTTTAAAAAATAATTTGCAATGTATAATGAGTACTTTTGAATTAGAAGGTATTAAAACATTTGAATTTGGTCAATCTCAAAAGCCAACTATTTTTGATTTTGCAGACAATGTTAATACTTTAGATTTTTTAAACACATTGTAATTGGAAAAAATTAGATATATAGTATTCGTAGTAGGCTTTATCTTGTTCTTGCAAAAAGTCAATGCTCAAACTGTTCAATTATTTGATAATACAGATTCTATTTCTCATATCAGTTTGCCTAATGTTTTCACACCTAATTATGACAGTATAAACGATGTTTTTAAGCCTTATTTAGACGAAATAACAACGATGAGCTTTAGCATTTTTAACCGTTATGGCAATTTAATTTTTGAAACCAATCGTGTAAATGGCTTTTGGGATGGGCATACAACAAGCGGAGAACCATGCAATGATGGAGTTTATTTTTGCACACTCATAGCCACGGGTATTGATGGAAAACAATTTAAAGAGAAGACTTTCGTCCAATTGTTTACTGGTAAAAAATAATTTATTCAACTCTATTTAATATACTGACAAGCAAAACTGAAAACCAATCAATTATGTTATCAGTAAAAAAAATAGCCTTCAATTATCCTCGAAATACCCAATTTAAAGGGATTTCAAACGTATCATTAATTGCCAATGCTGGAAAAATTTTAGCCATTATTGGTAAAAGTGGTAGTGGAAAAACAACCTTGTTGAAATGCATTTATGGTTTAGAAGATTTGCAAGATGGCTCTATTACCATTGATGATAAACGAGTGCTAGGTCCGGCCTATAATTTAATTCCAGGCCATGAAGATATGCGTTTTGTGAGCCAGGATTTTTATGTGCTAGATAACCATACTGTAGAAGAAAACATTAAAGATAAATTAGTTGGTTATACCGATGAGTATAAACAAAAACGCAGTAATCAACTTTTGCGCTTATTGGATTTAACAGCCTTTAAACAGTTAAAAGCTATTACTTTATCCTCAGGGCAAAAGCAGCGAGTGGCCATTGCGCGTTCCTTGGCGGAGTTTCCGAAATTATTATTATTAGATGAGCCGTTTAGTAATTTGGATTTGCCTCTGCGTGATAAAATATTTACGTACATCCGTCAACAATTAAAAAAGCAAAAATCGGCAGCTATTTTAGTAACACACCAACCTGAAGAAGCCTTACGCTATGCGGATGAAACAGCAGTAATGGAAAATGGAAAACTTATTCAGCATGATCAAACATTTACGGTATACTATCAACCTAAAACTAAAAACATTGCGGCTTTAATGGGTCGTTATTTTATTTTAGAGCAAGGTGACTTATTATCGTCTAAAATAAAATTATCTAAGAGTCAAACATACATTCGTCCAAACCAATTGCAAATAGTGGATAAGAAAGCGAATGCTCATTTAGAAGTAACAGTTACCAATGTTTTTTTTAATGGGTATGGCTTTGAGTATTTTGCTGAAACCAAACAGGGAAATGACATTTATTTTTACTCAAAGGACAACTCTATTCAAATAGACGATACTGTTTTATTGAGCGTAAAATGGTATTAAAGTTTTGATTTCGACATCAAATCAATAGTTGTATTATATTCAGTGATCATTTGATCAATCACTTCTTTTGCAGTAACTATAGCATTTATATCACTTGATATTTGACCAATTTCCAATTCACCTTCAGTCATATCTCCTTCAAACATACCTTTTTTGGCTCGACCTTTTCCTAATAACTGAGTTAATTCCTCTATAGATGCAGCTTTATGTTCAAGAGCAAGTACTTGATTAAAAAACTCATTTTTTATTAACCTAACTGGAGTTAATTGTTTTAATGATAATTGCGTATCGCCTTCCTTAGCTGAAACAACGGCATTTTTAAAATTCAGATGTGCAGAAGATTCTTGTGTAGCTACAAACCTACTTCCAACTTGAACGCCAACTGCTCCTAAGGCCATAGCTGCAGCCATCGCTTGACCAGATGCTATGCCTCCAGCTGCAATTAATGGAATGGCAATGGCTTTTTTTACTTGAGGAATAAGAACCAGCGTTGTTGTTTCCTCTCGTCCATTATGACCACCAGCTTCAAAACCTTCTGCCACAATCGCATCTACGCCTGCTTCCTGGCATTTTAAAGCAAATTTCACATTAGAAACAACATGTACTACAGTTATTCCTTGGTCTTTTAAATAGTTAGTCCAAGTTTTTGGATTCCCTGCTGAAGTAAACACAATTTTAACACCTTCTTCAACGATTATTTTAATATGCTCTTCAATATTAGGATACAATAGTGGAACATTGACACCAAAGGGTTTGTTGGTAGCCTGTTGACATTTCTTTATATGCATTCTTAACACTTCAGGATACATTGATCCAGAACCAATTAAACCAAGGCCACCTGCATTTGAAACTGCCGAGGCAAGTTCCCATCCACTGCACCAAATCATTCCTCCCTGTATTATAGGATATTTTATGTTAAATAATTGATTAATAACGTTCATTGTGCTATTATTTTTGGCGTAAAGTTAAAGATTTTATTATTTTTGTAAATCTAAGACATTATTAAATGAAAAATATTTTTTTACTTACTTTCCTTTTAACACTTTCTCTGATTTCTAAGGCTCAGCGACAATGGTCTTTGGATTATGGATTGTCGGTTGGGGTATCAAACTACCTTGGCGATATTGGTGGTAAGGAAAAAACGCGCAGAGACTTTGTTTCGGATCTAAAGTTTGCTAAAACACGTTGGAATGTTGGTGGCTTTGTGCGATATAAAATAAGACCAAAAATTTCTTTAAAATTAGCATTAGACTATTTACGAATAGAAGGTGATGATAAGTTATCAACCAATCCTGCTCGCGTAGCACGTAATTTGAATTTTAGAAATGACATGTTTGATTTAGGACTGACTGCAGAATACTTCTTTTACGAAAATAATGACCTAGGTAATACTTACCGTTATAAGAATGGTTTTAGAGCTTATATTTTTGCAGGAGTAGGAGGTTATTATTCAAATCCTAAAGCCTATTATAATGGCGAATGGATTGCGTTAAGGTCATTGCAGACAGAGGGAGTTGCTTATTCATCTATAGGATTAAATATTCCAGCAGGTTTAGGATTTTATTTTACCATTAGTAAAAGACATCGTTTAGGATTTGAATATAACTACCGTACAACTTTTTCTGATTATTTAGATGATATAAGTACGACTTATAAAAATCCATCAACTTTAGGTTCAGCTGAATCAGTTGCATTATCAAATAGAACCCCTGAATTAGGCAGTAGTATTGACCCTGCATTTGCTAAAAATTTCGGATATGATTCTGAAAAAGGTGTAGAGCAAAAACGTGGCGATAAAACACACAAGGATAGTTATATGACGATGAGTTTAAGCTATAGTTATGTTATAAAAGGGAAGTCTAGTTTTTACAGAGGTCGTTATGGACACTTTTTTGGTGGACGTAAAAGAGGAAAGGTTCGTAAGATTAGAGCTAAATTCTAATTGATTTGAAATAGCATTAAAGCCCTGAATATTTATAGTATTCAGGGCTTTTTTAGTTTAATAATACTATTAGCTCCGAAAAGATAAATAGGTTTACTATTAATTTCTATAGTTGGTTTATATAATAGTAAAATACAGAATAAATAATTTATAGTACAAACACAATAATAAAAAAGGCTTATGAAAATTAGTTCATAAGCCTTTTCTATAGTTGTTAATTAGTATTATATTTTAAAACGTAAGCTAACAATAAAATTTCGTCCAGGAGCATTGATTCCACTGGCAAAAGCACGGTAACGATTATCTGTAATGTTTTCACAAGCAACATTTAAACGCAAATTCTTAGAAAGATTAGCTCCTAAGCGAATATTTAAAGTAAACCATCCGGGCATGCCATTGGTAGTTGCGTAGGGTAAATTATCTTCACCACTTGGACTATAATTAGTTAAAGATTTTTTTCCATTGTAACGAACGAAAAATTCAGCGTCAATATTTTTAGCCTTATAGAGTAAACTAGTTTGTCCAAATATTGGAGCAATATGATCTAACGGAACAACAGTATCATTTTGCGTATCCATATAACGACCATAGGTGTAATTTAAAACACTTTTAAAAGAGATATGATTATTAAAATCAAATTGTACTCCACCAGTTATTCCATATATATAAGCATAGTCAACGTTTTGTGTTGCTTGAACTTTACTTTTGGTGCCATTATACATAGCAGAATCACTTCCATTTAATTTAAAGTCTTTTACCACTAAAGCATTTGTTAAACTCGTGTAAAAACCAGTAAGGTCAAATTTGTAACGGCCTTGAATTACCTTACTTAAATTCATTTCAAAGTTATATGTATACTCTGGTTTTAAAGTAGGATTTGCTACTATCACTGTACTTCCAGCACTTTCAAACACTTTACTCATATCATCTACGTTAGGAGCGCGGAAACCTGTATTAGCTAATATGCTTAATTTGTAGTCGTTATCTGCTTTCCATGTAAAACCTAAGCTTCCCGTAAGCGCTTGGTTTGATTGTTTCGCTGTTGTGAATGGGAATTTAAAAAAGGTAGTATCTATAAAATTACACGTTAAACTAGTTGATGTAAAACGTAAACCGTCTGTGATTACAAAGTTTTTATTTACTTCCCATGCGTGAGATGCATATACTGCAAACGATGTCATTTTACTTCCCCCATCAGCGTAACGTGTATCTGCCGGTGTTTCAACATCAGTTATGATATTATGAAAATTGGCAGTTGATTTTACATCGTTATTAGTGAATTCGACACCATAACGTAATTCATGTTTTTCTTTAATTGTTTTATAAATATCAACGTTTGCAGATAATACAGTAACATCTTCCATTTGTGTTTTACGATTTACATTTTGGAATTTTCGAGTAATACGATCTTGGTCAATTTTTTGATAAGCTAAAATCACTTTGATATTATCTGATATAGCTGTTTTGCCATCATAATTCATCGTATAAGCTGTTAGTAAACGATTTTGCGGACCATACCCATTTTCAGCAAACTTTAAATTACTTCCAGCATAATCGCCATTTAGCCTATCATAACGTGGCACAAACGATGAGGTGCTGTATTGTAAATTTAAATTATGTGTTAAATGCTCTCCAGTTTTGATATTAAAACGTTGCATGATATCCATTTGCTTGTAACCGCTTCCTACTTGTAAATTATTGTCAGAATTTTTCACCATACTATCGCGGGTATCAAAACGTTTAACAGAATAATTTCTGTCCCATGTATTTGTATAACCTTCTAATTTGGTAGCCCCTGCTCTTAAATCACCAAAATCAGAAACAGTAACGTTGGTTAAGGATGCAAATTTTTTCCATCCCAAGTTAAAATCTAAATGACCAGTTTTTTCACTTGCTGCTGATGCGTAACGAACCATCGCGTTGGCTTTCACTAATAGTTTATCATCGGTGCTAAACTGTGCATTTTTAGTATAAAAGTGCATCACGCCTCCTAACGCATCACTACCATAAATGGTTGATGAGGGACCAAATAAAACTTCTGTTCTATCTAACATATTAGGATCAATTGTCATGATGTCTTGTAAATGCCCACCTCGATAAATAGCGTTATTCATTCGGACACCATCTACCACCATTAACACCTTGTTAGCTTCAAAGCCACGCATACTAGGACTTCCTCCTCCTGCTTGACTTTTTTGTACAAATACTTGCCCTGTATTTTGCATCATATCACCACTCGTTGCTGGATTTGAAAATTCAATATCTTTTTGTTTAATCACATCTAAATTATAGGGTACATCTATTTTGTGTTCTGATTTACGATTAGCCGATAAAATAATTTCATCTAAGTTTACCGTTTTGGCCGATAATTCAATTGTTGCATCAGTTCCTAATAATAATTTTCTAGTTGTATATCCAAATTGATATATGAAGACAGAGTCTGTCTTTGATAGGCTTGATACATCAGCTTTTCCTCTCGGATCAGTTTTTACTTGAATATTATTTTTGTCCATAATAACCACATTGGTTAAAGGCTCTCTCGTAGAATTATCTCTTACGGTAATTGTTTGCGCTAATGAGGCTAAAGAAAGCCCACTGAACAAAATGAGTAATTGATTTTTTTTCATATTTTTTAATTTAGTTAATTTTTATATAGTTATAAAAACAAAAAGGCGCTAATAAATAAAATAGCAAAGCTCTCTTAGTTAGTATCGTTAAGGTTTATCAATAATTATTTTACACGATATATAGTCACGAAAAGATATATAATACTTATCGCAAATGTTATTTTGTGAAATAAATCCAGCATTCAGTATTAACTACACATCTACCTTATAAGGTTGTGCGTTATAATATGTAATTGCTTATATAAAAAGGTTGGGCGGAGGTGTTTCTTGAGATAAGAATCCTGGTGAAATATTAAAAAAATAATATGTTTGATTATTTAACGAAGTAGAAAAATGAGTTGTATTTAATAATTCGGTGGTTGGTGAAATGTATTGAAGTGCCAGAAATTGTTTTAATAATTTTAAAGAAATATCCGAGCTTTCATCATAATTTTTAGCGAATTGATTTTTAATTTCTTTCTCTTGTATATCCTCAAAAACAGTTAATTCAGCTTTTTCATTGTTAATTTTTATGGAAATAATATCATACAAAACCCCTTTGTATACAATCTCTTCATTATTATCTTCCCAGGCAATGAATTCTGTATTAATATACAATTCGTTAGAGTTAATAATTATTTCTGAGGATTGTAAGTTTTTTTTATTACTTAAAACAAAGGATTTAAAATCAGCTTTATAAGATTTTAAAAAACAGGCATGAATAAAATAGGTCCCTGTACTTAATACAGTAATGATGATCAGGGAAAATATAATCGTGATTTTTTTCAACACATCAAATGTAATAATAATTGCACAAAAAAAACACTCATCTATATAAAAGATGAGTGTTTAATAGAGTAAGAAATTTATTATTATTCTATAATTAATTTTTTAGTTACTTTTTGATTTCCTAGGTTTAGTGTTACAAAATATATACCTGAACTTAATTGTTTAGAAGCGTTTATGTTATGTTTAATTAAGAGTCCCGCATTTACATTTAAGGCTGAAGTTTCAACCTGTCTGCCTAAAACGTCATTTACTGTAACAGTTGCTTTTGAATCTACAGGTGAGGTAAATTCAAGTGTAGTTGATTCAGAAGTAGGGTTTGGGTATAACGATAATCCTATGTTATTAGCAAAATCTTCTATACCAACAGTACCAGAAATATTAAACTGATCAAGGTAAAGGTGTTGAGAAACATCATACGAATTTTGATACCAAAATCTAAATTTAACATCTCTTTTATTTGCAATTGGTGCAGCTAAAACAGCAGGTAAGTTTGTTAATGTTTTCCATTTACTCGCATCCCAAGGAATATAGGGTGCAGTAGAGGTAACGCCGCTGTATGTTGCCATTAATGAATCAGAAGGGAAGTTGGTTGGCATATTTGTCCATGTTCCACCACAGTCTGTTGAATATTGAAAGAATAATGATTTTAATGAACCAACGGCTCCTACTTTTCTAGGCGCACAATAATCTATACTGATTGAAATATTTGATACATTATGAAAATTAAATAATGGCGACTCTAAAATGTCAATATTTTTTTCATGATAACCTCCGTCAAAGTTTGGAAGTACCATACTTTTGCTGGTGTTTTGAGAACCTACATTACAACTTTGCCACTCAACACTTAAGTAATCTAAGCTTTTGCTTGACCAACCATTATTTAAACCGCCTTCAAAATCTTGAATGTATGGATAACTTGGGTCGTTTGAGTTCCATGAATTATTTATAAAAGAAATAACTGATTTAGTATTTGTTCCGTAAGCATTTGTTACAGTTAATGAAACAGAAAAAGTACCGGGTGTGTTATATGTTACAGTTGGATTGGCGCTTGTTGATGTTGCTGGTGTTCCACCTTCAAATACCCAAGCATAACTTGTAGGAGCACTGTTATAAGATGTACTATTAAACGTTACTGATTGCCCATTACAGCTCATTGTTTTATTTGAATAAAAATCAGCAATTGGCGCGCAAGGAGAAACTGTGGTTGTGCTATATGCAAACGTAGTATCATTTGGAGATACGGTTGTATTAATAGAAACAATTGTTTTGTTCCAAAAACCAACAGCCACTAAGTTAGCAGTATCAGATAAGTTATGTCTATCAGAAATAGTGGAGTTTGCAGTGTATCTTACTTTTGCAGTTTGACCTTGAGTAAACATTTTTGGACAAGATGAGTAATCCATAATGTTTTCAATATTAGGTCTCACACTATCGCAACTTAATAATCTAACAGCAAATAAATAATCTTCAACTTCCCCACTTGTTATTGACATTAAAGGATCTGTTACAACTCCTTTGTTAGTAATTATTCTCATTCGATAATAACCCTTTAATCCACTAGGGATAATGATGGTTGAGGTAAATGTATTTGTACCAAGAACTGCTCTTATTGGAACAAATACATCTTCTCCAGGATCAGAAAATAATCCATTATTATTTTTATCAAAATAAACACCTACCGAATTACTATCTGAATATGCAGCTAATGATTTGATGCTAATAGGTAAGTTTATTGAATTTGTATTATTATAGGCAAGTTCTAATGGATATGATTTTGTGAAATCAGAATAACCTCCTGCAAAGCCTTTTGCTGTTATTGTTTTAGTTACAGCTACTCCTGTTCCAGATGGAACCGCTAATGTAGCATGTAGGGAGTTTTTTGATGTATTAGAAACAACCGAACCTAATGTTACATTTACAATTTCAGAGCTATCATTTAAGTTTAAAACGGAAGGGGTGAATGTTAAATTATTTACTTTCGGACAAGTACTGAAAAAGCCTGTTGTTCTTGGAGTATCATAAATGTCGTCATTATCACAGTTTACGCCAGCATTGTTAGATCCACCAAATGTATGAGATAACCCAAACCAATGTCCAATTTCATGACTTAAGGAACGAGCATTTAATCCGCTTAAAAAAGAGTAAGTATATACGATGGCATCAGAGCCTGTACTTGGAGACGTTCCAGGTAAATGCGTATAACCAACGACAGTTGTTCCTGGAGCAATGCCTGAGCCAATAATACCTTTAACGATATATATGTTTAAGTATTTAGATGGTATCCAAGAACCTGGAATTTCTGGGATTGAGTATTTGTAATGGTAAAGCGAATTATCTTGATCCCAAATTGTATTTGGATCATAATGATGTATGATACCACTGGTGCAATTTCCATTCGGATCTTTTTGAGCTAACTGAAATTGTATCTTAGAATTTAAATAAAGGGGTTTGAATAAAGGATCGATAGTATTTGTATCAGAACCAAGTCGAGCATAATCACTATTAACTTGTGCTAATGCAGCCACACAAGCCGCATCCGATATGTTTTCAGGCCCATTTGTATGTAAAATATGAAATACGACTGGGATAGTAAATGTGTAAGATGCTGATAAGGAGCCTGTTTTTTGAGTGGAAAGACCATTCAAATGATTAAGAAAATCAGCCTCTGTCTGTTGGGTGATATCTTGTAATTTTTTAGAATAACCAGGAATTGTTTTCGAGTAATATTCCTGCATTTGATAAGTATTACACGGCTGAATGTTTTGTGCATGGATTGCCTCATGCCCTATAAATAGAAGGGTAATGGCTGTGGTAATGATTTTTTTCATGTTGTGTGTTGTTATTTTTTTATCTTTCATATAAACTATTCATATTTTATATTGAGTATTAATGAGTAGTCTATATTTTTATTTGTAAATAGTGTAACCCTAATAAAAAGGCTAGTTAATTAAACATACTGTTTAAAACATTCCAACTTTTTGAAACAATAAAATAAATAGGACATATTTATTTCTTCTAAATTTAACTACTAGCCTTTTGTATCAGAATATGTATGTAAATACAATGGATTTACAAATATTAGTTAGGGTAATAGACTATTATTAGATTAACTACTAATAATAGAAATTTGAATAAGATGCTTGATTAACAATTGGGTGGAGGAGTTTCCAGTGTTTGATATCCTTGTTGAATGATGTAATTATATGAATGATATGTTGAATTTAGTGAACTGCTATTTATTAGAACAGGAGTTACCGATTTAGTTTCTATAAAATTTAAACTTAAAAATTGTTTTAATAAATTTAAAGGAGAGTTAGATGAAGTATTGTTTTTTTCTTGTGTATTAGCGTAAACCATCTTGTAATCTTGTTCTTTGCTGTCAGAAATAGCTTTAATTGAAACCTTACCCCTTGTGCATTCTATCGATACAATATCATATAAGGTTCCTTTATAAATAATTTCTTTATTGCCATCTTCCCAGCTGATATTTTTATTGTTTGCATATAATTCACTGGGATTGATGTGAATGATATCAATAACACTACTGGTATTATTTTGTATTTGAGACTGAAGATTTGTTTTGTACTGATTTAAAAAGAGACTAAATAAACCGAAATTTCCAACAGAAATTAGCACAACTAAGGCTGTTATTAATATGATGGAATTTTTTTTCATTGTAACAAATGTAATACAAGCTTTTAAAAAAACAAAATGATAATACATCTTTCAAACAAATATAGTGATTTTAAAATCGGAAAATCACTCTAGTTTATTAACTGGTAAGTTTTTTGTAATAAGTGGTGAGTTTTAGCGCATAAGTGGTCAGATTAATCACACTGTTTATGCAATCGTGAATTTTAGTTTTAATAAAACTAGATTAGTAATGATCTTTTTGGATTAGGCTTTTTTCTAATAAACCTTTTTTCTTACTGAAAAATAATAAGCCCATTGCGCAACCAAAGGAGTTTGCAATAAAATCAAGCCAATCGCCACTACGCTGACTAAATATTGTTGCTTGCATAATTTCTAAAGAACCACCATATGCAATGCAAAGAAGAATCGTAATTGAGATTGATAGATTTGTTAGTTGATAATGATAATATAAAAAAATCAACCATAAGCAAGATAATACAAAAAAAATGGAAGCATGTACAAATTTGTCAAAACTCAGTAATTCGAGCCAAGAGGTTGTTGGGATAAATCTACCAGGTGTGCAACATAAAATAAATATAATAATGGTCCAACAGAGGGCGGCAATTAAGTTATATGTTGATAATATTTTTAGCATAAAAAAAACCTTCCGCCTAGGAAGAAGGTTATATCTTATCAATATAAATTAAGCTCCAATTAATGTTTTATAAGCATCACATGATAATAATTCAGCTACTTCAGCAACATTATCAATCGATATTTTTATCATCCAACCTTTTCCATAAGGGTCAGTATTAACTGATTCAGGAGCAGAGTCAATGTCCTTATTCATTTCCAATACTTTTCCTGTTAAAGGCATAAATAAATCAGATACAGTTTTAACAGCTTCTACAGTTCCAAAGATCTCTTCTTTCGCTACCGTTTCGCCAACAGTAGTAATATCAACGTAAACGATATCGCCTAACTCTTTTTGAGCAAAATCAGTAATACCAATTGTTGCGTTGTTTCCTTCTACACGAATCCATTCGTGATCTTTTGTGTATTTTAAATCTGCAGGGAAGTTCATAGCTATTAGTTGTTTTTTATTTTTAAGGTACAAATATATAGGATTAAATTAATTTTTAAGAAAAAAATAAGGTAATCAAATAAATAGGGTAAAATCTTTTAAAACTCTATTTGTATATATGCTTTTAGGGTTTTAGATTTACCGACTTATTAATCTTAAATTAACCTCTATGAAAAATATAACCGTAATAGGAAGTGGTACTATGGGAAATGGTATTGCTCATACATTTGCGCAATTTGGCTTTGCAGTTAGCTTAGTTGATATTAGCGAAACTGCTTTGCAAAAAGCATTAGCAACAATTGCTAAAAATATTGATAGGCAAATTGCTAAGGGAACTGTTACTGAAGCTGATAAAGCATCAACTTTGGCTAATATTAAAACGTTTACAAAAATTGAGGAAGGAGCTGCTCAAGCTGATTTAGTGGTTGAAGCCGCAAGTGAAAATGTGAATGTGAAATTATCTATTTTTAAGCAACTAGATGAGATTTGCCCGCCAAATACCATATTAGCAAGTAATACCTCTTCTATATCCATTACTCAAATTGCAGCCGTTACAAAACGTGCAGATAAAGTAATTGGTATGCATTTTATGAATCCGGTGCCTGTAATGAAGTTAATTGAAGTTATTCGTGGATATTCTACAAGTAACGAGGTATGTGCTTTGATTATGGAATTGTCGAAAAAATTAAATAAAATACCAACAGAAGTTAATGATTATCCTGGCTTTGTTGCAAACAAAATTTTAATGCCAATGATAAATGAAGCTATTATTACTTTATATGAAGGTGTAGCTGGCGTTGAAGAAATAGATACAGTAATGAAATTAGGAATGGCTCATCCTATGGGACCTTTACAATTAGCTGATTTTATTGGCTTAGATGTTTGTTTAAATATTTTACGTGTGTTACAAGATGGATTTGGTAATCCTAAATATGCACCATGCCCATTATTAGTAAATATGGTAATGGCTGGACATTTAGGTGCGAAAACAGGAAAAGGATTTTATGACTATTCGGCTGGTACTAAAGAGTTAATCGTTGCTGATCGTTTTAAGAAGCAAGGTGTTGCAGTAATATCTTAATCTAATAAACCCATAAATGCCTGAATCTGCCAAATTTCCTATCGAATTCCCTCCAATAAAAAGCGCAGGAGTGTATTATTTTAATACATCTTCGGGCTTACGTTATGAGGTACGTTTTGGCAGAAGACAAGATAATATTCTTCATTCTACGATTGTATTTGGTGTAATTAACGATGAGTTTGAAGGAGAAGAATACGTTACAACAAATAGAGGAGAAGTTTATCGCGTTATGAACACAATTGTGATGATTGTGAAAGATTTTATGGAGCAGCATCAAAAAGTAAATATTTATGAATTTAATGCAATTGATAGGGATGACGAAGAAGAGCATTCGTCGAAACAAGTGCAAAAAAATAAAATAAAAGGCAATTCAAGATTAAAATTATATAAGCGATATTTGCCTAAGATTTTTGAAAACGAATGGAACTTTAATTTTGATGGTAATAACGCCATTGTATCAAAGAAGAATTAGTTAGTGTGTTATTTTGAAATTGTATTAATCTAAAAAACTATAAATCTCATCATATTATCAAATTAATAAAATGGCAGTATATAAATTTAAAATAGTTGTTGAAGACAACGAAGATATTTACAGAGAAATAGAAATTTTATCTGGACAAACATTCGACGATTTTCATGCTTGTATACAAGAAGCTTTTGCTTTTGATAGCAAGCATGCAGCAGCCTTTTTTGTGAGCGATGATTATTGGCGCAAAGACCAAGAAATTACCTTACGCAAAGAAGATTTAGAGTTAGATGCAGATGAAATTAGATTAGGGGTTTCTCCTAAAAAATTAATGTCGGCAACCAAAATTGCTAAATACATTGATAGCCCTCGTCAACGTTTTGTATATGTGTTTGATCCTGCTGTAAAATGGACCTTTTGCATAGAGCTTATGAAAATTTTGCCCGACAATCCCAAAGGCAAATACCCAAGTTGTGTGCGTTCCATAGGAAAATCACCAAGACAATATAAGCAAACCATTATGGCTGAAGGAGAAATGAGTTCTGATGTGGCAATGGCTACCATGCTTAATGATCCTGAACTAGATGAAAGCGAAATATATAAGGCAATAAAGAATGATACAAATGGAATAGATGAAGGAGATTTAAATCATTTAGAAGGTGAAGAGGGTGAAGAAGTTGAAGAGATTGAGGAAGAAGACGAATTGCTTGATGAAGATGAGATGGATGAGGGCAAAGGTGATTACGGAATAGAACAAAGTGATGAGGATTAACGTATTATTTATTTTTTAATACCGAAGGATTGTAGAATTGCTTCGAATAACTAAAAACTAATTTCAAAAAACAAAAAACAGAAAACAAATGGAAAAAGTAAAAAACACAGATTATCAAACTCAATTAAATGATTGGATCGAGCAAGAGAAAGCAGCTATTGACTTAATAGGAACGATTGGTAAATTATGGTTTGAAAAATCAATTGAATTGATTTTATTTAGAAATCAGTTAGTAGATAGAAGTGTGAGTGAAATTATGAACTTACATTTATATGCTAAAAACATTGTTAAGAAAACAATCTCTGTTCAAGATACTTTAGCCATAGCTCAAGAAATTAATCTATTGGATGTTTGTCCATCTCGCGTGGATATTGGAAAATTAGCGTTTGAATTTCTTCAAGAAAAAGATAAACATGCATCAGTAACGGATTTTTTAAAACATAAGTTAGTTGATTTAATTGGAACAAAATCTACGATTACCCCAAAAGATGTTGTATTGTATGGTTTCGGACGCATTGGTCGTTTAGCTGCTCGCGAGTTAATTTCTCAAGCAGGTAAAGGCGAGCAATTACGTTTACGTGCTATTGTTACTCGTGGAAATAGCGCCGATGATATTACCAAGCGTGCTGATTTATTAAGAACAGATTCAGTGCATGGAAATTTTCCAGGAACTGTTATCGAAGATTTAGAAAATAAGGCCTTAATCATTAATGGTCATACTGTTCACATGATTGATGCTAAAAATCCAGAAGATGTTGATTATACAGCTTATGGAATCAATAACGCGTTGTTGATTGACAACACGGGTGTTTTTAGAGATGACGTAGAATTAAGCCGTCACTTAAAAGCAAAAGGAATTGATAAGGTATTATTAACAGCTCCAGCAAAAGGTAATGTGCCTAATGTGGTTCATGGTGTAAATCACGAAACGGTTGATGTAAAAACTCAACAAATATTTTCGGCAGCGTCTTGTACAACAAATGCAATCATGCCAATACTATATGTAATTGATAAAGAATTAGGTATCGAAAAAGGACATATAGAAACGGTTCACTCTTATACCAATGATCAAAACTTATTAGATAACTATCATAAAAAATACCGTCGTGGACGCTCTGCAGCTTTAAACATGGTAATTACGGAGACAGGTGCTGAAAGTGCTTTGAAAAAAGTATTGCCACACTTAGCAGGTAAATTTACAGCGAACTCGGTACGAGTACCAACACCTAATGTATCGTTAGCTATTCTTAATTTAAATATTAAGAAAGAAGTAACGCGTGATGAGGTAAATGAAATCATTCGTAACTACGCTTTAAACGGTGCTTTGGTTGAGCAAATACAATACGCATTTAGTAACGAATTGGTTTCAACGGATATTGTTGGTAATCCTTGTCCATCTGTATTTGATAGTAATGCAACAATTATTTCTCCCGATAAAAAAAGTATAGTATTATATGTATGGTATGATAATGAATATGGATATACTCGTCAGGTGATTCGTTTCTCGAAACACATTTCGGAAGTACGACGCGCTATTTATTACTAAGCCTTCATCCCATAAAAAAAATCCCTCTCCAAGAAATTGCAGAGGGATTTTTTATTTTCACTTTTTAAAATTTACCCTCCTTAGCTATAAAGGTTTGTGTACGATCAATTAGTGAAAAAAAACACATGTCATTAATAAAAGTTGAACCATGTGTTATCTTAATATAATTATAACTTTTCCAGTAAGTAATTCAATCACTCTTGGATGTGATTATGGGCATTAGTAGTATAGGTTCACTGATTTACTTTTGTACCCGTAACTAATAAAATATAAAAAAATGAAAACAAAAATTTTGATTGCTGTCGTTGCTGTATTTGCCATGGCAGTTTCTTGTAAAAAAGGTGATACAGGTCCTGCCGGATCTGCTGGAACAAATGGATCTAACGGATCTAACGGTAATGCAAATGTTAAGGCATTTTATTTCGGAAAAGATTCTATTTTGTCTACTCGAACTGCATTGGTATTTAGTCTTCCTTCATCCGTGACTTCTAATATGATTGATTCAAGTATAGTTTTGGTATACCATAGCACATCTGGGTTATGGTTTGCGTCTCCAGGATTTGGAATCAATGCCTTGTATCAAATAAGGGTATATGTAGATAATACCAGTGATGTATATTTAAAAGCATTAAATCCAGATGGTACTACGTACTCAGGAGTTAAAACTATTTTTGATAAAGTTAAAGTGATAGTTGTCCCTTCTTCCGATTTTTCTGGATTCAGAAAAAAACAAGTTGATTTTAATGATTATAAAGCAACGATGAAGTACTTTGGTTTATCTGAAAATTAAAATGTAATTCTTATTTTATAAGTTAAGTGAATAAGACAAGCTCGATATAGCAGATTGCAAAAAATATTCTGTTGATTGTCGTAAATGTCAATAGACTTGTAAAGAGAATTATTATAGTTAATCAACATATTAACCGATTACAAAGGGGAAACTAGTATTTAGTGGCCCCTTTGTATTTTTTATAACAAACGGTAGAAGTAGATTTTTTATATTAAAGTATTAAAGCAATATTCTTATGGAATTAGCGAAATGGCTCTTTAGGTGTTACGCTAGTATTTAAGAACCTAATAAAATCTTTGCATTGAATAGTTAACTCCGTTAGTTTAAAATTTCCGAATTCAATATCAAACTCTACACCACTTGTGTAATAAGAAACGGTAAAGTATTCGTTTTCAAAATTAGGATTCTTTGTAACGAGAGTATGATTGAAATGAAAGCTATTGATGTAAAGGATTGATTTATCATACAAACTATCTTTCACTGATTTTGAAAGGATCACTAACTCTGTTTTACTTTTCTCAGGTCCTTTAGGTGTTGAGGAAATAATTTGTAGGGTATCGCCTCTTGTTCCATCATCATATACATTTTTATAAAGTATCGTTCCGGTATCATGTATTTTGTAATTACGTTTGATAGATAACAAAGGCAACTGTTCTGTTTTTTGAAAAGAATTTGTTTGAGTGAATTCAAATTTAGATAAGGGAATTTGATAAGGCTTGGTCACTTGCTCATTCAGCAACGTAAAAAAACTAAGCAGTTGATTAACGTAATATTTATCTTTCGCGCATAGTGTTTTTGATTGATAGTTATAACGAATGGTGCATCGAATCTTATAATTACAATAAAGCCCTGTCTCTTGTTTAGGCTCAATTATGTTATTTTCAAAAGCTTTGATGGCATTTTCAAACAAAGCAGAACTTGTTTTTTTACTTAGCTTTAATTTTCCTGAAAAATTATGTTCACTCTGTGTGATATCAAGGTTTAATTCATCGGAGTTAGAATCTAAATGGTACTCATACATGTTGCCTCCATTTGGTTCTTGTAACTCTAGTGTAATTGCAAAATCAGGTTTTGCCTTTTGGGAAAAGCTATTAAGATGAAATAAAATCACTAAAACGAAAACGCGCATGAGAGCAGTATTACAATCAAATTTATTTTTTTTACAACAACAACTCATGTTTACATTAACTGATAACTCGTTACGGCATCTCCTTTTATCTTTACAATTATAACCTAAAATTAATTAGCTTGTTCTATGTATTGTTTGCTTTTGTTTACAGCTGCTTTTAATATATCCATATTGTTGGCAGCTACGTTTGTTTCTTTGTTTAACCAACACATAGTATAAGTTAAGCGGGTTGTATGCGCATCAATAGGCACGGCTAGGTTGTCTACATAACCTGTCAATGCTGGATGCTCTCTAATTTCAAACTTAACTAAATAGGGTGTGGCTGTTATTTTTTCTACAATTGTTACTGATTCTGTTGGCATGGTCAATGTCATCTTTCGCATGGTAGCAGCTTCGTTCTTTTCAAGAATTTCAACTCCAGATACATTTGGAACAAAATGTTGAGGTTGATCAATTTTATACAGTAAATGTTGCCATACATCTTGTATAGACGCCTCAACGATTTCAGTGTGTGATATAGTAGTTTCCATCAATTAAAGGTATTAATTTTAGTTGGTTTAATTAACGATTGTTGTGATTAGAAATTAATACCCGCTTGGTTTATTTAAAGCACCAACTGTATTATCTTTCGGGCTTTTTTCTATTTCCTGTTTTATTTCTTCGTCGGTTAAAAACTGAAGGTCACTCATCATGGCGCTGGCATTGCCACCACTTACATAACGCAATCCTGCCCACACATAATCAGAAAATTGCACTAATTGAATAACGATGACAATTTCTTTTTGCTTGGTGCGTGGATTGGTGAAGTAGGCCAATTTTGGTAAAGTCATTTTATAGGGTTCTACATTTTTTAAATCTGGTTTCAATTCTTTATCAATAAATAATAAGGAGGTACCGTTAGTTGTTTCTTCGTAGGTAGGCATTCTGCCATTTACAACTGGCACCTTGTCCCAATCTTTTAAATCTACTCTGGGCAATTTTAAATTATCGGGGCAATCCCAACCAATAAAATAATTAGCATAATTAATAGGTGAGCTATACGTTGTTTTTGGAGCTTCACTGCAAGCTGATAACCAAAGTGCACAGGCGCATATATAAATAGAACTAGATAATTTCATATGTTTAAATTATTGTTTTTTTTTGTCATAACTTGTCCCGAACTTGATTCGGGATGGTATAGCCCATTTAATAATTGGTGTTAGTATTTCTAAAAACAGTGCTATTTCATCCTATTATTTTATGATGAAGATATAAAATACTATGATGCTGATACAAGAGTACGTTTTTATTTAGAGTATTTTAACGAATGACGGCAATCCATCTTGATATTTATTTAGAGCTATGCAATTAGTTTTTGATTTAATCAAAGTAGGCATAACTAAATTAAGGTTGTTTATAAAGTTTACACAATCCATATTCAGTTATAGTAAACCAATTGACCACCAATGTAAATAGTGTTGTCCTTCAATGGAAAATGCCCGCACCAATTGTGGTAATATCATTTGCCACTTGTAATGAACACCTAAACTATTGATGGATTAGCCTTACCCTATTTGTTGTTAAGCCTATAGCCACTGATGGTTTAGCAATAAACCACTGATAAACAAGTGTTAGGCTGCTAATGGGTAAACTCATTTCTATTGATGGATGAAGCTGTTTCCATGTATAGATAAACACCATGCCACGAGTAGGTAAGCCCTTACCCATTGATGGCAATAGGTTTAGCCATTTGTGGATGCTGCGTATTATTTGTTAAAATAGATAGATATGCAGCATGTTATCATCACCACTTATCAAATTATAATAGCCACTTATCGGTTAGTTACTGCCAACTGCAAACTCTTTTAGCCTTTAACTTTTTTTGGGATGTGTTAACTAACTATTTTGGCACAAGGCTTGGAAAGTGTATTGTAAAACAGAAATCATGGCACACGCAAAGTATATCCCAACCTCCGACGCTAACAAAGTAATGTGGTTAAATAACTTCACTGTTAAGCTTAATTTGTATGCGAGTACATTAGGTATTACTAATACAGAATTAAACAGTTTACAAAACGATACGGCACTCTTTAGTTACATTATTAACTTAATGGAACTGTATTATAACACCTATTTAAATTTGGCCGGTTACAAAAACATGATGAAGTTTGCCGAAGGAAAGCAACACTTGAGCTTTATACCCAAATTACCTCCTTTGCCATCCGAACCGACTTTGGTACCCGAAGGTATTTTTGACAGGGTGAGTAAAATGGTAAAACGTATTAAAGCAAGTACTATGTACAATGACAATATAGGTGCTGACCTTGGTATTATTGCACCTACCGAAAGTGTAGATGTAACAACGATGCAACCCAACATTAAAATTACCTTAAAGGTTGGTAAACCATTTTTGAAATGGACCAAAGGCAAGGCCGAAGCTTTAGATCTTTATGTAGATAGAAATGATGGACAAAGTTTTACTTACATCGGTCGATTTTTACATGCAGAGTATTTGGATGTAACAGATTTAGCTCCCGACAAAATATACGTCGAGTGGCATTATAAAGGCATATATGTGAGGGCTGATAAACAAGTTGGGTTGTATAGTAAAGTTAGCAGCGTTGATTTAAAAAAAATATAAGGCGTGTTATTTTATTAGTAATGCGAATGCTCTTCACAAAATAAGTTCAATTGCCGTATAGTATTTTTTAATAGAGTATGCCACAGCATTGCAAATGCAGCGGAGCGGGGGAAACTAAGATTACAGCTACTTTTTGCTGGATGATTGTAAATAGGTTATATTTGTTAAAAACAACTATACGCCATTGCGTAGCGCATATATTGCAAAATATGACAGATATGCGCTATAAAGTAGCTGTTATATAGAAGTTACCTGCAACCAGCCGACTGAAAAAATAGAAATTAAACGTTAGTACCAAAATTATATGAATAAAGCTGAATTAAACTACGACATAAAACTGACCTATAAGGCAGAATGGTGGAGATATTATGGTGAATATAAATTTGGAGTCGACTTCATATTTAAATCATTAACTGGTGGTGAAATTACAGGACTATCATTACCGCTAGCATTTATGGTTAGACATACTCTAGAACTAGGTTACAAAATGAACTTAATTGAACTAGAAAAAGTTTCTGGCCTTAAAGCAAAGATTATATATACCGGAAAGTCAGCACATAAAATTGATGACCTACATCTTGAATTTGAATCTCAAATGAATGCGATATTTGAAAAATATAATGCAGACAAAGAGATTATAAAACAATTTAAAGAGCTAAATTCTAAATTGGAAAAATTAAAGAAGTTAGTTCACAAGTTAGATGAATTGTCATACGCATTCAGATATCCTGTAAAAAATGATGGAGTGACTCCTAATTTCGATAATAAATCTATTGAAGATAAGACTGATGTAATAAATTTTAAAGTAATTAAAGAATTATATGACGACAGTCTTTTCCTTATTTCTTACTCAACTGAAGTTGTAAATGATATAATTGCAATAAATAAAAATAATTAATCGTATTATCATGCTAAAAATAAACATCATTAAATTAAACAGTATGTCAGTAATGAAAAAAATAAAATGTTTGCTTCTAATATTTACTTTAATATTATTAGGCTGTAAAACTGAGAACGAAAAAAAAACAGATGCGCCAAAATTAGAGTCAAGTGTTATTGAGAAAATAGACTCATCAAAATACTTATTTTTAGATTACTATTTTGGAATGAATATGGAACAATATGAAATAATAAGTAAAAACCTTGTAAAGAGTGGTAAAATAAAAAAAACAAATGACTCTAGTAATATTCACATATATCATATTTTATTTGGTAGTCAATTATTAGAAGCGAGTATTATCCCAGATTTTTCGCCGAATCTTGTTGGAATTGGATTACTTTGTAATAGCACCATTGACAAAAAACCGCTGACTTCAAAACAAATAGACAAGGAATTATATAATATGTTTAGTGATAAATATGGTAAACCGAATGAATTATTTGAAAGTGATTTGATAACTTTTTTCATAAATAAAAAGATACTTAATATTTCCAATAAACCGTTTTTCGAGGATTTTTGGAGGCTGCAAACTAGAAATATTAAAATCGAAAATGACTTTTTAGAAAAATTAAATAATACCTACTATAAGGGAGAAAAATATTTTAGATGGGATAATTCAAATAGAATAGTTAATATAAGTTTGCACTATACTTTAGTGCATACTAAAGGTAATTATGAAATTGAAAAAAATTATTGGAAAAGAGCAACCAACACAGAATTTAAAATGACAAAAGACGAATTTGATTATAATGAAAGGAAATTCATAGAAAAAGCAGAAGCTAACAATGTGGAAATTAAAATTTATTATGCAAATGCAAAAGATTTAAAAATGAAAGAATCCAAACAAAGAATCCAAGATTCAATCAACACTATAAAAACAAGAAAGAACCTTAATTCTATAATTACGAATAACAAAGCGGACATTTAATTAAATATAAATTAAAACGATGAATTAAAAACAAGTATTTCTCAATGAGTCTACGCAATAAAAATTGAGTAATGTTTAATAAGAAAATAAGTAATTAATTTTTAATAATGATACAATGAGAATAATAATTTTAATATTAATTTGTTTTCAAATTAGTAAAGTTTATTGTCAAAACTTCAAAAGCTCCAAATACGGCTATCAAATTGAAATACCCAAAAACTATAATTTAAAAGAAAGTATCGGGAAAAATATTGACTTCAAGGCCATAAATGCATTTGGTAGTTCAGTAATAATTGTTGTTAAAAAATTGCCTGCTGAATTAAATAGTTATTCCGCAAAAGATATGAATGAAACACCAAAAGAAGAAATGGAGAATTCACTATCTGAATATATGCCAAACCCTAAGTTCATAAAATCTGGATTAAGTAAACTAGATACAGAAGATGCGTTTTGGTATCACTACACTTCTAATCAGGGAAATGAGCCAAAAATGTATCATATAAACTATAGTACTTGTGTTAAAGGATTTATTTATGTTCTAACCTGTTCATGTTTACAAAAAGATTTAGATAGTAATATGCCAACATTTATTAGAGTTGTACAATCATTTAAGTTTTAATAATTAAGCTTAAGTATATTCACTCCAACTTTTCATTTAGAAAATCTCATCGGGTTTCCAAGCATATTTGCAAAACCCACAAATCAGCCCTGCAATCCTAATTTTGCAAAAAAGCTTGTAAACTTTGCTTACGCTCTGGCAATTTTCCAAATTGCTAATAGGTGGCATTCGGTTTCTGTCAGACATATCATTTCGTAATTAGAAACATGGTGTTGTATAGGTGCTTTTCTCACTAAATGCGGCTGGCATCAGGTAACAGCACCTTTGCGTCAGCGGGCGGACGTATAAGTTTTTTGCTTACAATTTTGCCTGCTACGCAGAAAGTAGTATTTTCATGTAAGCAAAAAAGAGTACAGTATTTCGGCAACTAATAAACATTTTGCGTTTAGAAAGCAGAGTGTTTCAAAACCCGCCGAACGCAAAGCTCCAAAACGTTAGTACCAATTGCCGCAGCGACAATTCCAATGACAATTTTACGTAAGACAATAATGTTTCCATTTCATAAATTCTTACGTCGACACAAAGACAATTACTATGCAATTTTAAATTCTCATATATTCTTTTGCCCCGTGACGCGGGGCATTTTCCCTATCGCTAATCAAGCATATTTGCACCGTAAACGGATGCAAAAAAGCTTTATTCCCACCGCACAACAATAAGGTGTGCTTACAGCACTTTGTTTGCGCCTGTGCTTGACGCAACAAAAGGCGCGCCACTGGCGTGCGGCATTTTTGTTAGAAAGTAATTTAAAATGCTACGATTTATAGCCGTTTAATTCCATTACTTTTTTAATTTTATATCTTATTCAGTTTTCTTATGGCACTTAGTTGGAACGAAATAAAAGATAGAGCATTACATTTCTCTAAAGAATGGGCTGACACTTCAAATGAAGAAGCTGACGCAAAACCTTTTTTAGTTGAGTTCTTTAATGTATTTGGCATAAGCAGTAAACGCGTTTCAACGTTTGAACATCGCGTAAAAAAACTTGATGAAAAAGATGGCTATATTGATTTGCTTTGGAAAGGAACCATTTTAATTGAAATGAAAAGTCGAGGTAAGAACCTTGACAAAGCCTACCAACAAGCAAAAGATTATTTACACGGACTTAAACAACACGAACTACCTAAGTATATTTTAGTTTCAGATTTTGAAACTTTTAAACTATATGATTTAGAGGAAGAAAAAACCATTGAATTTAAACTCAACGACCTTGTAAATAATGTTCAACACTTTAGTTATATTTTAGGTTATCAAAAAAAGGTTTACAAAGAACAAGACCCTGCAAATATTAAAGCGGCGGAGTTGATGGGTAAACTTCACGATAGACTTGAAGATATTGGTTACACTGGGCATCCGTTAGAAGTTTACTTAGTGCGTATTTTATTTTGTTTGTTTGCCGAAGACACAACCATTTTTAATAAACAACAGTTTCAAGATTTTATTGAACAACGCACCAACGAAGATGGCAGCGATTTAGCTTCTAAAATTCAAGAGCTTTTTCAAGTATTAAATACAGCTAAAGAAAATCGGTTTAAAAATTTGGACGAGCAATTAGCTGAGTTCCCTTATGTAAACGGTAAACTATTTGAAGAAATATTGCCTATGGCAAGTTTCGATAGCAAAATGCGAACGGCTTTGTTAGAGTGTTGTTATATTGATTGGAGTAAAATTTCTCCTGCCATATTTGGCTCCATGTTTCAAAGCGTCATGAATCCAAAGGAACGCAGAAACCTTGGCGCACATTACACAAGCGAAACAAATATTTTAAAATTAATTAAACCTCTTTTTTTAGATGAACTTTGGAAAGAGTTTGAAAGCATTAAAGACAACAAAAACAAACTTCCTGAATTTCATAAAAAACTAAGTACATTAAAATTTTTGGATCCTGCCTGTGGTTGCGGTAATTTCTTAGTAATTACATATCGTGAATTACGTTTATTAGAATTAGAAGTTTTGCGTTCTTCACATAAATCAGGGCAAGGTGTTTTAGACGTTCGAGATATTATGTTGTTAGATGTTGATATGATGTGCGGTATTGAATACGAAGAGTTTCCTGCTCGTATTGCCGAAGTAGCTATGTGGTTAATTGACCACCAGATGAATATGCAAATAAGTAATGAGTTTGGTCAATACTTTGTGCGTTTGCCTTTGAAAAAAGCAGCTAAAATTGTTAATGGAAATGCCTTACAAATAGATTGGGGAACGTTAAAACATAAAAATACAGCCTTTGTTTATGCAGACGAATTAAATTATAAAGAAGTTAACGAACCTACAGAAACTTATGGAACACTTAATGTTATTACAAAATCAGTATCTAAAGTTGATGAAAATAATGAGTTTCCTACAAGTAAAAAAACAGATAAAATTAAATATGATTATATAATTGGCAATCCTCCTTTCATAGGGAAGAAAGAACAGAAACCAGAACAGAAGGCAGATATGGAAAAAGTATTTGCAAATGCAAAAGGGACAGGCGTTTTAGATTATGTAACAGCGTGGTATATCAAAGCGGCTCAATATATTCAAAATACAAAAATAAAAGTGGCTTTTGTTTCTACAAACTCAATTTGTCAAGGTGAACAAGTTGGTCTTTTATGGAGTATAATGTTTAATAAATACAATATTAAAATTCATTTTGCTCACAGAACATTTAGTTGGAGAAATGAAGCAAAAGGAAATGCAGCTGTTCATTGTGTGATAGTTGGCTTCGCTAACTACGATACTGATAACAAGAGTATTTATGAATATGAAGATATTAAAGGTGAGCCTCATGAAATAAAAGTAAAAAACATAAATCCTTTCTTAGTTGAAGGTAAAGACATTACAGTTGAGAACAGAAAATCGCCACTATGTAAAGTTCCCGAAATGAATTATGGAAGTATGCCAATTGACGAAGGAAATTTGATTTTGACGGATGAAGAAAAAGAAGAAGCAGTAAAAAACGAACCTCAAATTAGTCTTGCAATTAAGAAATATACAGGTGGTGATGAGTTTATTAATAATAAAAAACGTTGGTGTTTATGGTTGCAAAACATTGAACCTGCTATTTTAAAGAACTCAAAATTTATTATTGACCGAATAGAAAAAACAAAAAAATTTAGATTAAGTAGTAATAGAGAAGCCACAAAAAAGCTTGCTGAAAAACCAATGTTATTTGGCGAGATACGTCAACCAAATTCAAAATACATAATCATTCCAAAAGTTTCTTCCGAAAACAGAAAATATATACCAATTGGTATTTTGGAGCCGACAACAATAACAAGTGGTAGTGCGCTGATTATACCAAATGCGAGTTTATATATATTCGGGATAATGGCTTCATCGATGCAAATGGTTTGGATGAAAGCAACTTGTGGTAGAATGAAAAGTGATTTTCAATATTCAGCAAGTATAGTTTACAATAATTTCCCTTTTCCAGTAAACCCGAATGAAAAACAAATAAAAACAATTGAAGCTGCAGCGCAAAATATTTTTGATGCAAGGGCAGGATTTCCAAACAGCTCATTAGCTGATTTATACAATCCTTTAACGATGCCTCCAGCGTTGACAAAAGCACATAATGAATTAGATAAAGCCGTTGATTTAGCTTATCGTCCACAAGCATTTACGAGTGAAGCTAAACGTATGGAATTTTTATTTGAGCTATACGAAAAATATACAGCGGATTTATTTACTAAAGAGAAAGTGAAGAAGAAATCTAAAAAAAATAATAGTAATGAGTAAAGATAACATGCCGCAATCTAATGATATTATATTCTATTCATCACCTGCCGGTGATGTGAGAATAGAAGTGTTTTTTCAAGAAGAAACATTTTGGTTAAATCAAAAGAAAATGGCAGAATTGTTTGGTGTTGATGTACGAACTGTTAATGAGCATTTACAAAACATATACAAAACCAATGAGTTAGATAAAAATTCAACTATCCGGAATATCCGGATAGTTCAAAAAGAAGGTAATCGTGACGTTTCTCGTGACATTGATTTTTATAATTTGGACGCTATTATTGCAGTTGGTTATCGTGTAAATAGCATTCAAGCAACTCAATTTCGTATTTGGGCAACTAAAACTCTCAAAGAATTTATTATTAAAGGATTTGTTCTTGATGATGAACGTTTAAAACAAGGGAAGCGATTTGGTAAAGATTATTTTGATGAGTTATTGGAGCGTATCCGAGAGATCCGTGCAAGTGAAAGACGTTTTTATTTAAAAATAACTGACATATATGAGTAATGTAGCATTGACTATAAAAAAGATGCTGAAATAACTCAAACATTTTTTAAAACGGTTCAAAATAAATTACATTGGGCAACAACAGGTAAAACTGCTGCGCAAATAATTAAAGAAAGAGCAAGTTCAGCTAAACCAAATATGGGTTTGCAGACATGGAAAAATTCGCCAACTGGTAAAATTTTAAAATCTGACGTTTCGGTAGCTAAAAATTACTTGATTGAAAAAGAAATAAAAGAATTGGAACGTGTTGTTACAATGTACTTGGACTACGCGGAAAATCAAGCTGCTAGACAAATACCAATGAAAATGACTGAATGGATTTCCAAACTAGACGCTTTTTTACAATTCAATGAATATCAAATTTTAAAAGACGCTGGAAAAATAAGTCACGAAGTAGCTAAGCAATTGGCAGAAAAAGAATACGAAAAATTCAGAGTGATTCAGGACAAAAACTTTGAAAGTGATTTTGAAATCGCATTATCCAAAATGGCAGATAATAGAAAAGCGATTCGTGAAGGCAATAAAAAATCAACAATAAAAGCTGAACAAAAAGAAACAAAGAAAATAAAAAAATAAAAGCCCTACGCACATTTTGCAAGCACATTTGGTCGCTTTTTTTAAAGGCAAATATTTTTTGTGGCGCCAAATAAGCTAGCAAAATTTTCTGTCCACCTGTGTATGCGGACACGTAATCAGGACTCAAACTGTGTGGCGGCAACTAGGTACTAACACACGATTTGGCAACAGTTTGGCGAACGTATAAGCATTTGCAAATATTGTCGCTGCGCGAAAGACTCCCGATAGCTATCGGGATATTTTTTCTTTGCAAAAGTCCATTAAACATTTATCTTTGTTAGTAACATTTCGATAGTCACGCCATAGCGTGGTTCAAAACCGCAATTGTGGTAGCTGCCAAAAGTTATAGCTAAGCCGCTGGACGAAACCCGAAAAAGACATTGTTATGGCATTTGACATAAAAAAATCGGTAGACATTATTGAGGCAATGGAAAATTACATTGCCAAAGTTAGACCTAGACCTGAAATTAGAAATCAATTGGACATAGGTTATGAAATTCAAGACCAAAGTGTAATATTGCACGAAATTAGACCTGTGTGGAAAAATCCCAATGAATTAAGGACAAGCGGTTACGCAAAAGCAACATTCGTCCACGACAAAAACATTTGGAAAATATTTTGGCAACGAGCTGACTTAAAATGGCACTCGTACACTCCACAACCAACCGTTGGACAACTGAGTGACTTTCTAAAAATAGTTGACGAGGATAAACATCATTGTTTTAAAGGCTAATAAAGCTGTTTACAGCGGCCAATCTATAACATACGCTAAGCAACAGTTTGGCAGACATCAAAGCTTTTGCAAAAGCGGTAGACAATTTTTCTATTTTTTCTTCGCAAATGCTTAGCAACATAGTCACTTTAAACTAATATTTCTGTGGACTACTCCATCGGACAAGTTCACATTCGAAACTAACATTATAAGGCTCTAAAGACATGGGAATAGGATACAAAATATTTTTATTATATTTACTCTTGAAAAACATTACAATGGAAAAACTTGCAAAGAACACTAAAAAAGAATTATTTCCGCGATTTTAAAAGTTTCTAAATAACTTGAGAAATCTCGAAAACAAAATGATAGTATAATGAATCATTTGAAGAAAATACAAAAAGACAGGAAAACAAATAAAAAATGAATGTGCCCCCTTTGATAGTAAAACTTTAAGTTAAGTTTAAAGAGACAAATGAATAATAAAATATTTGCGATATTTTTGTTTGCATTTTCAATTAATTTGAATGCACAATCACATACAAAAATCGATAGCTTAAAAAATACGCTAAAATCAGCAAAAGAAGATACAAATAAGGTAAATATACTGGACCAAATTGTTGAAGAGTACGTAAGCATCATGTTACGAGATACAGCCTTTAACTATGCGAAAACGGGACTGAGTATTTCGCGTAAGCTAAAATACAAAAAGGGGATTGTAGTTCACCTAAAGAATTTATCGGATTATTATGTCCGAAAACAAAATCAATCCAAGGCACTTGAACTAATCTTTGAAGCCTATAAAATTACAGAAGAAGAAAACCTAGAAATTGAGAGCATACAAGTTTTAAGTGGTATTTCTTTTGCATATACATCTTTTAATGATTACAAAGAGGCTATCAAATATAAATTCAAGGAATGGAAAAAAAGAGAGGCTCTAATTCTTGACCAAAAATACAGAGAAAATAATTTGGAAAAGTTAAATAATGATAGTCTTAAGATTTCGTTGTCAATAGCGACATTATCATTTTATCATTTAAAAATAAATGAATTAGATTCCGCATTTTTTTATGGGAAAAGAGCAATTTCAGTAGCTAATAATATTCATAAAAAAGACGCGAGTTATTTAGCATATCCGCTTAATTGCCTCGGCTTTGCCTATCGTTTGGCGGGTAATGCTGACTCGGCAATGTTATTATTTAGAAGTAGCATTAAACAATCCCAATTATCAAAAAAGAAAAACAATAAAATCACAAACTTATATAAGTCTTATTGGGAAATCGCCATTCTATTTCATGAAGCAAACCAAATAGATTCTTCTATTTATTACGCTGAATTAGCGCTTTCTTATTGTCAACAATTAAAATGGGACAAAGATGCATTGGACATTGAAATACTTTTAGCAAAAAATTATACTGGTCGTGATAATACTAAGGCTGTATTTTACTATCAGAAATCTTCTGTGTTACGAGACAGTTTATATAATAAAGAAAAAACTGAGCAGTTACAGAATCTTACATTTAATGAAAAGGAAAGGCAAAAGGAACTTGAAAATCAGCGAAAACTTGCTGAAGAAAAAAGGCAAAAACAAATTAACTTTACTATAATCGGTCTTAGTATTTTCCTTTTTATAATTTGCTTCATTGCACTCAGCCGCTCTATCATAACAAGTGAAAAAGTAAACACATTTCTTGCAGGGTTAGCAGTTATGATGCTTTTTAAATTCTGGAATATGCTAACTGACCCATATATAGAATTTAAAGTTTCGGACAATCCTGCAATCTTATTCTTTACGGCAATAATCTCCGCCAGTTTATTATCTCCAATTCAAAAGCCAATTAAAAAATGGTTGAAGACACGAATGCTTGCAAAAGCTAAAGCCAATGCAGAAGCAGAACCAAAGACCAAAAAGAAAAAAAAGATAGTTAAAAAAGTTGAGCCAAAAACAGAAGGCGACACTCAGCAAGACCAAGAAGCTATTTAGACATTACCAGTTTATGGCAAGCGACCATCTTAAAATGACACCTAAGACCCATTAACAGTAGACCGTTGCAACGTAGACAATCGGTCGAAATATTTACAGCAGAACATGGTGTTAGTAATCCGAAACCACTATAATAGAAATAATTTTGGAAGAATTAATTTAATGTAATAACTTTGTAATTACATTAAAATTTAGGCAATGGACATTTCATTAATTTCAATTGGAAACTCAAAAGGTATTCGACTTTCCAAAACAATACTTGAAAAATATAATATTCAAGACACAATCGAATTAATACTTGAAAAAGGTTTTATTATTTTAAAACCGAAGACTTCAGCTAGAAGTGGTTGGGAAAAGTCATTTAAGAAAATGCATGAAAATGGAGATGACAACCATTTAATAGCAGACGTATTTAATGACGAAAGTTTTGAAGAATGGAAATAAAACAATATCAAATTGTTTTGGTTAATCTTGACCCAACAATTGGCAGTGAAATGAAAAAGACTCGCCCATGCGTTGTAATTTCTCCCAACGAAATGAATAAATATTTGCAGACGATCGTTATTGCTCCTATGACGAGCAACTCTAAAAGTTATCCAACTCGAGTTGCAGTTAAACATAATAAAACAAAAGGCTGGGTTGTTCTTGATCAAATAAGGACTATTGACAGAAATCGCATTATAAAAATTTTTGACAACCTATCAGAAAAGGAAATTCATAAAATAAAAACAGTTATGCATGAAACCTATGTAGCCTAAATAAACTTGATGAAACAAATACTAGTTAAAGAGTTTGGCATATAACAATCCCGCAGGATATTTTCGCTTTGCAAAAGTCCATTACAAATTTATGTTTGTTATTAATATTTAGCTGACTTAGAACAAAAAAAATCCCCCTGTTAAACAACAGAGGGATTTAAAATTATATAATTGCTTCTCGCTTTTCGCTTCTCGACTTCTCCCGATAGCTATCGGGACGAAGTGACAAGGGTGTGATGCAATGACGTTATGCTTTTACAGAAGCGCGTATGATGTTTAAAGCGCCACCTGCTTTGAACCACTCAATTTGTTGAGCATTGTAGCTATGGTTTACTTTAAATTCTTCTTTACTGCCATCTGCATGTGTTAAGGCAATAGTTAACTGCACACCTGGTGCAAAGGTTGTTAAACCTAATACATCAATAGTATCGTCTTCTTTAATTTTATCGTAATCAGCAGGGTTAGCAAAAGTGATTCCTAACATCCCTTGTTTTTTTAAATTAGTTTCGTGTATACGAGCAAATGATTTTACTAATACCACCTTCACTCCTAAATGACGAGGCTCCATCGCTGCATGCTCACGAGACGAACCTTCACCATAGTTTTCATCACCAACTACAATAGACCCAATGTTTTGAGCTTTGTAAGCACGTTGCACTACTGGCACACCTGCATACTCACCTGTCATTTGGTTTTTTACGGAGTCTGTTTTATCGTTAAATGCATTAACAGCACCAATTAACATGTTGTTAGAAATGTTATCTAAATGTCCGCGGAACTTTAACCATGGACCAGCCATAGAAATATGATCCGTTGTACATTTACCTTTTGCTTTAATTAATAATTTTAAGCCTTTAAAGTCAACGCCTGCCCATGCTGCAAATGGATCTAACAATTGCAAACGTTTAGAAGTTGGCTCCACTAATACTTGAACGTTACTTCCGTCAGCTGCCGGTGCTTGGTATCCTGCATCTTCTACAGCAAAGCCTTTTGGAGGTAATTCGTAACCAGTTGGTTGATCTAATTTTACTTGTTCTCCTTTTTCGTTTGTTAAGGTATCTGTTAAAGGATTGAAACTTAAATCACCTGCAATAGCCATAGCAGCTACAATTTCAGGAGACGCAACGAATGCATAAGTATTTGGATTACCATCGGCACGTTTTGCGAAGTTACGGTTGAACGAATGAATGATGGTGTTTTTTTCTTGTTTTTCAGCACCAACACGATCCCACATACCAATACATGGTCCGCAAGCGTTAGTAAATACCGTAGCACCTACTTCATTAAATACATCTAAGAAACCATCACGCTCAATGGTGTAGCGAATTTGCTCGGAACCTGGATTGATTAAAAATTCTGCTTTTGATTTTAAACCTTTAGCAGATACTTGTTTTGCTAAAGAAACGGCGCGAGAAATATCTTCGTAAGAAGAGTTTGTACAAGAACCAATTAAACCTGCTTCAATTTTCATTGGCCAACCGTTTTTCTCAGCTGCTGCTTTTAATTGAGAAATTGGCGTTGCTAAATCCGGCGTGAAAGGTCCGTTAACGTATGGTTCTAATTCTGATAAATTGATTTCAATAACTTCGTCAAAATAGTTAGAAGGATTTGCATATACTTCTGCATCACCTGTTAAATGTTCTTTAATGCCATCTGCTAAAGCAGCCACATCAGCACGACCTGTTGCTTTTAAATATCGACTCATGCTTTCATCATAACCAAAGGTCGATGTAGTTGCGCCGATTTCAGCACCCATATTACAAATAGTTCCTTTACCAGTACAAGATAAACTAATTGCACCTTCACCAAAATATTCAACCACTTTATCAGTTCCACCTTTTACAGTTAATATACCAGCTACTTTTAAGATAACGTCTTTAGCACTTGCCCATCCGTTTAATTTACCTGTTAATTTAATACCAATTAATTTTGGCATTTTAAGTTCCCAAGGTAAACCAGCCATCACGTCGCAAGCATCAGCTCCACCAACACCAATAGCGATCATACCTAAACCACCAGCATTAACAGTGTGAGAATCGGTACCAATCATCATTCCACCAGGGAATGCATAATTTTCTAATACAATTTGGTGAATGATACCAGCACCTGGTTTCCAAAAACCGATACCATATTTATTTGAAACAGAAGCTAAGAAATTAAATACCTCTTCGCTTTCGTGTTTTGCTCTATCTAAATCTGTATTCGCTCCAACTTTTGCTTGAATTAAGTGATCGCAGTGAACCGAAGAAGGAACAGCAACAGTAGGACGACCAGCTTGCATAAATTGCAATAACGCCATTTGGGCAGTTGCATCTTGCATCGCAACTCTATCAGGATTAAAATCAACATAAGAAGAACCACGAGGGTAATCTGTTAATGTGGTTTCAGCATCTAAATGCGAATACAAAATCTTTTCTGCTAATGTTAAAGGGCGACCTAAGGTTTTACGCGCTGCTTCAATACGAGCAGGCATGTTTGCGTATACCTTCTTAATCATTTCAATGTCAAATGCCATAATAAATGTAATTTTAAGTGTTGAGTTATTAGTTTTTAATGTTTTTAGCTGAAAGCTTTTTTTGCGTCACGAATTTATGAAATTATTGTGATTTTAAAAGAAATTGCAAGGCTTATTTTTGAATAAATTATGCTACTTTTAAACTTCACTAAGTATACTGTATATGTCGAAAGCCTTTAACATACAAGAAATAACGGATGGTATTTTAGCCTCCAATATTACATATGTCAGTAAGGCTATCACCCTTGTAGAATCTACCAAACAAGAACATCAGGACGTTGCGCAGGAAATTATCAATGCCATTATCAATAAAAGTGGTCATTCGTTTAGGCTTGGTATTACAGGCGTTCCTGGTGTTGGTAAAAGTACGTTTATTGAAAGTTTTGGTTTAGAAGTCATTAACCGTGGACATAAATTAGCGGTTTTAGCTATTGATCCCAGCAGTCAACTCAGCAAAGGCAGTATTTTGGGTGATAAAACACGGATGGAACAATTATCTGTTCATCCAAAGGCCTTTATTCGTCCATCGCCCAGCTCAGGCAGTTTAGGTGGAGTTGCCAGAAAAACGAAAGAAAGTATTATTATTTGTGAAGCTGCAGGTTATGATTATATCATTGTAGAAACAGTTGGAGTAGGGCAGAGCGAAACTGCTGTTCATCAGTTAACGGATTTCTTTTTATTATTGATGTTGGCAGGTGCAGGTGATGAATTACAGGGCATTAAGCGAGGCATTATGGAAATGGCCGATGGCATGGTAATTACAAAAGCAGATGGTTCTAATTTAGACAAAGCAAAGATGGCACGAGTTGAATATGCTCGAGCCTTGCATTTATTTCCTCCAACCGAAAGCGAATGGATTCCAAAAGTATTGACCTGCTCTAGTACCCAACAAATGGGAATTAAAGATGTATATGATATGATTGATCAATATAAACGACATACAACAATCAATCATTTTTTTGAAACCAAGCGCATGCAGCAAACCAAACAATGGTTGCATCAAACTATAAATGATGCGCTTATAGAGCGGTTTTATGCGAAGGCTAATGTTAATGATGAGATTAAAAAGATAGAAAAGCAATTACAACACGAGAACATTAATCCTTACAGAGCTGCGATGGATTTACTTAAAAAGTTTTAATCGTAATTATATGTTTAGGCTAAATAGTTAAACCAAATACACTAACATCGTCGGTTTGCTCGTTATCTTCTTTCCAATCTAAAAATTCTTTGACTAAAAGTTTTTTATGATTTTTATGATGATGGCTTGCGATTAAGCATATTAACATTTTAAAACGCTTACTTCCGAATTTCTTATTATTTCTTCCTCCAAACTGATCGGTAAATCCGTCAGAAGTAACAAAGATACTATCCCCTTTCATTAATTGAAAGTTTTGAATATTAGTTTCATTTAATACCTCTAAATTTTCTTCACCAAAAATTAATTTACTACCTTTTAATTCAATAAGTTCTGATTTACGGACAATAAATAGTGTAGTCTTAAACCCACAATATTTTAGTTCAAGAGTTTTCCAATCAAGGAAGAAATAACCCAACTCAGCAGAATCTTTGTTGGAATTAGAATTCAACGTTTTTCTAAATTGATTATTTGCAGTACAAATAATAGAACTCACATCGTTTTTCAGTTTTGTTTGCTCAAAAGATTCGCGCAGAGCACCAAAAGCTAATAATGATACAAATGCTCCAGGTACTCCATGTCCGGTTGAATCAGCAATACAATAACTTAAATGATTTTCATCGTTGTGATACCAAAAGAAATCTCCACTAACAATATCTTTAGGTAAAATTAATGTAAAGGCATTTGGTATTTCAAGAGCAAAATCATTTTCGGAAGATAAAACGGATTTCTGTATTAATCCAGCATAATGAATACTGTCTGTTAATTGCTGATTTTTATAGGATAATTCAAATATTTTTTCCTCAACTAAATTAGATAGATTCGAATTAATATGTTGTAGTTTTAAATTTACTTCTTTAACTCTTAAGTCTAATTCTAATGATTCGATAGCTTGATGAATTGTTAACTGAAAATCTAATTCTTGAATAGGTTTGGTTAACATTCTGTAAATGTTTGCTGAATTAATAGAATGCACAACAGCATCTAAATTAGGATTACCTGATATTAAAATTTTCTTTGACTGAGGGAAGATTTCCATAGATGCTTCTAATAACTCATCTCCCTGCATCCCAGGCATTGAAAGGTCGCTAATAATTAGTGAAACATTAACTCCCTCATGTTGTAATATTTTTAGCAATTTTAATCCAGTAAAAGGATCATTAGCTGTTTCAACAATGAAATTATATTCGGGTAGATTATACAGTTTTTCTTTGATAGAAAGCGTCAAATTGGCATCATCATCAATGATTACAATAGTATGCTCAATCGGTTTACTTTCGATTTCGATAATATTATTTAATGGCAAACTATTTTTCGCTTGAAACATAATTAGTAAATCTGACAGTAAATAAAGTTGACTCCGAATTTGAAGCAACTTCAAATTTTGCATGAATTATATCCAAATATTTCTTACAAGTTATTAAATTGCTAATGCTTTCTGGTGGATTTGAATTAAAGTGTGAGGTTAATAACACATGTATACTTTCTTCAGTAATTACTTTCCCATTAGTTTTTAATGTTACTACCACTTCATTTTGATTCGTAAAAACATTTAATGAGATAATTCCTGAAGAGTCGGTAGATCCAACAGCATACGATAACAAGTTTATCCATACATGACATAGTTGTTGAATATCGGCAGAAATAAAACACGATGTATCATATTTAAAATCAAATATTCTTGAACGTAGGCTATGCCCCATCATCAATAGCGCCGTATCAATGGAAGTTTTTAAATCAAAAACTTCAGAACCGGTTTTGTTTTTTTTGTTTGTGTAACATTTTAAGGTATTTATTAAATTCCTTGCTCTAGCTTTAGCTGATTCTAAAATAGAAAAAGATTGACCGATAGAAATTAAAGATACCATGAGCTCAAAAAGTTGTTCTCCATCTTTATGGTTAAAAATAGCATGAAGGTCATCATCAATTTTAGTAATGCCCGCAATCACAAAATAATCTGCTCCTCTTTGTTTATTATTAAATTTATAAGGAGCTAGGGCGTCTAGAATTATTTTTTTCTTTTCTCTGGTTTCAAGACTATTACTTGCTTTAAAATTATGTGCATTGAGAGTTTGAGTAAAATTTAAAGTTGCTAAGGCTGCCACTCTTGTTTGCTCAGAAAAAGCAAAAGTGGTTAATGCTTTTATTACTTTTTGATAATCTAACATCAAATTTTCTAAGGAATACTCTAACAAAGATACTGGAGAAGATAATTCATGAAGAAAATCAGGTAGTAATTTATCCAAAGTGCCTGATACTTGATTATTTTGTGATAAGGAATTAAAATGATTTTGTTCAGCTATTTTTAATTGTTCTAGCTCCGATTTTAAAATCTTAATTTCTTCATTTTGCTTTTGTATTTCAAGAAATTCAAAAGAAGGAGCTGCAATTGGCTTAGATTTATTGATGACGATATCATCTTCTAATTCATTTTTTTTGAATTGGCTTTTGAAAACATGTGCACGCTTGTTTTGTAAACTTTCATTTTTAGATGATTTTTGTACTTTAGTTAAATCATCTTTAACCGAGTGTTTTACAGAGTCATCTTGCTTTTTCATAACTTCGTCTTATAGTTACTGCAATTTATGCCAATAAATAGCCTGTATAAATACTATTTTTATTTGTTATTAACTTTTTTATTAACAGAAATTACTATAAATAGGATTGTTTAATTTACCTATAATATAAGTTCTATTAAGGTTTAAAACTCTTATATTACAAGAATAGTGACTCTCTTGACAATTTTATTTTACTAAATTTGTTGACTCGTCATTTTCAGGGTTTAGATTCTTAAATAAAAATTTTGAGTAAATAATTATTCACTTGGTACAAAAGAAAATTATAGTATCTGTAATTAATGATTTGGTAACCGACCAGCGAGTAGCTCGTTCCTGTTCTGTTTTGAAAGAATTAGGATATGAGGTGTTATTAGTTGGCAGGCAGCAGCGAAAATCGCAACAGCTCCAAAAACGCGATTATGATTGCATACGCCTGAAACTCTTGTTTGAAGCAGGTCCGCAATTTTATCTATTCTTTAACATCCGTTTGTTTTTTGTGTTATTGTTTCATAAAGCAGATATTTTATTAGCCAATGATTTGGACACGTTACTTCCTAATTATCTCGTATCTAAATTAAAAGGTATTCCTTTAATTTATGATAGCCACGAATTGTTTTGTGAAGTCCCAGAATTGCAAGTTAATCCTGCTAAAAAACGTATTTGGGAATGGTTGGAAAAACGAATTGTTCCAAATTTAAAATACTGTTTAACGGTTAATCAAAGCATTGCCAATTGTTTTACAGAAAAATATAAGGTTCCATTTTCGGTTGTAAGAAACATTCCGAATTACCCTAAAATAGAGCATTTAAAAACACGTACCGAATTGCAATTGCCTATTGATAAAAAGATTGCAATTCTTCAAGGTGCTGGCATTAATGTGGATAGAGGAAGTGAGGAATTAGTTGAAGCTTTTAACTATTTAGATGATTCGTACTTATTATTAATTATAGGTAGTGGTGATGTTATTCATACGTTAAAAGAAAAAGTAATTACGCTTCATCTACAAACCAAAGTTAGGTTTATGGATAAAATGCCTGCTTCCGAATTACGTCATTATACTGCCAATTCAAACATAGGTGTTACTATTGATAAGGATACAAATTTGAATTATCATTTCTCTTTACCCAATAAAGTTTTTGATTATATACATGCTGGCATCCCTATATTGGCATCTAGGCTACCTGAAATTGAACATCTTATCAATAGTTATCATATTGGTACATTTATTGAAGGACACCAGCCGCAGCATATTGCGAAACAACTGAGTGATTTTTTAACGAGTGCAGATTATGAAGTATGTAAAAGCAATACTCAATTAGCAGCCAAAATAAATAATTGGGAAACCGAAAAACAACAATTAATTCAATTAATACATGCAACTACAAAAGAATAAACTAATAATATTTTTGTTTTTCATAGCTGTACATTCTTTTTCTCAACAAACATTTACAAGTATTGATACTCTTCTTAGTAAAACCTTTTTGGCGGTTAATTTGAAAGATTCGGATATGTATGTTTCCTTATTAAATACGACTCAACTTTATGCTGACAAACAATGTAAATCAAAAACGGATTCTTTAAATGTATTAAAATCATTTACCACTTCATTTAAAGATGTCATAAATGAGTTAGAGGAAGTATCTGGAACATTTGATTATACTGTCGTGGTTGATAGTTTCGAAATTATTCGTAAAAGAAAAGTTTGTGCTAATCAACATGAAAAAATTTATATTAATGTACAATTATTGATTAATCAGAAGTTCACTCTAAAAAAACTAGTTGTAGTTAATACATTTCAAAACACATATACTATTGAAACACCGATTCTTGTTGGTATTCGTATCGAATAAGCTCTTTACTTTCGCTCACCAATTTGTTGACGCCACATCGCATAGTACAAGCCTTTTTCGTTCAGTAAATCCTGATGTTTACCTTGCTCGATGATTTGACCTTGCTCTAAAACATATATTTTATCTGCATGCATAATAGTTGATAAACGATGGGCAATTAATACGGTTATCTGATTTTGTTGCGACGAAATATTGCGAATAGTTTGTGTAATTTCTTCTTCAGTAATTGAATCTAAAGCTGAGGTTGCTTCATCAAAAATTAATAAATGAGGATTTCTTAATAAAGCTCTTGCTATGGATAAACGTTGTTTTTCACCTCCAGATACTTTAATGCCACCTTCTCCAATCGCACTATTAATGCCATTATCAGCACGCTTCAATAAATTTTGACAAGCAGATTTTTGTAAAACATTCATGATTTCTTCATCCGTTGCATCCGGTTTCACAAACAATAAATTATCTTTGATGGAGCCTGAAAACAATTGTGCATCTTGGGTAACAAAGCCTAATTGCTGACGTAATTCTAATAGATCGATATTGTTAGCATTTTTCTCGTTGTAATAAATAGCACCTTCTTTAGAAGAATATAAACCGACTAACATTTTTACTAACGTTGTTTTTCCGCTACCAGAAGGGCCTACAAAGGCAATAGTCTCACCTGAGTTTGCTGTAAATGAAATATTCTTTACAGCATGGCTTGATGCTGTTTGATGTTTGAAAGATATATTATCAAAACGTAAATTTTTAATAGGTCCTAATGGCAAAGGATTAAATGGCTTAGCTTCACTTTTTGAATCCATCAATTTGGCATAATTGTCCATAGATGCTTTCGTTTCATTGTATGTGATAATCATATTCCCTAATTCTTGCATAGGATTGAAAATAAAAAAAGAAAAGAACATTAATGTTATTAAATCACCAGGTAATATTGTTTTTCTGAATACATAATAATACAATACAAATACCAAACAGGTTCTTACTAAATGAACTGTGGAACCCTGAATAAAACTAAGGCTACGGATGAAACGTACTTTTTTTAATTCTAGACCTAAAATTTTAATTGTTGCTGTATTCAATCGATCAATTTCTTGATTAGTCAATCCTAAGCTTTTTACTAATTCAATGTTTCTTAGTGATTCAGTGGTTGCACCGGCCAAAGCAGTTGTTTCTCCTAATATTTGTTTCGAAATCACTTTTATTTTTTTACCAAGGAATGAACTGATGACACCAATAACAGGCACCGTTGCCAAAAAGAGTAAGGATAATTTCCAATCAAATTGAGTTACGTAAAACATCACAAAACCAATACCCACAATGGATTGGAATACTAAAGATATAGCGAGTGTTATAAATTTTTCGCTATCCGTTTTTACTTTTTGTAACTTGCCTAACGTTTCTCCGCTTCGTTGGTCTTCAAAATCTTGATAGGGTAAGTCTAATGCTTTTTTGATACCATTGGTATACATATTAGCTCCAACACGTTGGATGATGATATTAGTAAAATAATCCTGAAAGTTTTTAGCAATCCTCGAAACCATTGCGGCACCAATGGATAATAACATCCATGGCACAATGGCTTTTAAAAATTCAGCGGTATCTTTAAAGGTAGATATTTTAATAGCCACATTATTGATGGCCTTACCTGTAATGATGGAATCGCTTAAAGAAAAACAAATATTAATAGAGGCTAATCCTAAGGCTAAAAATAAATAACCTTTGTATTGTTTAATGTTGCTGTATAAAATCTTCATGAATGACGGTGATTATTAAAATAGATGTTGTAACATCAAATTTACGTATTAGTTTTGTAATAGGTTGTAAAGTTATAAGGAATCAGATTATAACTTTTCAAAGTTTAATGCATAACGTTATAACTATTTGCAACCAGCTTCTATGTAATCTTTTTTAGCATTAGGGTTTTCTAATACTTGAAACGACATGCGAGGTTCGCCAAATAATTGACAGTAACGCTCAGGGTTTCTTTCCTTTGCTTTGTGTAAAGCATCACTGAAGGTGCGACTGAAAAATTTCTCTGGTAAATGTGACGCAATGGAGATATAACTGAATAGTAAATTCTCATTGACATCCTCTACTTTTAAAAAGGGCTCTAATACATTGGATGAAAATTTATAATCTTTTCCGCGGGTAAACGCATAGGCTAACTTCAAGGCATTTTGCCAGGTTGCTTCTTTAAAATCATAAAAACTTTTTATTTTAGTAATACAAGCTTCAATCAAAGGCTCTGCATTTTCTAATGTATCCAAGGATTCCATAATTTTAAATTGCCACTCAATATTGATACCATCCACTAATTTTTTAGCAATCTTTGTTTTATATAAGGCATCTATTTCTTGTTGCGTTTTTAGTTGTTGTTCTTTAGAACCTACAGTTGAATCTAATACGATGGAACTGTAAAGTCTATTATAACGAACAATATCATTGGCAGGATCTAATTTTTCAAGACGTTTTAATTCTGTATAATCATCTTCATCTACAATACTACTATTTCCTAAGAAATTAAAATATACTTTGTTATTCAATAAGTTTATAAAGGCTATATCGTTTGGTACTTTCATACTATCCAAAACATCTTCCGTATATTTCTTTTCTAATTTTTTTCCAAATGTATACTCCATAATTTTATACGCTTGAGCCATTTTATTAGCTTTCACAGCTCTATTAAATGATATCACCGAAAATTTTTGTTCTTTATCTCCTGTAATGTCATACGTAACATCCATTACAATTTGAGCAAAACGTTGTTTCGCTAACACAGGCTCTAACTCTTTTAATAAGGCGCCATCTGCGTTTATTTTTTTTATGGCCTTTTCTTTACCAAGTTTTACAATGTCGGCATATTTGCCATCTTCCATTTCTAATTCAAATAAATTCCAAGAGTCTTTTGTTTCAATATTAGGATTGATCTTATTATTTTGCATACTCTGTAGAACATTGGTAACACTCTCAGCTCGCTTTCTTTGAAGCTTAGCATTGGCGTCTGCATTTCCTTCGATTGACGAATAGGCATATATATATAAACCATCTATTACAAAATCAGGTTCATTCATCGCTTTAATAAATGGCTGTATATCTTCTGCTTTAAACTCCGATTTATTTTTCTCGAATGGAATCGTAAAATTTAAAATGGAGCTTTCCGAACGGGGTTCAAACGGTGGTTTTAAACCTATGCTTTCTGGTGCAGGAATTAATCCAATAGGTGTACTACTTTCTTGATCTCCGTTTTCTAAGTAACTTCTAGTAACAGTTCTACAAACGTGCCCATCTTGCACAACAATTAAATTTAACTCATAAGGTCCTGTAATCTTTGGATTAAATTTCCCCATTTCTAATTTCAATTTGTTGATCTTTACTTTCTTTTTCGCATTCTTATCGGGCACAATTAAATTTTTACTGAATACTTTATCCTTAAATACGATTTTTTGCATCACGCCTTTATTCTGCAAATTATTATCAATGATGTTATAGTCTGCTTTTTCGTATTGAGATCGTTGAACAACATCCACTGCCAAACCATCTTTCGTTTTTTTCAATAGACGTTTCAAGTCTTTTAAATTGGCATACTCTAAATAAATTTTTCCATTTTCAACCGATAATCCTTTTTGAAGAAGATCATAATTTTTCCATTTGTCGCAGTTTTTGCAAGATTTGACATCAGGCATTAATAATTTTTTTGATTTATTATTAAATGGGACAGCTAACTCTTTTTTCTTTTTAGCGCCATCATTAAAACTATCATATCCTCCAAAAACAGCTACCGCATATGCTTTTTTATTATCTTTATCTGGCACACATTTAATACCGATCATCATGTATTGAGGACTCAATAAAACAACTTTATCTTTTTTATTATTTTCCCAACGTGTCCAAATAATTTTGGCAACTTGCTCAGTTTTATAATTATCTCTTCCCTTGCTAATAGGCGAATTCATTGCAACTTCTTCGCCTTTTTTAGTACCGCCCACTTTTACTAAATTCTTTTTTACTTTTTCTGGATCAACTTTTACTTGACCTGATTCAGACATCTTTTTAGCATCAATAGCTGCAGCATTTACTAGAATTTGATTTACTTCAAACGTATCTAACCCATTCAATAGTCTGAACTTATTTAATTCCCTAACTAAATAATTTGGTAAATCGTTAATATTAAAATCATCTTGAGATTGAGCAGAAACGTAAAGTAATAAGAATGATAATGAAAATAAAAAATGTTTCATAGTTTTTATGTAGAGTGTAGTTTGAAACAAATATTAAAAAAAGTAGTTACAAATACCATTTAAGAGTATAAACAAACTATCAACAAAAAGCTTAAGATTCTTTTTTTAAGTATAAAATATAAATAGCAATTACTATATTCGTCATCTTACAATTTAGATCTGAATCATGAAAAAAATTTTAATTGCCAACCGTGGAGAGATAGCTTTACGCGTTATGCGCAGTGCTAAAGAAATGGGTATACAAACTGTTGCCATTTTTAGTGAGGCAGATAGAAACGCACCTTTTGTGCGTTATGCTGATGAATCCATTTGTGTTGGTCCACCGCCAAGTTCTCAATCATATTTGCAAGGGGATAAAATTTTAGAAATATGTAAATTATTAGGCGTTGATGCTATTCATCCAGGTTATGGATTTTTATCTGAAAATGCTGATTTTGCTCGTAAAGTTAAAAAAGCTGGAATTACCTTTATAGGACCAAGTGCAGAGGCAATGGATATGATGGGTGACAAATTAAGTGCGAAAGCTACTGCGAAAAAATATAATGTGCCAATGATTCCAGGCTCTGATGGAGCTATTTCTGATTTAGCAGAAGCGACTAAAATTGCTAAAGAAATTGGATTTCCTTTATTAATAAAAGCCTCTGCTGGTGGTGGTGGCAAAGGAATGCGTTTAGTAGAAAAAGCAAGTGAAGTGGAAGAGCAAATGAAATTAGCCATCAGCGAAGCGATCTCTGCTTTTGGTAATGGGGCTGTTTTTATTGAGCGATATGCTACAGGTCCACGTCATATAGAAATACAAGTTTTAGCTGATAATCACGGTAATTGCGTGTATTTATTTGAACGTGAGTGTAGTATTCAGCGTCGTCATCAAAAAGTAATTGAAGAAGCACCTTCTTCCATATTAACTCCTGAATTAAGAAAGCAAATGGGTGAATGTGCTGTTGATGTCGCAAAGGCCTGTAATTACAGTGGAGTTGGAACAGTTGAATTTTTATTAGACGATCAAAATCGTTTCTATTTTTTGGAAATGAATACGCGTTTGCAAGTTGAACATCCTGTAACGGAAATGATTACGGGTCTTGATTTGGTGAAAGAGCAAATCAAAGTAGCTCGTAATGAAAAATTGTCAATCACTCAAAACGATTTAAAAATCAATGGACATTCAATAGAAGTGCGCGTGTGTGCTGAAGATCCTTGTAATGATTTCTTGCCGGATATTGGAAACTTAAAAACATATCGTGTACCAACAGGTCCTGGTGTGCGTGTTGACGATTCATTTGAAGAAGGTATGGATATTCCTATTTACTATGATCCAATGATTGCAAAACTCATTGTTCATGGAAAAGACAGAACAGATGCCATTAATAAAATGTTGCGTGCTATTCAAGATTACCAAATTACGGGTGTAGAAACAACGTTACCATTTTGTTCTTTTGTATTAAAGCATGAGGCGTTTGTGAGTGGAAAATTTGATACTGGATTTATCAAAAATCATTTCAAGCCTGAATACCTTGATAAATCTGATGCGAACGAAGAAGAGGTAGCTGCTATTTTTGGTGCTTATATGAGTGCGGGTTTAACAGCTCAAACAAACAAGACAGCTGATACATCTGCAACAATTTCTAAATGGAGAATGAATCGTGTTTAATTTTTATTATTAAAAAATTAGCGAAGGAAATAAATGTGTTAGTTACTATTTAAGCACTTCTAATGAGTGAAATAGATAATATTTTTAAAAATGTAGAATAGAACAAGAGCGTAGGGTTGTCAAAAATGCGAGCAGAGAATCGGTGAAATGTGAATTCAAGAATTTAGCGAAGCGTAAAATTCGTAGAATTCCGTGAGGAGCGTGGAGCATATTTTTGACTTGTCAAGCCAAGGCGTGATTGTTTCTTTTTGATCTAAGCAAAAAGAAAATAGAAAAATATCTTGCTAAATATTTACTATAGTCACTTATGAAAAGTATAGAATCTGAAGCGTTAGAGTTATTAGAATTTCCAAAAATAAAAAAGTTCATTGCTGATTTATGTTACTGCCATGCAGCTAAACAAAAAGCTTCCGATATTTCAGTCTATGAAAATAACGAAATATTAAAAAAAGAATTATACCGCTTATCAGAACTCCATCATTTATTAAGTAGTGATTCGTTTTTTCCGGATATCCAATTCGAAGACTTTAAAAAAGAAGTGTCTTTACTTTCTCTTGATGGCAGTATGCTTTCCGAAGAACAATTTTTATTGATCAAACTTGCTACTGAAATTTCTAATACTGTGATTCGTTTTCTGAAAAATAGAAAAGCAGAGTTGCCTCATTTAGCAGAATTGGCAAGTGAAATAGAAGACAATAAATTTATAATTGAAGAAATCGATCGTATCATTGATTTTGATGCAACGGTTAAAAACTCTGCCTCTAAAGAATTACAAAAAATCCGTAAAGATTTATCCGATAAAAAACGAGAAAGCGACGCGAAATTCTATCGATACATTAACGATTTGCGAAAACAAGGTTTTTTGCGTGATAACGAAGAGGGTTACTTTAACGGACGCAGAACACTTGCTGTATTGGTTGAACATAAATCAGAAATTACCGGCTTCGTTCATAGTAAAAGCGAAACAGGTAAGACCATTTTCATTGAACCAATTGCTACCATAAGTATTAACAATGATATAGCTGAATTAGAAATTGATGAACGCCGAGAAATTAATCGCATCTTAAGGGAATTATCAAATGCGATTCGCCCTTTTTCATCCCAACTTAAACAATACAATGAACTCTTAATTGAGTTAGATTTTTTAAAAGCAAAAGCAACTTTCGCTAAACATATAAACGCTACACTCCCCGTTATTTCAGAATCACAGGAGTTGAACTTAATTAAAGCGTATCATCCCATTTTATTTTTACAAAATAAATCGAATAAAAAAGCGACTATACCACTCACAGTAAATCTCTCCAAAGATCAGCATTTACTATTAATTTCAGGGCCTAATGCAGGAGGGAAATCAATTACACTTAAAACAGTTGGTTTATTGCAAACGATGCTTCAAAGTGGTTTATTAGTTTCTGTTGCAGAAAATTCAGTCATGAGTTTTTTCTCGAAAATATTAGTAGATATAGGTGACACGCAAAGCATTGAACATGAGTTAAGCACTTATAGTGCTCGACTCAAAAATATGATTTCAATTTTGAAAACGGTAAGTTCAAAAACGTTAGTATTAATGGATGAATTTGGAAGTGGCACAGATCCTGAACTTGGAGGCGCTATGGCGGAAGTGGTTTTAGAAGAATTAGTAAAATCACAAACATTTGGAGTCATTACAACACATTATTCAAACGTAAAATTATTGGCTAATAGTTTGAAAGGCGTTGTCAATGGTAGTATGTTATTTGATCTGGAAACGCTAAATCCTAAATATATCTTAACAGTAGGCGAACCTGGGAGTAGCTATACCTTTGAAGTAGCTGAAAAAGTAGGATTCCCGATTGATTTAATTAACAGAGCTAAATCAAAAATTGATACCGACAAAATAGAATTAAATGTGCTTTTGGCGGAAGTGCAGCAACAAAAGACTTTATTATACGAAGCTACTGAACAAGCAGAACATCAGACCTTTTTACAAAAAATTTCTAAAGAAAAATATGATGTCCTTACTAATAATTTTCAAGACAGAATAGAACGCGATAGAGACCGAAAAATAGAACTCGCACGATTAGCAGATTTTGGACAAAAATATTTACGATTACTTGATGATTGGAATAAAAATGAAGATAGAAAACTCGTAATTAAACGCTTTATCGATGGTATTACAGCAGAGACAAATAAACGCAAAGAATTAGCTAAGCAAAATAAACGTGATCAGTTTGCTGAGAAAAAAGTAGCACGCATTAAACCACTTCTTAAAATTGGTAGTAAAGTAAAAGTTCTTAATGGAAACGAAATTGGTTTGGTAGAAGAAATTAAAAACGAAAAAGTAAATATCAAATTTGGTCATTTAAAGATGACGGTTTCTATGGAAAATGTTGAATTAGTGAGAGAATGATTTTAAGTTTTTCACTAGGGTCGTTAAATTATTAAGAATAATCTGTTTTTTCATAGCTAAATCTCTTTCTTTTTTCAAATTCTAATAATAATTTATAAGAAGAACTTTTTCTTAAAATCAATTATAAAATTGTATTATTAATGAGTGAGTGATACTATATATTGATTAAGTAAATTGTAATAACCATTTTTTTTAAATAGATTTGGTTACTCTCTTTTTTACTAATACTCTTACATTATGATTAAAATTCACAAAAGACTAAGAATTTCTTGTTTTTTAATAGCTTTTTTATTGAGCTTAGGTTTTATAAATGCTCAAGTTAGCAGGCTACCCACTCAACAAGAACTTGATATTAAGGCTAATTTACAGCTATTGTATAGCACAAATGGGCTTAGTAAATCAACACCAACTCATCTTTTAACTACTGGACCAGAGCAAAATTGCACTAATGGTATTCCAGTTTGTCAGCAAACCTATTCACAGGCTAATTCATACACTGGTCATGGAACCATTCAAGAAGTAAATGGAACTTGTTTATCTACTCAAGAAACAAATTCAGTTTGGTATATATTTACTGTTCAAAATAGTGGAACATTTACATTTTTATTAAACACCTCCAATGATTATGACTTTGCATTATATGATATTACTGCTATTGGATGTGGAGGAGTTCCATCGGCAACACCAGTTCGATGCAATTTTTCTGCTACTTATGGTAGTACAGGCTTAACCCTTCCAACATCAGGCGGTAATCTTTCTGTTTCTGCTTCCGGTGCACCAACTATGCCTGGAATAAATGTAACGGCTGGTCAAACTTTTGCTTTAATTATTGATAACTTCTCTGCAAATTCGAATGGTTACAATATCAATTTTGGTGGTACCGCTCAAATTTTTGATAACACACCTCCAAGTCTTTCGGCACTTTCTATATCATGTAACACTAATTACTTTAATTTAAATTTTTCAGAGTCAGTATTATGTAGTTCTATAGCTGCTGATGGTTCTGATTTCACGATTACTGGACCAAGCGGGAATGTTCCTGTTACTGGCGCTTCAGGGAATCTTTGTTCGGGTGGAGCTTCAACTACTAATTTTGCTACTGTCAATTTTAATAATACCGGTTTATTAACAGGTACTTACACTGTTTCTGTTACAAATGGCACTGATGGAAATACCATGTTGGATAAATGTGGAAATGTGATGTTAGCTACTCAAACAGCTACTTTTCAATATTTAGGAGCAGTAAGTATTTCTGCAACAAATACATTAGTATGCTCTGGAGTTGCTACTTCCTTATCTGTTACTATTGCTGGCGGAACACCTGCCGGAGTAGTATATTCATGGGCACCTGTTTCAGGTAGTAGCTCTTCTATAACTGTCAATCCGACTGCTAATAATACTTATTTTGCAACCGTAACTTATGGAGGTTGTTCATCTACAGTATCTCAAGCTATTACTGTTGGATTGCCTCCAGTAGTTTATGTAACTCCAGCTAACGCTTCGTTATGCAGTGGTACAACAAATTTAGTTGCTTCTGCAACAATGGGTGGAATGCCTTGTGCTAGTTGTAATTATACGTGGTCAGGTTCAAGTAACCAAGTTGATAATGCTGTAGTATCTTCAACAATAACTGGAGCTGGAACTGGTTCGTATAGCGTAACTGTTTCTTCTAATAATGGTTGTTCTGGAAATACTGCTGTTTCTAACGTTTCGATTGTTTCTCCTGCAGCTTTACCGTCATGTAATATTGTTTATGCCAGTCCAGCTGGTGGAGGAACTGGATTAATTCCAACTAGCCCAACAGATATTCAAACAGCATTATCATTATCCGCATGTAATAGCGTAGTAATTAAAATGCAAATTGGAGATTATACTATAGATAATCCATTAAATATTAGCAGTTTTGTAACTTTGGAAGGCGGTTATGATGTTGGTTTTACTACTAAAACTTCTGCAAAAGCTATTGTTGGAGGATTCCCTGCTCAAGGAACACGAATTATTCGCTCAACCTTAAACGTAGAAGGATTGCCTGGTTTTTTACGATTAACAGCTTTAAATATTAACCCTGCTTCATCATATTTTCGCATCCAAGATGTTAGAGTTGATATGCCTGATAATACTGCTGGAACTGGTATAAGCAATTATGGTATTTACTTAGGTTCTGGTTGTAATAATTACAACATCACACGTTGTTATGTTTATAGCGGCAATGCTGGTTCAGGAAGTAATGGCACAAATGGAACCAATGGAGCAGTAGGTGCAAATGGTTCAGTTGGTTCTAATGCTGGCGTGGGATATTCATCTCCTATGGGAAATTCTGGTGCTGGTGGTTCTGGTGGAGGCACTACTGGAGGAGGCGGTGGCGCAATAAAAGTATTCTTAGGTTCTGGAGCAGGTACAGTTGGGAATAATGGCTTAACTGCATCTAGTGGACAAGGTGGTGGTGGTGGTGCTAGTGGTGGTACAGGTGGAAATAATCCAGCAGCTGCTGTGGCGGGTGGTGCAGGAGGTGTTGGTTTTACTGGTATCGCAGGAGGTATAGCAGGACCAGGTTCTAATATTAACACATCATCAGGTTGTGCATTTTCTGCTATGACAGGTGGTATTGGTACTAATGGTTCTAATGGAGCTGCTGGTTCTCCAGCAGGAACATCAGGAGTTGGTTCGGATGCCTCAGGCTATTGGAATGCTGCTTCTGGTTCTTCTGGTTCTTTTGGCATAGGCGGTAAAGGCGGCGGCGGCGGTGGCGGCGGTGGCACAGGATTCAATGCAGGGGCAGGTGGAAGTGGAAGTACTGGTTGTGGAGTTTCTTATGGTACAGGCGCTGGCGGAGGCGGAGGTGCTGGTGGAGGAGAAGGTGGATATGGTGGCACTGGTGGCACCGGTGGTGGTTCAACTTATGGAATATTTATATTTAATAATGGAGCAAGTGGAAATATAGTTGATTGCCAAATAGTTAATGGCTTAGCAGGTGTTGGAGGAACTGGCGGTGCTGGTGGTACAGGTGGCGCTGGTGGTATAGGTGGAGCTGGAGGTTCGGGAACTAGCACTACAGGTGCTGGAGGAAAAGGTGGTAATGGAGGAACTGGTGGTAATGGTGCTAATGGAGGTTCTGGTTGTTCAGGTTTCGCTATTCCTATAAACTTGGTTGGGGGTAGTGCTTTAGTATTAAACACATCTATTAATATGCTCACTCAACCTGTTATTACAGTTGATAACAAAGCATGTACAAATGTCAATATCTCTCATGCTACTGCTGCTGGAGGCCCTTCATGGACATCTTTTGGATCAAGTGCTGTTCCTGCTTCAGGTGCTGGTTCTCCTGTAACCACCGTATACTCTACATTGGGCAGGAAAACAGTTGTGATGAATGCCAATAATTATACAGATTTTAATAATATTATTGTTAATCCACCTTCTACTGGAAATATCTTGTCTTCGGCAATAAATATTTGTCCAGGAATAGCAAATTTTGCAAGCTCAGTAGCTGGCACATCAGGATTAAATTATACATGGTCTGTATCGCCTGCTACAGCAACGATATCAACATCTTCTACAAGTTCTACATCAATACTGTTTGATAATTCAGGAACTACTCCTATTACTTACACGGTTACTTTAACTATGAACTCAAATTGTTGTGGCGTATTACTTCCGATTACTCAAACCATAACAGTAAATCCTATCCCTGCAACACCTGTTGCTTCTGTAAATTCAGCTTGTGTGGGAGGTGTGGCAACCTATACAGCTACTTCGCCAGCGGGCTCAAATTTTGGATGGTACACAACAGCAGGTGCTACAACATTATTAGCTTCTGGTACAACATATTCAATAGCAAATGTTTCAGCTCCAACTACGATTTATTTACAAGCAACTAATTCTGCTGGTTGTGCAAGTTCAGTTATACCAGTTGCTATTACTCCAACTGCTGTTCCTCCTCCGACTGTAATTCCCGGTTCTGCTTGTGATATTGGATTCGTGCAAGTTGGTGTAAATTCAGTAGCAGGAGCAACTGGTTATAATTGGTATTCGGACCCCGCTGGAACCACTTTGGTTCAATCAGGAACAGTATTGAATTATAGTCAGATTGTTGGAACAACTGGAGGTAGTTATACTGTATATGTTCAAACTGAAATTGCTGGATGTAATCCTAGCGCTTTAGTAGCTGTAAGTGGCAGTGTTTCTAATACTCCAATTACATTATCAAATACAATTACCCCAAATGATACTGTTTGTATAAATGCTCCAGTTACTTTCTCTTTAAACCCTGGAGGAGGTAATGGTATTTACACTTATACGTGGTCGCCTTTTACCTCAAATTCGAATATTGCTACTCAATCATTTTCTGCTTCAACTTCTGTAAACGTTTTGATTTCAAGTAATGGTTGTACAAAGCAATTCTTATTACCAATAATTATTACTGCTTATCCAAAAGATACAATTGCTCCTCACTTAGATATCACTTGCGCAACGTCATCGTTAACGTTAAATGGTTCTAATTCAGCAACAGGTCCTACATATACTTATAATTGGACTACAACAGGTGGAAATATATTAACATCTCCTACAGCTAGCTCAATTGATGTGAATGCTGCTGGCACTTATACCTTAACGGTAAATGATTTAATTACAGGATGTTCGTCTACTTTGAGCACGACTGTATTGCTTAATAATGTTCCACCTGTTATTGCTATTACCTCGCCTTCTGTTATATCGTGTTTTTCTCCTACAATTTCGTTACTTGGTACAACAACCTCAACTAATACTTCACTAAGTTATAGCTGGACCACAACATCAGGTAATGTATCTTCTGGATCAAATTCTATTAATGCAACTACAGGTTCAGCAGGAATTTATACCTTAACGGTTATAGATGCTGTTTCAAGTTGCACGTCATCTGCTACTACTACAGTTACCGGCAACTCTATACCACCTGTATTTACAACTACCATATCTAATATGCCTTGCGGTTTAAATACTGTAACATTAGCAGCCGTTAGTACAAATACTGATGTAACCTATGTTTGGACTGGACCCACATCGTCGAGTATTGTTAGTGGGTCGAATACGGCTATGCCTATTATTTCAACTGTAGGACAATATTCAGTTATTGCAACTGATGCTGTAAGCGGATGTACTAATACTGCTTCAGGTACAGTTGCTCAAGGCACTATCAATGCTGCTTTTAGCGCTAATCCAACATCTGGTATAGCACCATTATTAGTTGCTTTCACTGATTTAAGTACAGGTGCTTCCACTTATAATTGGACTTTTGGAGATGGTAGTGCAATATCAACTTCAACTAACCCTTCAAATACTTATACAACAAATGGAACCTATACTGTAATTTTATTAATTACTTCAGGTTCTTGTGTGGATACTGCTTCTGCTATTATTATTGTTGAAAACGGATTAACTATAGAGATTCCTAATGTCTTTACTCCGAATGGTGATGGCGTAAATGATTTATTTACAATCATGTCAAATGGTGTTAAAGAAATTGATTTACAAATCTTTAATCGTTGGGGGCAAAAATTATATTCGTTTAATGGACCAAAAGCAGCTTGGGATGGATTGTCCGAATCAGGGGCTAGAGTTCCAGATGGAACATATTTCTTTTTTGTAAAAGCTACTGGTTTTGACGATAAAATTATTGAAAAACAAGGAACTGTTAACCTATTCAGATAATAATTTGCATTAATAAAGATAATCTGTGATTATGCGTTCACTTCTGCTTCCATGTATGATTCAATTGGAGCACAAGAGCATACTAAATTTCTATCACCATAAGCGCTATCAATTTTCGCAACACTAGGCCAAAATTTATTATCACGTATCCAAGCTAAAGGATATGCTGCTTTTTGACGAGTATAAGATTTTGTCCAATTATCAGCTAAAACTAACTTACAGGTGTGAGGTGCATTTTTAATGACGTTATCTGCCTTATCAAATTTAGCGTCTTCAATTTCTTTTATTTCTTTACGAATAGAAATCATCGCTTCACAAAAACGATCTAACTCAGCTTTTGATTCTGATTCTGTTGGTTCGATCATTAAGGTATCATGCACTGGGAAAGCAACTGTTGGCGCATGGAAACCATAGTCCATTAATCGTTTTGCTATATCTCCTACTTCTACTCCAGATGTTGCTTTAAATGCATTACAATCTAATATCATTTCGTGTGCACAACGCCCATTTTTACCAGTATATAAAATTTTATAATGCTCTTCTAAAATTGCTTTCATGTAGTTTGCATTTAAAATAGCAGTTTCAGTTGCTTGTTTTAAGCCATCAAAACCTAACATTTTAATGTAACCATATGAAATTAACAAAATTAACGCACTACCAAATGGTGCTGAAGAAACAGCGGTAATGCCTTTATCTCCGCCAGTATTTACAATGGTGTGAGAAGGCAAAAAGGGCACTAATTTTTCTACTACGCCGATTGGTCCCATGCCAGGACCACCGCCACCGTGAGGAATAGCAAATGTTTTATGTAAGTTTAAGTGACACACGTCAGCACCAATATTTCCTGGCGATGTTAAGCCAACTTGAGCATTCATATTTGCACCATCCATATATACTAAGCCACCGTTATCATGAATCATCTTTGTAATTTCAGTAATAGACTCTTCGTAAACTCCATGCGTAGAAGGATAAGTAACCATTAAACAAGATAGATTATCTTTATGTTCTTCTGCTTTTGTTCTCAAATCAACTAAATCAATATTTCCTTTATCGTCACATTTCGAAATGATGATTTTCATACCAGCCATTGCTGCACTTGCAGGATTAGTACCATGTGCAGAAGAAGGGATAATAGCAACATTACGGTGTGGATTTCCTTGAGCAATATGGTAAGCGCGTATAACCATTAAGCCAGCATATTCGCCTTGTGCGCCAGAGTTTGGTTGAAAGCTCATACGAGCAAACCCTGTAATTTCAGATAAATCTTTGTTTAATTGCTCGATTAATTCAGCATAACCTTGAGCTTGATTAACTGGTACAAAAGGGTGAATGTTAGCAAACTCAGGCCAAGTTATTGGTAATAACTCTGAGGCTGCATTTAACTTCATAGTACAAGAGCCTAAAGCAATCATCGAATGAACTAACGATAAATCTTTATTCTCTAAACGTTTGATATAACGCATCATTTCGCTTTCGCTATGATAGCTGTTAAATACAGGATGTGTTAAGAAAGCAGATTGACGGTTGTTAGTTGATGATTGAATAATAGTAGATTGTTGAACTGTAATTGTAGAGTGTTGAATCCCAAAACAAGCTAAAATATCTAACAGATCTTGTTCTTCAACGGTTTGATCTAAACTGATACCGATATGTTTATCATCAATTTTTCTGAAATTTATTTCTTTCGATTCAGCTACAGAAATTATTTTATTTGCATCACATTCAACAACAATCGTATCAAAAAATAATTTTGTTTGAACATTAACTCCTGCTTTTTTTAATTCAGTAGCTAATAGGTTAGTAGCATTATGCACACCTATTGCAATTGCTTTAATACCTTTTTGTCCATGATATACCGCGTACATACTAGCCATAATAGCTAATAAGGCCTGTGCTGTACAAATGTTTGATGTTGCTTTATCACGTTTAATGTGTTGTTCACGTGTTTGTAAAGCCATACGCAACGCAGGATTTCCTTCAGCATCAATTGATACACCAATAATACGACCTGGTATTGCACGTTTGTAATCTTCCTTACAAGCAAAAAATGCAGCATGTGGCCCGCCGTAACCTAACGGTACACCAAAACGTTGAGAGTTACCTACAACACAATCTGCACCCCATTCGCCAGGAGGTGTTAATAATGCTAGAGCTAATAAATCTGTAGCGATTACAACTTGTATATCTTTTGATTTAGCTGAACTTACAAAAGCCTTGTAATCATTAGCTTCTCCATTGATATCAGGATATTGGATCAATGCCCCAAAATACGAATCGTCTAAGGAAACAGTATTTGCATCTCCTATCACTAATTCTATTCCGTAAGGCACAGCGCGGGTTTTAACTACATCAATGGTTTGAGGAAATACAGTTTTACTGATGAAAAATTTAATAGCATTATTTTTTACTTTGTCTTTACTTCTGCTACTATAAAACATAAATAGCGCTTCTGCTGAAGCAGTAGATTCATCCAGCAAACTCGCATTAGCAAGTGGCATAGCCGTTAAATCCATGACCATTGTTTGGAAATTTAAAATGGCTTCTAATCTTCCTTGCGCAATTTCTGCTTGATAAGGTGTATAAGCTGTGTACCAGCCTGGATTTTCTAATACATTACGTTGAATAACAGCCGGCAAAATAGAATTATAATATCCTAGACCTATGTAAGAACGAAATACTTTGTTTTTTTTACCAAGCGCTTTTAAATGCTTAGAGTATTGAAACTCACTCATAGCAGCAGAAACAGCCAATGGTTGGTTTAAACGAATACCGCTTGGAACTGTTTGGTTAATTAATTCATCTACCGAAGAAACGCCAACTTTAGCAAGCATTTGTTTGATTTCATTTTCACGAGGGCCATTGTGGCGAGACACAAATTTATCTGTAGTCATAGTAAGTTTTTTAGAGAACCCAAATTTAAAGAAATTAGGCTTATTACATAACGTAATTTTTGAACAGTTGTTTATAAATGCCTTAATTTTCTTTTAAAACAGACTATTAAAAGAAAATTAATTTTATATTTATACCATTCATTTATAGTAAAAGTAGACGATTAAATTATTCAATTTCTCAAAACTATGGTACATATATTATCTGAACAAAATTCTATTTTTAATCAATATGTTGCCGAATTACGCGATGTTACTATTCAACAAGATAGAATGCGCTTTCGCCGAAATTTAGAACGCATGGGCGAAATTATGGGTTATGAAATTTCTAAAACATTAACCTATCAAACTAAAGAAACGACGACTCCTTTAGGAATCGCCGAAACTAGCCATTTAATTGAACAGCCTGTTATTGCAACCATCTTACGTGCTGGACTACCTATGCATTTAGGTGTTTTGAACTATTTTGACAGAGCTGAAAATGCCTTTATTTCGGCTTATAGAAGACATCATAAGGATAATACCTTTGATATACATGTTGAGTATGTTTCTAGCCCAAGTATAGACAATAAAGTGGTTATTTTATGTGATCCTATGATTGCAACCGGAGGCTCTATAGTGTTAGCATTTAAAGCGCTATTAGCAAAAGGAACTCCCAAACACACACATATTATTTCTGCAATTAGTAGCCGACAAGGAATTGATTATGTGAGAGCCAATATGCCGACGAGAGATTTCACAATTTGGTGTGGCGCTGTAGACGAAGAGTTAACTGCTCATTCATACATTGTACCAGGACTTGGAGATGCTGGTGATTTAGCGTTTGGTACAAAAATTTAAACTAACCATAAAACTATTTCTTTAAAGGACTAAATATATTGGAAATAGGCAGATACATATCCGTTTTTTTAGCTTGCACCTTTTTCTTCTCTAAAATAGGGATGCCTGCGGCTGTTTACGCTTTTGATTATAATTACCTTCAATGTATTTTAACAAGTTGCGCAGGCGCTATTTTTAGTACCATTGTTTTTACATATTTAAGCGATGGAATTATTAAATGGTGGAATAAATTAAAAGAAAAATTGATAACAAAAAAAGGTCCTAAAAAACATTTTACTAAATCGAACCGACGTATTATCAAAATAAAAAATCGCTTTGGATTGATTGGTATTGCCGCTTTAACCCCTATTTTACTATCCATTCCACTTGGTGCATTTTTAGCGGAGCGTTTTTTTAAAGACAAAAAGAAAGTGATCATCTATATTTCCATCGCCACTGTGTTTTGGAGTAATGCCTTGTATTTTATTTTTTTATTAGCCTATAAGGGTTATAAAGCATTTTAAAAAATTAAAACGAGACTCATAAAAAAACGATTTTCGTTTTATCAATTAATTCAAAATAGCTAGTTGCTCTTCAATGGCTTTGATTTTGGATAAGGCATCACTTTCTTTCTTACGCTCAGCAGCAATTACTTCAGGCTTAGCATTAGCAACAAATTTTTCGTTACTCAATTTTACTAATACTGATTTTAAAAAGCCTTGGTTATATTCTAATTCTTTTGATAAGCGTTCTTTTTCTTCTTCAGGATTAATGTTACTTCCCATCGGCACATAAAACTCTGTTGATTTTACCATGAACGATAACGCTCCTTCTACTTTGTCTATCGTGTAAGAAAGAGAAGATAAGTTAGCAAGCTTACTAACAATGTCATCAAAGTATGAGTGTTGCACTTCTGATTTTTCAATCAATGCTAATTTTTCTTTTGGTGAAATTTGTTTTTGTTGACGAATATTTCTAACCGCAGCAATCACTTCTTTACATACTTCAAATTCTGCTAATTGCTTACTTTCCAGTGTTTTCAATTGTTTCGGCCATTCTGCAACAATAATGCAATCTTTTGCAGAACGCTCTTTGGTTAAATGCCAAATTTCTTCGGTAATAAACGGCATCCATGGATGCATAATTTTCAATAGAGATTCTAAGAAATTAATAGTGGCGTCAAGTGTTGCTTTATCAATCGGTTGTGCTTTACCATCAATAAAATCAGGCTTAATTGCCTCCAAATACCAAGCACAAAAATCATCCCATACTAATTTATAAGTGGTCATCAAAGCATCGCTCATTCTGTACTTAGAATAATGATCATTGATGATTTCTAATTGTTCTGATAATTTTTGCTCGAACCATGTAATAGCTGTTTTTTGCGCAGAAGACTGTTGCATCTCGACTCCGCTCGACGTGACAGTAGCTACCTCAAAACCTTGTATCAAACGGAAAGCATTCCATACTTTATTAGCAAAATTTCTTCCTTGCTCGCAATAACTTTCATCAAACATTAAATCGTTACCAGCAGGAGAACATAACAACATGCCTACACGAACGCCATCAGCACCATACTTAGTTATTAAATCTAAAGGGTCAGGAGAATTACCTAAACTCTTACTCATTTTACGACCTAATTTATCGCGAACAATACCCGTCAGGTAAACATTACTAAAAGGTTTTTCGCTCATCCATTCGTAACCAGCAATAGCCATTCGTGCTACCCAAAAAAATAAAATTTCGGGTGCAGTTACTAGATCATTGGTTGGATAATAATATTTTAAATCAGCATTAGCGTTTTCTTTTCCATTTCTAATTACGCTTGCATCAAATACCGTGATTGGCCATAACCATGAGGAAAACCAGGTATCTAATACATCTTCATCTTGCTTTACGCTACTAATTTCTAATTTATCATTTAAAATTTTTAATTTTTCAACAGCTTCTTCTTTTGTTTTTGTAATCACTGTATTTCCTTGATTATCATACCAAGCAGGTATTCGCTGTCCCCACCATAACTGACGGCTAATGCACCAATCGTGTACATTTTCCATCCAGTGTTTATAGGTATTAATAAACTTGTCTGGAATTAATTTAATTTCTCCATTCACTAAATTATCTAATGCCGGTTTACTAATGGTATCCATTTTCAAAAACCACTGCATACTCAAACGTGGCTCTATCACCGAATTTGTGCGCTCACTGTAACCAACTTTGTTTTTAATATCTTCAACTTTTACAACTAAGCCTTGCTCCGTTAAATCTTTAATAATTTGTTTACGGCACGCAAAACGGTCCATTCCAACGTATGCTCCTGCGGCTTCAGAAATTTTTCCTGCTTGAGTTAATACATCTATCGTTTGTAATTTATGTTTTTGTCCTAAATTAAAATCATTAATATCGTGTGCTGGCGTTACTTTTAAGGTTCCTGTTCCAAATTCTTTATCAACGTATTCGTCAAAAATAATTGGTACTACACGATTTACAATTGGAACAATAACGCTTTTGTCTTTTAAATGGGCATAACGCTCATCCGATGGATTAACACATACTGCCGTATCTCCCATTATGGTTTCAGGTCGAGTTGTAGCAATGGTGATAAATTCTTGAGAGCCTTCTATTTTGTAATTTACATATACTAATTTACTTTGAGCTTCTTTATGAATTACCTCTTCATCACTTACGGCAGTTAAGCCTTCAGGATCCCAGTTTACCATTCGAACACCACGATATATCTGTCCTTTATTATATAAATCAATAAATACATCAATCACAGCTTCACTCATATCTTCTTGCATGGTAAAACGTGTTCTGTCCCAATCACAGCTCGCACCAAGCTTTTTAAGCTGCTCTAAAATAATTCCACCATATTTTTCTTTCCAATTCCATGCATGTTTTAAGAAATCTTCTCGGGTTAAATCCGCTTTATGAATTCCTTGTTCTTTTAACAAAGCTACAACTTTGGCTTCAGTTGCAATACTAGCATGATCTGTTCCTGGAACCCAACAAGCATTAAAGCCTAGCATTCGTGCACGGCGTATCAATACATCTTGTATGGTATTATTAAGCATGTGGCCCATGTGAAGCACGCCTGTAACATTTGGCGGCGGTATCACAATGGTATAAGGTTCTCTGTGATCTGGCGTAGATTTAAAGAATTTATTATCTAGCCAGTATTGGTACCAAGTTTCCTCTGCTTGTGCCGAATTATATGTTTTTGAAATTTCCATCGTAATTATTGCTAATCTCTAAATTTTGTTAAATTTGACAAAAATAATCATACTAAACCATAGTGTTACTATCTTTATGGCACGATATTAGAATTATTTTTGAAACTAAAAAAAATACAAACAATATAAATTAAATACAAATGAAAAAATTAGTCTTCACCTTAGGAATGTTCGCTTCATTAAGCACTTTAACATTTGCACAAGAAACTCATAAAGCTGATGATGGCCATGGACATGTTACTCCGGTTACAACACCTTCATTAGCACCTGCAAGTACTGCAGATATTAAATTGGATAAAATGGTTCATGATTATGGTAATATTATGCAAGGCGATAACGGAGAGTGTACTTTCAAATTTAAAAATACTGGCAAAGAGCCATTAATTATTACAATGTGTCAAGGTTCTTGTGGCTGTACAGTTCCTCAATGTCCGAAAGATCCAATTTTGCCGGGCAAATCAGGTGAGATTAAAGTAAAATACGATTCAAACCGAGTTGGCCCAATCAGCAAATCAGTTACCATTCAATCAAACGCAAAATCTGGAACCCAAACTATTCAAATTAAAGGAAACATTTCTGCTAAACCAGTAGAAGAAGCTTTCCCTCAAAACAAACCGTCTCAAGGAGCTCCATTAGAGAAAAAATAATAACTACAATTTCAAATATATAAAACAATGAAAAAAGTATTAGCAATAGCTGCATTATTCTTTACAATAGGATTTGCAAACGCACAAGAATCAACAGTGCCATCAGTTGACCCAAATGCACCTGAAATTAAATTTGAAACTGAAGTTTTAGATTATGGAACAGTTAAATTTGATGCCAATGGTGTGCGTGAATTTAAAGTTAAAAATGTAGGTAAATCTCCATTAACAATTACTAATGTTCAAGGACAGTGTGGTTGTACTTCAACAACGATTGATGGCAAACCAGGTTGGCCTCAAGAACCAATTTTACCGGGTAAATCAGCATCTATACGTGTAAAATATGATACTAAACGCCCTGGACCTTTTGAGAAAAACGTAACAGTTACATCTAACTCAAAATTATCAAGCGTGGTAGTGAAAATTAAAGGAGTTGTAGAAGCTGCTCCTGTTACTCCAACAACAGATGGTAAGTAATTTAAATAAATTATATTTTAAAAACCTCTCGGTAACACGAGAGGTTTTTTGTTTATGTCTATTAGTAATTCAGTTTGTTTCTTATTCTCAAGCTCATTTAAAAGTAGCGGATGCTAAAAAGAGTTTCGGCTTTGTGAAGAAGGGCGAAGTAGTTAAACTTAGTTACACGTTTACCAATATTGGTAATCAACCCCTGCTAATAACGGATGCTAAAATTGAGTGTTCCTGCACGACAGTTGATTTTCCTAAGCAGCCAATCATACCTAATCAAACATCTACGATGACAGTCAGTTTTGATACCAAAAGCGTTTACGACAGGCAAGATCGAACGGTGGAAATTATTTCTAATGCTAAAAATAGTATACAGAAAATTAGATTTAAAGGAGTAGTAATGAAATAAGATTTATGTATTTATACCATAGATTTTATTTATTAATTATACATTTGAGAAATCATGCTTACTATTCGATTAGATATTTCTTCCATTGAACTTCATCAAAAAGCTGCAGAGCAACTACTTGTATTTGCTAAAGCTGAAAAAATATTTTTGTTCGATTCACCAATGGGGTCTGGAAAAACAACGTTCATTAAATCATTAAGTACTTATTTAGGAGTGACAGATTCGATGAGCAGTCCTACCTATGGAATCGTAAATGAATATTTTACGAACGCAGCTTTTAATGTTTTTCATTTTGATTTATATCGTTTAAATCATAGCGAAGAATTATTTGATTTAGGCTTTGAAGAATATATTTCAGGAAATGATTATGTTTTTATTGAATGGCCAGAGTTGGCATTGACTTTTATCAATTCGTACATTCTAGTTAAAATTGAGGTGAATAATAATAATCGTTATCTTTGCGCCGAAATAATTAAATAAACAGCATGCGTTTTACAGTATTTTTTAGCCTAATTTTTTTGTCAAGTTTTTGTTTTGCGCAAACAGACGCCGTTATAACAAACACGATAACTTCCAAAAAAAAGAAAGGAAGTTTTTATGTCATGTGGGGCTATACAAGAGCAACATATTCTAAGAGTTCAATTCATTTCAAAGATCACTCAAACACTTATTATCCAGTAACAGATAGAAATCATGAATATGATTTTACTATTTACAATGCGGTAGCTCATGATAAACCAGATTTTGCTGGTATAAAGGATCCAGTAAATATTACCATTCCTCAATATGTAGTTCATGTTGGTTATTATTTTAATAATAAAAAAGATTTTGGTATAGAGATAAACTATGATCACACCAAATATGTAGTAGATGATTATCAGCGCGTTCACATCAAAGGAGAATTTAATGGAAATTATATAGATAAAGACACAACCCTAAATCCTAGTAATTTTTTACATTTTGAGCATACGGATGGTGCTAATTTTTGGATGGTTAATTTTATTAAACGTTGGAAATTATATGAGCCATCTAAGCAATTTAATGTTGGATGGATAGTAAAACCAGGTTTAGGCATAGTTGTCCCGCGAACAGACGTAACGATGTTAGGCACTCGCTTAAATAACAATTGGCATGTTGCTGGATGGATTGTAGGTGTTGAAAGCGGCTTAAGAGTTGAATTCCTAAAGCATGGTGTTTTTGAATTTGTGGCTAAGGGAGCTTTTGCTGATTACACAAATTGTCTGGTCTTAGGTGAGGGTAATGGAGAAGCAAGTCATTATTTTTTTGCAGGTCAGTTAACGATGACACTTGGTCTTAGTTTCTAAATAGATTTTAAAGAATGATTAAATGATACTTAGCTATTTATTATTTTTTCTTTATAATCTAGAAATAATGTATGAATGCTAAAAATGATAATTCAATTATTAGTACTATAATATATTTGTTTAAAAAGACAAATTACTTATATTTGCCTATTAAACTTACATCTTTTATGAAAAAATTACTAACCGTTTATGCTCTAACTAGCTTCACAGCCGTATTTTCTCAAATTACAATCACTTCTAATATTCCTTCAAATATTAGCACTGGTGCAACTATTGATGCTGAAGTAAAGATAAATAAAGGAACTGTTAGTAATTTTGCTAAATACCAACTTGATGTTCCTTCTGGTTACAATGTATCTGCTGTGGAGGTAAAAAGTGGTAATTTTACTTTTGAAAATCAACGCGCTAAAATTGTTTGGGTTTCTATTCCAACTGACGCTGAATTTATCGTAAAATTTAAAATTCAAGCTAATAATGATGCAGCAAATCCAGGTACTTTTTCTCAAAAGTTTTATTACTTAGAAAATAATGAGAAGAAAGAAGTGGATGGGGGTGTTAATGTTGTAACCATTGGTAGCGGTGGCTCAGCTGTTGCGGTTAATACACCAAATGAAGCAAAATCTTCTGAAGCTAAAGTTGCAGAAACGGTTGTTAACGAAACCAAACCTCTAGAAACTAAAGTAGCGGAAACAGTTGTTACTGAGACTAAGCCAGAAGAAACTAAGAAAGTAGAAGCTATAGTCACAGAAACAAAGCCTGTGGAAACTAAAAAAGTAGAAACAGTAACATCAACAAAAACAACTAATAATTCTTCAGCATCTTCAGCAAAAGTTAATTCTAATGCTTCTGAGGCGGGTATGACATTTAGAGTCCAATTAGGTGCTTTTTCAACCGAGCCGTCTAAAAATAAATTTTCATCTGCTGGTTCTGTAAAAATTGATTTAATCGATGGAATGTATAAAGTTACCACTGGTAATTTTACGTCGAAAGAAGATGCTATTAAATTGCGTGATCAATTACAAGCTAAAGGTTTTAGTGGATTTATTGCAAAATATAAAGACGGAAAACGTATTAATTAACAGTTGTCATTCTAATTAAATAATAAACACATCTTTTTTTGATTAGATTTTTCCTTATAGCTGTTATCTTATTTACTACACTATGTGCTAGCGCCCAGCAATATCCTTGGTGGTCTCAATATAGCACCAATCAAACATTATTAAATCCAGGATTTTGTGGAACCAAACGATTGGTAGATATTAGAATAAATTACCGAAATCAATGGACTGGTTTTGAAGGTTCTCCAAAAACATATGTACTTTCGTTAAATTCTAGATTATGGAAAGGAAGATTAGGTGTTGGTGGTTTTTTATTCAAAGATGATATTGGTCCATTTAGAAATTTCAATACAAGTTTAACCTTTGCTTATCATTTAAAATTTGCTGACTCCGAATTATCATTAGGTTTACAAGGGAATTATATGAGTCAAAGTTTTGTTGGAACAGATATCACACTTCGTAACCAACAAGATAAGGCCGTAAATCAATACATTACAGATAAGGTGAGTAATTTTGATGGCAGTTTTGGCGTGGTATATTTTAATGATCGATTTCACATTGGAATTGCTGCCAATAATATAGTAAGCAGCCGATTTGAGTTTTATCAAAAAGACTCTTTAAAAAACGGTAAATATTCTAATGCAGCTCACTATAATTTATCAGCTGGTTTTAATTGGGCAGACAATCCAGATTATACTTTTCAAAATTCTATTTTAGCAGTATATGTTCCAGGTGTTCCATTTGCATTTGATTATACGTTAATGCTTCATATCAAAAAACAAATTATAGCTGGCGCTAGTTATAGAGTGAATGATGCTGTTGTTTTACATTTAGGATGTACCATCCGAGAAAATTTTCAAATAGCATATTCTTATGATATTGTTACTTCTCCATTGCGCTCATACCAAAAAGGATCTCATGAAATCAAATTAGTATTTTCATCAAATTTAGGCACTGATAAAAAGAAGTCTGGGTTTAACGGACGTTTTCTGAAACAACGTTTTCAATATTTACTTTAATCTTTTTTTATTTATATGCGTTTTGCAGTCATTGATTTAGGAACCAACACCTTCAATTTATTGATAGCAGAAAGTGATGAAAATGAATCGTTCACGAAATTATTTAACACCAAAGTAGCTGTTAAGTTAGGTGAAGGAGGAATTAATGAGGGCTATATTGCTGATGTTCCTTTTCAAAGAGGAATCAATGCATTGAAACAATATCAACAATATTTATTGGATTATGATGTGAAACAAACCTTTGCCTTTGCAACATCAGCTATTCGTTCGGCATCAAACGGATTGGAGTTTGTAGCTCAAGCTAAAAAAATAGCTGGCATTACTATTACAGTTATTGATGGGCATGAAGAAGCGGAGTTAATTTACCATGGTAATAAAATGGCGGTTAACATGTCGGAGCAAATATCTCTCATAATGGATATTGGTGGAGGTAGTAATGAATTTATTTTAGCAAATCATGAAACTGTTTTTTGGAAGAATAGTTATTTATTGGGAGCTGCTAGATTACTCGAAAAATTTAAACCTTCTAATCCTATAACTGAAAAAGAAGTTGACGATTTTAATAATTATTTAAGAGAACAACTAGTTTCTTTATTTGAAGCAACTAAAGATTTTCCTCCAATAGAATTAATAGGATCTTCTGGTGCTTTTGATTCAGTAATTGATATTATTGCTGGAGAATTCGGAACGACTGTCGTTAATGATATTCAAACCGAATATGAAATTGATATTGAGCACTTCAAACGTGTGAGTAAAAAAATAATAGCTTCTACCATTCAGGAACGTCAACATACAACTGGATTAATAGAAATGAGAATTGATATGATTGTCATTTCTTTTTTATTGATTGATTTTATGATCAATGAATTTAATATTTCAAATTTCAGAGTATCTTCTTATTCTCTTAAAGAGGGCGTTATCTCTAAGAGGTTAGGTTTGAAGAGTAAACCAAGTTTTAGTTAGAGCTTATTCAAAGTATTTATTTTCATTATAATCGTTTTTATTGATTCTCGACTTCGCTCAAGCTGGCAATGAATAATAGTAGCAGACAAAATTAATCTTTAGTAAAAATACCTTTGATTTTATCTTTTAATTGAATTACTTTTTCAATGTTTTCGGAGATAGCAGGTGTTGTCATTTCTGTGATTTGAGAATCACTCAGAGCCTTTAACGACTCAGGATAAAACAATACAAAGCTTGTAGACTCATTGTTTTTATTAAGTGTTTTTGGCATATTGTCAACATGGTAATCAAAAGACACGGTTTGTTTACGGCTGCTTAAAAAGATGTATAGATCATCTTCTTTCACTTGATCCAAAATATCACTGTCATCAAAACTATCTACAATCAGATAATTATAAAATTCTCGTTTTTTATCTTTTATTAAACTAGAAAAAGCTGTTATTGTTTTTTGTTGCCCGTAAACCTTAGCATTGCCGCCTAACTGTTTTAATATAGCATTAACCTTACGCACAACTAAATTAAATCCACTTTCTAATTCTGCGTTAGGGGAGAGTATTAAAATGACACGGTTGTATGTATTTAATGGTTGTATGACTTTAGAAATAATGATGGATTGTTTTGTTTTTACCAACAAATTATCTGCAATACTGCCAAATATTAAACTACCTGTTCCTTGTTGAGCTTTCCAGCTGATTAAGATATCTGAAATGCTATAGGCCCTTGCTGTTCGCGCAATACCATCCACTATACTTAAATCCACTTTTTTAATGACTTCTACGCGCTTGTCAACTGATGCAATTTGTTCAACCACTCCTTCAATCACTTTTTTTACGACATGTATTTTCTCATCGGCATCTGCACTCTCTTCTACAATGGAAAGCGGATAAATGGGTTCACTAGATTCATTGTCTTTTATAATTAACGCCAAATCTATTAAACGTGCAATGTTTTCCGGATTACTAACTGGTATTAAAATACGCTCCGTTCTATCAATAATTTTTTTAGAAGATTCTTTTTCCGACATCGCAATTTTTCTTGCAGCACGTTCTGTTACAAATGAACTCACCATGCAGGTTATTAAAATTAAAATGATGGTTCCGTTAATTACATTTTGATCAAACAATCCTATATCATAGCCAACCTTTATTACTGCTAAGGTAGCTGCAGCATGCGAAGCGCTTAAACCAAACATCACGCGACGCTCGTATTTTGTATACTTATAAATCAAACCAGTTACTTGAGCAGCTAACCATTTAGTAAGCAAAGCAACGATACTTAGCACTCCCGCAAATATAAGTGCGTTGGTTCCTTTAAAAAATAAGCTGAAATCAACTAACATGCCCGCGCTTATTAAGAAGAATGGGATGAATATAGTATTACCAATAAAGATGACACGGTTCATTAAAACCGAATTGTGCGGAATGACTCTGTTTAATGCCAAGCCTGCTAGGAAGGCACCAATAATGGGTTCTACGCCTGCTAACTCAGAAAAATAACCTGCAATGAATACAACGGCTAATACATAAATGTATTGGGAACTTCCTTGACCTTCGATGTTTCTAAAAAACCAGCGACTTACTTTTGGTAATAAATATAATACCGCAAAACCTAAAAGTCCTAAGGATAAAATTAAGCGAGTCCAAAATATGGCATTAATTTCGCCCTGCACTACATTGGTAATAACACCTAATAAGATTAATACGGCGCTATCTGTAATAATAGTTCCACCAAAAGATACTTGAACCGCTCTATTTTTAACTATACCCATGTTGCTCACTATGGGATAACTTAATAGTGTGTGCGTAGAAAACATAGAAGCTAATAAAAGAGACGGCCATAAAGAATAGTGAAAGACATAAACACAAACTAAATAACCTATAATAATTGGAATGAAAAAGGTGAAGGCACCAAAAATTAAACTCTTGCTTCGGTTTTGTTTATACTCTTGCATATCAATTTCTAAGCCCGCCAAAAACATAATGTACAATAAACCTGTTTTGCTAAAGAGCTCAAAAGAGGTTGATTTTTCAATGATGTGTAAGGTGTTAGGCCCAATAATCACACCAGCAATGATTAAACCAATGATGCCTGGAATACGAAAGCGTTTTAAAATTAAGGGAGCAAATAAAATAATAAGCAATGTGAGTGCAAGAATAAGCACTGGATTTTTTACAGGCAGGTAATGACTAAAAAAATCGTGAAAGGCTTGCAAATTATTGCCAAACAGTTCCATAAATAGAGTTTATACAAAAGTATAATTTTTAAATCATATAATTAGCAAAAGTGAAAGAATAAAAACTACTCTTATACTAAAACGTTAACACATACTGCAAAGCAGTATTCCGCGGTGGTTCTATTTTTAAAGGGCGTAAAGAGTAAGATTCATTAAATACATTGTTACAAACCACTGATAGTTTCTGTTTGGAAGTTATTTGATAACTCACACGAGCATCCACCACTTGTATGTTATTATGTGTTTTCCAAAAATTTACACCTTTTATTTTCTCTACATACTGCGAAAAGCCATCCGTCAAAGTTTCTAAACCTTCAAAAGCTTTATCAATGTTTTGCATTTTACTGTAATAACGATAACTTACACCTAACGCGAATTTATAAACACGTATTTCTAAATCACCTTTCATCATATGTTTAAAGCGGTACTTTAGTGTGTTGTTAGTAGTGTCCATACTACTGTTTTTGTAACTTAAATCTTGTCCAAAGCCTCCTAAAGATTTATCGCGTGCATATACACTATCTGGATTTAAACTCACAGGTTCTATATAAGTATAACCAATTAAAGCACTAATACCAAAACGCTTGTTCGTTTCAGGTGTTGTGGCTGCCAACGAACAGTCAATCCCTCTTACACGAGAATCGCCAGTGTTTAAAAATTTAAAGCCCACTAAAGAAACTGTTGGATCCCACACACCAAATAAATATTCGATAGTGTTTTGGTATTTTTGGTAAAAGCCTGCTATATCTAAATAACCCATACAGTTACCAATTTTAAATCCTTGCTTCACGCCAATTTCAAAACTCTTAGAGGTTTCCGGTTTTAAATCAGGATTAGGGAACACACCAAACATGCCTGCTTTAGTAGTGATATAACGCTCGGTAATTGTTGGATATCTAAAGCCTTGTCCATAAGATGCTCTTATGTATGTACCCCTTGTAATTTGTAAGTTAGCACCAGCTCTGAAAATAGGAGCAACCACGCTATTCAGATCATTCATTTTAAAATACTCATAACGAACACCTCCTGATAAATTCAAGACGCGCCATAATTTTTTGTCGAGTTGTATATAACCCGATGCGTTTACAATTTTATTATTAGGTGTCCCACTTGATACATATAGCTTTGAACTGGATTGAGATATGTTTCCAACTAAGCCACCAGTAAAGGTTAGATCGATGCTTTTAAATTTACGTTGCAATTGGTATTCGCCAAAGTACATCGTTCCTTTATTTGATTGGTTACTGGTAATTTCGTTATTAGAATGAAAGATGCGAGTATTCAAACTATGGCTGATTCCGTTTTTAGAAGTATATCTGATAAATGGATCCACATTATACAAGGTTTGATTTTCTAAAAATACAGCACCCGGATAACCTTTAAATAAGCCTGCTGAATCGCCTAACCAAGCGAATATCATATTGGTTTTATTAAACATCAAATTAGCATTAACACCAAAACTTAATCCCACTATTTTTTTTGAACGGTAGCGTAAGTTAAGGTTTACACGCCCTCGTTTTCTTAAAAAATCTTGATTTGTAAATGTCGGTACAGTATCCTCTAACATAAGTGCTGTTTTAATATTGCTTGGGATATATTTTGCAGGCGGTGGTGGACCAATATATCCTTGATCAATATTGAAATTTGCGCCAATCACAAAATCCAAATTATTTTTAATGATGCGTGAATGAAATAAATTTAAATTACTAAACCCTGGTATGGATTTATTGTACCAATTATCTGCGGGTGATTGGGGTAAGCTGTAATTACCAACCGAATAGTTTGCACTTGTTTTAGGTTTTGCACGCGGATAAGCTGTACGAATATTAATAACGCCATTTAAGGCAGAAGAGCCATAAAGAACTGATGATGCACCTTTAATCACTTCTATTTGTTCTATATTTTCAACAGGGATATAACTCCACTCAGGGCGACCTGCATCGCCACTTAATAAAGGAATGCCATCAACCACAATAGCAACGCGGCTTCCAACTCCAAAGGTAAAGCCACTACCACCACGTATTTGTGGGTCGTTATCAATAATGGTTAATCCTGGAACTTGCTCTAAAACCGTTTCTATACTAGTGGTATTTTTATTATTAATTAAACTTGGTTTAATTACCTCCATCGAAACGGTTAATTCCTCTAGCTTTTGCTCAAACTTACCTGATGATACTACTACGGTTTCCAAAGTTTTACCTTCTTGTTTCAGCGTAAAGTTTTTTTGAGTAATTTGATTCTCTGTAATATGTATGGTAAAGGTGTCACTTTGTAATCCAATATAACTACAGAGCAATTTGTGATAACCGCTATCTAAAACAAGTACATAATTTCCTTCTAAGTCTGAGGCAACTCCTTTTGATAAATCGCTAAGTAATTGTATAGTTGCTCCAATAATAGGTTCTTTAGAGCCTTTCTCAAAAATAGCACCTTTCAGAACTCCTGTTCCTGTTTGAGAAAAGGCGAATGAACTTAATGCAATAAATAAGATGAAATAAAATTTAGCCATTAGTAGGTGTTTTTTAACACAGAGAACTGAGTTTGAATAGTTCACAGATATTTTTTATTTAACAAAACTCTAAAGAAAAGCTCACTGAGTTAAACAAGATATATGGTTTTATTTTTTTTAAAAACTACATCATAACTTCAGTGAACTCTTTTTATCTCTTAACTCAGTGTTTAAAATTAAAACTAGTCAATAAATAATTTTCCGAATTTACCTTGAGACTTCCCTAACACTTTATAAATATAAACTCCTGCAGATAGAGTAGATGTATCAAATGTATTGACTGTATTGTTAGAGATAGCTTGAGTACTTACTAACTGACCTGTAGCATTATAAATTTCTAAAGTCGACTGATCGTTATCTTTATTTAAAAAATCAACATAAATTGTTTTTTGGTGATAATACACTTTTACATTTTTAGTAAACTCATTTTCTTTAATTGAAACAGCTGGATTATAAATTGCTTGTATATCATCTACCCATAATTTACTACCAGAGCCTGTTAATCCAGGAGCAACCGTGGTTTGATTGTTAGATGAAGTAATATTCATCATAATAAATGCAGGTATATTACTATTCACATAATTAAATGGTACACTGAAACGAGTCCAAGTAGTAGTATTAGAAGCAGGCGTTAAGAATAAGGCATCACCAATTTTATTAGCTGATAAATCCGTATGATTACTAGCCACAGGAGTAGCAGGATCATAATAATCGCCTGAATGTAAAATAGCTAATACTTTACCTACTTCAGCTGAAGCACCTGTACCACTAGTTGCTTGTGTATATTTATAATAACCAACTAAACTATCAGGGCGACCCGTAAATGTAAGTTTATTAGCCCCAGTTGCAGATAAATAACCTTCGGGCTTATTTGAGTTTGGAGCATTAACAACACCAGATGTTACATTTCCATTAACAACGGCAATGATATAATATTTAGTTTCAACGCGAACACAAGCAGTTCCAGCATGTGGTCCTGATGTTTCTTTATAACATGTTTGAGGACCGGAAGAAGCTAATCCAGTACCTGTTTTATTGGAGTTCCATGATGTTGGTTCTTCTGAAGCAGAACCACTATTATCCCAAGCTTCGAAATCCGAATTAGCAATTTGTGTTTGAGCGAATGAAAATAAAGCAAAAGAAGATAATAAAATAGTAAATGTTTTTTTCATAGATTAGGTTTTAGAGTTAAATTCAAAAGTAGTAAAATTTACAAGCTAGACATTCATTTTATTTAAAAAGTTATGGAGTCTTTATGATTAAAATGGCACAAAGGTTAAACCAATCATTAAGTTGAAACGTTGACTAGGATATCTTTCATAACGATAATAACGCATATTGGCAATATTATTGAACTTCGCGAAAAAGGATAGCATTTTTGTATAACGATATTCAAATCCCAAATTAAAATCACCCACACCATCTAATACTTTTGGCTGTAATGTTGGGTTACCACCGGTAGTACTTTTCACCTGAGTTAATGCAAATTGATTACCTAACACAAAGATATCGGCCTTAATAATAATTTTACTTTTTAAATTATAAATTGTTGAAAAAGTTAAGTCGTAATTAGGCTTGTGATAAGCTTTGTCTATGGTTTTTGTTTGATAATTGTAGTAATTTCCTTTCACAATGAAATTTAACTTTTCCTTGTATTGATATTTCAATTGCCCAGATACATTAAATAAAGTGGCATTATCATATATTACTTTGTACTTATTATTAACTGTTAAATTTTTTTCATAATCTACTACAAAAAACGCCATATTATCTGCACTGCTGTAACTTACTTTTGCATCATAACTCGTATTAGAACTTAAATTACCTTTTAAGCCACCATATAAATTAAATTTAGTATTGGTATTCTTATAATCGATGTTTGACGAGATGAATGGATTTTCCGTTGACAAACTTCTTAAGGAATTTTTTTGTAAACCACCATTAATGCCAGCATACGGAATAATAATGTTTTCATAAATATCATATTGCGCATTTAATTGAGGGTAGATATAAAATTTAGCATCACCTTGAGAACTAAATAAATCCATCGTTACAGCTAATCCGATATCTGCTTTCCATTTTTTACCATGCGCATCGAAATAAGGATTTAATTTTAAGATGGTATTGTTAAATGTATCCTTTTGCAATTTGTGATTATAGTAGTCGGCATCAAAGCCTACAAATAAGCGTTCTTTATTAATATAGGTATTTAACAAGGTGTTTAATTTCACATTGTTTTCTGCAGTATAAAAATTATCCGATAAATTATAATAGCCTAATTTAATTCGGTGATTGATTTTAGAACTATCTGTATAATGGCTTTGTAAAGTTACTATTGGCTCAAATAACTGATAGTGTTGTTTGGTATAATCATTCGTTAAATGATTCTCGGTTGTATCATATCCATAATAGTGAATGACATTTCTTTTGTAATTAAACTCGCCTGTTAGGGTATGTTTTTTATAAAACTTCTTACCAAATAATTCTGCTTCGTCATCACTAAAGCCACTATAACCAACACCTGACAATTGAGAGGAAGATGATAAGTGTCTGTAATGCACACCATAGGCTATATCGCGAGTGCGAAGACTATTTAACCAAATTTCTCCGTAAGGAGTGGTGTAAGTTCCCATACCTAATTTTAATAAGGAACGGTATAATTTAGCTAAGGGTTCATTTTGCATTTTAGCTGCATCTATAGGAACAACCTCATATTTAGAAACTAAAGGAGTTGATTGTATGCCGTAATTAATATTTGTGATTTTTTTCACCGTATCTTTTATTTCTGGCAGATCTCCCAATTTAACTGCATCCTTAATGGTTGGCTCAAATATAGAAGTTGTTGTAAACGTTTGATTTGTTCCGCTAGATTGAGCTAATGCGGCAACTACATAACCCAACATAAGTACTAGTACAAAAAACCATTGAAGCTTTTTAAGGCGTCGTTTTTGTTGCAACTGATCTTGCTCATACATAAAAGAATTACCGTACTTCGATGAAGATAAGATGGTGTCACTATTATAATTTTTAACTTCTTTCATTTTGAATGTTGTTGTTTGAAATACGTGTTTTGTTTTTGGAGTTCAATAATTTTTTTAATCAGTTCGCTTTCAAATTGTCTAATTATGTTTCTTCAAAGAATCTTGTTTTGCCTCGTATAATTGATCAAATAAATCTTTATCACCTTTAGCTTCTTTAAAATCCACCTTCATGTCGTTTGTTGTTGGCGTAACTTCTTGCGAAGTTCGAAGTGCTTTTTTTGCTTTCAGTTTTTCTAATTTTACAGTTGCTTCATCAATGTATTCCTGCTTAGGTTTTCCATCAATGACTGTTTGCAGCATCAACTCCGCATCCGCATCATCACCTCTGGCAATGTATGAATCAGATAATAATAACAAACCCTTAGTATTCCAATCATCATTGCTATAATCATAACTAATCAAGCTATTGATAGTTTTTTCAACTAATGTATAATCTTGTTTTGCATAATGTATTTTCGCAATATGGTATAATGCTTCTGCTCCTGTAATGTTTTTAGCAGACTTTGAGATTGTCTTAAATTCAATCATTGCATCATCAAAGCGATTTAACTCAAACAATGATTTGGCTTTATCATAACGCGCTTCGTTGGTTTGTTGTGGCGATATTTTTTCAGTAGCTAACACTTTGATAGCATAATCCAATGCTATTTCATATTGTTTTAATGTAAAACTACAACGCATGGCTCCGATGCGTGCATTCAACTTATTAGCTGGTACATCTGCATAATCTTCTAACTTTTGATATAAAGAGAACACCTCTTCATATTTTTTATCCTTAAACAATAAATAAGTTGTCTTTACTAATGCAGTTTCTGAATAAGGGCTTTTAGACATTGCATTAATATACTGATAAGACGGCAATGCCTTATCAAATAAATTTTTACTATAAGCACATTCGGCATAACAAAAATGAGCTTCTGCAATGTATTTTCCGTTAGGGAATTTAGCAACGTAACTTTCAAATTTCTGCATTGCTACATCATAATTTTTATCGGTATAATAAGCATCTCGCGCTGCTTCATATAAGGATGACTCCAATTCAGTTGTATTTAAAGGATTTCCTATAGCGGTGAAGTAAGCATCCATTTCATCAATTTTTTTCTGACCTTCAAAGATCTTTTTAATATATGGTAACACATTACGCGCTTCTTCGCTCTTAGGATTTTTCTTTACTATCTGATCAAAATAGGTAAATGCTTTTTCGTCTTCATTTTTATTATAATAAACTAAACCAATACCAGCTAATGCTGAATTTACATAAGAAGAATTTGGATAAGTATCTAATATTTTTTGATAGGCTACAATGGCATTTTCTCCGTCATTCAAGTCTTTACTGAAGGTTTCGGCGGTTTCAAAAATAGAAGCTGCTAAATAATTTGATTTAGGATATTTGGTAGCTAATAATTTTAGGTCAGTAATCTTATCTTGATTCTTTTTAAGTAAGCCATTACACAAGGCTTTTTGGTAGATGCAATAATCTACATCCATTTGATTTAAAGCTATAGCCGATTTATAATAATCAGCTGCCTGTGGATAGATTTTTTGCATGAAATAACTATCAGCAGTTCTAATCTGCGCATCTGCTATTTTAGAAGACTCATAAGAATTCTTCGTTAATAAAAATTTACGAAAAGAAATATTCGCATTATCATAATTATTTTTTTGTTGAAAATAGGCGTATCCGATATTGTAGTTAGATAGATCATATTCTTTTAAACTAAATGCACCTTCATTCAATTGAAAGGCTTTCCATAAATCCACCGCTGTAGCATAATCTTTTTTGATATAGGATATTTCTCCTAACCAATATTGTGATAACGCATTATAGGTTTTGTCAAAGTTAACTGACAATGATTTTTTGAAATAACGAGTGGCGCTATCCAATTCAATGTTATTAAAATATTCTACACCTTTAAAATAAATTAATTTTTGATAGGTGATTTTTAAAATGGGGTCTAAGGGTTGAATTTTCTCAATTGATGCAATTGCCTGACTGTAATTTTTAGTAGTAGAATAAACATTGACTAAATAATTGTATGCCTCTGCTTTACTCAATGATGTTGGGTAATTTGTGATATATTTTTGGAAAGCTATTACGGCATCATTATAAGGAGCAAATGACAATTCATAACAGAGTTTTGCATAGCTAAATAAAGCGTCCTCTTTTATTTGCTCATTAAAATCCATATTAGACGCGGCATAAAAAGCATTACGTGCTTTTGTTTTATTCCCAATTTGAATATGACAATCTGCTAAGTGATACCAAGCGTTTTGAGCCAAACTATCTTTAGCTTCTGTTGCTTTTTCAAACTTTATAATCGCATTTTTGTAATCTTTGATTTGGTAATAGCAATAGCCTAATTCATAATTTCCACTAGCATTGAATCCGCCACCAGTTGTTTCTGATTTTTTAAAATAGGTCAACGCATTTCCAAAATCTTTCAAGTTGAAGTAGGATTCTCCAATCATTCTATTTATCTCGCCTTCCTTCTGAACATGAGCTGTATCAAGTAATAAGGCAGGAGCATTTTTAACTACATCCGAAAATTTACCTTGTATGAAATAAATTTGAGTAATATAATAAGGTACAACTGAACTAAACGTTTCACTATTCAATAAACGCGTAAATCCAGCCAAGGCAGTCTCATAATTTTTTTCCTGATAAGCAATGTGCGAATAATAATAGTTTGCTGGGTGAGAATATTTATTATCTACATCTTTTATTTCATATAAATCAGGCTTTGCTTTTTCATTATTTTTAATGGCAAAATAGCTGTAACCACGTTTAAAATAAAGCTCTGCTAAATCTTCTTTATTCAAATCGTAAATATCAACCTTCTCTAAAAACTTAATTGTTTCTTCGTATTTCTTTTTTCTGAAATTAGATTTTCCTAAATAAAAATAAGCCCATTTAACTTTATTACTTTCTGGATGTGTTTCTATAAATTCCTTCATGCGCCATTCGCCGTCTTTATGGAAAAGCTCAATTCCACAAGCTGCGGCGTAATATTCTGCATCCGTTTTTAATAAGCTGTTACCAATCACTGTAGCCATATAATCTATAAATGTTTTTTGAGCCGCTGTGTATTGTTTTTTATCAAACAATTCAATTCCTGTTTTATATAATGTTTCTTTATCTAAATATACTTGCGTTTTTTGCGCAAAGAAGGCACTACAAAAGGTTAGTAGTATTAGACTTAATATATGTTTTTTAAGTATCATAAGTTTAGTATTATATGCTATATAACTTTATATAAATATTTAGTTACAATAACTATTTTAAAAAAATAGTACTGCAATTTTGTGTTATTTAACACTGCATTAAAATTAACGCTTACTTAAGTGCTCTTAACACCTTGATTTTGTAGTTATTAACCCGGCTTTGTTAAAACACCGTATTCTAATCTGGCATCTCATGGCTTTTACTTTATATTTTTACAGCTATGATAAACGACTCAGTCATAGAATTTAAAAACGCCACTATTTATCAGGGCGATGTTGCTGTTATTTCCAATTTAAACTTAGCACTGCATAAAGGCGAGTTTGTATATTTATTAGGAAAAACAGGTAGTGGGAAGAGTTCCTTACTCAAAACAATTTATGGTGATTTAACTTTAACTTCAGGTACAGGTGAAGTTGCAGGTTTTAAGTTACACAGTTTAAAAAGTAAGGAAATTCCTTTTTTACGTCGTAAATTAGGTATCGTATTTCAGGATTTTCAGTTGTTGAGTGACCGAACAGTATTTGAAAATTTACGTTTTGTTATGAAAGCAACTGGTTGGAAAGATGAAATAAAAATTAAGGAGCGAGTAAAGGATGTACTTGTAAAAGTTGGATTAGAGAGCAAAGCGCAAGTCATGCCTTTTCAATTATCAGGTGGAGAGCAACAACGTATTAGTATTGCTAGAGCATTAATTAATGAGCCTGAAGTTATTTTGGCAGATGAACCTACAGGGAATTTAGATCCAGAAACGTCGGAGGAAATAATGAAATTACTTTTAGATATTAGTAAACAAGGACGTTTAATTTTATTTGCTACTCACGATATTTTATTATATAGTAAGTTTCCTGCTCGTACATTGATGTGTGATAATAATCAGATTGCGGATAGCACTTCGCTACAAGAGATAAAGTAGTGAAATTTTAATTCAAACACAACGTTCATTAAAGATATTCAAACATATTTTTCTGATTACAAGTATGCCGTATTATATACTAATAATGGGCACGCAGCAGGGTTTAATAATAAACTAGTATTGTCTAATAAAGAACCCGCTACTCAAATTGTTAATCATATTCCTTACATCTGCTTTGTTAATTATGATCACAAAAATCAAATTGAAACATTTGATGCAAAGCAAAACAACACGCTGAAATTTCCAAGTCAACTGCTCATTGAAATTGAAAAACAAATAGCTTTAACTGCTATTTGTTTTGATAAGATACCTCAACAAATTCAAAAAATAAAACTACAACAAACAGTTTCTAAAGAAACTTATATTGAACATGTTGAACGATTAAAGCAACATATACAACAAGGTGATATTTACGAAATTAATTATTGCATGGCTTTCGACGCGCATGATGTTGAAATAGACCCCATTGTTATATTTCAAGCATTGAATGAAATTAGTTTGGCTCCTTATGCTGCTTTAGCGAAGTTCAACAAGCAGTGGATACTATCATCTAGCCCCGAACTATTCTTATCTAAACGTGGGAATACCTTGATAACAAAGCCTATTAAAGGAACTGCAAAACGAAGTATGAATCAGCATGAAGATGAAACCATAAAAAAACAACTTCAATCTAGTTTGAAAGAACGTACCGAAAACGTTATGATAGTTGATGTTTGCAGAAATGATCTTTCGCGTTTGGCAACGAAAGGAAGTGTATCCGTGCCAGAACTGTTTGAGATTGAAACCTACAAACAAGTACACCAAATGGTAAGTACAGTTCAGTGCGAATTAAAAGAACATACCTCCTTCAATGATATTCTTATGTCAACCTTTCCAATGGCAAGCATGACAGGCGCACCAAAAATTCGTGCCATGCAGTTAATTGATGAGTTTGAATTATATAATCGGAATGCATACTCAGGAGCCTTAGGATATATTAATTCAACTAATGAGTTCGATTTAAATGTGCTTATTCGAAGTATTTTTTATGATGAGGAAACTAAATACCTTTCTTTTTCTGTTGGAAGTGCAATCACCGCTACTTGCAACGCTGAAGCTGAATATGAGGAGTGCATGCTTAAAGCCAAAGCAATGATGCAGGTTTTAGGTTGTTAATACTACTTATTCTTTAATAAATTTACTAGTATACAATCCGTTTACTGTTTTAATAGAAACACAATAAATTCCATTTGCTATGTCTGAAGGAAAAGTTATGTTGTATTGATTTGAATTAATTATATTTAAAGTAAATGGTATATGATTTCCTAAAACGTCAATTATAATAATATTTTCTGGAGTTTTATTTAAACTAAAACTAATTGAACTTTTAGTTGGATTAGGATAAAGCGAAATATTTTGTTTTTCAAATTCCTCGTTTAATGATTGGGTAATTAAAAAATTATGTGCGGCGCACATATTTGGAATTCCCCAACCATAATTATTATCGGGAGTTGCAGATTGGGTAGCTGTGGCTTTAATGGCATGTAAAATTTCCATATTAGTTTTGGTTGGATGCGCTTGCCATAAACAAGCTACAGCGCCTGCTAAAACAGGCGTAGCGAATGATGTTCCATTACCAGCTGTGAAATTATAACCTGGTTGACATACATAGGTTCCTTCGCCCATGGTACTTAAATCGGGCTTTATACGTCCGTCGGCAGTTGGCCCAACAGAACTGAAATTAGAATGTATGCCACTTCCATTTACGGATCCAACTGTGCAAATACTATCAGCATCCGCAGGAACACCTATATACATCCACGAACCACCACCTTCGTTTCCAGCGGCATTCAATACAAATAATCCTTTACGAACAGCCATAGTTGCCGCAATAGAAGCAACGGATGTTCGTCCATTCAAATCAGCATAAACATGATTATCAGCAGTATTATCAAAGGTGGTATATCCTAATGATGTGGTTGTTATATCTGCACCAACACTATCAGCAAATTCGGCAGCTACCACCCAATTACATTCTTCAATTAATTTTTCAGAACTTACATCTTCAGAGCGAAGTAACCAAAAATTAGCTTTAGGTCCAGTGCCAATTAAATTTCCTGGCGAATTTCCTGCGATAATTGATAACACCATCGCTCCATGAGAATCATCTTCATATACAGATGTATTCCCCATTACATAATCTCGTGTTCCTAAAATACGTCCTTCATTTCGAAGCGAATCAAATACAGGGTTGATATCTGCTTGACTAAAACCATCATCAATAACAGCAATGGTCATGTTCTGCCCTCTAAAACCTAGGTCATGCATACAGTCTGCACCAATTTGGCTTGCTTGCGTAATTGAAGGTCCGTAATTATAACTCGTTACATGTTTAGTTGATTTATATGCTGAGGTTACAGGCTCTTTAGTTTCATTTATTTTTTTTATTTGAACGTTAGAATGTCTTCCAACTTGTGATGAACTTAATACACAACTTAAACTATTAATTGCAGTCAATTGAGAAGCGTTAGTTACAAAAACAATTGCCGCATTCAACCATTTTGAAGTTTCGAACACTACAGCTCCTGTAGCATTTACAGCATTAATGTAATTTTGATTTACAGGAACATCAGTTAAATCAACACTAATATTATGTGCAGTTCTTCTCGCAATAGATTTTGCTGATAAAAAAGCACCAGGGTTAGAAATAGAGTAGGGCGAACCAGATTTGTCTTTAAATTTTACCCAGTATTTAGTTATAGTTTGAGCATTTAATCCATTTGCTATAGAAATGAATAAGCAAGCAATAATTGAAATTTTTAATTTATTCAGAGCCATGAGTCACGTAAGTTAATTTATAAATAATACCTTTTTCGATTCTTTGTTCAACAGGTTTAATTGTACCATTAGGATTTTGAGTTACCGTATTCGAATATAAATCTTTTATTTCACGATACACTAATCCAACATTCTTTGCATATTTTTCAATGTAAAACTGACGATGAATTGCATTTTTACTTTTATCATCTTTTTGTTCCACGTACAATACATTATCAAAAGCAGTCCCATTAATGGTTTCAGTGTTGTTTACATAATTGTATGTATAATCCCATTCGCCTAATATATTATTTGCGTTTCCGTTCCATATTGCGCCTTGATTAGCTGGAAACGCTAATTTTGTAAAACGGATATCTTCTTCAACGACTTCTAAAGTTGTTTTTGTTTTGGTGTATGACCAAACATCTTTTAAAACCCACGACATATTATCATAACTCACTAAAGGATTGTATTTTTTGATGTAACGAATCAATTTAATGGCGTCCCTCCCTTGGTTATCTGTAATAGCCTCTGCCAAATGCTCTTTTATACGATATTTAGAGTAAGTAGTATCATGATGAAAATCATCATAAATAGTAGAATCAACATCATACACTACGTACTTTCCTATGTTTATGGGCGCATAATCATAACCCACGTCAGGTGTAGTTTCGGTTTTATTTTTACAGCCTATCAATACTGAAAAGAAAACAAATATGAATGCTATGTAATTATTTTTTTGGATGATTAAAATTACTGATAAATTATGATGAATGCAATACGGGTGAATTTATGGAGTTTTCTTACAATAAAAATCCCTCATATAAAGCAAAACTAAAAAATTGTGTATTTAAATATTAACAAGACCATTTGGCTTTTAACCAATCAATCTAATACGTATTTTTTATGGATTAATAGTTGTAATTTTACATTTCATAATTGGAATATATAACAATATAAATTGCTTATGACGAAACATGAAATGATTAATATACTCTATGTCGATGACGAAGAGTATAATTTAATATACTTTGTCGCTGTCTTTAGAAGGTATTTTAATGTGTTTACAGCTTTATCTGCCAAAGAAGCGGAAGTAACTCTTGCCCAAAACGATATTCATGTGTTAATTACAGACCAGCGTATGCCCATAAAATTAGGAACAGAATTATTGGCTGACTCTGTGAAAAAATAGCCAGAGCAAACTCGAATAATTATGACAGCTTTTAACGAAACTATAGAAATTAAAGAGGCAATCAAAAAGGGGTATGTTTTTAGATCAATTGAAAAGCCATGGAATGAGGAAGAATTGAAGGACGCAATAATTTTAGGTTACGAATCTTATATTTGGAAAATCACTAGAAAAAAAATCATTGATGATTTAGATAATAATGCTAAACAATGATTATATCATTACAAAAATTGGAGGACCATCATCACCAACAATAAAATTTCTTCGGTATTGTCTTACTTCTATTTCTAAATCGGCTATCTTTAAATTCATCATCTTTATTCTCCATTTTAGCTGGTCAATTAAAGCTTTATCAACATCTTTATTTTCCGCTAGATTCGCTTCGGAAGCGCCTTGTTGATAATTTAAAAAATCACTTGGAGTAAGATTAAAAGAGTTGCATATATTATTTAGGATCTTATCTGAAAAATTTACTTTTCCGCGCTCAATTTTACTGTAGTTTTGCTGTGTGATTCCAAACAAAATGGCAGCTTCCGATTGTTTCATGTTATTTTTTTCACGCAAATTTTTTAAATGTTGGCCTAAGTAAACATTTACATAATTTTCCATATAATATATTTTGTATACTAATTTATAATATAACACATTACAAAAAGAATAAATGTTTATAATTCTTCATTTATTCTTACTTTTTTTTCAATATACAACCATATAGGATGTACAAAACATGGTTTTTGATTTGGCTATCGACGAATTTTTTAGAAATCTTTCGACATAATAATTATTAAACATTTATTTATGAAAAAACAATTCTCCATTGCCATAGCTTGCATAGCCATTAGCTTAGCTTCACAGGCTCAAACAGTAACAACTACAACTATTACTGGTAACTTAAAGGTAAACGACTCTTTACATGTAGTCAATAATATTTCCACAGCAGGCGATGTAAAAGCAACTGGCGAGGTAATATCTAAAGATACCATGCGTGCCCAAAAAGATATTTTAATTGACGGTAATGCTGTTGTTGGCGGCGATATGAAAGTTGCAGGGACAACATCGGTTAGTGATTTAAATAGTTCAGGTGTAAGTAATTTAAAAACCGTATCAATATCCGATAAGCTAGTTTTTGCTGGAGGTATGGCGCTTAAATCTATAATTAATACGATAACAGGCACAACTGATTTTAATTTAGGGGGAGGTTCATCAATAACGGGACCTAGCACTTACTTAGATAATAGCCCTTGTTATGATATGCCAAACATTAGTTCGTTAAATTATCAAGATGGCAAAATGACGTTTTGGGGAGTAAGAACTGCTGGTACAAAAGCTTTAACTATTGGATATGATGCCTATGGTTTTATTGAATCATCGGGAGGCAATACGCCTAACGCTAATAAATTATTTATAAATTACCGTTGTGGGCAAGATATTAATATGTGTACTGGAACGGGAGTTGGCGCAGGTGTGACAACTGCGGGAATTGCTGGTGGTGTGGTAGCTACAGGGCAAAATGTAGAAATTGGCTTGCCAACTCGTAATATGCAAGCCTCATTAAATATGCTTGTAAAAAGTACAATGCAAGATGCGTTAGTTATTAAAAGCAAAAGTAATTTGTTTACGAATGATGTAGATCTATTTTCTATTGGAGCAAAAGGCGGTGTAAAAATTACGGCTACAAGTAATTCGATAAATGATGCCGGCTTTACGCCTTATGCTTTATCTGTATACAATAAAGTTAGAGGGAGAGAAGTATTAAATGTAACAAATGGCGGTGCGCTTAAATTAACCACAGATAATACGCCCGTAAATTCTTCCGGTACATTTATTATTAATAATGCTACTTTAAATAAAAATGTATTTATTATAAAACCTGACGGCACAACAGGCATTGGCACACCACTAACCAATAATCCAAACAATTATAAGTTAGCGGTAAACGGCATGATAGGCGCAAAGGAAATTAAAGTAGAAATAGTAAATACTACTTGGGCTGATTTTGTATTCGAAAAAAACTACAACTTAATGTCTTTGGCGAATGTGGAAGCGTATATTTTAAAACATAAACATTTGCCAAATGTGCCAACAGTAGCAGATGTAGAAGCAAATAATGGAATTGAAATAGGAAAAACACAGACGTTATTATTGCAAAAAATAGAAGAATTAACGTTATATTTAATAAACGAGAGTAAGCGTATTGAAAAACTAGAACAAGAAAATGCTCTGCTAAAACAACAACCTAAAAAATAAAATATATGACACGTTTATTGTATATAATCATCATCAGTATAGCTGTAATTGTAACTTCTTGTAAAAAAGAATCGCAACAACCAAGCGCAGGTACCGGCGCAGCAGGACCTCCTTATACAGTAACAGACTATCCGCATCAAATTGGTGATACCTGCTACTATACAATAAAAAAGACACAAACAGAAACGTATTATGACGGAACGCCTCCTAATATTTATCACATGACTGCGTCAAATTATTTAACGCTGCTTGCAGACAGTACTTTGCCAAATGGTACTATTGGTAAAATATGGTATTTAAGTAGCTGTGCCATTATGGGTGGTTATAAGCAATTGGTTTATTTTGACAGTACATTAGCTTGTAACGTTTTTAAACCAGTTGGTACTGTTTACTATGTTTATCCTTTAATGATACAAATGCCACTACAGCAAAATACTACTTGGGCCAATACAGTTAATATGCCAAATGACACTTGTAAAGCGCTTAATTATGAATTATATAATGTAGGTACAAAACTTTATAATATAATTAATGTAAAAAGAAGGTTTTATGACGCTGTTAATGGAACCTTTTGGTCTTTTGATTATAAAATGGGAAATACGGGCATAATACAAACGTTGCAAGTAGAATCAACTGTTTATAGCACTTTTGATCACACAATTGAAATTGAAATAACCTTAGACCATGCTAATTTTTAACTTATGATACAAAACATTCGAACCTATAGTTTAATTTTAATATGTGGGCTACTAGTTGTTGCCTGCAAAAAATATCCCGAAGGTGGATATATTTATAAACGAGATACAGATATACAAAGACAATGGTATTTAACTTTATATGAAGTAGATGGTATAGATAGCACTGATTTAATTAATTACAATAATGATGTTAGTTATAAAAACATTAGATTTTTAAAAAGAAATTCTAATGACCCAGACATTTCTGTATTTACATCTGGCTCGTATTATAGTCCTTCTCGTTTTACGAACAGCAATAAAAACTTAAATTTTTATAAAAGTAATCCGTCAAGTGTTATTTGTAATTCTGGATTTTGCTTTAAAGCTTATTGTGCGCCTGAGGGGCTTAGTGTTCAATGGGAAATTATTCAGCTTACTTCAACGGATATGATATTAACCTGTAGATTAAATCATAGTTATAAATTAAAATTTAAATCTTAATTGTATGAAAATAATATTATTTTTTTGTTTATTAATCAGTTGTTCAGTTTTACGAAGCCAAAACATTGATAATGATAAGGCACACCGGCGCTATTGGTATTATCGTACCCGTATGATAAATGACTTTATAAAAATAGGAAAAAACCAAGGGGATTGCATTATTTTTGCGGAGAGAAATACTGGAGAAGATAATAGTAATGCGAATGGTCCAGAACTCACATCTACGGTAGGACCTGATCAAATTGATATCACAAATCAGTATATGATAGCCTTAGCTTTGGAGTATAAAATACTAAGTCGTAATCATCAAAGTACGGAAGAAACCATCAAAGAATTATATCATTTATTATATACTCTTAATCGGTTGGATTTGGAAGCAGAACAGTTTTTTGATAGTTCGCCACCAACTAGCGATCATATTCAGCAATCAGGCTTATTAAATGGTTTTATTTTACGTGAAGATATGCCTAGCGATTATTTCACTGCTAATAACAACGAAAATTTTGTTCATTATAATTATGAATTATTAGAACATAATTATCCACAACAACCAAATCCACTCGAAAGCTATAATGGTTTTACTGGTATACAGCATACTAATGCGCAGAATCCTGATAGTAAGTTCAAAAATTTTTTCATGGGAAATACTTCAAAAGAAGAAATAACATTGGTGCAAGAGAAATATCAAAGCTTATTAATTGCATTAATGTTTATTACTAAATACATACCTGATAATACTTATTATGTTCCTAATACTCCTAATGGAAATACTACTCCTGATGTTTTTCAAGATGGAATAGCGGGCATAAAAGAAGAAGCTAGACAAATTGCCACAAGATGTTATACTTATTTAAAAAACCCTAATGGTTATTGGAGTTTAAAACTAGTAAATTCAGCTGGCGTAAGCTCTGGGTCTCCTGCGGTTGGAGCTTCTGCGTATGTTTATGCGTGGTCTTTAAGTAGAGAGGCTTGTATGGCTAATCGTGATTTTCCTTGGAATCAAACGTTCTCTAATCAATTATTGTGCAATAATTTTAATGATACGTATGCAATAACTGTTGGGTTTGCTTTATATAATACTATGAGTCAATTGGCAATACCTGGTTATAATGACGTGTTCGTTACCTTAGCTTATTCTCATGCAGGCAGTGATACAGACCCTTCTTTATTTGGAGGCACCACGCCTACTCCAATAGCTCAGGCTATGCAAATAAATACTTCTGCAAAAAATTTGCAATGGGCAGAAATCTTGCGCAAAGTATTACATCAGGACGAAGTTTTATTTAGACAATTAAATGATTATGCAACTCCTTTAGAATCGGCTCCTTGCCAAGGCCCTTATAATTACGGGAATTGCGTTAATGGTGGTTGGGAATGGTCATCACAAGATAGAGACGAACACCAAGGGGCTAGAGGGGCAGGTTGTCCTGGATATGCTGGTGGCTTTTACGGTAATTACCCTGGCGTAGATTATATGTTAGCTCATAATTTATATTATGAATATCAAAACCAATTGTTAGATGGTAACCAAGGTAATAACTCAAATTCCCCGTCCTATAATATATTATCTTGGATTTATAACGTAACATCTGGTGTTTGGCAAAGTGTTTATGGTAATGGTGGCTCTGGCAGTGGCTATAATTTAGCAGGTTATAATGAGGCCATTAATTATATGGATAATTTAGATGCCAGTGTTTGGCCAAGAACCATAACACAAAATGGAATAAGTTCAATTATAGGAACAACTATTAGTCCTTCAAAAGTAGCCGTATATCAAAACTTAAAATCAACAGCTCATGTTTATTTTAAACATTCTATAGCCGCACTTTCCAATAATACGCCATCAGATGTTACTTACAGGGCTGGTAAAGAAATATCGTTATTACCGGGCTTTCAGGTGGATGCTGGTAGTACCTTTCATGCTTATATTCTTCGTTATGTATGCACTGGTAATGCAGATGCTTTGAATATGAGGCATATTCATGATTCTGCCACCTTAGCAAATGCACATTTAATGGATTATGAGTCTGATGAAATGAATCCTATTCCTATGCATTATATTGAGAGCCCTAAATCTGATGCTGATAAAACTCCTGTAGTGCCTATTAATAGTGAAGATGATAATTCATTACCGTTAATAGCGGATGGTATCGTACATCCAGCCTCTGAGTTTACAATGCAACCAAACCCTAGCACAGGTATTTTTAAAGTATTTACACAAAAAGAAATAGATAACGAAACATTATCAATTCATATTTACGATATGCGTGGGCAATTAATAAATTCTTATGCAGATGTTACTCCTGAATTTGAAATTAATTTGTCAGGTTACAGTAAAGGTATTTATATGGTTCAATTGATGTCAACCTCGGGTAAAGTTTCATCTAAGCGCGTTGATATAATAGAGTAGGTATAAAAGTTTATTAAAAATCAGGGTTGCCTTTAAATAAAAGTTTAAATTCGTGGCAAATTACTTTAAACTTATATTTCTATGTCTGATTTTTCAAATTATAAATTTGGTACCAAGGCCATACATGCAGGCGCAGAGCCTGATCCATCAACCGGTGCTATTATGACACCTATTTTCCAAACATCTACTTATGTTCAGGAATCGCCTGGTACTAATAAAGGATATGGATATGCTCGTGGAAAAAATCCAACGAGAGAAGCCTTACAAAAAAATATTGCTGCCTTAGAAAATGGTAAGCACTGCATATGCTTTAGCAGTGGAATGGGAGCCACAGATGCTGTGATGCGTATGTTACGTCCAGGCGATGAAGTTATTACAGGTGATGATTTGTATGGCGGTTCTTACCGTATGTTTACAAAAATTTATGAAAATTATGGCATCAAATTTCATTTCATTAATTTAACTAATGCAGATAATATTAAAAAATACATTAACGCCAATACCAAATTAATTTGGGCTGAAACACCTACCAATCCTACAATGCAGATTATTGACATTGAGGCTTGTTCAAAAATTGCCAAAGAACATAAGTTGTTGTTAGCAGTTGATAATACCTTTGCGTCACCATATTTACAAAATCCTTTAGCGTTAGGTGCTGATATCGTTATGCATTCTGTTACCAAATATTTAGGCGGACATAGTGATGTAGTGATGGGTGCATTAGTTACAAATAGCGATTCATTGCACGAACAAATTTATTTTATATTAAATAGTTGTGGCGCCAATCCTGGCCCTATGGATTGTTTTTTAGTAATGCGTGGTATTAAAACTTTGCATTTACGCATGGAGCGTCATTGTTTTAATGGACGTAAAGTTGCCGAATATTTAAAAACACATCCAAAAGTAGAAAAGATATATTGGCCTGGTTTTACTGATCATCCAAACCATGAGATTGCTAAAAAACAAATGCGTGATTTTGGCGGGATGATTTCAATTGTATTAAAAGGAGCTGATTTAGCAGCAACTTTTAAAATTGCATCTTCTTTTCATGTGTTTTCTTTAGCTGAATCTTTAGGCGGTGTAGAATCTTTAATTAACCATCCGGTAACGATGACGCATGCTTCTATACCGAAAGCAGAACGTGATAAAGCTGGTGTCGTAGATAATTTATTAAGATTAAGTGTTGGAGTTGAAGATGTTGAAGACTTAATTGCAGACTTAAAACAAGCTCTAGGTTAATCATATAGTTGGTTGAAATTTTTTACAAAGAGGCTGTTTCAATAGGATAGCCTCTTTTTTTTGTCACATCGAGCGAAGTCGAGATGCTTGATGATAAAGGTTTTTAAGTTATTCACGGAATAGCTTGATTCGAACGCACACAAAACAAACTTTTGAGACAATCTTTTTTATGCGAATTTATTCGTGATTTTTATTGAGCTTTCAATAAAATACTTTTAGTATCATCAAAATAAGAAATACAAGTGTAAGCTTTTCTACTAGTTATTTTATGATTAGTAATACTTGAAACAAATACATAATAAAAATTAGAACTGTTTTTTAAGCTATAACGTTCAATAGGCTTTACCCAATTTAATTTCCAAAGCGTTCGATAAAAATTACAAGTAGGCTCTAGCTCCCAACTAACACCAAGGCTTATGGAATCGGATGCTTGATGTTGTTTTGTTAACTGCTGCATAGCTTTTTTTGTATTAGCATCATAAGCCCATTCTGAATTTGAATTCATGTTGAAGTGTGAGTAGAAATTATAAGCTGAAGAAATAGCTAATAAAGCAATAACGAATAAGACTATTTTTTTATAGTTGACTGTGATGAGATAATTGACTAAAAAGCCAATATTCAAAAACAGTAAGGGGACTAAAAACAACGCAAAACGACCTGATAAAAAATCAGTATGAAATAAAAAGTGCTGGATGATAGATGCTAATGAAATTAATATAATCAATGCATTCACAACAACCAATGCTTTGTGTTCCTGAAAGAAGGTCAATTTTTTTTGAGCAATCTTTTTGATAATTAATCCGAGCGTAAATATTATTAATAAGCTACATAGTATCATTAAAAAAATAGGTATTGAGTTTAACATTGTTAAATTAGAAAAGGTATAGTTGATAACTGAGGAAATGGTATCGTTTATAAACCCGCTTTTACCGCCAAAATCCAACTTGTTATAAGTAATTAATCGCCTAACAGGTTCATATAATACGATGATGGAAATTAAACACCATAACCAATTTAGCTTACGACTTTTAAAAAATGAAAATGTCTCTTCTTTTATTATTCGCTGTTCAATATAAATAACACTATAAAATGTAATGATAGAAGCGACATAAAAATTAAGCATCGTAAAATTACTCAGCGTTGCTAATAATGCCGCTAAGTGGAATAACACAAGGTTTTTGTTTTTACCTGAGTTTAATGCTTCAATTAAATAATATATTGCCATCATCATAAAACCAATCGATAAACCATAACCGCGTGCCAATCCAAAGAAATCAATAATTGAATTATTAGTAAGTAAAAAAACGAAAAATGATACGGCGATTATTTTGTGACTCTTTTTAAATAATATAAAACTAAAAATACAATACACTATAAACAATATGATATTGGGTAATCTCAATGAAAATTCGGAAGTACCAAATATCATTTCAGAATATTTCATGCCTAATGAGTTTAAGATATGATTATTGGTATATGAATCTTTAAATGCTAAAATATCCATAAACGACTGAGGCACATAGTGTAAATAAGAAAAGCTTTCGTCGTGTGTAAACGAAGAATAATAAGCTTTAAAGGCAATTAAATAAAGTATTGATATCCCTATCAATGCAATTATTCCGAAGTGAATGAAACGTAAAATACGCATAGGCCATAAAAATACATAAAAACGTGAATGAAAAAAGGTTCTATCACCATTAGGCTTTTAATAAGTTTCTCACTCATACTACTTTCTTAATGTATCCTACCTTAATTTTAGAGTTATAATACAAGATGTTTAAACGCCAGTATATATTTATTTTTACACTAGTTTGTTTGTGTTTACAACACAGGGCGCAAGTAAAAAAAGCTGAACCAACTTTGACGAGGGTGTTATTTGTGTTTGACGCTAGTAATAGCATGCAATCCAAGCATGGAAATAAAACTCGTATTCAAGGCGCTAAAGACTTATTTTATAATTTTTTAGATAGTTTAAGTAAACAAAAAAACATACAATTTGCTTTAAGAATGTATGGTCATACTGTAAAGTATCCTCCAGGAGATTGTAAGGATAGTAAGCTAGTTGTGCCATTTGGTAAAAATAATAGTGCGCTTATTAAAGCAAAAGTTGCAGAGGCAAAACCAACAGGTATTACACCTATTGAGCATTCTATAACGGAATCGGCTAATGATTTTCCAGATGCCAAAGCAATTAATATGATTATTTTAATTACCGATGGAATAGAAGAATGCGGCGGAGACCCTTGCAGAGCAAGACAAGCATTGATGGAAAAAGGAATCGTTTTTAAACCATTTATTATAGGCATTGGTCTTTCTCCTGAGCAAATTAAAACTTTTGCTTGTGTTGGTAATTTCTATGATTTCGATAATTCCAATACTTTAAACGATATTTCTAATATAATTGCTAAACAAAAATTAAATAAAACAACGGCCCAAGTAAATTTATTGGATTCCAAATCATTTCCTTCCGAAACCAACGTAAATACAACCTTTTACAACACAGCTACAGGCAATTATATGTATAATTATATACATACGCTTAATAGATTAAATAATCCTGACACTTTATATATCGACGATTATCCAACTTATAAAGTAGTAGCTCATACCATTCCTCCAACCGAAAGTAAAAATATAAAGCTAACGCCGGGGAAACATACAATCATTGCTATTGATGCTCCTCAAGGATTTATTGAATTAAAACGCCCTCAGGGTGTATATAATTTTAATGAAAAAATTAAAACAATTGTCCGTCAATCAGATGGTAATTTGCAAACCCTTAATGTTCAGCAAATGAACAGTACCGAAAAATACATTACTGGTAATTATGAACTTGAAGTGTTAACGCTTCCAAGAACCTATATTAAGAATGTGGCAGTTGCTCAATCTCAAACAAAATTACTTGAAATTGTTAATGCCGGAATGCTTACAGTAAAAGCGCTTGATAATGGTGATGGCTGTATTTTAAAGGATACGAAGCCATTGGAATGGGTGTGTAATTTAAATAACACAACTTCTCAGGTATATTATCTGCAACCGGGTAATTACCGAATCGAGTGGCGCTCCAAAACCTTAAAAGGCTCAATTTATACCATTGAAAAGCGATTCACTGTTAAATCCGACGTGGAAACGAAAGTGGAATTATACAAATAATTTTTTCTGTCTTTTTTTTATAAAATCTTTGATTTGTGCTTATATTTAGCTGCTATTTTAGATAAATGGAAAAATTATACACCAACGGACAATAACGCTTAATAAAGGCACCTAACTAAAGTATTAATAAATTAAATTTACAGTCAAAATTTATAAAAAAACAATGAATAAAACATCAATTATCACTGGCGTTCTAAGCATATTGAGTCTAACATCAATTATTGCTCAGCCTACTTTAATAGAAAAAGTGGAAGTAAAAACAGATAAAGTAGTAATACCATATGAAAAATGGAAACTGCCAAACGGATTAACAATATTGATTCATGAAGATCACTCTGATCCATTGATTAATGTGATGGTAACTTACAAAGTTGGCGCTAATCGTGAGAGTATTGGTAAATCAGGTTTTGCGCACTTTTTCGAACACATGATGTTTCAAGGATCTAAACATGTAGCAGATGAAGAGCATTTTAAAATAGTATCTACAGCTGGTGGAAATATGAATGGTTTCACCGAGCGTGATAAAACTGTTTATTATGAAAACTTACCGTCTAATGCTTTAGAAACAGCTCTATACTTAGAAAGTGATCGTATGGGTTTTTTATTAGATTCATTAACAAAGAAAAAATTTGAAAACCAACGTGATGCCGTTAAAAACGAAAAGTCACAAAACATCGAAAATCAACCTTATGCAATGGCGTTTGTGGAGGTAATTAATCAAGCATTATATCCTTCTAAACACCCATATAGCTGGCCAATTATCGGTTATGTAGATGATTTGAACAGAGCATCATTGGATGATGTTAAAAATTTCTTTTTACGTTGGTATGGCCCTAACAATGCTATTTTAACAGTAAGTGGAGATGTAACTTCAGCGGATGTTATTAAATTAGCTGAGAAATATTTTGGTTCTTTAAAATCTTGTCCGGAAGTAAAAAAAATGCGTGTACCCCCTGTTACATTAGCAACTGATAAGTATGTGGCTTACAAAGACAATATTTATTTACCCTTAAACCTTCGTGTATATCCAACAGTTCCGCAATATAATCGTGATGAACCAGCATTAGATTTGTTAGCTAAAATGATGGGAGATGGAAATAACTCAATTTTTTACAAAAAGTTCGTAAAAAGTAAAATGGCCATACAAGCAGCTGTTAATCACGAATCAAGCGAATTAGCCGGCGAATTCTCTTTCCAAATTTTCGCTTATCCGCCAGAAGATTTTAATTTAGAAAAGTTATTTACTGATGTAGATGCTAAGGTTAAAGAAACAATTGATGAATTTGAAACAACTGGCATTACCGATGAAGCTTTGCAGCGCGCCAAGGCAGGAATCGAGAGTGATGTTTATGATCAAACATCTTCTGCATTTGGTAAATCAGCCATTATTTCTGAGTGGGAACGTTTATTGGGTAAATCATCGTCTATTACTGATGAAATTGAACGTTTTAATAAAGTAACTAAAGAAGATATAGCACGTGTATTTTCAAAATACATTAAAGGAGCTGGAGCTGCTGTTTTAAATACTTACCCAATTATGAACGCTAAGGATTCTGTAAAATCAGTTAATCCATTTGCTGGTGCTACGTTTGGCCCAGACCCTGAGTATACTGGATTATCATATGCCCCAAATCCTGACAACTTAGATAGAAAAAATCGTCCAACATCAGGTGAAGCCAAACTGGTAAAAACTCCTGATTTCTTTAAAACTAAATTGGCAAATGGATTAGGTGTTATTGGTACAAAAAATACAGAAACCCCAATCGTTACATTAGTGTTTACTATAGAAGGTGGAAGCTTGGTGTTATCCCCTGATATGCTTAAAAAAATGGGTGTAGCAGAATTAACGGCATCTGTATTGAATGAAGGAACTAAAAATTTTACAACTGAAAAAATTAGTGCCGAGCTTGAAAAGCTTGGTAGTTACATTTCTTTTGAGGCTAATAAAAAAACGTCTACAATTAGAGTAGAATGTTTAAAGAAAAATTTAGATGCTACCTTGAAATTATTAGAAGAAAAATTATTGAATCCTGGTTTTAATGCGGAAGATTTTAAATTAGCTAAAAAACAGTTAAAAGAAGGTATTAAAAGTGAAGCAACAAGTCCAAATACAATGTCAGATAAAGCATTTAGTTTTGCGTTATATGGGAATACAGTCTTAGGTAATCAGCCAACTATAAACACAGTAGATAAAATTGAATTAGAAGATGTAAAAGCTTATTTTAATAACTATTATTCTCCCTCAGTAACAAACTTAGTAATAGTAGGTGATATAGAAGAAAAAGACTTGATGCCAAAAATAGATTTCTTAAACAAGTGGCAAGCTAAAGAAGTGAAAATTCTTCCAATTGTAGAATTACCAACTAGTCCAGAGCCACAGTTTTATATTTATAATAAATCGTATGCGCCATCATCCGTAATAGCTATGGGCTATCCTTCTGTAAAATTTGATGCAACGGGAGATTTTTATAAAAATCGTATCGCAAACTTTGTATTTGGTGGCGCATTTAACAGCCGTTTAAATTTGAACTTACGTGAAGACAAAGGTTATACTTATGGTATTCGTTCAGGTTTTTCTGGCGATAAATACAACGGAACATTTGTAATTTCATCGTCTGTTAAACGTGTAGCTACAGCTTTATCATTAGCTGAAGTTGTAAAGGAATTTACTAAATATCAAACTTCCGGAATTACAGATGGAGAGTTAGCATTCACTAAAAATGCATTATTGAATGAAGAGGCCCTTAAATATGAAACACCTTTTCAAAAAGCATCTTTCTTAACTAATATTCAACGTAATAATTTAGATAAAGATTATACAGTTAAGCAAAATCAACTATTGAAAGCTATTACAAAAGATGAGGTAAATGATCAAATTAAAAAATCATTTGATTTAAATAAATTGACTACAGTTATTGTAGGAGATAAAAATATGATTGAAGCACAATTAGAAAAAGCAAAAAAGGATGCTATCAATAAGGATGTGTTAAATAATGTGAAATTAAAAAAACTATCAATCGATTAATAATAATGGCGTGTTAGTTGTAAATAGCTTTGCAGTTAACACGTTTTTCTAATTTTTAAAATAAAACAAATGAGAAATTTAATTCTATCAACTGCTCTAGTTTGTACTGCAATAAGCTCTGCTTTGGCTCAAAGTAACCAAGTACAAAACGCATTCAATTATTTAAAGAGTAAAGAATATGATAAAGCAAAAATTGCAGCTGACTTAGCTTCTACAAATGCAAGCACAAGTAATAGCGCTAAATTGTGGATGTATCGTGGTAAAATTTATAAAGCTATTTATGAAGATAAAGAGGCAACTGTCAGAAACATAGATGCTGGCGCAGAAGAAAAAGCATTAGAAAGTTTTATTGCTTGTTTGAAATTTGATAAGGGAAATGATATTTATAAGGATGAAGTAAAAGGCTTATTAGTTCAATCATCTTTCGCTGTTAGTCAAAAAGCAAAATATTTAAAAGATACCAAAGAATATGACAAAGCAATTGCCTTGTACAATTTATTAAACGAAGCACTTCCTTTTGATTATGATCAGGGGATGAAGCGGAATAACGTAACAAAAGAAACCATATTATTTGGTAAGTATAAAACATACTTAGCTGCCGGAAACAAAGACATGGCTCGCGAAACAGTTGATAAATTAATTGAAATTAAGTATAAAGATGCGACTATCTATACGGATATGGCTAAATTATTGTTGATAGAAAAAGACACATTAAAGGCATTAAGTTATATTGAAAAAGGACGCGCTTTATTTGAAGACAATACCGACTTAATCAATACTGAAATTAACATTTACTTGGCACAAGGTAAAATAGGAGCGTTAAAAGATAAATTAATTAAAGCAACAGAAGTATCACCTGATAACGAAGTATTGCATTGCGTTTTAGCTAATGTATATAATAGTACTAAAGAAGAAGATAAAGCGGTTGAGGAATATAAAAAAGCAATCGAATTAAAACCAGATTATGAATTAGCAAACTACAATTTAGGTGTTATTTATTTTTCGAGAGGTAAAGTTTGGATGGATAAAGTAAATTTGTTACCATTAAAAGAGGAGGCCAAAGCAAAGGATTACGAAGCGAAAGCAAAAGTTGAATTTAAGAGTGCTACTGAATACCTAGAAAAATCGTATGAAGTATCACCTGATAAAAGAACGAAACAAACTTTATTTCAATTATTTACTCGTTTAGGTGAACCTGAAAAAGCAGCTAAATATAAAGCCGTTAAATCTGCAGTTGATTACAGTGGTATCAAGGTAGGAATGAAAAGGGATGAGGTTGTAAAATTAATAGGGTCTCCTGATAGTTCTTCTAGAACTAAAACAGCCCAGGGAGAAACAGAATTAATGTTTTATAATGGCACAAAAAATTCTATAAATATTGATATTAATGGTAAAGTAGATTACATTAACCTTACTAATTAAAAATATACCCTACAAAAATGTAGGGTATATTTTTTGTACTTTAAATTTATTTTACATCTTTAAAACTTGCTACTTGTTCTAAAATTATTTCTATGAAACAAATTATCATTATTGCTATAGCAACATTGCCATTTATTTCAATGGCTCAAAAATCAAAAGTTCAATCGGCTTGGAGGGCACTAAATGATTATGAATCAACATTAACTGAAAATCCGGATATCTCTTATTTGATGAAGGCTAAAGAAAATATTGATTTGGCTTTAGCAAATGATGAAACAAAAAACACATCTAAGGCAAATGCTTATAAAGCTCGTATTATGTACGATTTGTATCAGTATAATTTAAAACAAGAACAAAAAAAATTAGAAGCAACGATTAAAGATAAATCTGCCAGAGTAGAAGCATCTTATGTAACTACTCCATTCGCTGATTTTGAAGAGGCTTGTAATGCAATCAATAAGATAAAAGAAGTTGATGCGAAATATTTTGATAAAACGTTAGGGGTTAATAAAGTAGAAAGTGATTTGGGTGATGATGATCTGAAGTTATATAACGCAGCTAATCAAATGAAATTGGAGCTTTCTAATATTGCAATAGGAAAATACAAAGCTAAATTATTTGGTGATGCTGCTGATTTCTTTTACAAATCAGCGAACATGAACTTATTAATGACAGAAAAAAAAGACACAACTAGTTACTATAATGCCTGTATTTGCGCTCAAAAAGCGAAAGATCACTCAAAAATACTATTTTATAATAATGAAATGATTGAGAAAAAAATAGCGGTACCTAACAATTTTCAAGCAATTTACGAAGAATATATTGTTGCCAATGATTCCATAAAAGCATTGGAATGTTTAAAGAAAGGTCGCGTCATGTTTCCAAATGATTTATTTTTAATGAATAAAGAAACAGATGTCTATATCCAAACTGGCAAGCAGGAATTAGCAATTATTAATTTAAAAAAGGCAATAGAAAAAGATCCAAAAAATGCAGTTTTAGAATTTGTTTTAGGTGACGTTTACAATACGATTGCAAATCCAAAAGGAAAAAATGGTAAGGATACTATTAAACCAGAGAATTATGAAGAGCTAACAAAAAATGCAGAAGAACATTATATTATAGCGGTTAATTTAAAGCCAAATAACATCGATACTTACTTTAACGTATTATATAATTTAGGTGCATTGCATTATAATCACGGAGTGGTACTTTATACTAAGTCTATGGCTAAGTCAACAATTGTAGATTTGGTTAGAAAACAAAAAGAATATGAATTAAAGAGCGCAGAATATTATAAAAAAGCAATACCGTATTTTGAACAAGCTCTATCAATAAAATCGGAAGATACTACTACCTTATCTGCTTTACGAAAATTATATTACTTAACAGGTAATGAGGCTAAGGGAAATGAAATTAATGCAAAACTAAAGGCTATTAATAAATAATTAATAGCTTATTTTCATTGTTATATATGATAATTGTTATCTTCATAATGATTGTGTAAATCATTAATTCTATATTAACTTACTAAATAATCTAACAAATAGTTACGCATGTACCTTTAATTTTAAGATTAGAAAACATAACTATTGATTCGAAAAAATCTATGTTTTAAATTAAAACTAATAACATAGATTTTTAAAAATTAAAATAAGTTTTGAATAAAAAATTACATTCTAGAATTTCGAACGTAATCTCGATTTACCACGCTTAGGTGGAAAAAATCTACCAACGGTAATTTGAAATGATAAATAAGAATCTTTTTGTTTGTCTCCACGTTGAGCTCCTAGGCCTGAACCATCAGGAGCTGTTGCGTTTGGTATATCTCCCAAACTAGGGTCAGCCATTTGCACTGACTGAGAGCCGTATGCAGCACCGAGAGCAGCTTTATCATAATATACGGTACTTACATCATCGATATAATCTGTAAATGTTTTACGATAGTTAAATTCTACACCAACACACCACAATTTACTTAAAATCATTCGGTAAGCAACACCCATGGGTATGGATACAGCAAAATTACTATATTGCTTAGGACCACCTGGTAATCCTTGACCCTCAGTATGCAAAGGTCGAAGAGCTATATAATCACCAGCAGAGTTTAATCCTTTAGGATTATAATAAAACACCCCAATTCCTATAAATCCTATAAACTCCCATGAACGAGTTTTACGCCTATTACTCATTGTCCGTTTTATTCCATAACGGTGACCAATTTTGTTTGAAAATAAAGATAATTCTGCACGCGTAGCTAATTCAAAAATATTTGATTTAAAGTTTAAATTTCTATTGTGCCTATAAATTTCATCAGTTAACTTATCATCTCCAGAAACCAATAAATAATTGAAGCTACTATGCCAATTAAAATTTTTAGCAAATTTATATCGATATGCTATGGATATTGATGGTTTAGTTAAGCTAAACTCTAAATCTACTGGGCTATAATCGGTGCCAATTTTATTTAAACCTCCTAAATCGCCCAAAAATTGAGATACACCAACTTGCAAGATAACTTCTTTGCGGTATTTTTTCCAATCACTTGCTCTTGCAAAATTTTGAGCATAAACATTTTGTACAATAATTGTAGAAAATAGTATAATTAAGACGCTATGTATTGTTTTATTCAAATGTAATGTTTTTACAAAAATAATAAATTTCGTTAAAATTACTAATTATATGTATATTTTTTTCATTATTAGTTTACAAAATTGTTAATATTTAGGATCAATCATCTATTTTATCCTAAATCTTCATTTGCATAATATAATTTATAAAATTTTAATCCCTTTTCTTCATCATATCCGCGCTCAACATAATCATGTCTGCCATGAACATAAATATGAAAGTTTTTATCCAATTTCACAACGCTTTTCATAAACTTCTGATTTTTCTTTACTGCCGTAGGAGAAATCTCAAAATCATCAATAGCCGTTAAGTCCATTTTATCATTATAAGTTTGGCGGTAATCTCTAAATGCTTCTTGAAGTTCGGGTTGAGGTAAAATTTCTTTTTCAAATTCTTTGATGTTGAAGTTATCTTTTTCCTTGAAAAAGCTAGTACTCTTATTTAACATCATCATTTGGTCTTGCTTTGTCACATTATTGTTTTCAGTGAGCATTTCTTCACAAAATCCTTTACAAGTATCAATAAAATTTGAAGTATAAAAATAAGCGTTCTCTTTTAATTTGGTATTTAAAAAATCCTCTACCCAATAAAATGCGCAATCAGCAATTTTGTTGTTTGTATCTACAATACTGATTTTATAACCTTTTTCTATGTCAGTATTAAAGATAATGCAGCCTTTATCCAATTTATTAATATTGATTCCATTATCACATTCGATATCAAAATTATCCATATGTTGAAATACTTTTAAGTAAGTATCTTTATTCTCAGTTTTAAATAATCCTATAGCATCACAAATAACACCATCTACGTTACAATCTTTAAAATAGCAGGTGTAAAATTCGCCACCTTTAATTTTTGGATGCATGGATTGATTAAATAAATGTTCCGCAATATGTTTGCTATTTTCTATAAAGGCATTTTGTGATTTGAATAAATCAGTTGCATAACTTTGCACGTCATGGTAGTGCATTTCGTTTTTTGACTTGAACTGATAATAAATATCGGTTTTGAATGGAGCTGTTAAATAGCGCATTAGAGTATCTTTCAAGAAATCATCTTTTATTTGAATATTCTTTTCGCTAAGCGTTAATTCTTCTCCTAAGCCTTTATTCCCAACATAATGTATCACAAAATGTGTTAATTCGGAACGTGTAAAATCTATCATGGCACTATATTAGTTTCTATATTTGAGCTATAAATATAGTTCTTTAGCTATTTTAGCAATTAACAAAGTTTAAACATTAATCATAAATTATGTTACTAACGGATATTTTCCGTTATAATAACATCACTGACTCTAAATAAAAATTATAAATTTGTTTACTATGCAAAAGAAAATTGTTTCTCCTTTATTTATAGCCTTGTTTATAGGCTTGTGTTCGTTTACAGTTTATCAATTTGGTAAAAATCAAATATTGTTAGATATGTTAATGTCGTCTTTAAATCAGGCACATTATAGCCCACTCAAGATAGATGATGACTTTAGTGAGAAGGTGTTTAATTTATATTTAAAACGATTAGACAATAATAAAAAGTTTTTAATTCAATCGGATGTTGATGCATTAGCAAAGTATCGCAAGTCTATTGATGATCAAATCAACAGTGGAACTTTTGAGTTTTACGATTTATCTAATACTTTAATCAATAAAAGAATCCAAGAGAAAGAAAATTGGAGCATAGAGATTTTAGAAAAACCTCTTGATTTTAAGACTGATGATGATTATGAAATTGATGGTGATAAAGCGAAGTTTGTTGCTAATGAAGCAGAGTTAAAAGCAGAATGGAAAAAAATGTTGAAATATCAAGTGCTATCACGTTTGGATGATTTAATGACTAATCAAGAAAAAGCAAAAGAAAAAAAGGATACTGTTTTTGTTGAGAAATCCTATGATAGCCTCGAAGTTGATGCGCGCCGTAAAACATTGAAAGCAAACACGGATTGGTTTAAACGCTTAAGTAAAATTACTTCTAAAGATCGATTCTCAACATTCGTAAATACCATCACTGGACTTTATGATCCGCACACTGAATATTTTGCTCCTAAAGAAAAAAAGAAATTTGATCAAAGTATGAGCGGACAGTTTGAAGGAATTGGTGCGCGTTTACAATCAAAAGATGGTATCGTAAAAGTATCAGAAATAATTGTAGGATCTCCTTCTTTTAAACAAGGAGAATTAAAAGCTGGTGATGAAATTCATAAAGTAGCACAGGGAAAAAACGAGGCAGTAGATATTACTAATATGGAAATGGATGACGCCATTGAATTAATCAAAGGAAAAAAAGGGTCTGAAGTGAGATTAACTGTCAAAAAACCTGATGGTTCATTTAAAGTAATTCCAATTATAAGAGATGTTATAGAGATGGAAGAGACTTATGCGAAATCTGCTATTATCAATAATAAAAAGAAGATTGGTTATATTTATTTACCTATGTTTTATGCTGATTTTACTCGAAATGGAGCCCACCGCTGTTCGGCTGATATGAAAAAAGAAATTGAAAAATTGAAAGAACAAGGTGTTGAAGGTATTGTTATTGATTTAAGAGATAATGGTGGTGGTTCTTTGCAAGAAGTAGTTGAAATGGCTGGGTTATTTATTCCTAAAGGTCCAGTTGTTCAAGTAAAAAGTAAAGCAGGTTCAATTAATGTAATGGAAGATAAAAATTCGGAAGTAACTTGGGATGGACCTTTAGCAATTATGGTAAATCATGGAAGTGCCTCGGCGTCCGAGATTTTAGCAGCAGCTATTCAAGATTATAAACGTGGAATTATTATTGGCACCCAAAGTTTTGGCAAAGGAACGGTTCAATCTTTTCTTGATCTTGATCAGTATTTGTTGCCACAATTTGATACTGTTAGGCCTCTTGGTTCCGTTAAGATAACTATGCAAAAGTTTTATCGTATTAACGGTGGCGCTACTCAATTAAAAGGGGTGATGCCTGATATTGTTTTGCCTGATCCTTATGCATTATTAGATCTTGGAGAAAAGGATTTGGATTATCCAATGCCTTGGGATGAAATAGCAAAAGCAACATATGATGAATATAAAACAATTAATTACGAAAAAGCTAAAAAAGGAAGTACTGAAAGGTTAAAGACCAGTAATGCATTTAAGCTTATAGAGGCAGAATCTAAAGAATTGAAAACTAAAAAAGATGATACGAAATATAGTTTAAATTTAGAAAAATACAGAGCTGAACAAAAAGAATTGCGTATTCAAAATAAAAAATACGATGCTCTAAAAACAGATATTATTGGCTTTAGTGCCGAATTGACTAATATTGATAGAGATGCAATGAAATCAGATACAACAAAATTAAATAAAGAAATTAAGTGGACTAAAAATATTCAGAAAGATAACTACATTTATGAAGCCACGAATGTTTTGAATGACATGAGATAAAATAAATTTGTTGTAATATGTTAAACCAAATCTTTTACTAATATATTTCCTTTGGATGTATTTAAAACATCATTCATATCATCCATTAATCGGTTAATGTTTTTTAGTTCAATGCCATTTTCTATTGGTAGATAATTTACTCCTTTTTCATCAAGTTTATCAATGATAAATTTAACGGTTAGTTTACTGTCTGAAATTCCAGGTTGATAACCAATTTCTTTATCAACCGACATTTTCACTTCATTGAAAATACCTGTTTCTGTAAATTCAAAAATAATTACACGTGTTAAACGTACCGGTAAATCAAGCTTCTTGGAAATTTGCATCGCCGTTAAGGCAGGTAAGCCTTCATTGAAATTTTTCACTACACAATTTGCTATCATTAATGCTATAACACGCTTATAGCGGTCACTAATATTAGTAATATCGTTTTCTAATTCGTAATGATCTACATTTTGATTAGCAAAAGCAAGTTCAGCTCCAAATAATACAACAAACCATGAGTATTGCACCCAGATTAGAAATAAGGGTAAGGCTGCAAAACTTCCATATATTTTATTATAAGATACAACGCCTATTTGCGAAGAAACATAAGCCCATTCTAATAATTCGAATAATATGGTAGCTATTAAACCACCTATTGCAGCTGATTTAAAATTGACTTTAGTATTTGGTAGAACCAAATATAAGAATAGAAACATTCCCCATATTAAAGTAAAAGCCAGAATTTTTAGCAATATAAACTCAAGAGGACTTAGTATGGTTGTGCTTGAGAATACACTTTCCATACCAGTTTTGATACCCACAGTGATGGCACCCGATAAAATGATAAAAATAGGAGCAGTAAGCATAATGGATAAATAATCCGTTATTTTTCTAATCCAAGTTCTATCTTTTTTTATTTCCCAAATTTCATTGAAACTATTTTCAATGCTACTTAATAATTTAATAACCGTCCATAGTAATAAAACTATACCAACACCAGCAATGACACCTCCTTTGGTGTTATTTAGCATTTTATCTGCATATACAAATACTTGGGTTATAACATCCTTCTGATCTTTAAAATCATTAAGAATTTGTTGTTGTAAAGTTTCTTGATAGCCAAATCCTTTGGCAATAGCAAAGGCAAGCGCAATAACTGGTACAATAGAAAATAATGTATAATAAGTTAGTGCCGTTGCTTTTAACAAACATTTATCTTCATTAAAACCTTTGATTGCTAGTGTGAAAATACGCAGTTGCTTATATAAAAAACTATGCTTTTTGTTTAGTTTATCTAAACGAACATGCCAAAGTTTATAATTTAAAAAATGCGTAGCGCGTTTAAAGAGTGTAATAACATTTGCCATAGTTAGTAAAAATAAGGATTTTTTAATAAAATGCCGATCATCATAAATTATAATGGAATTAGGTTTTTAATAAAATACAAAGGAATTAGGTTTTGAGGATACATAATCAATAATTTCTATGTTATTAGTAAATAAAATGATTGTTGATTATTTTTTTAAATATTGATTTTGATTTTTAAAATGGATAAGTATCTTTGTTTAAAATTAATCTAAATAAGAAAATGATTTCTGTATTAATAGCTGATAAAAATTACTTAAGTCGTTTAGGCCTTTTTACTTTATTAAATGAGTCTTCAAACTTTGAGGTTGATTATACTGAAAATGAGGATTTTGATAGTTTAATGTCAGTAATTAAAAAGAAAAAGCCTAAAATTTTAGTACTCGATTTTCAATCACTTAATTTTAATTCTAAGCAGATTTCTACATTAATTAAAACGTTTAAACGCCTTCAAGTATTAGCTATTACTGATTATATGAATAGGTCTGAAATGCAATCTGCTTTGGACATAGGCGTTAGAAGTTATTTATTAAAAGAATGTGATAAAGAAGAAATTATTGAAGCGTTACATGCAACTTATAATGGTGAGCGGTTTTTATGTGGCAAAGTAGCTTTTTTCTTAGCTAATTCTGATAAATTAGAATTGATGAGCCCGCAATTAGATAAAGTTTCCTGTCAGGGCTTAGGAATTACAGATAGAGAACTTGATGTAATACGTTTGATTTCGGAAGGATTATCCAATAAATTAATAGCAGATAAATTAGAATTAAGCACACATACTGTTAATACTCATCGTAAAAATATTATGGCAAAGCTTAATATTCCTAATACGGCAGGTATTGTTATGTTTGCTGTGAAAAATAATTTATTAGTTGCCTAACATGCAATCGGATTTAGAAATAGGAGATTATTTTATTCTTGTTCTAGTAGCTGGTATTTTCTGCTTGGGAGCTTATACAGTCATAAAATTTATGAGAAGTAAAGATTAGGATTATTTATAACAGTTTTTTAATTACTTTTCCATTAAACCAAAATACTTAACTATCTTTACTAGCTATTAATTAGCTTATGCAAGAACAAATTTTAATCCTCGATTTTGGTTCCCAATTTACTCAACTTATTGCTCGTCGTTTACGCGAATTAAATGTGTATTGTGAAATCCATCCTTACAACAAAATCCCTGAAATAACACCTGATATTAAAGGCGTAATCTTATCCGGATCGCCCCACAGTGTTCGTCAAGAAAACCCCTTAAAGCCAGATTTGTCTGCTATTAAAGGAAAATTGCCATTGTTAGGCGTTTGTTACGGCGCTCAATTATTGGCTCATTTTTATGAAGGAGAAGTTGGTAAATCAAATTCACGAGAATATGGTCGTGCAAATTTAAAATTTGCCGATACCTCAAATCCTTTATTTAAAAATATTAGCGATAACTCTCAAGTATGGATGAGTCATGCTGATACGATTTTAAGTATCCCAGATCATTTTACTGTTGTAGCTTCTACGCATGACGTGAAGGTTGCAGGTTTTTCAGTAAATAATGAACAAACATGGGGAATACAATTTCATCCGGAAGTATATCATTCATTAGAGGGCGCACAATTATTGAAAAATTTCGTGATAGATATTTGTGGTTGCAAAGGTAGTTGGACATCTGCGTCATTTATTGATACAACAGTAGCAGAATTAAAACAAAAAATCGGCAACGATAAAGTTATTTTAGGATTATCAGGTGGTGTAGATAGCTCGGTAGCGGCAGTTTTATTGCATAAAGCCATCGGAGCAAATCTTCATTGCATTTTTGTAGATAACGGACTATTGCGTAAAAATGAATTTGAACATGTATTAGATTCTTATAAGCACATGGGGTTAAATGTAAAAGGTGTTGATGCCAAACAACGTTTTTACGATGCATTGAAAAATGTATCAGACCCTGAAACTAAGCGTAAAGCCATAGGTAAAGCATTTGTGGATGTATTTGATGATGAATCAAAATTAGTAACAGATGCTAAGTGGCTGGGACAAGGAACTATTTATCCTGATGTGATTGAAAGTCTTTCTGTTAATGGACCTTCAGCTACGATAAAGTCTCATCATAACGTAGGCGGTTTACCTGATTATATGAAATTATCTGTTGTTGAACCTTTACGTAGTTTATTTAAAGATGAGGTGCGCAGAGTTGGCAAAGCCTTAGGTATAGATGAAGCTTTAATCGGTCGACATCCTTTCCCAGGTCCTGGTTTAGCAATTCGTATTTTAGGAGATATTACCGAAGAGAAAGTACAGTTATTACAAAATGTAGATGCGATATTTATTGATGGATTAAAATCGGCCGGATTATATGATAGCGTATGGCAGGCTGGCGCTATTTTATTGCCTATACAAAGTGTAGGCGTTATGGGCGATGAACGTACTTATGAAAAAGTTGTCGCATTGCGAGCAGTGTCTTCAACTGATGGAATGACGGCAGATTGGTGTCATTTACCGTATGAGTTTTTAGCAAAAGTATCCAATGATATTATCAATAAAGTGAAGGGTGTAAATAGAGTTGTGTATGATATCAGCTCTAAGCCGCCAGCTACTATTGAGTGGGAATAGTATGAATGTTGAATGATAAATTTTAAATGTTGAATGAATTAAATGAACAAAATAAAAATCACATATCATAAACATATACTGTCTTTCATCCTATGCCTTGTGTCTTTTATCACTTTAGCACAAACAAAGTCTACAGATATCAAAACTATTAATGGTAAAAAGTATTATATCCACAAAGTAGAAAAAGGTCAGAGTTTATATGCTATTGCAAAGACATACAATATGGATGTCAATTCAATTTTAGCAGAAAATGATGATGCGATTGACGGACTTAATGCAGGACAAGAGTTAAAAATTCCTTTTGAGAGTTTGATGAAAACCTCATCTATGGCTATTGATACAAATAAATATGTGTATCATAAAATACAAAAAGGGGAAACTGTTTATGCCATAACAAAAAAATATAACATTGACGATAAAATCATTAATTCGTTCAATCCTAATATTAGCAAGGGAATTAAAGAAGGAGAGTATTTAATTGTTGGAGAAAAAAAGAAAAATGTTTCTAACACTACAATAGCACTTCAAGCATTAAAGGATACTATATTTTATACCGTAAATATAGGAGAAACTCTTTATGGGTTATCAGTTAAGTTTAATGTTTTACAAAGCCAACTTTTAGCAAGTAATCCATTTGCAAAGGATGGTATCAAGCAGGGCCAACAATTAAAAATTCCGCAAAAAAAAGCAGCTACTACAACTAGTAATGTGGTAAAAGATCAAGTAGTTAATACATCTTCTAATACATTTGGTTCAGCTAATAATGATACCATTGTATTTAATAAACCTAAAAAAACATCGTATAATATAGGATTATTGTTGCCCTTTAAATTAGCTGAATTAGAGCTGATTAACATCGATGAGTTAGCGCGTGCAAAGGCATCTTTCCCTGCAACCCAAGCATTAGCAATGGATTTTTATACAGGTTTTAAAATAGCGGTTGATTCTTTATCCTCCAAAGATTTTGATATAACGCTAAGCTTATTCGATATAGACGAAAAAGATTCCTTAAAAATTGAAACACTTTGTAAATCGTACGACTTCAAAAAATTAGACGCAGTATTTGGCCCGCTTTATTCAACAGAATTTAAGTTGGTGTCAAGTAGAGCCAAAGCATTGAATATTCCAGTTGTATCTCCTTTGACTCAGCAAAATAAAATATTATACAATAATGCCTTAGTTAGTAAAATTAACCCATCACAATATACATTAATTGAAGGATTAGCTAATTTTTGTTCGGATTCAATGATGAATAGTTCAAACATCATCATTGTAAATACGGTTCCGAAAGATTTGACTTATCTTAAAACTTTTAAAAGCAAATACAATGACAATATTTTAGTAAAAGGAAAAACGATAAAAGATAGTATTAAAGTAGTGAAAGGAATTACTGGTGTGAAAGCAGCTTATGTTGAGGGTAAAAAAAATGTAGTGGTTGTATTAACAAATAATCATGTCTATTTACAAGACTTTATTACTCAGTTAGCAAGTTTTTCAGAAAAAAAAGACATAGTATTAGTTGGTTTTAATAGTTTAACAAGTATTGATAATTTAGATCAAGGGTATTTGAATAAATTGCAATTTCATTTTGCAACCGCTAGTCATGTAGACTTTGAAAACCTTGCTACTAGACAGTTAGCAAGGCAATATCAGGATTTGTTTTCTACCGATCCATCCGATTATTATTTTCAAGGGTTTGATATTGCTACGTATTATTTATCTAATTTAAAAAATAATGGTCCAGCTTTTTTCTTAAATCTGGATAAGATTTCAGGAAAAGGATTGTCTACTGATTTTAAATTTTACAGACCAGATGTATATACAGGTTTTGAAAATCAAGCTATTTCAATATATAAATACCTCAATTTTAAATTAGTGAAAACCGGTTGGTAATTTCCGTTTATAAATTTTAGCATCAAAATGAACCCAAGTAAAGAATATATTACCGAGTGGCTTAAAGCTCTGCAAGATGAGATTTGCAAAGCTTTGCAAACTGCTGATGGTAACGCTCAGTTTAAAGAAGAGAACTGGACAAGAGAAGAGGGTGGTGGAGGTCGCTCTCGCGTAATGGAAAATGGAGGAGTGATTGAAAAAGGTGGCGTCATGTTTTCTGCAGTTCATGGTAATACGCCAGATTTTTTGATTACTGAAAAGGAACATACCACTGGTGCAATTTCCGAAAAATCACAATTTTACGCTACGGGTGTTTCTATAGTAATACATCCACAAAGCCCTATGGTTCCTATTATTCACATGAATATTCGTTATTTCGAAATGAGTAACGGAACGCGTTGGTTAGGCGGAGGTATTGATTTAACGCCACATTATGTTGTTGAGGAAGATGCGAAGTTTTTTCATCAACAACTTAAAATAGTTTGTGATAAACATCATGCAAACTACTATCAGAAATTTAAGACCTGGGCCGACGATTATTTTTTTATTAAGCATCGTAACGAAACACGAGGAATTGGTGGTATTTTCTTTGATCGTTTAAATGATAATGAGGAATTAAATTTTGAACAGAATTTTGCATTTTGGCAAGAGGTTGGAAAGACTTTTGCACCAGTATACACAGCCTTAATAGCAAAAAACAAAAACAACGTTTATACTCCCGAACAAAAACAATGGCAATTGTTACGTCGTGGTCGGTATGTTGAATTTAATTTGGTTTACGATAAAGGAACTAAATTTGGTTTAGAAACAAATGGCCGTATCGAATCGATATTGATGAGTTTACCCGCTAACGCAAGTTGGTTATATAATTTTGAAACAACAGAAAATTCGGCGGAAGCGGATACCTTGAGTAAATTAAAAAAAGGCATTAACTGGATATAATGATGAATACTATTTTTAGATTTTTTTTACAAGGGTTGATTTTATTTATTCCGTTAGGAATTACCATCATTGTATTTGTAAAACTATTTCAATTTTTTGAAAATTTATTTTCTTTTGTCGGTTTAACTGGTAATTCAATCTTAGATACCATTATTTCATTTGTTAGTTTAATTATACTGATCACACTTATTGGTATTTTAGCATCTTCATTTATTTTTAAGCGTTTGTTTATATTTATCGAGGATCGTCTTGAGCATGCGCCTTTTATTAGGCACGTTTATTCGCCTATTAAAGATTTTATGAATGCGTTTATGGGGAACAAAAAAAAGTTTACTAAGCCTGTATTGGTTTTAACTAATCCTCAGGCAAACATTCAGGAAGTTGGCTTTATTACTCAGGATGATTTAAACGATTGGGGAATTTCAGATAAAATTGCTGTATATTTGCCAATGTCATATTCTTTTTCTGGAAGATTAGTGATTGTTCCAAAAAATCAAATTACGGTTTTAAAGATAGAAGGTTCAGAAGCTATGAAGTTTATAGTATCTGGCGGAGTGACAGAGATGGATAAAGAATAAGTATTATAGATTTAATTATTAAGAAATAATATCTACCAATGAAAAATACAATGTTAATATTTGCTACTTTAATTTCGATAGGAACTATAAGCTCCCAAACAATTGAAGTAAAAGAAGGTTCTGATAAGTTTTCTTCAGGCATACAAAATTCCTTATCTACTGTTATATTAGAAAATTCTAAAGATGATATTGAGAGCGAATGGAAAAGTTTATTGAAAAATTTTAAAAATGAAAAAGTTAAAATCGATAAAGGTGAATTATTTGCTGATAATGTGATAATAAAAGAATGGGGTAATAATACTGTTGATATTTACACCACGTTTGAAGAAGACAAAAAAGCAAAAGCCGTTAAAATGCATGTGTGTTTTGATTTAGGAGGAGCGTATTTAAAATCAACAGAGCAAAGAGATAAGTATAATTATGCAGCGAAAATGATTCGGGATTTTGCTGTAAAAATGACAAAAATTCCTTTAGAATCTAAGGTAAAAGATGCTGAAAAATTATTGGATAAATACCAAGATGATCAAAAAGATTTGGAGAAAGATAACAAGAATTTAAAATCTGATATCGTATCATATAAAGGAAAAATTGTAAATGAAGAAAAAGAAATAGCTACTAAGGAAGAAGAATTAAAGAAAAAAAATATTGAAATTTCAACTCAGCAAAAAATTATTGATGTAAGCATTGATGCTGTTAGCGAACAAGCTAAATCATCAAAAAAAATTCATGAAAAATTATTAGGTCAAAAACAAGATTTAGAAAAAAACATTAAAGATTCGAAAGAAGATGTGAAAAATTATAATGGAAAAATAAAAAAAGCAGAGGAAGAAATTAAGAAAAATGAAACAGATCAAGTAACGAAAAAAGCAGCAATAGAAAGTCAAAAGAAAGTAGTTGAAGCAGCTAAAAAGCAAGTTGAAAGCGTAAAGTAACTAATAGTATTAAAAATAAAAAGCTGATAGCATCACTGTTATCAGCTTTTTTTATAAAAACCAACATGGGAATTCTTCGCACTATATTAGCTTTAGCAGTGGTTGTTTACCACTCGTATACCATCTTTGGGTTGAGACTCTGTGGCGGACAAATAGCTGTTGAATCTTTTTTCATGATTTCAGGCTTTTATATGGCATTTATCTTAAACGAAAAATATGTTGGATTAGGGAGTTACCGTATATTTTTACTCAGTCGTTTTTATAGGATATTTCCTGTTTACTGGCTAGTGGTAATAGCTTCGTTAATAATATCTCTCATTGGTTATTATGGCTTTCATCACGCGTATTATTTAAGTCGTTTTTTTCAAAATAAAGAATGCTTATCATTCACAACATTGGCTTATTTTATATTGGAAAATATAGTCATACTTGGTCAAGATGTACTTTATTTTTTAAGGATAGATGCTGATTGTCATCCTAAGTTGATGTATTACGTATTATCGTATAAGCACTTAGGTTATCAATATTTATTGGTTCCTCAGGCGTGGTCTATCAGTTTGGAATTATTATTTTATATTATCGCACCTTTCATTGTAAGAAAAAAAATAGGTTGGCAACTCGCTATTATTTTGTTATCATTGGGTGCTAAAGTTGTGTATGCTTCGCAATTTAATTTATCCCTTGATCCTTGGACTTATCGTTTCTTTCCTTTTGAATTAGGCTTTTTTATGCTGGGAAGTATTGCTTATCAATGTTATAGTTATTTTAAGAACAAACCAATTTCTCCAAATATTGGTTATGCCTTGTTAGCACTTTGTATTGTTGGAATTTTTTGTATTGATGAATTAGCAATGAATGACAACATAAAAAAAGCGTTGTTTTATTGTTTAATATTTGTGTCTATTCCTTTTATTTTTTTGGCATTTAAAAACAGTGCTACCGATCGTTACATTGGTGAGCTATCTTTCTCACTTTACATTAGCCATCATTTGATTGTTAGTTTATTTCGGGCCTTTTTTTACAGCCATCACGGGTGGATGAATTATTATGGATATACCGTTGTAATCGCATCTTTGTTAGTTGCCATAGTTTTTCAAAAACTTATTATAAAGCCACTGGAAGTAAGGAGATTGAAAAGAATTTCTAATTTCTAGAAATTGTTTTTAATTTTTTTCTTAAATTAAATAAGTTTTAATATAAATTA